>CAKZOO010000190.1 GCA_937136455.1 uncultured Flavobacteriaceae bacterium | reverse complement strand
ATCCGCTCCCAACCTCTAAGCTTTTAATTAAGCGGCTGTTCTTCAAAGAATTATGACGATCTAGTTGCACCTAGCAGTCATAATAGCAGTCGTTTCAAGAGTTTATGTAAGATTTAGGAAGGTCTGAGTTTCACTCAGGCCTTTTTCTTTTTTTGTGCCATCCACAATTAAATCCGCTGGTGCTACTTCTAGCAACTCGGCGGCTTTCACTAAATCTGTCAAATAAGGCTGGCTTCGGTTGTTACACCAAGCATTAACTGTCGCAAAGGTTAATCCTAGTTTCTTTGCAAGCCAAGTCTGTGTCCTGCCTTGATCCTCTAGGATGCCTTTGATGCAATTCAGCTGTGTTCTTTCGTCCATCATTTGGCATCAAATATTTTAGTCAAATGTATATAAAAATTTTGATACACAAAATATAAGCTGAGTATTTTCTGAAAGGCAGGGTAGGGGAGAAGGTA
Organism: uncultured Flavobacteriaceae bacterium; assembly: GCA_937136455.1. Taxonomy (GTDB): domain Bacteria; phylum Bacteroidota; class Bacteroidia; order Flavobacteriales; family Flavobacteriaceae; genus MAG-120531. The sequence goes on along the minus strand of CAKZOO010000190.1, from coordinate 2,100 downwards.
TTCTCTGCTATTGAGAAGAAAAAGTATAAAGATTAGGATTTATGAGTATGGGGCTGTAAATCAGAAGGATGGAGAATTAAGGTTCTTTCTAGAAGTTTTTAAAGTGTTTTGGTGATTTTATCTTGTGCATCTTGTGACAGGGGTTTAAGTTCCTGTTAGTCACTTTGTTAAGTGTCACAACTTTACTTGTGACAAAGCTGTGTGCATCTTGTGCAGGGTGTGCAAGAAAAATTCTGAAGCTGAGCTAATATTTTTGATTCAAAAAGTCTTTTTTGTGGTATAATGACTCCTTAAAGAAAGGTTGCTTAAACAAATTGAGAGAAACAATTTGTTAAATAAATGCATGTTTCAAATAAATAGTATAGTTTTACTGGTAACTAGGTAGTGTGATGGAAAGTAAAAGCATAGAGCTTAAAATCAATGGTGTGAGAGAGAAGAAGGAGTTATCTCCTGATCTCTTAGATGTTGACGAAATAGTCAGCCTGCTTTCTAATGTAAAAAACTTCCTATATCCTGATAAAAGCCAAGACAGGTCAAGAGTAAGTATAGAGTTTGAAGAGGGGAGTGCAGTGATCAAGTTTTTGGTTGCTGGAGCTGTTGCGATTCAGTCGCAAGCTCTGCTAAGTGAGCTTAATGCCGAGCATAACTTAGGAATACTCAAGCCTAAACAGGTTGAAGCAATCGAGAATATCCATAAATTCATCTCTAAGGAAAAGTTCACTCTGAAATTTGGTCTTTCTGATAAGCTTGATCAAGGGCTAAAAATGGATCGCCAAACTGAATGGATTCACCCAGAAGAGATTTGGGTTGAAGAAGAGCTGTTTGTAACTGGAGAGATCGTTGATATTGGTGGCAAAATAAATGCCAATGTCCACCTGGATACTGATGAATTTGGAACGATTACCATAGCATCGAGTAGAGATATGCTTGGTGAAGATGATAAGAATAGGCTCTATAAAAAACAGCAAGTTAGGCTCATAATCGAGAGGAACATTAATACAGGAGAGTTTAACAAAAAATCCGCTAAGCTATTAGAGTTTATTGATTATGAGGATCATAATGAATCTCCCGATGAATATCTGGATCGGCTGATTGCTGAATCTAAGCCTTATATGGATAAGATAGAAGACCCTGAAAATTGGCTAAATAATGTGAGAGGGTATGACGGATAATCCCAGGAAAATATTTTTAGATACCAGCTTCTTTATTCGTCTATACAAGACGGATGACCCCGATCATGATAATGCCAAGAAATACTATCGTAAGTTTCGTGACAATGGAGATAAACTCTACCTATCTACTATCGTGGCGGCTGAATTCGGTACTGGAGCTGATATTAAGAAGCTACCATACCGATCTCTAACTGTTTTGCCTTTTAATCTGAGCCATGCTAGCCGATCATCTTTGCTTGCCTCTTTAGCTTTTGAAAAGAAAAAGAAAGGAGTAGTGAAATTAGAGAATAGGGTAGTGATTCCAAATGACACAAAAATACTGGCTCAAGCAGAAGAGGTTGAGGCGGATTTATTTATTGCGAGAGATAAGAACTGTAAAACCGTTTTTGATTTGATGAAGGAAAATAGCTTGGTATCATTTGATTACCTCGATCTAAGAACCCCGCCTTCGACATTCTTCAATGAATTTGATTTTCCTGATTTGTAGATAAAAATTGAATAAGTTAAAAATGGCTTACTTCCTTGTTGAATATACAGTTAATGGTAAAACAAATAAAATTCACTTTAATGTAAGTGAATATGAAACAGTAGAGGCGAGAGCAAAAAGAGAGATTGAGTTAAAGGAAGGAAAAAATGTTGATTACAAAATTGTATCATGCATTAAATCCCCTCTTGATACTCAAGATTAAACTTTACGCTTATACTCAGGTAGAGTGTTGATTCTTTGGAGGTTCAGGGAAGTCAAATTGTTGTAAACCATCGATGCTTTCATCACAAATGATTCCAACGCTGTATTTTGCTCTAGTCAAGGCAACGTAGTATTTGCATCTAGTTTTTTCTGGTAATTCATGATTAGAATTCTTTAACCATTCAATAAAAGAGTCAGGAGGGTAAATAAGTACTCGGTCAAAAGTTTGCCCTTTAGACT
>CAKZOO010000189.1 GCA_937136455.1 uncultured Flavobacteriaceae bacterium | reverse complement strand
CCTCCAAAACTATAACGCAACGAAAGGAAGATTCGGACTATGAGCGCACATGCAAATCCAGATATTATTGATGATGGATTAGTATTTTTGTATGATACTGATGATGGTAAGTCATATAAAGGGGAGCCTACAACCAATTTAATTACCTCTGGAGGGATAGACTTCAGTCAAAGAAGTGGTTATACTAACTTGCAGACATCTCAAGTAGTAGATTCTAGATCTCCATCAGGATATGCTTGTGAGATGGAGGTGCAAGATGGCGCAAATATTAATACAGCAGCTAGAAGCCAATTTGGGCAAGGGACAAACATGCCTTCTTCGGGAAATGCTTTCGTGTCAATTTTCGCCAAACTCGAAGGAGGAACTTATTCTAATATTACACCTAAGATTTACAATGGATCAGGAACAGCTTGGCAGAGTTTGTCCGCATTAGATGGAGGATCTGCATACCTCACTTCGGAATATAGACGTTTTGGCTACTATGGAGCAATAACTGCTAACCCCGGATTTTCCATGACTAAGGGAAACTCAAATATACAAACAGGGCAAAAAACAAGGTGGCATTCGCCTCAAGTAGAGTTGAAGTCTCACGCTACACCTTTCGTAAACGGAACCAGATCAGCCACCCAAGGACTAATAGACCGTACTGGTAATACAACAATTGATTTATCAAACGTATCATTTGATAGTAATGCACAAATGACTTTTGATGGGACTGATGATTATATCGCACTACCTTCTGACATTAGAAGTATTTTTACTTCGTATCCAAATTGTATGGAATGCGTACTTAAAAAATCTTCCAGTGATCAAGGTGATATGGTAGCCTTCGATGTAGATATTACAAGATGGAATCTAAACTATAATATGTATGTATCCAATCAATGGTCTTTTGATTTTTATGATGGTACGGAGCATGTAATTGCAGCAGGTAACTATGATGACGAGTATGTCCATTTTGTATTACAACAACTTAGTGATGGTACAATGCAGATTTACGCCAATGGTGTACTGAAAGGATCTTCAGCAGCAAGTAATTTATCTCCTAATGGTAGTTCTATTAGAATAGGTAGTAGATCAAATGGAGATAGTAGATATTTTAAAGGAGATATTCCCATTATGAAAATATACAACAAAGCTCTCACATCCACAGAAGTCCTCCAAAACTTTAACGCAACAAAATCGAGGTTTGGCCTCTAAAAATAGTGTAAATAAAAACAATGGCAAACATAATCACAGCCCCAGAATCTGGGATTTATTTTGATGGTAATACGGCGGGGGTCGCAGATATCCCTACGTTAACGGGGAACGCTTCAGGGGTCGCCATTCAGTACGATGGATATGCGGGTATCGAGATAAATAGCTCCGCTACTGGAGTTGATTACCTTGATAGGTTCAGCGTGGAGGGTGCAAATGGTAGGTTATTTGGGGTCTCAGATGCTGTGACTGGGACTGTTTTCTCTGTTAATGACGCTGCTGGTTTGCCAATTATCGAAGTCGAAAGCACTTCTGATTATGACAAAATCACTATTGGAGAGTATGGAACTGATGCTTTGGTGGTTAGCGGGGACAGTGTTGGTGTAGGAACAGCAAGCCCAAGAAGTGGCTTAGATATTGGGGATAGTGATTTATACATAGGTAATCACCCGACAACAAAAAAAATATATTTTGGCAACTCGTCTAATTATTTTACCAGAGGAGGAATACATACTACTCAAACTAATTTAGGATTATATAATAATTATAGCACTGGATATATTACACTTAATACAGATTCTGGAGAAGCGGTTAGAATTGATGAAAACGGCAAAGTTGGTATAGGAACGACTAATCCAAATGTTAAACTACATGTAGAAGGAGATCCAAATACAGCAGGTGTATTGGGTAGGTTTTATGGATCAGCTACTCACGGGGCTTTGTTACAATTTCACAGGGGAGCCAGTTATAATTGGCTAGCTGGTATTGGAGGAGGTTCAGCTTCAGCTGGAGTACCTTCTTCTTATTTTGGTATTGTAGAGAATAGTAATACTCCTAGATTAGTTATAGCTCACAGCACGGGTAATGTTGGTATAGGAACAGTATCCCCCGACTCTCTTCTTGAGATAGCAAACACTCCAGCAGCACAGTCTCAGACTAGAATGCTGCATATCGATAACAACCCTGTCAGTAACCAAGGTAGTGGTTACATACAAATATCTTCGGGGACAAACAGTCAAGCAACAACACAGATAGAACAAGTATCTAGTGGTGGTTTCGGTTTATTAGGAAATAAGTATCTAGACACTAATATAATAAATAAAGGATTATCTGCCTCTGCTCACGGCAATATAAATTTTGCTACAGGATCAAGTACTTCTGCTACCAGTATAGTTATGACTATTGGCGGCGGGTCTCAAAAAGGTAACGTTGGTATAGGAACAACGAGTCCTGATCACACTCTAAGAGTCAATGGGGATACAAGACTAGGTAATCTACACATAAAAACATCAGATTTCGGAGCAAGTGGAACAGGGAAGACTATCTACGCAGACGGAGCAGGTGCGGGAGTTTTAGGCTTCATATCCAGTACTGCTTTTGATTTTTCGAATGGCACAACTTCTAGGTTACATATAGACTCTTCTGGCAACGTTGGTATAGGAACAACTAGTCCATCGCAAAAACTAACAGTCGAGGGGAATATAGAACTGGGAACGGGCGGCTATATTTACGGGGATACAACATCGCCTAATCTCTTGTTAAGTAATGCTGCTGGTGCGCGTTTACAATATGGTACATCATCATTGCAAAACGGTGGTTCACTGCAATTTGTAACAGCTTCGGGTACGTTATTCAGAGTAAATAACACCGGTGGTGGTTATTTCAATGGCGGCAACATTGGTATAGGAACAACTAGTCCTTCATATAGATTATCAGTAGATGATAACTCAGTCACTAATATACCTAAGACGCTATTACAGTTTGACGCATCAAGCATCGCAGATAACGGTGGTTACAATATAGACTTTAGAACAAGTAGCAACGATTTAGCGAATAGGTATGTCGCTAGGATAAGAGGGATTAGAGAATCATCTGGAGCATTAAGTCAGTTGTCTTTTTGGACGGAGAGCGGTTCTGCTTTAGAGCAGAGGATGACAATAAGAGCTTCTGGCGACATTGGCATAGGGACGACTACTCCAAACAATAAGCTGCAGGTAAACTATGCGCCTGTTGCTATAGCATCATTGACAGCGGCTAGCGGGACAGCTTCAACTAATTGGAACCGAAATGCAGGGTTGATGATAACAGGAGCTTCTGTTAGCAATGCTCTTGCCTTTGGAGCTTCGGGAACTGCTAATGATCGGAAAGCTTGGATTCAGGTGGGTCATCCGGATACTGCTGCAAATAGTCTAGGGGATTTAGCTTTAAATCCTTTGGGAGGCAACGTTGGTATAGGAACAACGAGTCCTACGTCCAAGTTAGAAATACAGAGATCAATAACAGGCGTACCAGCCAACGATAATACTAATTTAAAATTAACCGACACTACAACTTCATACGCTGCTGACGCTGGTGGGTCTATAGCTTTTTCCGCGATATATAATTCGAGTGGTTCGGTTCTTGGGCAATCTCCGTATATAAAAGCTTCTAAAGCAAATGGGAATAATGGTGATTATGGTTTCGGATTAAGATTTGGAGTTAGAGCTTCTGGATCAGCTGGCAGTAATGTTGCTATGACAATCGCTGATAGCAGTAACGTTGGTATAGGTAACACAGATCCAACTGCTGCAAAATTAGTCGTCAGACAAGATAGTGGTTATGCATTTAGGACTGAGAATGCTTCTGGATGGACATTCAGAGTAGCAGGAGATACAGGTAATACTGAAGTTGGAGGTAACTTAACAGTATCAGGTGACCTTACGGTCAATGGTACAACGTCAACGATCAACAGCACAACTGTCCAAGTCGATGATAAGAATATTGAGTTAGGAACAGTCGCTAGTCCAACTGACACAACCGCTGACGGTGGTGGTATTACACTCAAAGGTGCGACTGATAAAACAATCAACTGGGTTAATTCTACGGATGCTTGGACGTTTAGCGAAAGGATTTCGATTCCTGCTGGGTCTGCCGCTGCACCTTCTTTAACATTTTCTAATGATACTGATACTGGAATCTTTAGAGAATTATCTGGTTCTAGTGAATTAATATCTTTTTCAACTGAGGGTATTAAGAGAGTGCATATTAGCTCTGCTGGCATTTTTTCACAAGGTAATGTTTACAGTGCTACTGGTGGTCAGTTCAGAAACTTCGCTGGTGTATGGAAAGCAACTACAGGAACGACAGGCAATGGTTTCCAATTTATTTCTGCTGATGCTACAGCATTAACTATTAGTTCTACTGGTGATGTTGTTGCTTCTGGTTCTGTAACAGCTACATCACTTGTTAGATCAGGTGGAACTTCAAGTCAGTTCTTAAAAGCTGATGGTTCTGTTGATAGTAATAGTTATTTGACTACATCCGCTAAAGCTGCTGATTCTGATAAGCTTGATGGTCTGGATTCCCTTAGATTTCCTTATGCTCTTAATGGAAGTTTAGGGTCTACAAATACATTTGTTACTGATGGTGGAGTAGGGGCTGACAACATCACACGTTCGATGTTCTATAGGGACAATGGTAACCAGTTTGGAACTATCGGATTCAATGCACAACACGCCACCTCCACAGGTTATTCTTGGCAGATGGCCAGCACTAGCTATTCCGATGCTTCGGCTATTCAAGCACGAGTTAAAAACAACGGAACATGGTCAAGTCCTGTAACAATTTGGAATAGCGGCAACGATGGATCTGGTTCTGGCTTGGATGCTGATCTTTTAGATGGTAATCATGCGAGTGCGTTTGCTACAGCTTCTCAAGGAACCTCTGCTGAGACAGCTTACGGCTGGGGCAACCACGCTTCTGCTGGATACCTTACTGCTCACCCAACAATTTCTGCCGCATCTTCTTCTGATAATAGTGGCCGTACCTATATTCAAGACATCCTTCTTGACTCTAACGGTCACGTTACAGGAATCACAACAGCGACAGAGACTGTTACAGATACCAATACCACCTATTCTGCTGGAACTCACCTTTCTTTAAGCGGCACAACATTTAATGTCGATTTTGCTACAGCAAATAAAGTAGTAAATATTGGCCACAATTCTACCAACAACGAAGCAGAACTTATTCTTGATACTTCTAATGCTGGGTCACCGCAAATTTCATTCACAGATCATGGAGATGCTTCTTGGGCAATTGGTGTGGATGATGAAGATAACAGCTTTAAAATTCATGGCGTTGCTACCTCCACAATTCCGACTATTGGCAACCTAGCGACACCCCTATTCGAAATCACTACTGGTGGGATTGGTTATTTAGGAACTAATAGATTATTTGCAGATAATTATCATCCAAATGCTGACAAACTAACGGTAGCTAGAACGATTAGTTTAGGTGGTGATCTTTCTGGTAGTGCTTCGTTTGATGGTTCTGCTAATATCACTATTACAGCAGCAGTAGCAAATGACAGCCACACTCACAATGCCAACAACTTAACAGGAACAACATTAGCAAGTGGTGTTACAGCATCTAGCTTGACTTCTGTTGGAACAATCGGAACTGGAACATGGCAAGGTAGCGTGATTGCTTCTGCTTATTTAGATGCAGATACAGCGCATCTTTCTGGAACCCAGACGTTTAGTGGCCAGAAAACATTCAATAATGACGTAACATTTAATGACAATGTTGTATTTGATGGCGCTGGGAAAACAGTAACCTTCGATTCTCAAAGAACTGTGAATTTGCCAGCTATTGGCACAAAAATGAGAATCTTAACATTGAGTAATTTAACCTTTGTTAAAGTATTTATTATTTCTTCTGAGAATGCTTATGTTGAGCCGATAGAGTTAGATATTTTCTACAATAACCAAGGCAGTGCGAAGCCAGTTATTCATAGGCTTAATAATTATACTTGGCATGTTCATAGTAATGATATTGCGTTTAGTGCTGATACTAGTGGTAACATCTACATGGAAAAACTTTCTTATACTACAGGGCGTAGTGTGAGGGTTCATGTAGTTAAAAAATATCAAGGAACTGTCACTCTTTTAGATGGTACTACAACTACTACAACAGATACAGGATCTGATGAATCTAATATTGGGAAGCTTGGAACGATTACTTCTGGAACATGGCAAGGTACTGTAATTGATTCTGATTATATTGGTGGTAGGCTTACTAAGAAAATATCAGGTGACGGGACAACAACAAATTTCACTGTGACACATAGTTTTGGAACTCCAAGGGTTATGACACAAATATTAGATTATGGTGATAATGGAACTGGAGCAACTTACGAAGTTATCAACACTACTGTTAAAAGAAGTTCTGATAATGCCATTAGTGTTGTGTTTGGTACTGCTCCAACGTCATCTGAAGATTACTTGGTTCTCATGACTGAAATGCCAGCAATTTCATAACATAAATTAAATTAATATGATAATAAAAATTGAGTACAATAAATCAAACGGTACGCTCAACTTAACAAAAGATGATGAGGTAGGTGCTGTTATTAATGACAATACTGTTGTTGATGATAGCGGCACACTGTCTTTCGAAATAGCTTTAGATGTATCTCAGTACCAACAAGTTGAAGATTTAGCTCAATTCGAACCAATAGAAGAAGAAGATGGCGGCATTAACTAGTACACAATCAGGCAATTGGTCAAGTTCATCAACTTGGGGTGGTTCAACTCCTGCTGATGGAGATACATTTACTATTGCTCAAGGGCATAAGGTCACTGTCAACTCTGATCAAAGAGCTGGTACTGGTTTTGGCAATATACTTGTTAGGGGTAATTTACATTTTGATACTAATGGTAAAATTAGAATCAATGGTAGAATTACTGTTCAAGGTAACGGTTCTACTGATTACAGTAAAACAAATGGCGTATCTGCTCAAGACTTTACTGAAGGGGGAAGTTCTTCTGGTGCTTTATTATCCGCAACAGGTAATAATATTGTTTTAGAATTTGATGGTACTAATGCTGACCAACATGGTATATGGATTGAAAATGTTACTTATTCATCTTGGAAGTTTATAGGTGATGATAGTGTGACAACCACGACATTATCTTCTGATGCTGATGTTGAAGATTCTTATTTAACAGTTGCTGATGAAGCAGGTTTTGGCGTTGGTGATTGGGTAGCTATTTATAATGCTGGTCAACAAGACAGAAGAGTTAGAGCGGATGAGGGTTGCTGGGTCCACGATATTGACACAGCGAATAATAGAATATATGTAAAAAAATTCGTAGGTCCAAAAGCAATTGTTTCTTCAGCTAGTGGAACCTCTTTAGTTGTTGACCATGCTAATATTTTTAGAGTGGGTTATATTATTATTTTTGGAACTGGTAGTAATAGAAATGTTAGAACTATTACTGCTATAAGTGGTAATACTATAACTTTAAACTCAAGCATAACTGGCACTATCTCTAGCGGTACAGAAGTATATGAAACTGGTTTAGATAAAAAACATTTATCAGGACATACAGTTAGAAGAAATGCTGCGGTGCTTACTAGTGCTGCCGCTGTAAATGATACTACTGTAACAATAAGTGATGCAACAGATATAAGCGTTGGAGATACTATTAATATTGATGTTAATAATGATGTTGACACTAACTGGGATTACAATAGCGAGTATTCAGTTACAGCTAAAAGCGGCAATACACTGACGGTTAGTCCAGCTATAGGCAATGTGAGAAAAGTTGGGAGTTTGGTACAAAGATTGAATAGATCAATTGAGATTAAAGCTGTAGATAGCGATGTAAGGGCATTTTGCTACGTAGAATATTGGACTGACTACAGTCGAGCCAGTACTAGAGAAATAGGTTTGAAAGATGTAGTATGGAATGGTATGGGTGGTAATACCAATAATAATTTTTATAGAGGGCAAGTTTTTGTAGCTGGTTACAATAGTAGATATCTAGATAATTCATATACGACAGACTCTAGATATGATTACCAAAGCAAATATGAAAACTGTGTGGTATATAACTCACCAGTTCCTAATGGTTATTCTGGTGGTATGAATACAAGACATACGCATACTTTTATGCATAGAAACTGCATATCTGTTCACTCTGGAGATAAAGGTTATTGGCAGTGGTCTTCACACCATGATACTCAATTTGTTAACAATTACGGTACTCGTAATTCATATTGTAGTTTATTAAATGATGGCATGTACGAGCCATATAATGAATGGGCTTATTGTTATTTCACTAGATCTGATGATTATGGTTATATGTCTCATCATAATAGAGAGATGAACCCTGTTCACAATATGATATTATTAAATCATGAGCAAAGACCAATGTATACGTATTATCAAGCACCGAACTCTACTTTTAAAAGATTTCACATAGATGGGTTTAGAAGTATTCCGTATATTGGTGTCGGTGGAGGAGATGCTGTGTTTTTAGATTCATACATACAAAATAAATGGTATAAACAAGTTCCAGATTTATATGCTGGTTACACAGATACATTTGGTGTTCTTGACAGCAACGACTATTTTGGCACTGGTTCTGGTGACTCTAAAGCTCAAACTTATAGAGGTGGTGGCCACTGGATGATGTCACAATTTCAAGATTGGTGTTTTGAAGAAGGGTTAAACGCTATAGTTGAAAACTCTTATAATTTAAAATACAACAGAGACGGTGGTAGTATATGGAATGTTGTCAACTTAAGATCAGAATATTATTTAATTGGGCAAGAACTTCTGCATGTACCAGCCAACACAGCTGTTACAGTAAAAGGTGAGTTCAAAGGTCAGGGGAGCGGTAGTTGGAGTTATCCTTACTTAAGTGCAAAACCACATACTAACTTTGCTTTAGGTAGGTATCAAAACAATTACACTGGTGAAACATCATACGGCTCCAGTTCAGACGCTTATGTTAAGAAAAGCATGTTAAACGGTTTTCTAGATCAGGTTAGGTTTGATGATGCTGTAGGGAAGTGGCAGCAGAAAACATTAACAATACCAGCCCAAAAGTATGCTTACACTCTGATGGCGGGTTACAGCTGGGATAGTGATAACCAAGAAGAAATAGGTCAAATAAGAGATTTAAAATTCATTTTTAGTACCCCACCAAAGATTAAAACTAAGTTTGGTGGTAAGTCAGAATTAAGTGTAAATAGAAAGAGAATATCAGGTAGAATATAACATGTCAAAGTTCTTAAATAATATAAGTTTAGAGGCAGGAAACGACATCCAGTTTAAAACAACTGCGGGTTCTAATGCTGGTAAAATAGAGCAAGTTGGTGACAACTTAGTATTAAGTAATGTTATTGGTGACGTTTTACTAGGTGATGGTGCTTCTGATGTTTACATAGGTGATGGTACTAACAATGTTGATATTGTTTTTGAGCAATCTGGTAGTATACGAGGTGATGGTAGTGCGATAACACTTACATTAGGTGGTGCTAATACAACTTTAAACTTAGAAAACCCAAATGTTAATGGTAATTTATCATTAGGCACTACATCAATAAATAACAAGCTTACATTTACTACTGCTAATGGTTATATACTCTTTGATCACGAACCATCAGGTGATACTGGCCCTTACGAAGGCGCAACATCTGTTCCCTTATTAAAGATAGATAGAAGTGGGTCAGAAAAAACAATACTAGAAAGAATTTCACAAGAAGGAGGTATACTTTTAGGTGCTGATGATTCTGTTATAATAGCGGCTGGTGACACTAGAAGCACACTTAGATCTAATCTTAACGAATCCGAGGAAAATGTTATTTTAGCTTCTGAAGGTGGTTTCCATGCATACGGTTTTCCTAGCAACGATACTACTTGGTCAAATAGAAATGAATTTAGATTTTATACAAGTAGTTCTACAGCTTCTAACAATGGTTTATATATAGGTGACGGTACTAGCACGCAGTTTATAGATTTAAGTAGGAATTTAAAAAATATTGGGACAATTAGTTCTGGCGCTATAACATCATCAAGTTCAGTTACTGCAACATCCTTCGTTAAATCAGGTGGGTCTTCAAGTCAGTTCTTAAAAGCTAATGGTTCTGTTGATAGTACTGCTTATGCACCATTAGCGAGTCCTGCTCTTACTGGGAATCCAACAGCACCAACACAAGCAGCAAATAACAATTCGACTCGCATAGCAACTACTGCGTATGTTCAGACAGAGCTTGCTGATTTGATTGGTGGTGCGCCAACAGCTTTAGATACTCTTAATGAGTTGGCAGCTGCAATTAATGATGATTCAGCTTTCTCTAGTACTGTTACTACAGCACTAGGAAACAGGTTAAGAATCGATATTGGTAACCAAGGATTAACATCTACTCAACAAGGTTATGGTAGAACTAACTTAGGTCTTGGGACTGCTGCGACTTTTGCGTCAACAGCTTTTGCTACAGCTGCACAAGGAACCTCTGCTGAGACAGCTTACGGCTGGGGCAACCACGCTTCTGCTGGATACATAACAGGTAATCAAACAATCACCCTTAGCGGGGATGCTACTGGTTCTGGAACGACTTCAATTTCTGTATCTCTTGCAGCTAATGCAGTTGGTGCTAGTGAACTTAATGTTAGCGGAAATGGAACCGCTACTCAGTTCTTACGTAGCGATGGTGATGGTACATTTACTTGGGCGACTCCACCTGATAACAATACAACGTATTCTGCTGGTAACGGCATTGGTTTAAGTGGTACTACCTTTAGCGTTGCCGCTGGTGGTGGACTTTCACAAGATGCAAGTGGCTTATCTCACTCAGATACTTCAACTCAAGCTTCTGTAAACAATAGTAATGGAACAGTCATTCAAGACATCTTCCTTGATACTTACGGTCATGTTTCTGGTATTGGTTCATACAATCTTGATTCTCGTTACTATACAGAGAGTGAGGTAAATACTTATTTTAAGAGGGGTTATTCTAATCAGGCTGTTGAAGCGAGTAGTCTAACCTCTGGTGCTTGGTATACGATTGCTCAAAATACTGGAGATAGAGCTGTTGCTAGATTTGGTCTGAGAGATGGTAATAGTGGTGACCATCAATCTGTAGTATTTTATGCCGCCCATCATTATGGAACTGATCAATCTAGCACTATTACAGTTCTCCATAATTCTTTTTACTCTGGTTCTCCGTTTAGATACATTCGCATCAAAGATTATGGAACTTATGACGGAGCTGTTTTACAGGTTTATTTAGATGGGGATTATGGCGGTGGCTCTGTTTCAGCATACTTACTTGGAGATAACTTCCAAAATGCTGGTTGGGACTTAGTAGATTGGTTGGCTGATGCAACAGCTCCATCTCTTGTTTCTAACTACAGCTCTTTTACGATGTCGAGCCAGATTGATTTAGATCAAATCGCTCAAGGTGGTATTGCTACGACTGGTCCTATTTATGGTGATGGTGATACTTCTCAGTATCGGATGTTCAATGACAACTACCATCCAAATGCAGATAAGCTCACAACTGCGAGAAACATTGCCTTAACTGGTGCAGTTACTGGTAATACAAACTTTGATGGATCAGGTAATATTAGTATTGCGACTACAGCAACAGCCGATCCTACATTGACTCTTGCAGGTGACGCAAGTGGTTCTGCTACATTCACCAATCTTGGCAACGCAACTCTTACAGTTACCGTTGCAGATGATTCTCACAACCACATCATTTCTAATGTTGATGGTTTGCAAACTGCATTGGACGCAAAACAAGCAGCTGGAACATATAATACAATCATTGGAACTGACACAGATATCTCTTATAGTGGAGCTACTGTTCTTTCAGCAATGACAATGACTGATGGTGTGATTCAATCACATTCATCAAGGACATTAACACTTGCAGATCTTGGTTATACTGGAGCGACAAATGCGAACAACTACTCTCTCCCACTCGCAGCTTCTGGTACAAGAGGTGGTGTTCAGATTGGTTATGCTGAAAACGGAAAGAATTATCCAGTCGAACTTTCTAGCGAAAAGATGTTTGTTAATGTCCCTTGGACGGACAATAACACTACCTACACAGCAGGTAGAGGTTTAGATCTTAGCGGAACAGAATTCCAATTAGAGACTGATCTTAGAGATAGTGTTAGTCTTATTGGATTGGATAGTAATGATTATGTCCAATGGTCGAACAACTCTTACTTTAGATCGGTAGTAAACGGAACAGAAAGATTTAGGGTTAATACTGCTGGAATCGATGTCACGGGAACTGCCACTGCTAACGCATTTAGAAGCGACACGAGTTCCACTGATTATAGTATAATCACTAGAAATACAGCGGCTACTAACTATGTTATGTATGTGCAAGCCAATCAGTCTGGCAGTACGCAGTCTATAGCATCATTCAGATATGGAAGCGCCGTAGCTAACCAAGGAAGTGAGGTTTTGGCCATTAGAAGAGACTCAAGTTACTTCAGTAACACTAAATTGGGAATCGGTACAACTAATCCAAGTACGGCTCTTCATGTTGAGGGAACTGTTACTCATAAAGTTTACACCGCCTCAACATTACCATCTGCTTCACCAGAAGGACAGAGATCTTTCATAAGTGATTCTGCTTATGGATTAGCTACTGCTATTGGTTCAGTTGTTAGCGGAGGAGGGAGTAACACAATTCCTGTATATTCTGACGGCTTTAGTTGGAGAGCGGGGTAAAATTCAATATAATAAATAAAGATATGCCAATTACAAAAGAAACACCATTAGTTATACCAGCGGCAGCAGAGAAGATTTTGCCTCATACATGGTTATCAGAACTCGTTGTTAATGCGCCTAATGCCTCACATGGTTACATGAGTTTAAAACTTACTGCGTTTGATTCAGATTCTGAAGAAGATCCTGATCCCGCAAATTCAGAAATGCTTCATTTGGACTTCTGGGAAGTTATAGCAAACGTACCAGAGGCAGCTACTGCTATGCAAGCTGTTTTTGATGCAGTGCCAGCTATTGAAACATACTATAGAGAAGGATTGCTAGAAGAAGCACCAATTGAAGAAGCTCCTTAATGGTTAATTATTATTTTATGGTATGCGAATCTCTTCATGAAGAGAGGACAAAGCCATTGTATAATACAGTAATAAAAAGAATCAAAGATTGCGGAGATAATTTTTATTGTCTTGGCGGTTTCGAAGCAATTGATGAAATACCAGTAATAAAAGTCTGCGATTTTGACGATTACTATTCTTGTGTCGAGAAGATAGAATCTGTTTTTCAGAGAGATTGGGATGATGCTGATTGGCACATGATCTGTGACGATGATACTTTCGTACACACTGCGAATTTAAATTCATTTATAAGTAGATTGCCAGAAGATAATTTAAGGATATATTGCTCACATCTTTATGATGGGAAGGTTGGAATATTCGGAGGGTCTGGTATTCTAATGAATAATAAGACTTTTAAATTAATCCAAGATCATGTAAGAGAAAATGGGTGGCAAGAATCTAGAGATAGACAGAATCATTCTGACATAGCGTTGGCAGAAATATGTTATCGAATAAACAGAAAAGTAAAGGCTGTTAATAGTAAAAATGAAAAAATATTTATTAGTCATCCTAAAACAATGTATGCATTTAATCATACATCAATGCCAAGGAACCAAAAAACAGTTAATGTCGGGGAAGATCTTATCACTGTACATATTAAAGATATAGAGTGCATTTGGGATAATTTTAATGAAAATGAATGTACTTACCAACATTTAGAAAATGCCTTTTGTAAACACCGAAAATAATTTTGCCTTTGTTCATGTCCCTAAGTGTGGTGGCAGATCTATTAAAAAGGTTTTTGATTTTAAAGAGCATGATCATTCTGGGATATGTGAATTAGATCTTAAATACTTAGATTCCAATTTATTTAGATTTGCATTTGTTCGAAATCCATGGGATAGATTTGTCAGTGCTTATGAGTATCTAAAAAGAGGGGGGATACCTTATTACGATAGAACTAAAACTGTAATTATAAAAGAAAAATACCCAGAATTTAAAGACTTTGTTAGAGCAAAAAACGTTTGGAAGCAATGGGTTTTTTTCTGGCATCAATTAGATTTTGTTTCTATAGATGGGTCAATTGACATGGATTTTATTGGCAGATTTGAATACTTACAAAGTGACTTCGATGATATCTGTGATAAAATCAATTACCCCAAAGTAAAACTCCCACACATCAACAAAACTAAACACGCTCATTATACTGAATATTATGATGATGAATCAATTGAGATTATAACATGTCACTATTCAAGAGATATATGCGCGTTTAATTATCAATTTGGAGAATAAATTATGATGTGTCGCAAGAATAAGTTTATCTTTATACACATAAACAAAACTGGTGGTAGTAGTATTACTAAGCTTCTAGCGAACGCTGAGAATCCTCCGCAGAAGCATACGTGGGCTTGGTGGTACAAAAAGTATAAGCCTACGGAATTTAATACTTATTTTAAATTCTCTATTATACGTAATCCTTGGGATAAATTGCTGTCTCAGTATTTTTTTAGAGTTAAAGATAATACTCAACATGGATATATAGAAAGTGCTAAAGACATGAGTTTCTTGGATTTTTTATTAAATCCATTTCCTGCAAAGCACGCATCACAGCATAGTAAACTATTTGAAGGTGACGTATGCTTAGTCGATTTTATTGGCAGGTTTGAAAATCTTCAGGAAGACTTTAATACTATTTGCGACAAAATTGGAGTCCCGCAACAAGAACTGCCTCACGTAAATAAAACAAAACATAAGCATTACGCCGAATACTACGATGAAGAAACAAAACAAATTGTTGCAGAAAAATATGCAAAAGACATCGAATATTTTGGTTATAAATTTGGGGAATAATGGTCACTTTAATATATGAAGTTTGTTATTGTTGGTTGTGGTTTGAGTGGGATAACGAGCGCACGATTATTGAAAGACCAAGGGTGCGAAGTTAAGATTTTCGAGTCTCGGAATCATATTGGTGGGAACTGTCATGATGTTGACATTGAAGGTCTTCACTTCCACAAGTATGGCCCACATATTTTCCATACGGATGATGAAGAAGTTTTTGAATTTCTATCACGGTACACAGAGTGGATTGATCTGGAGTATAAGCCAATTGGCAGAACCCAGATCGGTGATATTCCTCTGCCATACCACGACAAAGGCTGTGAGGCAGCTATAGGTAGGACACTTGATCAAGAGGAGATTAAAAAATACATTTTTAAAGACTACAGCGAGAAACAATGGGAGGTAGATTTTGAACAAATCCCTAAAACGATTACAAACAGAATCCCCAAAACAAAAGAATCAGAAAGCCCGACTTGGTTTGAAGGCCAAAAACATCAATGTGTTCCAAAAGAAGGGTATACAAAGATGTTTGAGAGGATGTTGGATGGCATAGAAGTTGTTTTAAATGCGGGGCAAGAAGAATGGAAGCAAGAAGTCTGTGATAAAGTTATTTATACTGGCAGAATAGATCAGTATTTTAATTTTTGCTTTGGGGAATTGCCTTATAGATCTTTAAGGTTTGAGAATTATCCCACGATGGATAAGCAAGATGTACTTGTTTACAATGAGTGTAATAAGGAAAATGAATGGACTAGACAGTATGATCATTCTTATTTTAGTCCCAATCACTCAGGAGAGACTATAATTACCAGAGAATACCCCAAAAGCATGGAAGAAGGAGATATTCCATTCTATCCTATTCCTTGGGGAGAAGGTCAAGATATGTATTTAAAGTACGAAGAATTAGCTCAGAAAGAGCAGAGTACTATATTTCTAGGTAGATTAGCTAAGTATAAATATCTGGATATGTGGGTGGCAGTTAAACATGTTTTTTTGAAATTTAGGCGGTTTAGTGTATAATTGTATGTATGTTTGAGAATAGAAATTACTTAATTTTTAATATGTCGGAAGTCGATTCAGTTGACTTTACTAACGTATTGGAAACCTCAACGGAAACGCTACGTTTATCAGTAGATGAAACCAAATCGTTTGTTAAATGGGAAGGTGAAACACCATCTTTTGTTTCTGACCTGACAGATACTGAAGGGCCATACTCTCACAGTCAGATCCTTGAGATTCTTTCTGAAGAAGCG
>CAKZOO010000188.1 GCA_937136455.1 uncultured Flavobacteriaceae bacterium | reverse complement strand
ACCAGCTACATAATGTCCACTGGTCAGACGCTTTTTGTTTCACTACGTTGGGAGAAGCTTACTCCACTAGGCTTTTGTTTGGGAATCTTTCTTTCCCACACCTCATAATTCCATTCTACCAAATTATTTTCGTTTGTCAACTTTTTCAAGATAATACTCTTTATCTTCTCTATGATGTCTTGAGAATAAGGTAGTGTCTCTGTATAACCCTCTGGAAAGATACTTTTAGGTACATAGCGTCCACCTAATATCTTTTTAACCTCTTTTTCTATAGATCTTACTTCGCTTCCTAGAACGCTTTTAAAAATTAATACATCTTCTGAACTGTAAGGTAGATCTTTAATACAAGCAGATTGACGAGTTTTCCTTTTGTTAACATCTCGGTTGGAGATTCCATATTTCAAAAAAGTGTTTTCACCTACTACCCATTTTACAAGATAGAATATCCCTTCTTTTTCATCACTGAAACCGTAATCTGCACATGAGTTGCACCTACGACCTGTTTTTAAGAAATCTCTCACAGAGGTTGCACAATTATGATTATTTTTACACTTCCACTTAAATTTGCTGTGGTTATCTTTATAAGAGTTTTCCCACCCGATCCATTGGTGATTTTCCTCTTTTAATATATTTTTTACTATCACCTCTCTTTCCTCGGAAGACCATCTATAATTAGCTACACACCTACACAAATAAGAAGAATTCTTTATAGTTTCTGGATGTATACTGAACTTTCTGTAATCGTCTCCTAGTGTCAAAGTTACCAGATCTTTAGAGCAATTCTCACATTCAAACTCCCAAGTACCTGTACCTGAAGCTTGATCTCCTTTAAAAATTACTGTCTTATTATCAGGTATCTCATAAGAATCTAAAAATTTATTTGCATTTGTAATTTTCTGTTTTATTCTACGATAATGCGGGTCATTATCGCCCCCTCTTACTGAAAGGAATGCCCCTATTGTTGTTGTATTCCATGTATTACCTGTCTCAGGGTTATATAGTGAAATGTAAGTTTCGAATGAACACTTACCTTCTTTCTCTAAAAAACCTTTAAACTTAAACCCTATTTCATCACATTTCCTTTTTATAAGAATCTTATATTGTTCTTTACTCCACCGTACAAACCCCCTGCATCCACATCTTACATGACCTTTCAAAAATTCATACTTTTTAGCATGTATAGACTCATCAGGCCACAATTCCTTATCCTCTGAACAGACTTCACAGTTTATTATATATTTTTTATGACCAGATTTGTATCTTCCTTTTTCATATAAGACTTCACAAGTATTTCCTAACTTGTTTTTAAGTACCTTACCTACAATACTTTTACTCATTATTTATAAGATCCTTAATATAATTTTTCACTTCTTCATTTCTCCAAGTTAGATTAGTAAGACACCATTCGACATAATCAGGTTGTGTATTAATAATATCACTCCACTTATTGCCTTTTTCTTTTCCAAAAGATATTATATCTAATTGTTTCTCTTTCAGATCTTGATTATCTTCTACCAGTTTTGCAATATAATCTCTTTCCTTTTGATCCATATCTTTTACATTTTCTAATACGTATTCAACATAATCATAGTCTTTAGTAATGATCTCTTTCCAAGGTGTACCTATCTCATATTTCTTACCACCTTTACAGACAGTAGGATCATAAAGTAAAGTATATACTTCGTCAAGAGTTAATTCACTCTCATCTAACATACTTTTTAGTACATCAAGAGTCATCTTGCAATCAATACCTGCATCATGTGCATTACCATAATCTTTGGTTTTATAATGACCATAATAATACCATAATGTAGATAACTTATGATCACCAGATAATTGTTTATCCACTAACATACGTGCCACTTTTAGTAGACAAATAACCTTTTTGCCAACTAGCCAACTTTCGGGGATAAATTGTTTGTCGTAATCCCAATTGTAACTAGCTACGTAAACTGATCCTTCATCTGGTGCAAAGTAACTATCTTCTGACAAAAGTTCTTCTGCGCTAGGTGAATTTTCAACTGTCTCAGGAGTGATCCCTGTTATTCCCATTGCGGGAAAAGAGATCTTACCTTTTGGTTTAATGTATGCATCATTACAAGTTAACATTTCCAGATCTTTGTTTGCACTTACCAATCCAATTTGTGTGGGTTCTGGATTGAAAAGATCAGTTGCCTCAAAGTCATATATTTCTAGGTAGGGTTCTACTTTCACAATAACTTCTCCTTATAATAACCTAAGTAACCTTTCGCACCCAAAAACCATTCATTACGGATAACATCTTCACAAGTGTAATCTCCTGAATAATACAGTTCCCAATGTAAACTTTCTGCACCAGTTTCATCATCTTCTAAAAACACACCTTCCTGAATATAATTCTCTGCCCAAAGTAAACCTTTCATCCAATCTGATTGTTGTTTCATATTGTCTCCTTAAAAGTTCAATTTTTATTTGTGTTCATTATTCGTGAACACTTTTACATACAGGATACACCCCTATTTAATTTATCTTGATATTTTTAAACTTATCTAACTCTTTCCTGATAATAGCTGCAGCGTAAGGTTTTTATTATCTAGGTGGAAAGATCTCCAGTTAGTATACTTACCTTTACCAAGATAAGAATATTCACTCCAATATTTTGTTATATAATATTCCGTATCTTCTCCAAAAGGTTGACTCCCTTTAAAACGTAACCCTTTACAATCACAAGGTTTACCATCATCCTTATAAACCACTTTTCGAAGTATCTGAGTTTTCCACCAAAGTTTTATAAAATTCATATATCAATCCTCGAAATCTGAAACATAACCTAACCATTTACCATCACTCCTGAAAATACAATCTTCTCCGCAAGGATGCTCTTCAATGGTGAACTTATGTTTAGGAATATCTAATCCTTTAGATATTTTATCTAATAGATGTTTATAATCTTGTGTTACATCTTTATCTTCCATTTCAATCACACACTACTCCTCAAAATAGACCTAAACTTTTCCCAAAACGTCAACTTACCCTCGACATTTCTAATCTGGTTACCACCTGCCGTGGTGAAGTGCCAATTTAAGTCTATAAGTTGATAGTCTATCAGAGGGTAATGTTTCTTGTCAATGTTTTTAACCAATAAATGATAACCTGTTACAGATAAAGGTTTAACATCTACCCAAGTACCATTGATGTAAAGTTGCATTGGTGCAAGTAGATCTAGTGTTTGGTATTTCATTTTACCCACTCCTCTACACGTTCACGGTGTTCTGTTAAATAAAGGTTAAATATCTCAACACCGTGTTGTTGACCTAAGACACATGCTGTTCTTGTCCCACCTTTAGGGATAACACTACCCTCTTTTTCACTTTTACCGTAGCATAAAATGAATCTACTCGGTGTTTCAAGATCTGAACCTAAGATTTGCATAGTATTTCTAGCGTGTAAACTTTTAGCACCATTAGAACACCTTTCCCATGCAGGATGCGTCTGGGATGCTAAGTCATAAGCTTCTTTTTTACACATCATATTACTTAAAGTATAATAACCATCTTCATCACTGTCTCTACCATTAAAATTATTCCAAGGCAAATAAATTTCCATCAAGGATTCTTGAAAATAACTGCCCAGATTATTATCTCTTAGGTACATCTTGACACCCTTTTCCGCACAAGTATCAGCCCCTCCTGCTCCACCTGATCTCACAGTATAGTTTTTAGAAGCAGCTTTATATGCAAACTTCGTCATCAGTTCTAAGATATCTTCTGGTGTTTCTCTACTACCAATTAATGTATAAATCATAAACCTCTCCTTTTAAATAATACTCTTCTCAACACACTCAAACCAAAACTTAATACTTTCGTCACAAGTCTTAACGTGTGCGGGTTCTACTTTTGTTAGTAAGTTAACTTTATCAATCTCAACACCTCTACTAAGAGCTACATATAAGAACTGAGACCCAAAGTTTCTCATCTTTTCCCAAGTGTATAGCCAAGATTTTTCCATGTCAATACTAAAGTTATCTCTAATTGTTAAGCCCTGACTTTTCGAAATGGTAATAGAATATGCCACCAATAAAGGTAAAGCTGTTAACCTCCCTAATACCCTTTTCTTCATTTCATCTTTTGTCGTTCCATCTTCTTGTTTAACACCTGTTTCAACATAGGATTCAGTATTTTCCCAAGTATGATATTCTACAAAGTGTTCTTCACCATCATCAAACTTAACCCATACACCTTCACTCGGTTGAACACCTGTAACCACTCCACGGCTACCATTCACCCACCGCCTTTCAATATCATTTGTAGTTGTCATAACTAAAGCTCCTTCGCATAAAGTTATATCTTGTTTTACCAAAACATCTCTCATGTCGAACTTACCTTTAATAACACCTTTAAATAATGTTTTAGGAGTTGTAAGTTTATCTAGGGCTTCTTGATTAAGTCTGTCCACTGTCTTGTTAGTAGCTGCTAGTACAAGTTCATCATCACCGCTACGAGCACCACAACGCTTGTTAAGCCATTCAAGACATTTACCTAAACGTTGTGTTTGGTTGTAACGGATAACATCCAGACAAGCCGTATAAACCTTATCCGATTGCCTCTCTACCTTATCGAACACTGCCACTGTAAAGTTAAATCTATCCCATACAGTAGACCTGAACATTAAGTGGTGTCCCCAACGTTCTCTGTATATACTTTCTTCGTTTTCATCTGTGATTGTCACCTGCTGTGCTGGATCCCCTACCAAGAGAAGTCTGATATTACGTTTTTTACGTTTTTTTGTCTTCTTATTAAATCTTTCAAGTCTGCGATAGATAACATCGAGAACATCACTGTTATACCCATACACTTCATCTATTACGACAATCTCTATTAAATCTGATGAACCAAATAAACCTTGAGTTGTAGGGCTAACCTTTTTATACGTTAATTCATCTGCAGGTGAAGTGGGTAACGATAAGATAGAGTGTCCTGTCCCAGACCCAATATTATCGGGTAATGAGAGGTTCGCTACACCACTTGATGCACAAAAGATTATCTTACTTTCGTAATAAATATTTAACAACTTCATTACAGTTGATTTACCTGATCCAGCTAATCCGCAAAGTAAAAAATGACCTTCACCATTTATAAAATGCAAGATAAAGAGTTTTTGCTTCTCATTTAATTCAAAACCTGCTTTATCAAATAACCATTGTAGGCTTTCTAATGTTTCTTTCTTCCTCACCTACACCTCCCCTTTCCAAACTAACTTACCATCCATGATGGAATTAAGTAAATCCATCATCTCATAGTTGCGATACCAACTTTCTGTCCAAATATTTACATTAGGATTATCCATTCCACCCCAACGAAGATTAACATATTCTTCTGCAGCTTCACGAGTTAGGAACATATTGTGCGTCACCCATTTATAATTTCCATGAACAATATAAGTTTCATTTAAGTAATCAATATTATGTTCTTCAACATAATCTGCAAAATTCTCCATACTCATGTTACGTAATTTATCGGGTGAAAAATATTCTACTCCTTCAAATAATTCCTCTAAATCTTCATCGTCATAGCCACTTAAGAAATCTTCCACAGAGTAATAATACTCACAATCATAGTATAATGCGTGAACTTCTGAATATTCTTCTTCATAACCCCATTCAATTTGTTTGGTCTTAACAAC
>CAKZOO010000187.1 GCA_937136455.1 uncultured Flavobacteriaceae bacterium | reverse complement strand
ATAGCAAGATGTACAGTATTTCCATTGTTCAGGGATTCCCCTAAGTTGGCGATAAATTGACTATATTTTCCTGTACCCCTAGATTTAACTTCTATTTCCATATTACAAATGAAGGTTTATTCGCTATCGTTAGATAGCTGGTTCTTAAGTTTATTTAAAGAAGATATGAGCCAGTCAATATCTTCTAATTGAATAGATATTTGGTACTCTAGTTGATCAACTATCCAAATTGAATTACTAGCAGTATCACTATAGACTATCCTCATACCTGAATCACTTTTAAATTCCTTTGGCATAATTAAGGTTTATTCGCTATCAAGCGAGTTTAATATTTTAAGAGGGTCAATCTCATTTTCATCTAACAAATAAGGGTAGTCCTTAAATTTCTCGTCAAACTCTCTTAGTTGTTCTTCTGTCTCTGGAAGTCCTTCGAACGTCAGACTTTCGCACACTTCTTTAAAATACTTCTCATTCCATTTAGCATATGCCTCGTAGTTTCTTTCAATTGTCATTCTTGCCAATTCTCTCATTCCAATCTCAATTGCTCCATTCTTAATAGCAAGTTGTTTTTTAGCTAATGAAATATCGAAATGCTCCCTGCAATCACCATAATATTGAATCCACTTTCTTTGCACTCCGATCTTATCTACCATCATAAAAAGCTCTGCCTGTGTATCTGCTATCAGATGGCACATAACCATATTTCTATAAGGTGCGTTGAAATCATCGACGTAGACCATAGTCAGTTATTGAAGGTTTTTAAATAAAAAAAAGTTGCTCGTCTTTCCGAGCTGTCAGGTTGTCTTCACTTGCATTTATTAACAAGGTTTCCTCTGTCGCATGATCAACGCTGCAAGCCGCGCGGTGGTCCTTATCCGTAATCGTTCCACATGCCCCACACAATTGCTTTTAACTGTGCTACGGATGGCGATATTCTTTATTCAATGCATCTAAACTTGTACCTATCTTTACTTTTCGGTGCCTTAGATACTTATACAATGTTGAACTAGATATTCTCAACTTATCACAGATTTCCTTTATTGACATTTGACCTTCTTTGTAAAGGACCTCCGCAAGCATAGCAGTGTCTTCAGCTTTCTTTGACAAGCCCTTTGGCCTACCTCCTACCCTTCCCCTTGCTCGAGCGGCGGCTAAGCCTACTCGAGTTCTTTCGCTGATTAGATCTCTTTCAAATTGTGCGAAGGCAGCAAATATGTTAAACATCAGTTGACCCGTTGCTGAGTCATTCAATACAAAGCCATCAGACACACTATGAAAGTGAATTCCTTTCTCTTTGAAAAGGTTTACGGTTTCAACTAAATGCCTTAAAGACCGGCCTAATCGATCAATCTTGTAAACATATATTTCGTCGCCTTCTCTTGCGAAGGCAATCATATTTTCAAGTTCAGGGCGATTTTTTGCAACCCCCGATACTTTCTCAGTAAATATTCGCTCACATCCCTTTTCTTTTAAAAGGTCAAGTTGCATGTCGAGATTTTGATCATTGGTTGAAACCCTGGCATAACCTAGCTTCATAAGTTCCTTATTTGGTTTTCAAATGCAAGAGGGAACTTATTTTTCGATTAACCTTTTAGGGGTATTATCGAAATAGGTACAACTTTTTCAAAATGGTGTATTTTAAAACACTAGGTTTTTCATACTCTCCTACCCTACTTTTAGGATATGAGCTTTTACTTGGTTTGGAGTGTTCGAGAAACTAGTTTGATTAATAAGTATGCTTAATTCAATGCCTTTCTTCTTTTCTCATACATTTTCAGAAGCCCATGCTATATATTTGTAATAAGTGCTTCTGGCAATATCTAAAAGATTGCAAATCTCTGTAACTGTTAACTCCCCTTTTGCTTTTAAAGAAGCAGCGGCTTCAGCTTTTATTTTGGCCTCCTTTGTTAATCCAGGTCTACGACCTAATTTTACACCTCTAGCTTTAGCCGCTGCTATGCCGGCATTAACTCGCTCGACTGTTTGATCTCTCTCAAATTCTGCCCATGCTGCAAACATTGTATAAACCAACTTTCCAAAAGGAGTATCATCTAATTTTATTCCCTGGGTGATTACTTCAAGCTTCACTCCCCTACTTTTAAATTCCTCTGCAACTTCAAGCGCCTCTTTTGTGGACCTAAAAGCTCGATCTAATTTCCAGATAACTAAAGTGTCATTTTTCCTAAGAAGCTCTCTTACTCGGGTAAACTCTTTTCTGTTTGATTTTACACTACTCACTTTTTCAGAATATATCTCATCACATTTTGCTTCATTTAGAGCATCCATTTGTAAATCATAATTTTGCTCATGTGTACTCACTCTGATATATCCGATTCGCATTATTGAGTTCTTTTTTATGAATGACTTTCAGATTGGTCTTTTCAAATTCCTGAAGTATTGCTTCGTAGTACTGGATCCATCTTTGATTATTCTCAATCGCCTTGATGGTCCTTACACTTACTTTTCTTCCGTGCTTTTTATCAAAGTATTTCTTCTGTGTGTGGCGGCCAAGACGTTTTTTGTATTGTTTGATACGCTGTTTGATTTGCCACTTTTTAGGGGGATTTTCGTGTGCTATAAAGGGTTTTGGCCTTAATTGGTGTGTTGCCCGTTTAATTGGGCTAAAGGCTTTCCCTCTAAATGAGCTATTATATCGTGGTAGTTATTCTCTTCTAAGAATGTCTTATCTACTTCTGAAAGAATTAACTTCTGCCCATTGCTTTGAGGCTTTTCTAATTCTGGAATTTCATTTTCTAAAACTGGAGGATGAGAAGCTGAAGATGGTTTTGATTTTTGAAAACTAGGTAAGATGTAATCTTTTGAGTATTTGCCTTCATTCAAATCATCTGTAAATTGTCTAAACTGTTCTTTGGCTACATAGAATTCTTTTAATGCTTCCCATTGATCTTTATTCTCATAAAGTTCCATTTGAGTGATGATAACCGTTTCTCTCATTATCATGATCTCAATGATGTAACCAATTAACATCAGAGTACAGGCGCTTACTATTACACCAACCCCTAAACGCTCAGAAACCAAAACAGCTTCCACTATTGATATAATCAAAAGAACAGTTGCGGCAATAGCACCCAAAGAAAAGCGCCCTTGCATACGAGCCGGGTTTAATTGAAAAAAGAAAACTAGTGTACCGCGTCCTGCTTGAATAGCTAAAGGAACCAGGAAGGCTACACCGTATCCAATCACTTTACCAAATTCAGCAATTAATGTATTAGAATGGAATACCCCCATAATAAGGGCAGTAATAAGGTAGGTGCCGATAAGAAGACTGAAAGAAATCTTAGGCAATATTCTACGCATGGCTTTTACAGCTCTATGAAAATCTTTATTCACGATCTTGGAATTTGAATTGTTAGTTTGCATCTTTACAGTATTGAGTTTTTAACTTAATACCCCTGATTGGTTTTACTTGCCGGTTAAACCTTCAGGGGTTTTTTATTTGTGGCAATTAGAAAAAAAGTGGTGCTCATGTCAAAAGTGAGAGCTAAAAACACAAGCACCACATAATGCGTAAATTCAATTTAATCTACTAATCGTGCTTAATCTAATTGTCAATACAAAGTAAATTAAAATTTACTTAAAAGTCAAGTAAATGTATTAAAAAGTATATATTTTTTCAAAAAAAATACCCAACCCCTAATTAAATAGGGGATGGGCGCAAATGAGTTTTTTAACTTAACACCCCTGATTCTAGTAAATCAGACTTCAATTGAAGTAGGGCATCCACAGAATGTATCTCAGACTGATTCAGCTCCCATGCCGGATTATTTAATTGGGAGCGCTGTAATACATCTATTCCTTTGATGATCTCTTCTTTCATCTCATCATCTAAATAGAAGTAATGCCGTTTTTGGTGTAGTAAGACCTGGGAAAGTAAAAACTCGAGCTGATCGAGTAGCTGTTTACCGGTGGTGTCGGTAGGATTTAACATGACAATTAGATTAAAACGACGAAAGCCCGACTTCACACACCGCTGAAGGGACACCACATCCCTATAAGCATGCTCAGCCAGGCTTTTGCCTGGTAATAAAAGTTATTACGCAGAAGTGGTGTTTTACAGCTAATAACAACCACCAATATGTAAACTATAATTCACTAATGCAAACATAAAGACAAAAAATAGCAGTAATACATTTTTAAGTAAATCAAATGTATTAAATATTATAGGGGTTTCAACCCTTACGCTAGTGCAAAGGTAAAATCTTAACATTAATGTGTTCTGTTTTAACACTCCACTATCCGGGAGTATCTTGGCGTGGTTCTAGTAAGATATCAATCTTAAAATTGGAAACAGCATCGATAAAATACCGGTCTTCATCTGAAGAGTCAGGGGCCGTTTGAATGTAGTTTTGGAATAACAAATCAAGTCCTCTGCTTAATTTGTAACGCTTTTCAGCATCCATGTAGTAATATTCCTTTGTTACATGTCCGTTGAGTTGTGCTGTAAGCTCTGTTAATTGATCTAGTAGATCAATGTACGTTGCATCACCATTGGTCATAAGTCTAGTTTTCTTTTTAGAAATTATGATCTAAGAAGTAGTATGTGTATGGAAAAATATTTACCATGAATTACCGGGGGGTGGTAAAATTTAGAACGCGGCAAGAAGGTTTTGTTGGGTTATTAAATGTAATATAAGAAAAATATAATTTACTTTCAAGTGAATTTAAAAACACAGGGGCATTAACACTTTGTACCCCTGTTAAAGTAAATAGAATTACTCACTCTCTGGTTCTTTTGGTGTAAGTGGTAGTTTGGGTTTTACCATATTAGCACCCCACTGATCAGGTACATTTGAAATAGCATTGACTTTAAAGTCTTCTAGCTCTGCTTCTCTGTGTTTCACAGCGAATTCCTGAATGTTTTCAAAGCTTGGAAAAAGCTGATCCCTCACAAAGAAGGTATCATGCTCTGTGACTTTTCCATCTACATTAGGAACTCCACCCGGAGCTTCTTTTGACCACGAGGCATTAACAAGAAATTTTTTCATAAACATTTATTGAGTTGTTTGTTTGATGAGAATTGTCATTTTTGATTTTAGCTATCAGCATTCCTGTCAGGACTCCGACAATCAAAACAAAAGAAAGTAATAGTACCACTACTATTATTAATATGTATGTCATGGAATTAATTTGCTATAAAAAAACAGGGCACATACGATTTACGTAGCACCCTGTATAACCCCAAAAAACCAAATGAAAACAAAAGTTTTATATCTTTTAGGGAAACACTATAAATCTAAACGTTCTTAAAGGTAACAATAAATTTACTAAAAAGTCAAGTTAATTTACTAAAAAGTACTTTCCTGTGTTAAGGTGCTTTCTTCATCAAGCGCTTCTACTAATTGCCCCGAATAGATAAAGAATTGTTTCCTTTGAATAGTCTTAGCCAGTATTTGATTTGAGGCTACTATTTCATTTTTAATTCCATTTAATACTTGATTACTTCCTATTGGAGTAGAAGCACCAAGTGCAGAGGAAGCTTGTAGTGAGGGAGTGGTATTAGCAGAAGTAAATCCACCTTCCACAAAACCCCTTTGGCGGCCTTGCTCCAGATAATTAATTAATGGCCCATAATCAGGATGGTTTACTTGCCACTCAGGAGCTACCCATTCATTTTGATGAACCACTCCTGTTACTCCCCTACCCTGCGTATCTATCCCTATTGGTTGGTTGCCTGTGTAACCACCAAAGTAAAAGCCAGCACCAGATATTTTACCTAAAGCCTGTCGAGTTCTGGCAGCGGCCACCGCTGTTTTTAAAATAGCTATCGCATTACCGGCACCCGGAAAAAGTGCATTCAATGGATTTTCATTGGCCGTTTTCCAAATAGCCTGAACTTCCTGAACCCCATCAATTATCACCTTACCAGCACTAAAGGCTTTTAAGGCGACACTAGATTTACCTCTTTCTTTTTCTTCCTCCTTTAATAGTTTTATCGTGGAGTCTACAAAACCCTCGAAATGATTAAGCCCTGTTTGGAGTGCCATTTTTCTAGCTTCCTCAGTGCGCTGGGTTAATTCAAGGCGCTGCCTTTCATGTTCTTTTTGATGCTCCAGTTTTTGATTTTGGGCTTGTAAGTACTCAAGGCTTTCTTCACCGTTCTTTTCTTTTATCAATTCTAAGCGCTGCTCAAAGGCTAATTGCTGTAAGCGGTGTCTTTCCTCTTCATATTCTTGCTCAGTGGTGAGAGCTCTTAGGAATTGACTTTTTAACAACTCTTGCTGTACTTCATAATCAGGCTGAGATTGTAGCTCTCCTGGTAAAACAGAAGTGATAGCTTGTAAAGGGTTTGTATTTCTTGGTTTTGAAGCACTCGATGAAGATCCTTTAGACCCCGAAGAGGACGAAGGAGTAGAAGAAGAGGAAGCGCCCGGAATAGGCACAGTACCAACATCTGAAAAATCTAAGGTAGCTCTTGAGTTAATTCTTCGAGCCAGGGCTAAGTTGTAAGCATCACTAAAAGCATCCCCTATACTTTTACCAGCGATTATAGCATTTGATTGGAGTTCTTTTAAGCTATCGATTTCTTTTTGAAGCCCTCTTTTAACCTCCCCTCCAAAGGAAAAGAATTTCTTGATTTCTTTTGCAGCAATTTGAGAGTCAATTGATAGACGAGTAAAGAAATTTCTTACATTATCTCCAGCCGTTTGAGCCGCTGCCACCATGCCAGCAAATAAAAGGGGGATTTCTCCAATAGTATTTCCAAGGAATTTAAAAATTTTGACCAAAAGATTGATTTCTCTTGCCCATTTACCAGTCGCTTCTTCTCCTGATATAATTGTATCAACTAGTTTTTGAGTGAAATCTACTACATTATTTAAAGTAGGTAACATTCTTTCTAGGCCCTGAGTAATTAGCAACCCAATTGATTCTTTTACATCTCCTACCTTATTTTCTAATTGAGTAAGGCCACCAGTACCAGCTTTAGCCGCCGCCTCTGCTTGCCCCTCAAATTGTTTCGCTACAAAATCAACAGCCTTGCCTGTTTTAAGCTGCTCTTTTGTTAGATTTTTTAATTGAGGTATTGACTCACCTAATTCACCAGTTAAGCCGCCATAAGTCTTAGACAGGTTCTTTACGGCGCTATCAAGACTAATTCCTAGACCAGCACTTAAATCTACAGCTGCATCAAGGGTTTTATTTATTTGATCTTCGGTTAAACCTAAATTAGCTAAGAATGCTTGCTGCCTAATTAATTCTTCATCTCCAAAAAGGGTTACTTTTTGTATTTCACTAGCTCGCTTTTTATACCTTTCTAATGCTTCAATATTTCCATCAAGAGCAGTTTTTAGTGCTGCCTCGGCCTTAGCTTGAGTATTAAAAAAGGTAATTGCTTCTCTTCCTACTTCGATTAACTTTCTAGCAACTAAGGCAAGGCCGGCAATGATTCCTGTGAGTGCTAAAGCCTTTGGAATACGAGAAAAAATACCAGGTAAAGGTTCGCTTTTTCTTCTAATATCATCCATACCTTCAGCTACTCCCCTAGTGCGTTTTCTGGCAGTTGCTAACCTAGAATTTATGGCTAGTAATTCTTTTTCAATGGCAAATGCTCGCTTGGATCCCTCAGCGGTTCTTAATAACTCCCTATTTAATTGTTTGGCCCGGTTAATCATTTGCCCCATTGTAGCACCTTTGCCACCTAATTCAGTGAATTCCCCATTCACTTTATCAAGTTGGCCTTGAAGCTTCTTATACTCATTCGTGTTTTCTTTACCGGCTTTTTTGAGCTTGATAATTTCACTGGTGAGTTTTTTAGATTGGTCGGTTAATTTCTGATAAGTCTTTACCCCTTGCTGAGCTTCAAGGTCAATCTTAATTTGAATAGAATCTTTTCTAACTGCCATAATTATAGCTTTCCTTTTAATCTAAGTAGGAGCATGTCTTTTACATCCTCAATAGCCTCATCCCCTACCCCTCTTAATAATTGGGTTTCTAAAGCATTAAGAGATTTATAAAATGTTGATTGAAACCAAGGTCTTGCTTTTCTACTTCTAGGGTGTTTAAATCTTTTCCTGGATATTCCCCAGGCTATTTCATTCATTCTACGCTCACTTGTCTTTGCTTTAAATTTATTAGGACTAGGATCTTGACCAAAAGCCTGAAGCCCTTTTTTCTTGATCCATTCTAATATCTCTTGAATTGGAGGATGAGAAGTCCAGATATTTTTTTTCATATCCTGATATCTACCATATTCTTCAAACCCAAACACAATTGCGGTAACTGCTCGGCTTAAATCTAGCCGCGCTTCCTGGTTTAAGCTATTGAGCAATTGTCGGGTATTGGTAAGCTTCTTTCGCTTAACATTGGCAGAGAGTTTCTGAATGGTTTCAATAGCCCAGAATTGTGCTATTTCCTCAATAGCCCTTAGTAGTTTTTCATCTAATCTCATTAGTAATATCTTTCTACTGCGTGATTAGAATCAACTAAATAGTGATTGATATTTATTAACTCCTTGTCTTTTTCCAAATAGACTGTAGCAAGGTATCGGCCATACTTCCCTTGTTTATCTTTTATCGAATTGATATAAACTTCTTTTTCTAGTATTAAATCTCTCAAGAAATCTCTAGCTTTTAATCCTTGCGGGCGTTCCATCCCTCTTAATTCAGGGGTATCAATGCCAAACAATCGAAGCTTCATTTCCATTTTTACATGAAAACCAAGATCCGCTTCTATTGTAATTGAATCTCCATCATAGACATCTACAACTTTGGCCTTGTAGCAATAGAGATTATCTTCTATTTCTGCTGGTGATTTCATAGATTTTTATAGCAAATTGAAGGCCTATTGCCTAAAAATAAAGGACAAAAAAAGCCCCACACCCTATAAGTGTGAGGCCCTGAAGTATGATGTTTGAATACTAATACCTTTTGTATTTCCTAGTGAAGTTTAAGCTAAAAGACCTAAACTCCATTTTGTAGTCCTCATCTACATCAACATAATCCTTATGCTTGTTTAAGTAATTACGAATTGTTGTATGATTTTTTTTATTCAGAATTGAGGCTATTTTTGTTAAGGGAATATCTTGAGCCCTCATTATCACAGAAAGAAACTGGCGTGTTATAACCATCTCCTTCTTTCTGGAGGTGTTAAGTATCTCAGGGTATTCAGACGTTATCACCTTCTCTATTTTGTCTAGTCTTATGTTCATGGATTACCAATTTGGGGCTGGATCAATCGTGTCTAAAATAAGACAGTCAAAACCCTGCTTGTCAAATAATTTATAAATCGTAAAAGATAAAAGCGTGGCTACTGGCTCTCCTGCTTTTAGCCATTGGTTGTTCTTTTTAATCCAAACTTGTTTCATTTTCTTTAGTTTTTATAATGATTCAAATTCAGAGGGAACTAGAACAATTAGAAAGCTTAAATAGATTAAATTAAATACAGTAAAGTGTTATGGTTTCGCCCTCTCCATAATGATTCACTTCTTTAGTAGGTTTTCCAATCTTGTAGTCTGTAGTTGCCACTTGTAAATACCAAGCTTCAAATTCATCAGCATTTGAAAATTCAATGCCTTTTTTTTTTGCTACTTGATATGCAAATGCCTGTTCTATTGGAATTATACAAGCCTTGTTTTCTATCCAGATTAATACATGCTTATCTTTGATTAATCGTGGAAGATTTCTAATTAGAAACCAAACAATACCAATGTGCTTTCTCATATTTGTGGAATTTTATTGAAGGTTTATCGAAAAGCCCCGAAGGGCTTAACGGTTTAAGAATTTGATTCAAAAAGTTTTGCTCTCACTGCACAATCTTTCGCCTCTAACAGCTTTCGAATAGCTGTAGTAGATTCTGGATTGCTTGGCAATGACTCTGCTACCTGAGTTGCCAAATCACAAAAAGGCTTCGACACCTCTTTAAGATGCTCTGGCAGGTGATCATACTTGAAAAATTGCAGTAAATACATATTGTTAGTTATTAGTTACTGGATCAGGTGCAGTTAATGGCACCCTTAATTCACTCTTATCAAAGCCAGTAGTAGGCTCATCAGGTAGCAAGCCCATCTTTGGAGTTCTAAAAGTGAAATAAGTAATACAATCAAGACACTTTAATTTCAACTTTAAAACAAAGCTATCAGGCTTACCTTCATCGGTCAGTCTTATCACCTTATGCTGTAATTCCGTCCTTAAATGATTACACATGATTTAGAATTGAACGATTTATAGAATTTTAATAGTCTTATAATAACCTCCTGTTTCAGAAGTCCATTTCAAGTATCTAACCCCAAGCCAAAAAAAGCTTACTTGATGTCTAATATATTTTTTCCTTAGGTATGGGTACCCTTTTACCAAAAGGTTATATACAGAATTCCCTAAGAAAACACCCAATGCTATTTTGATTACTAAACTCATTAGAACATTAATTCGAAGCCTCTAAATAAGGCTCAATGGTTTTGAAATAAGATTTACTCGGCTTCCATTCATTTTTCAAGTAAGCCATGATCCAATCAAATAAGTTGTCAAACTTCCAATTCTTAGGAATCATGTGAGGCAATGGAAAGTGATTTGTATTAAAAATCATTTTTTGTACGCCTCTGCACTTGAAAACCCAATGTTGCTTATCACGACTATCATATACAGTATCGACATACTTTATATTCTTGCACTCGCCAGATTCATCGCAAGCACCAAAAGAATGGTTCTTTTCAATTTCATCTAAAATCGTATTGTATTCTTCTCTACTTAATCCTCTCATAGTAAATCAAGGTTAAAGTGAAGCGATCGCTTCGGTTAATAGTTTATTATTGAGCAATGATTCGCTGGAAGCTACCCCTAGCTTGATTTCTATAATTTCACAGCCATTAAAATCATTGATTTGTAACTGTCTGGTTTGCCACTTGTTGATCTTATCAAAATCTTCATCACCTACCCATCCTGGGATTTCATCTATCCAAGACTTAATGCAATCCAATGGTGATTTTTCTTGTTTACACTTCTCAATTAAGCTGATGACTAATTGCTTGTGGCTCTCTGCTTCTTCAGGAGTTGAAAACAAACCTTCTAGCCACCAATTGTAATCATCCCAACTACCACTACTAGCCTTAACCGCATATACTTGACTTACTCCAATAAGAGTTTTTGCGTTTTCTTCAGCAGTTTTGCTTTGTGTGCTGTGACACTGCGCTATGAGTTGACCATTATCATCAAGTATTACAGTCTTATTTTTTTTGCCTAATCGCATAGGATAAATTGAAGGTTTTTATAAAGTTTATTGAGGAATATAAATTGAGAACGAAACCTTTATTTCACATCTTGGGCAATTAGTTTCCCAATACTGTTTTGGCTCTTGGTGGGAACACCCTACCCATTCCATTTGCCAATCTCCTTGTGCTTTTGTTTTATCGTGGTAAAAAGGGTTAAACTGCTTCCCACAATCACAAACAAACTTCCCAAACTTCTTTTTATGAAAATTCTCTAAATCCTCGTCAAACATTTCCTCCACATTTATGCTCATGCCAGGAACTAACCATCCAT
>CAKZOO010000186.1 GCA_937136455.1 uncultured Flavobacteriaceae bacterium | reverse complement strand
GCAGGCGGGGAAGGGACGCTTGATACAGCTCACCCTGAAAAGACAGTGGGTTCGTATTGGCCCTATGCATCGACGCTTTGGGACTATATCCACCGAGCGATGCCATATCCTGCGCCACAATCACTGAGTGACGATGAGGTCTATGCGATTTCTGCTTATGTTTTGTACCTCAACGACATCGTTGATGAAGACTTTGTTGCAACAAAAGAATCGTTTGCTCAAGTCAAGATGCCAAACGAGCCAAACTTTTATATCGACAACCGTCCAGATGTCCAGAACACCCGCTGCATGAAAGATTGTGCGGATCCGAGTCAGTTTGAGATCGTTACCACGATCAACGGCGTGACACCGACAGGACATTTCAAGGAAGACTCAGGGGTTGCTGCGAATCATTACGGCGGAGAGCAGCCGCAAGTGGCCGCTGTTGAGGTTGCGATGTCTGACGCTGCAGTCTCGGGAAAAGCAGTTTATGATAAGGCCTGTCAAGCTTGTCACAACATGGGTGTCGCTGGGGCTCCCAAGGTGGGTGACGCGGGTGCCTGGGCTGATCGGATCGCGACTGGCATGGAGTCAATGAGTAGCAATGCGATCAATGGCTACCAAGGTCCTAATGGCGTAATGCCAGCAAAAGGTGGCAATATGTCGCTGTCGGACGACGAAGTAAGGAACGCGGTAGCGTTTATGGTTGAATCGAGTCGGTGATTTATCGGTCGGTTTATTTTTCAAAAGGAGAGGAAATTATAATGAAAGGGCAACTCCTAACGGCAATCTTGGCCTCGGCTTTGGTCGCCCCTTTAGCATCTGCCGATTCGATCGCTGAAGGTAAATCGATCGCGTGGGATCGTAAGAAAGGCAACTGTCTGACCTGCCACATGTTTGAGGGTGGGCAGCAGACCGGAAATGTCGGGCCACCGATGGTCGCCATGAAGGCGCGGTTCCCAGAGCGGAAAGCGTTGGTTGAGTATATTAAGGACCCGACCAAGCGTAACCCAATGACGGCGATGCCACCATTCGGCCGGAACCTAATTCTCACCGAAGATGAGATCAACAAAGTTGTTGATTATCTGTACACACTTTAACCAAGCATAGTAAAGAGGAGAGTTGCGATGGATCGTCGTAGCGTATTAAAAATTGCTGGAGCAGTATCGGCTGCTACGGCTGCGATGTTCGCGGTGCCACGTATGGCGTTTGCGGCCTATTCAGATGCGATATTCAAGCAGAAGGCTGGGGCCGATGCATTACAAAATGCTTATGGTGCCAACGCCACCACGCCGAGTGATCAGGTGAAGTTAAAGGCTCCTGATATTGCTGAGAATGGTGCTGTGGTTCCTGTGTCAGTCGAGACAGATATGGATGCAGAGTCGATAGCTATCTTAATTACCGAAAACCCCTCGCCAATGGCCATCACTGCGGACTTCCCAGCTGGCACAAAAGCGATGGTGAAAACACGGTGCCGGATGGGCAAAACAACCCAGGTGACTGCGGTCGTTAAGTCTGGTGGGAAGCTGTATACCGCTTCTAAGGAAGTTAAAGTCACAATCGGCGGCTGCGGCGGTTAATAGGAGGTCAACATGTCATCAATTCGTATCAAAGCTAAAGATCGCAAGGGTCTGGTTGACGTAAAGTGCTTGATGAAGCACAACATGGAGACTGGTCTGCGGAAAGACAAAAGCGGTAAGAAGATCCCTGAGCATTGGATTCAGGACGTGTCTGCCGAATCTAATGGAAAGGTTGTATTCACGGCCGCGTTTAATACGTCCATTTCAAAAGACCCCTATCTCGCGTTCGCGTTTGCGGGTAAGAAGGGCGACAGCCTAACAATTTCATGGAAAGACAATACTGGTGCAACGGATTCTGCTGAGACCGTAATCAAGTAACTGTTTGGAGACAGGGCAATGAAAAAAATAATTAGTCACGTTGCTTTTGGTTTGCTGGGCCTCTCAGTATCAGCGGCGGTAGTCGCTGGTCCTGCCGAGGATCGTGCAGCTTTCCAGAAGTTTTATGAAAACCGCTTCCCCGATACCCCGGTAGCGGATTTCCAAAATGGTGTGTACTCGATCCTGCCAGCCGCTCGTGAGCAGTGGGAAGAGATTGAAGAATTTCCGCCATACGAATTAGCTATCGAG
This sequence comes from uncultured Flavobacteriaceae bacterium, assembly GCA_937136455.1. Taxonomy (GTDB): domain Bacteria; phylum Bacteroidota; class Bacteroidia; order Flavobacteriales; family Flavobacteriaceae; genus MAG-120531. Next base: position 1,832 of record CAKZOO010000186.1, on the reverse strand, counting down.
CGTGGAGAGGAGATCTACAACAAGACCTTCGCTAACGGTAAGTCGTTGGCTAGCTGTTTTGGGGACGATGGTGCTGTTAGAGGTCAATATCCATACTGGGATAGGGATCGGGGTATGGTCGTGACCATGGAACTCGCCATCAACGAGTGCCTGGAAGCGAACGGCGAGAAGCCACTGAAGTACAAGAAGGGTGCAATCGCCGACGTTGGCGCCTTTATGTCTTACAACTCAAGAGGCCAGAAGGTGAACGTTGAGATCCCGTCTGATGATCCGAGAGCACTGGCGGCATATGAAAATGGTAAAGAACATTTCTACACGAAGCGTGGCCAGTTGAACTTCGCTTGTGCGGATTGTCATATGTATACAGCTGGCAATATGTACCGTGCTGATACGACCTCACCAGCGTTTGGGCATGCGACAAGCTGGCCTGTCTTCCGTTCAAAATGGCAGAGCATGGGTACGTTACATCGCAGATTCGCGGGATGTCACAACAACATCCGGGCCAACCCATATAAGGCCCAGGGAGAGGAGTACAGAAACCTAGAGTACTTCGTGACCTACATGTCGAACGACCTAGAATTTAATGGTCCAGCCGCGAGAAAATAAGGGATTGTTATGAAGCATGGATTGAAAGTAATCGCAGTTGGGTTGGCTCTCACTGTTCCTTCCGCGTTTGCCGGAAATGGGACGACCGCTGAGCATATTGAGGCAGCGACTGCCGCTTATAAAAAGTTAGCTAAAGAGACCAGTTACCAATGGACGGTCACTGTGAAGGCTATTAAGGCGGCCCAGAAAGCATTAGACGCTGGCGATGATAAAGCTGCACGTGAACTGGCACATCATGCGATGGCATTGGTTGAGGCGACACGTACTCAGGCAAAGCTGGAGTCTGAAAACTGGAAGATGCGTGTCCCCAAGTAATTGGCAGGCGCATGTCTTTGACGAAAACGCGGCCTAGGCCGCGTTTTTTTTGCTTGAAAGAGGGTGGGCGTCTGTTTCCTTCACATTAGGAGAACAGGTTTGGCTAAGTGCCTCAGTGTTCGGGGTGACCGATTTAGGTATTACGGCGATTAATTGAACCGGCCAGCCTTCTACCTTCCAAAGAAAGTTTTGCGGAGTGTTAGTTTCATTCGAACGAGTGTTGTCTTTCAGAGAAGATTATCGACAGGAGAGTCCGCGAGAAATGGATTGAGGGCGACAAACAACCGTCAATTAGCAATCTCGATGAAAAACCCTCAACAGCGATCGGTGCCGTTGAGGTTTTGACGGTAAATGGTCGGGCTTTAAGCTGATTCGCCGGGATAGTCCGCCATGCCCGGGTTATCGTTCATGCCGACGACCTTCGGATGGTTGACCTTTTCCAGGCGAAGTACATCATCAGAGTCTTTGTTCGCAAGGATGTAGTCGCGGATGATATCCCAAATCAAGCGACCGTCAGGGGTGCTATTTACAGTTGCCCAGCCTGTGACTTTATAAGTTTTTGACGGTTCAATCGGTTCACCGTTATCCAGACGAGGCTCTGTGATTCGTTCACCGAGACCATTGAGTGGAGCAATGGTGTAGTCCATGCCGCCAATACGAACCATGTCTCCACCTGATTGGAGATAGGGGTCTGGATCAAAGAGGTTGTCGGCAACGGCTTCAAGGGTCGTCATCAACTGTTCACCGGTCATCTCAGAGACGTAAGTTTCAGAGTAGGTGGTCGCGACCTGACTCATCACGTCATCCATGGTAATCCAATCGCCTTCGAGCGTTGTGGTTCCCCAGCGGACACCTGCAGACATTGCCACATCCGCATCATATTCCCAGCGGAGTGCATTACAGATGACTTG
>CAKZOO010000185.1 GCA_937136455.1 uncultured Flavobacteriaceae bacterium | reverse complement strand
GAGAAGTTTTTGTGTAATATCCTAACTACATTTCTAAAGTTACCCTATCAGAGAATTAACTCTCAATAATTAATAAGAAAATAGTTATCAATAGCGGTTACTTCTTTCTTTCTTTTAAGAGAAGGCAGAAAAATCCTATATATATCAACGGTTTGCGAAGAGCTTGAGGCCCGCTTTTGGTCTCAAGCTTTTATTTTGGGGTAAATATGAACACAACAATCACAATTAAGGACTACCCATGCGGTAGTGGCAAGACTTCTGGAATGATCAAAAACTTTAAAAAGGATGGGAAGTATCTTGTCATACTGCCATACTTATCAGAAGTAGATAGAGTAATATTTGAAACCAAGCATGTTTCTTTTGTTCAACCAGAACCCAATGATACCAATGAACACACCAAAACAGCTAGCCTAAGAGAGCATCTAATTCTAGGTAACAATATAGCTACAACCCATAGTCTTTATGATCAGTTAGTTCCAATAGCAGAAGAAGGTTTATTAGACGACTACAACATCATTATTGATGAAGTTCTGGATGTAATTGAACCTGTTGCAACAAAATCTGAGACTTCAATCCAAGAGTTTTACATTGATAGTGGCTTTGTAGAAGTAAAAGAATACGGATTGGTATTGGCTACTGATAAGTGGAGAGAAAAGAAAGCAGATGTATCAGATACTCTTGATAATAAGATTCTTAATTATGCCGAAACTGGGTGCTTGTACCTTCTAGGTAAACATATGTTTATTTGGGCTATGCCAAGCATACTTCTGTGTGCAGGCAAGACTATCACTATAATGACATTCAAGGCCGAGGGATCATTGCTAGTATCTTATATGGAAAACCTCGCACTTCCGTATGTCATCAAGAGAGATAAGAATAAAGAGCAGGCTTTCAGAGAAATGGCTATTGATCTTATTGACCTTCAAGACATCCCAGCAATCTCAAGATTAAAACTGAGTCATAGTGGTCAAGAAGCAGGTATGAAAAGTCATGATTATTATAGAAAGCTAAGTGGTGGCTTAAAGAACCTAAGGAGCAGAAAACTAAAAGGAACTAACCTTAACAACCTTATGCTAACTTGTAAGAAAAACGCATGGATTACTGACAACGGGAAAGCTGGTGTATTTGCTAAGGGTTCAAAGATGTTTGAGAACACAAACTGGATTGCAAATACAACTAGGGGGACTAATGAATATGCTCACTGCACTCACTTGATCTATCTATATGACCAAAACATTAATCCTTATGTTGGGCAGTGGTTAAATGATAGCTCCAGATCATTTAATGATGCCTATGCTCTTACTGAACTTATCCAATGGGTATGGAGGTCAAGGATACGCAAGGGCGAGCCTATTACCTTGTACTTACCTGCACCACGAATGAGGTCGATCTTCATTAACTGGCTTGAAGGAAATGGCAAAATGAATTGATGTTTTGAGATTATCACTAAAATAATGAATGAAGTTTTTCTTTCATTTCATCCTTACAGCTAATTAGAGCAACATTAGAATATTATTGTTTGCAACACACAATTAGAAACCTTAAGGTGAATATATATTAAGGAGAAAATAATGAGAATTATCTTAGCTATATTTCTAATGATTACATTTACAGGATGTGCTTCAATTACCAATGATGCTTTTGTACCTATGGCATTATCATTTGGTGATGGAAGCTCAGGAAAATGTATACTAACTAATAAAAGAATGTCTATTGAAGCAGCAGTTCCTGGTCAAGCAATGGTTAGGAGAAGTGATGATAACTTGAATATGAATTGTACAACTGATGATGGAAGAACTGCCATAGCATCGGTGCCTAGTACTATGGGAGCAAAAATAGTAGCAAGTGCAGTTTTTATTGATTTTGGAATAACTGATGCGATAACTGACAAACATAGAGAATATCCAGCTAGCTTTGTTATTCCTATTCAGAAATAGTTTGTTTAACTTTTTATGGGTGAGAGTTTTTCTCA
>CAKZOO010000184.1 GCA_937136455.1 uncultured Flavobacteriaceae bacterium | reverse complement strand
GGCACGAATAACAGCGGAGTAGGAAACTCTGGAGTCTCTGATGAGGTGGGAACGGAAGCACCAGCACCAAGTCTGGACTTTCTTTCTCTACCAGATACCCCATCTGAATATACTGCAAATCCACTAAGATTTCTTAGAGTAAAAAGTGATGAATCAGGGATTGAGTTTCATGAATTAACCAAATCAGATATAAGTCTTGATAACGTAGATAACACCTCAGATGCCGAAAAGCCTATTTCAGATGCTACTCAATCAGCTTTAGATCAGAAAGCTAATAGTGCCGATCTTGCAGAAGTCGCTACAAGTGGAGATTATGAAGATTTAATTAATAAGCCTGATATACCAGAATTATCGTTTGACTTAGATTTTAACTGGGAGTACTCAGGAGATAAGACCTATTTATTTCCTGAATCATTTGAATTGATTCGTATCAATTGGGTGGCTCTTTATGGTTACACATTACCAAAAGACAATATTGCTTATACGGTTGATCCTACATCAAAATCTTTAACTCTCGGTTCAGTCTATACACCAACCAACGGGGATAAATTGACTATTTCCGCTAAACTTATTAATGCCTAATGTCACTCATATACACTACAGAAGCGCAAGTCACAGCAATAATCAACAGCATTATTTCAGGTCAAAGAAATGCGGCAGGTGGGTTAGTTGGGTTATTGCCAAATGGTCAGATCGACCCAAAGTACATTGCTGATTCCTTAGGAACTGGAAATGGTGGAGCAATAGGCACGGCTGATTCACCACCTGCTGATTCTGTCAATAGAACTTACTATCCTAGTGCAACAGGAACTTATACAAATTTCTCAGGGATAGCCGTAGACCTAGCAGATGGACTGAATATCATCATTGGAAATGAGACAGATGGATTTGAGAAGATTGTCGCTCCCGTTGATTTAGCTGGGTATGCTGAGACCGCTGATTACCCTAATTTATTGCAGTTGGAGCCCGATATTTTGATTTCTAAAAACCTTTTAAACAATCAAAATGTAGTTGGGGGTTCAGTTAATTCAGCAGGCTCCAATAGTGGTAGTAATAATTGGATTAACGTAGAAGTCCCTGTTAAACCTAATACTGAATACACCTTGTCTGGGGTTCAGGGTATATCAACAGGGGCTTTTAGATTTGTGGTATTAAGAGCTAATAGAACTTCAGTTCAAAGCGAATTATCCAACGGCACAGATACTCAAAGTATAACTACTGATTCCGATGCCGCTTTCCTTTTGATCAATATAGCGAATATTCTTAATGTTGGCTTGGACCCAACCAATTCAGTTTATGCAAACACAATGCAGCTCGAAGAAGGGGAAACCGCTACTTCTTACGTTCCATATTTTTTGGGCTATGACAGTTCTAAACTTGTCAATTTAGATGCTGAGATTGAAGCCAACAGCCAAGTTTCCTCTTTAAGGACGTTCAAAAATGATGTTGAATACATTGGTAAAAACATTTTTAATAAAGAGACTGCCGTTCAGGGAAACATTGCATCAAATGGAAGTTCAGCCACTGGCAGTATTAATTGGTGTGCAACTGACTTTATTGCTATTGAACCTGATACAAGCTATACGATTCAAGGTGGATCAATTACAACAAGTTCAGTTTTAGCAATAGCGTGGTATGATGCCAGTCAGGCATTTATTTCTGGGGTAGCCTTAAACGGCACACCTACAAGAACAGAAATAAGCCCTTCAAATGCGGCTTTTATGCGCTGTACTATTGCTAATGCTATTGACGTAGGTTTAACGCCTACAGACAATGAATTTTCAAATGTATTCATGGTTGAAAAGTCATCAAATGCAACCTCTTATGAACCTTTTTTAACAAGTGATTTTATCAGAGCCGATAAAATATTTGGCCTTTCGCTCCCTATAAATAAAGCTGTTTATTACAGTTTGGATTTAGATGGGTATGAAGGAAATGAACAGCTTTTTGTCTATGTGAATATCTCGGATGATTTCTATGTAGGATTTGAAGTCGTTCATTGGATAGATTTAGCCGATACGGTGTATTCAGATCAGTGGCGTATTCTAAGAGCGAAGATGTACCAATTATCTTCTGGTGTAATGGTTAATCAGAATATTGATTTACTTGCAAACGGTGATTCCGAGGGCGTTTATAGGACTGCTGATAAATCTGATTTTACAGGTGGAGTTCATGGGGATGAAACAGTAATTAATCTTGAATTATTTGCTTCTGGTGTGAAGATTAGTTTAGGTGCTGATATTCCATTGACAGGATGCGATACGTTCAAACTCTTACAGAGATCAAATACCCATGAGGCACCTGCTACAGGAAACGTACCTAATCTTTCGCACCCTATTGAAACGCTAAGAGTAAAAGAAATATACTTCGAAAACGGAGGCTACAGAATGAATAATCGTTGGACTTGGGTGAATACACCCGATACATCAATAGTCACATTCTACCCTGCTTTAGCGACTACTCACAAAAATGCAGCTCAGGCAGGCTATACGGATTTAGAATACATTGAAACAGTCTTTAATGGTGATAATACCAATAAGATGGAGGGAATAGGCCAAAGAAAATTTGCAGCCTATAATTCTACCAATGGATTAGGGACAGAAGTTACGAGTAAAGTTATTACACCTTCAAACCTTGATGCAGGGTGTAATATGTTTATCTGGGATAGGGTGGAGGATTCGAAATACTATCGAGATTTAGCAGGAAATGCCCCAGACACTCAGGGCGATGTAATAGAAGGTGAAATGATTGTAAAATGGTTTAGGCTATGACAGCTATTCCAAACGATAAGCGAATACCGTTGTCTATGATTGAAGAATTTTCAATCAATGATTTAGGTAACGAGAATTTTAGCATTCAGAGAAATACTTCTTTCCCTGCTAAGGATGGAACCGGAACGGATTGGTTTACGCTGTTTGAAAATCCTTATGTGATGGACAAGGCTAATTATAAGCAAGGTAAGATATTATCAATTTTTTGCACAGGTCAAATATTCGTGACTGATTCATTGACTAATGAGGTGGAATTCCATTTGAAGTTTAATCAGTCCGTTACGGATTTCACCAGCGATACTCTGACTTTTGCCCATGCTGCTTTAGATGTAGAAAGATTTAACTGCTACAGTGAATGTGTCCTTGTCAATGATGGTCAAGCGTTGGTTCATACAAAGGTAGAATTGTTTGATAATTCAGACACCTTAAAGTCTACTAAATCACTTCACAACCTATTCACAAATGATGAGTGGAGTTTATTTGATACAGAAATATTCTTTGAGGCAAAGTTCAATAATTCTGATTCTGGCAATACCATGAATGTGGATCAAGCGAATGTAATTGTGAATTATTCTTAAACCATGAACCTCTGGGAAAACATAAAGCCACTTTTAGAGCATAAGGTTCTTCTTCATGTAAAGAAATACTTTGTAGGAACCTTTAATGAGTTCTCTCATGCCTGGGGTTTTGATTCCTGGACAAGCATGTGGACTCAGCTTCTGATGTTCCG
>CAKZOO010000183.1 GCA_937136455.1 uncultured Flavobacteriaceae bacterium | reverse complement strand
TATGCTAATGGTGGAGATGCTATCTTTAATCAGAATATGGTTTCTTCAATGGGTCTTCCTGCTAATGCTAGAAAAGTGAGGGCTGCTAGTGGATATATTCCAAATTTTGCTGATGTAGTAAATTCCCAAGGGAAGTATGTTATGATGCATGGACAGAAAGGTGGAACTAACCCTCAAGCGAAAGCTTATCGACATACAGATGGAAGATTCAACACTACAAAAAAGAAAGGTGCTACAGAAATAAGAGTGCCTATTTACGGATTATCTGAAAAACATAAAGGTAAAGATATCGATTCATTTATTAAAGACTTAAAGAATTATTCCTATAATAAAGCTATTAAAGAGGCTAAAATATTTAGTGGTGGACAAATGCCTAACCCAATCAAGCAAGGCTCTATAAAAGCAAAAGTTAATCAGGGGGCCGTGGCTGGTTTTGCAGGTAGTATTTATGAATTAGCACTAGCTACTTTGCTAACTGATGACGAATTTTTATCTTATGCATCTCAGACTGATACTTCCAATTTTGACTTGAACTTGAAGGGGCAAAACAACCTATTAAATTTATATGGAATCGATACAAAACCATCCTTTGGTGAAGTAAAAGGTCGTAATAATCCTGAAAATATAGCTTCGGCAGCTTCAAAAATATACAGGGTATTAGTTGGGGGACAATCAGCTCAGCAGTCTAAATTAGTAGGTAAAAAAATGAGTCATAATGATGCCATTTCTCTAGGATTGAAGTCTGCGGGTTCTAGAAGAGGCGCTTACATAATCAAAGCTCAAGATCTACCTATAATAAATCAGTCTGGTAAAAAATTTACAACATCAGAAGGTATTGTTTCGTTTAATGCCGCTTCTGGTTACATTCCAAACTTCGCTGATCCTCTTCAAGATGCTGTTGATAGAGAACGATCTGCTGGCTTGCCAATCAGCCAAATTAGAATCAATCAAAGCGGCAAGCTCCGCAACGCCCAAAACCCAATGGGTCTTGCTGTAACGAATACCCGCGATGAACCTACTGGGGCTATTCCTAATTTTGTCAGTGGAGCGGGGATACAACAGACAAACTTTAAAGCTTTCGAAGAAGCTGCTAAATCTCAAAATCAGGTAACAAAAGCTAACCGAGATTACTTAGGTATTATCTTTGGTGTTCAAGCTGGAATGACAGCATTAAGTGCTGCTACAGCTGATGCAAAAGGTGGGCTTGGAAAGTTCGTTTCTATACTTTCTGATTCTTTATCGTCTATTTCTAGCTTTGCTTTTGCTGGTCAAGCCGCTAGTCAATTAGGTGACAGCCTTAAGGAATCAGGAGGTAAGTTTAAACAGGCTTTGGGTGGGGCTATAGGAAAATTAGGAGTATATGGGGCTGCTTTAGGTGCGGCTATTGAAGTTTTTAAATTCAGTAAAAATCTGTATAATGAATTTACAGGTGAAAACGAAAGAGCAGCTAGAGCATTGGCTAGTTTATCTGATGCAAGTAAGAATTTAGCAATTAATCTTGATCAATTATCTGGTACTGAAAAAACTAATATATCATTAAAAGCGTCTGAAGTTGTAGGATTTGGGTATAATCAAACAATGTTTACACAAAATTATGGCGTTTCTGGTCTTAATAATGCAGGTGTAACTTCTTTTGAACGAGAGGTTAGTAGAGGTTTTACTTCTGATGAAGTTGAGAAAGGTTTCATTGAAACAACTGAAAAACTTCTTATGTTGGGTAAGAGTACAGACGAAGTTGATAAAATGTTGGATAAATTTGGTAAAAATCTTGACGCTAAAGAATTAAAAGAATTTACTAAAGGTTTAAAAGAGGCGAATGCAGAATTTGTTGAGCGTAGAAAAAGAGCTAGCGCTATATTATCTGGATTCAGTGGTGCTCAACTAGAAGGCGTGGCTCAAGGTCGAGCGCCAGATAAATATACGGGTGCGGAGTTAGCTAGACTTAATATACCTGAAAGTGTCAGGAGCCAAATGGCTGCGTCAGAACTAGCAATGAGACAGTCTAAAAAAGATTCAACTCAACAACAGTTTCAAAGTGTAGGCTCTACTATTAAAGCTCGCGAAGCTAAAATATTATTAGATACAGAATTAAAATTAGCTGAAATAAGACTTACTACTTTAACACAAGAAGAAAAAAACTTAGCATTAGGGAAAGCTAAAGGTGAATTAACAAGGCAACAAATAAGAGATGCCGAAAGGGTAATTGAGCTTAACAGGATAGATCAAGACCTTAATAAAGATATTATTGGATCAATTAGAGAAAGGTTAGAGTCAGTCAAGGGGATAGTACTTGATGAAGAAAAGGTTAAAAATTTGATTTCGGACATTTCTGGATTAAAAGGCGAAGAGCTACAAAAAGGGGAGCGCCTAAGAGATATAATGAATCAAGTATCAGGCTTAAATGGTCAACAAGAGGAAATTTATAAAAATTTAGTAAACCTCATAATTAAAGAGGTTGACGGTCTTAAAAAAGTTAGCAGCGAAACTAAAAATGCTAAAGAGGAAGCTCTAAAGCTACAGGATTCAACAGCTAAAATTAAAGATAATTTTTCTGATGCTGCTGAAAATGTTAAGCATTTATCTAAAATGAGAAGGCTGTCTGCCTTATCTGAGGTGGAAACAAGCAGGTCTTCGCTGGAATCTGAAAAGCAAAGGCTTCAAAGAGTCTCGTCTGCTGGAGGGTTGAGTAGGGGTGAATCTGAGAATCTTACTAGAATGCAAAAAGAAAATGATTTGCAATTAGCTAGATTAAGAATGACAGAGTTGGAGATAAATTATACTGAAAAGTTGGCAAATCTCAGGTTAAGGAAGGAGAGCGAAAGCGTAGAAGATAAAAATAAAACTCAAAATGAGATAGAAGCGACTATAAAAGCTTTTTCGAATGAAAAACAAGCTCTTGAGAATAGCCTTAAAAGGCTTGAGGTAGAAAGAAACATTGTTACCGCTATGGAGAAAGCGAACAATGAGTTAGAAAGGCTTAACAAGTCTTCTGGAGCTTCTCCAGCTATGAGGTTTGAAGCTCAAATGAGAGTGAATGCTTTAACTAAATTCCCTGATCTTACTGAGTCAGAAGCTGTTTCTAGATATCGAGAAACAATGTCAGCTCAAGAATATAGAAGATCTAGAACCTTGTTTGATGCTGAAAAATCTGCAAGCGATCTTGGTAAAAAATTAGTTGATGCATCTATATTGTTTAGGGAAAATTTCTCATCTGCTTTTGCGGAAGGTATTCAAAGCGTTGATTCTCTTAAAGACGCATTATTGAATGCAGCTAACCAGTTTCTACAAAGCATAACAAAAAGCTTAGTTCAGAACTTTACGGAGCAAGCTGCGGGTCAAGGTGGTGGTGGGTTCCTTGGTAGGATCCTTGGTTTCTCTGATGGCGGTAAAGTTCGCGGCGGCTCTGGTAACCGTGATGACATTCCAGCCATGCTAATGGGTGGAGAGTTCGTTATGAACAAACGGGCCGTTCAACGTTATGGCGCTGGCTTTATGGAGGCTTTAAACTCTGGATCTGTTCGTGGCTACGCTAGAGGAGGTCAAGTGAGAGATGAAGAGGGTATGTTTACGACCCCGGGTATGCGAGGCGCTGGCCCCATTGTCGGAGGAGCAAACCTTATGTCTTTTGCCACTCAGACTCCTATAGCTTTGCGCAGGGATACCTTAACATCTAGCGGAGCTTTCTTAGGTGCTGAGAGCGGAAGGTTTACAATGTTTGGTAGGAGGAATAACCCCCAGTTCCAGAAAGTGCAAGACGCTAAGAGGCAAGCTTTTGATTTAGCAGCCCAAGAGAGGCGAGCTTACGAACAAGCAGAGGCTCAAAAAATTAGTTTGGGTAGTATGTTGGCTTCTGCCGCTATTAGCACTCTTGTTGGTGCTGGTATGACGGCTTTAGGTGGGAAACTCGAGCTTGGAGAGGGGATGTCTAAGGTTCTAGGATCTAGTGTGGGTAATTTAGCTGGTGTTCTTACGACTGGCGCTCCTGCTTCTGGTGGAGCTTTTGGAGCAGCAGCGGCGGGGGGAGATCTTAAAGGTTTATTTACAGGGAGAGGTCTTCAGAGTGATATACCTCAAGCTCCGCCTTTCACACCTCAAGCTCCGCCTTTCACACCAAAAAGCGCGTCTGTCAGCCCTAGCATTTATTCAGGTCCAATA
>CAKZOO010000182.1 GCA_937136455.1 uncultured Flavobacteriaceae bacterium | reverse complement strand
TTGGTGTTTGCCAAAACAGACAGCCACGCAGACGACATCATAAAAATCATTCGTGAAGAATTTGATGAAGGCAATGAGTTCTGTAAAAAAGTGACTTATAAAATTGATGAAGACCCAAAATCGGTCTTGAATCGTTTTCGTAATTCTTACTACCCACGTATTGCCGTTACGGTGGATATGATTGCTACGGGTACAGATGTAAAACCTCTGGAGGTATTGCTCTTTATGCGGGATGTAAAAAGTGTCAATTACTTTGAGCAGATGAAAGGTAGAGGAACCCGAACCATTAAAGATGATGATCTGCAAAAGGTTTCAACAACAGCACGAACCAAAACACACTTTGTTATTGTAGATGCTATAGGTGCTACCAAATCAAAGAAAACGGATAGCCGTCCTTTAGAAAGACAACCCACTGTACCCATGAAAGATTTATTGGGAGCAGTAACAATGGGTGTGGCAGATGAAGATTTGTTTTTATCATTGGCTAATAGATTAATACGCCTTGAAAAGCAAATCACTGAAAAAGAAAAAGAGAAGCTGCTGGAATTTTCAAGAGGTAAGAATCTAAAACAGATTACAAAAGAACTGATAACGGCCTACGATCAAGATGAAATTGACATTAAGGCTCAATTGGAAATTGACAAGATTCCTGTTCAGGACAGAACACCTGCATTAATTGAAGAAGCCAAGAAAACTGCCCAAGTAGCATTGGTGAGGCAAGCAGCCTCTACCTTCAATGGCAAGTTAAACGACTACCTTGAAAACGTCCGTAGAGATCACGAGCAGATTATTGACAGTATAAACATTGACACAGTCACCAAATCTGAATGGGACACCACTTCGGTAGACAAGGCAACGGCTATTGTGAAAGACTTTTCTGAATACCTGGAATTGCATAAGGACGAAATAAATGCCTTGAGCATTTTCTACAACCAACCTTATAATCGTAGAGAGATTACCTTCAAAATGATTAAAGAAGTGTTTGATAAACTGACCTTAGAAAAGCCAACGCTTGCACCTATAAATGTATGGGATGCCTATGTCACCTTGAGCGGAGTGGAAAAGGAACAGCCTAAAGATGAACTAACTGCTTTGGTCTCTTTAATTCGCAAGGTTTGCGGTATAGATAGCGATCTAAAAGCCTTTGATAAAACCATTGAAGCCAATTTCAAAAACTGGATTTTCAAACAAAATGCAGGGCAACACAACCGTTTCACCAACGAACAAATGGACTGGCTACGCATGATTAAAGACCATGTGGTAAGCAGTTACCACATAGAATTAGATGACTTGGACTATACCCCTTTTGATAGCCAAGGCGGAAGAGGAAAAATGTACCAACTTTTCGGAAAAGAGATGAATGAAATTATTAACGAACTCAATGAAGTATTAGCAGCGTAATGAGAGAAGATTGGATTGAAAGTACTTTAGGTGAGGTTTCAGATGTTGGGGCCGGGAGCCCTGCTCCACAGGGTCAAGAATATTTTGAGCTAGGATCAATACCATTCATTAGAGTTAAAGATATGGGAAAGCTCGGAAGTAATAAAGTCATTTCTGATGCTGAAGATCATTTAAATGAAAAAGGAACAGAAAAACTGAAGTTAATTCCAAAGGGTTCACTGCTGTTCACCAAAAGTGGTGCTTCTACATTACTTAATCAAAGAGCACTCATTAATAGAGACATGTATGTGGTAAGCCATATTGGATTTGCCACACCTTACTCAGTAATTACAAGTAATTATCTGTATTATATAATGAAACTTGTTGACTTTGCGATTTTTGCTCATGCAACCACACTTCCGTCTCTTCCTTTATCAAAAGCGAAGGGGATAACTATTCCTATTGCCCCCCTCCCCGAACAACGAGCCATAGTAGCCAAAATAGAAGAACTATTTTCAGATTTAGACAAAGGCATAGTCGACCTCAAAAAAGCACAAGACCAATTGAAAGTTTATCGCCAAGCGGTATTGAAGAAGGCGTTTGAGGGGGAATTGACCAAAGATTGGCGAGAACAACAAACCGATTTACCTACCGCAGATACATTGTTGGAGCAAATCAAAGAAGAACGCCAAAAGCACTACGAACAACAACTTGAAAACTGGAAACGAGCAGTAAAAGCTTGGGAACAAAATGGTAAAGAAGGAAAAAAGCCTGGGAAACCTCAGAAACATAAAGAAGTTGAAGAATTAACTAAAGCTGAACTAGACGAATTGGCCTCTCTACCATCTAATTGGAAATGGATCAAGAATAATGAGCTAATGTATTATGTAACCAGTGGTTCAAGAGATTGGAAGAAATTTTATTCTGACACCAAAGGAACTTATTTTGTTAGAACACAAGACATCAAAACCAATAGATTAGACTTGGATGGAGCAGCCTTTGTAGATTTACCAAAACATGTTGAAGGTAAAAGAAGCTTGATAGAAAAAGGTGACCTACTGATGACTATTACTGGTGCAAATGTTGGAAAAATAGCTCATGTGGATTTTGATATTTCTGAAGCATATGTAAGTCAATCGGTTGCTTTAATGAAATACGTTTTGAAGTCATTTAGCCCTTATCTGCATTATTATTTCCAGTCATCCGCAACAGGAGCAAAATTTATTGGAGCAATGGTATATGGAGTAGGAAGACCTGTTCTAAGTTTGGACAATATGAGAGACGCTCCTGTTTCTGTATGTTCATTCGAAGAACAGCACCAAATCGTTCAAGAAATCGAATCTCGCTTAACTGTTTGCGATAAGTTAGAAGAAAGCATTACCGAGAGTTTAGAAAAAGCCAAAGCATTACGCCAAAGCATCCTTAAAAAAGCCTTTGAAGGTACTTTGCTTACAGAACAAGAAATAGCTGCCTGCAAGGCAGCACCCGATTATGAACCAGCGAGTGTTTTGTTGGAGAGGTTAAAAGCAGAGAAAAAATAATTATGGAAGAAACACTACTATTGTCATTGGGTACTGAAGGCTGCCATTTATGTGAAGTCGCTTTTAAGGTACTGGCTAATATAGGTTTAGCAGAGCATATCGTATTAATAGATATCGCCGAAGATGAAAAAATGGTTGAGCAGTTTGGTGAACGCATACCTGTATTGCAAGATAGCTTAACTAAAGAATGTTTAAA
>CAKZOO010000181.1 GCA_937136455.1 uncultured Flavobacteriaceae bacterium | reverse complement strand
AGTCAGTTGAAGAAACTGGTGGCGGATTTGAGTCTGGATAAACAAATTCTTCAAGATGTCCTGAAAAAAAAGTTTTGAGACCAGCTCAAAAACGGGAGTTGGTTGATGAAATCCGATCGGAATACCCGGTTTCGATCAACCGTGCATGTGGATTGGTGTTGCATCACCTGAGTATGTTTTACTATAAAGCTGTTGGCAGAGATGATCAGGCCTTGCGAATGCGTATACGAGAGATCGCTCATACAAGGGTTCGCTATGGCATAGATCGGGTAGCCGTATTATTGCGTAGAGAGGGCTGGAAAGACAATAAGAAGCGTGTTTATCGCATTTACTGCCAGGAAGGTTTGAATCTAAGACAGAGGCCTTCAAAACGGCTGAAATCTGCCCGTTTGAGACAGCCTTTAGATGGGAATGCCTCCAGTTTACATGAGTGCTGGAGCATGGATTTTGTGGCAGATCAACTCTTCGACGGTCGAAGATTCCGGGCCTTAACTGTGGTTGATAATTATAGTCGCAAATGCCTTGTCATCCATGCAGACCAATCTATCAAAGGGGAAGACGTTGTTGATCAAATGGAAGCCATTTGCAGCCAGGAGAAAGCATATCCAAAAAGAATTAAAGTGGACAACGGCAGTGAGTTTGTCAGCAAGGCTCTGGATAAATGGGCCTATGAGAACAAGGTGGAGCTCGACTTTTCCAGACCAGGTAAACCAACGGATAATCCGTTTATTGAGAGTTTTAACGGCTCATTACGGGATGAATGTTTAAATACCAATTGGTTCTTATCTTTACAGGACGCAAGAGAAAAACTGGAAGCCTGGAAAAAAGATTATAACGATTTTAGGCCACACAGTTCCCTTGGGGGCATGCCCCCAAGGGAATACATCTTAAAGAATAAATAAGCTCGGGTTCTCTACTATTCAGCTGTCTTGTTTTTGGGAAAGGGTCCTTTTTAGGGAAGGCTACATAAAAGGGAAGGCTACATTATTGGAGAGACGTCCAAAGTGTCTTAAAATCACGTAAGTCTACACCTCACTTCTTTTGGCAAAAGCATCATCAAAAAATTTTCTTAAAGAATTACTTAAAGATAAAATAAACTGGCAAATGATCAGATATACCTCTCACATTCTCCAAGTTCTCACAACCTTTAACAAAATCTACAATTCCTGATTCAACAATTTCAAATGGTAAAGAATAATAAAAGTTATCAATTGAGTGGTTCAAGTAGTTTCCTGACTTACATTTTCTTCTAAGCGTTGTTGGAGTATCTGACAATGCATTTTTAAAACCTTTTTTATAGAAATCTCTCCATACTGGATGGCGTTCATTTATATTGAAGTCTCCCCCCAAAATAATGTTATTGCTTCCAAATCTCGTGTCATAATTCTGTAGAAAGAATATCTCTTCTTCTGGATGACTGCTATGAACCCTTGAATGAAAATTTATTATAAAAATTTCCTCATCATGGTCTTTAAACTGAAATTTTCCAATGTAAGGCTCGCGGTCGCAAATAGACGATAATTCATAGTCAAGCCAAGCCCTGCCCTTCAAATCAACCTTTGAAGTTTTCCAAAGAAAACCATATCTCTCACTTTTATTAAATGAAGGACTATTTGTTGGGTCACTAACTCGATAATCCCATTTAAAACCCATTCTATTTAAGTAATCAACTATTTTTCCGACTGCCTGTATTCCTGCTGGATCTTTACCGACAATTTCTTGAATTAGAACAAGGTCGAAATGCCTGAGAATTTGGCATATTTCAATGATTTCTTCTTTACTCTTAGTCCTGCCTAGGTCTTGGATATTCCAACTGAGAATTGAAAAACCAGGTGCCCTTTTACCTACATTAGAATTTTCCTTTTTGTATATTAAAGTACTTTGAACATCATCAACACTTTTCTCAACTTCTCTACTGCCATAGTCTTTAGAAGTTTGCGATTCACATCCCCAGACAAGCAATATATATAGGATTGAAAAAAAAACTCTAAAAAGCTGATGCTTATATATCATAAAGAACCTGAATATTCTTGGTAAATCTTGAATGATTACTTCCTTTAAACCAATCTAAGCTAACCCAATAAGCATTGTCGGAAATACGGTAATCATAACCGTTTAAATAAGAATTGTTAAAATCACTTTCATCAATTTGAAATTCAGCAAAGGCATGGCCTACATCTTGGTCATAACCTGCTACTACTCGAGATTTCAAACCAATCTGGCGGGCGAATGAGGCAAGTAGAATAGAAAAGTCATCGCAATCTCCAGAATATTTTCCTTCATATTTAAGTGACAGTGTAGCCTCTGCTGACCTCCAAGTATCTGGCTGAATATCAGGGTCATATATGTAGTGCCAGTTCTTGTAAACATAATCTTTCATTTTAGTAATTTGCTCAATCTGCGAGCTACTAGTATTTAACTTTATTGTTAGCTCCCTAACTTCCTTCAATACCAAGCCTTCAACTTGAATTAGTTTTCCTTTAGCAGGGCCAATTTTATTTTGGATAAGTTGGTTTTGGATATATTCAGATTCTTCTGGTGTAATAATGTCTTCTATCTCTTCTATTCCTGGTTTCGTATTTTTTATAATAGTATGAGGAATAGGTTTATTTTCTTTTTTACTGGCCTCTGATTTAGCTCGTTTAATAATTGCCTCTCTACCCGTTTTAGAAATACCTGAACAGCCGAATGTTAAAAACAGTAATAGTATGAAAATAGAATTTATCTCAAATTGCCTTATAATCATTAATTAATTTTCCAACTTTAGAGGTTAATTGTATAGTAAATCTTTTATTCTTGTTTTCATCATTTTGATCTCTAGATTGTCCAAAATACCCGCTACCAGCAAGAATTATTTCGCATTGTGGTGCTAGTTCTCTAAAGTTGATACTATTCTCTGACCAAAAGTTATAAAGGGCTAAGGCTCTTTGGTAGCTTAGCCTATATCCACCATCAGGATTGTACTTTTCATTGCCATTTAGCCTTTGTGTATTCCCTTCAATAACCAATAGGAAATCAACATTAGGGTTATCTTTGATTACTGCCTTAAATTGATTGTACAATTCTTTTCCAGCCTTTACAAGCATGTCTCTTTTATCTCGAGGAATATCTTTAATATCTTCGCTGTTTTTCTTGAACTGAATATCAATCGATAATTTATATCTTTTGTTCAAACTGTCAAATTCAAAATACTCTTTATCAAGGGTTTCCAATGCCTTTTGAATTTCCTCTATCTTTTCTAACTTAATTGCTTTTTCTTTTGTATCAGCTAGTTCAATTTGTAACACAGTAAAAGTTATAACGTACAATACTAGCATAATGAAAAACAAACTCGTCATGAGATCGGAATAGCTTACCCAAAAAAAACTGTTTTTTTTCATGGCCAGAATTCCTTGTAAATAACAAAGATTCCAAGAGCGATTATCATGAGATAGGTAGAAATCTTAAGAATAGTATAAAGTTTTGAACCCATGCTACTTGGGTTATCTTCAATCATTATTTCTTCAGAATTGGGAATCACATTATTGCTTTTCAGAGAAGACAACGCCAAAATAAGTTCTCTATTTGATTGTCGAATTGTATCACTAAGTCCCTCTTCTAGTTTCAATAACTTACTTTCGATGCTTTCTAGTTTGTCTAATTTATTCAGTTTCTCAAAGCTAGGCCGAGCATTGTTAAAAGCTAATTCAGTCTTTTCTGCTTGATGTTTAATAGATTCGTTAAACCTTTCAATAGAGTTGTCAAAGGCGTTTGATAACTTAGAATCATATACAGCGATACTTTTATTAAATGCTTCAAACTGATTTTCAGCGGATATGGTCAATGCGGCAATTGCCCGAGACATTTTAGAGTCTGAATCGGCAATGGTCTCATTGACGGACTCTCCATATTGTGAAAATGATTTTATATGTTGATTAAAAAACTCTGATGCTTGATCACTTTTTCTCATAATACTTTTAAGTTCATCCAGTATTAAATTGGTATTACTAGTTTGCTGAACAAAGCGTTCTAAATTTTGAACTAAAGCAGTAGTATTTAGAAGGGATTTATCGAGATATTCATAGTACTTTGCAAAGTTTTGAAAGCTTAACATCATTTTTTCAAGCTTTTTGAAAATATCTATGTTAACCAAAGAGATTTTTTTGACATCTAATGATTTCAATTCTTGGATTAATTCTTGCTCTCTTTCTATCGTTTCTCTCGAGTTTGCAAAAATAGATTCTAGTGTTGAGACTAGACTTTTCGAATTTCTTGAAAAAATATCAAGCTTTTGAGATAATTGAGCAACCTCGGGTAGCTTTGACTTATTCATTTTTGGCATAAGCTCTGACTGTAAAAGTGAAAGCAGAGCGTTTTTGCCTTTTTCAACTTTGAACTTAGCATCCTTAAAAATCGAAATTGAAAAAACAGTTGTTAATATTAGTCCTGTTACACTAGCAAACATTGCTGTTGTAACTCCATCAATTAGCGGTTTCAAAGCCTGCAAAGCAAGATCACTGCCTCCAGCAGTGGAAGTGTCAAATGAAACAGAGAATAAGCCGAATATGATCCCCAACATAGTTGCAGCAAGACCAATGTAAAGTGGAGCAGGAATGTTATTCTCAATACTATCTTCTAATATTTCAACATTTCTATCTACTATATCTTTAAGTATATGAAAGTCAATGGAAATACCCTTATTGCGAATTAGGTATGTATTTATAGGCTTTATAATGTTGTCCATAACTTCATGCTTTTCGGTGGACAAAAGAAATGAAATTTCATTTAGTCTTTCTTGATTTAGATCTTTATCCTCTTCAAACAAAAGAATCATTTCTAAATTTCCTTCATTTAGAAGTTCATTGGTAGTGAGAATGGTATCTACTGTTGGCAGGTTACTAAATATTGATTTGTAATTGTTAATTTCAAAATACAACTTATACGTTATGTAAAGTTGAATTATAATTAGTGCACCTATTACAACTATCTCGAGTAAATTACTTTCATTCATCTTTTCAAGAATTTCACCTTTACTTTCTCTTTAACTATCCAATCTTGCCCTTCAAGATAAACGCTTCCTTTCTTTACATTTTCAATACTAATTGCATTGAAATCAAAGGAGTTCTCATAGATGCATGCTTTTGCCAAAAATAGATCAGGGGAGTTTAACGCTTTTGAAAAATCGGCGTCCTCTAAAATATGTAATTTTCCTTCCTTCTCTGAAGCTCCAAGAGTAATGCAGAAAAGAGAAGATGACTTTCTTTCAGTGCTAGAATCTTCAACTGAGAATTTTTTATCATCGAAGGGAGAAGGTAGGAAAAGATATTTTGTTGAATTAATTTCAAAGATGACCTCCCTTGGCGGCTTATCAGTATATTCAAATTCCTTATTTTCAGTATTAGAAGAATTCGAATTATTCTGTAAATCTTTAGTTGAACTTATATTGTCAATTTGAGGCATTTTAATCCTATTTTTTAGGTTCTCTGCTTCAAAAGAGGAAGTGGACTTTTGTTGCTTGATTTCTAATTTGAGACTCTCTATTTCTTTTTGAATATTCTTTTTAAATTTTCTAAAAAAAAAATAAATGAGACCAAGCTGAGAAAAAACTATTATCGATAGTATTACCTCTAAAAAACTAAAATTGACCATTTTTAAAACGTTATTTAAGTGTTACTACTTAGTTCAACAGCCAAATTGTATAAAAGTCCAATTATAGGATAGAAGAACATAGTTTGTGCCACATTTTCAGAGTCTACAGTATCTACTTTTAATTGCTTAATACCGTCTAAGAGGTAGTTTAATTGGTCATTTGACTTAAGAGTATTAAAAGTTTGAAGACTCTCATTTGATATATCAAATTCATCTCTGAACCCAATTTTTTCGTTAAGATTTAAAAAGAGTGTATAAAAGGAGTTTACATTGTCAATTATGCCACTTAAGTACTCAACATCTAAATTTTCATAAGTGATTGAGTTATCGGTAAACTTTGATTGAACCTTTGGATATAATTTATTGCCCAGATTTACTTCAATAAGGTCAGAATGTTTTAGGTCTTTGGCTTTTGGATCATTGAGCATTTCAATTCCCCCTTTACAAGTTATTTGTTTTGGATTGTCAAGGGAACGAACGTTCATTGAACCCACCTCTTTCTCACCGTAAACTCCTTTGAAAATTTCTTCAAAAAGCGAAGTCACAGACTCAAGTTTGGCTGACGAATCGATAATTTGTAAAGTTTTTGAACCTGTTCCACTGAAGACAATATTCCTAGGGGATACAAGACCTTTTAATTTCATATACTCGGCAACATGGTATACAATTGAGGAATAGAAAAGTAGAAATATTATTTTAAAGTGATCACTTTTTGCTAATTTATCCGTGAAGTCAATTGATATATTATGTTTATCAAGGTTATTATTTTCTTTTAGGGAGAAAAAGAAGTTGATTAAGTCTGAAGAAGATTTATATTCTTCTTCTATTGAAGTCAAAATTGACAGTTCATTTTCAACTTTTTGATCATTGTCTGAGTTATTGTCAATTAATATTTTTTTTATAACAGGCAGGTAAAAAGAAACAAATCCATTCGAATTGAAATTTCCATTAAAACCATCTCCAAAAATTGCATTTCCTGCGAATCCAAAACTAGTGATACATTGAGGCATATCATCATAGTAAATCATGATATCCGATGTCCCTCCTCCTATATCTATTGAAACAGATGGTTTTGCTGCAACTGGTAAACTTTCCTTGCTTTTATAGTGATAAAAAGGTGCAATGCTTTCAGGATAATCTAATAGGTTTTTCTCATCATCCCCAAACAACTCACGAAATGATTTTTTCCAGATCTTACGAAAAAGTTTCAAATGACTAGTTGTCATACTTACTGGATAAAACCATACAACTTTAGTTCTTGACACATTCCCGCGATTCAAAAGAACCTTGTTTCGGCAGATAGATAGGAGTTCTTCAATATAGTGCTTGACCCTTTCTTCGTTTTCAACTTCTTTAGACCACTTTAAGTCTGGTTGCGGCTTTAAATACCTTTTGATATCTCTTTTCTCGTAGTCGAAGCCAATATTAGCATGGGCAAAAGTATATGTTGTTTTACTATAATTTAAATTTTTATTCTCCAAAAGGACTGTTCTAAAGGGAGAGGATACCAAATTGTTTTTCCCAATGTATCTTGGTATTACTTCTTGCATAAGTTGCTCTTGCCCTTCGTATAATAATCGAAGGTCATGTGTTCTAGCTGGACCATCAATTGGTGGCAATAAAAAGGAAATCTGGTGATCTTCTGGGGTGATATCAAACTCTTTAGATTCTCCGCGTCCTTCAATCTTATATTCGATATGTGTATTTGTTGTTCCGAAATCAATTGCAAAGTTGAAAATGTCCCCACCAGTTATACTGGCTTGAATAAACTTAGGAACGATGTAGTTTACTACATCACCATATTTAATTGCAATTGCATTAAACTCTCCATTTATTATTGTTTGGCTAGTTATAGGGGGTACATCTTGAGATCTTGCAATTGAATTGAATTTAAGAGACATTGGTTCAGTATCACTGAGCGGTGTAACGGATATGGTTGAAGTTTGTTCATATTCTGTTTCTGCAATTCCCAAAGCATAACTAATTTGACAATCTGAACTTTTAACGCTAGGATAGAGAGATAGGTCAAATGATTTAGATACTATTATACCCTTTGGATCAGTAAGATCAATAGATGAATTGTTTTTGGGGTTATATATTTTGCAATAAGTTACATAGTCATTTTTTACAGGTATCCGCAAACGTACTTCAATACTTTCAGCCCCACGGTCCTGAAAGGATATAAGGTTTTGATTTTCTAAATCATCTACTGAAAAGTACTTGAAGAAAAGGTCAGTTAAAGGGAGCAAATACTTATTTGATCCTGCATTAAAGAATTGTTTCTCATTAAAGCCATAGGGTAGCTTTATAATTGCAGGAGATAAAAAATCATTCATTGTGAGATAAGGGTATTTATCTCCTTGATCGGGCAATTTTCTGTCGGCTAAACAATTTTCATCATAGCATGGTACTTTAGTGTTGTGATCCCAAAAGTCTTCAGTATAAATGAATTTCTTTGTAAAAGTTTCAGTTGGTAAAACTAGTGGTTTGATACCATCAATCTTTTTTGAAGACCTAATAATAAAGTCGCTTTTCCTTTCAATTGTTTTTCGATCTGAAACCGCTTGTTTCAGTTTTAAACGACTTATTGCTGTTAAGGGTTGACCAAGAGAACTATTAAAACCTATATCTTTAAGATTATTTAAAAAATCCAAGGCGTCTAGTAAATGAATTTCGTCAAATAACTTATGATTGACTTCAGAAAGCTTTTCTAATGTAATCTTCAGGTAGTTATTGAATTCAGGGAAATAACTGTTAAAGTCATCAGTTTTTGATAAACAATAAAGGTATTTTATAAAATTACCCTCTCTTTGAAAAAGTGGAGTGTAATTTTCCGCATTTAGAGCTTTTTTTTGACCAAACTTAATATCAACTTTTGGAGCACTTGGGGCCGCAAAAAACAAGGTTCTTGGGGATGTTCCTCCTATGATTTTATGTTTGTATTTGATGATATAAATCTTGTCGAGTTTGTCAAAGTTGTATTGTTCTTTGTCTTGCTGAAGAAATAATTCAAGCGTTTTGCCAAGGTGCCTATGACTAGCATTTGAAGAGTTTAAAAGCTTATTTAGACTACTCGACCTATCCCATTCAGCCATTGATAGATTTTTAGAATGCTTGTCATAATTAAAAAGAATTTGACCTATGTCTAAAGCATCAGAGACGAGTTTATGGTTATCAGTAAATGTCAATTGTCCATTTTTTTCAACACCATCTAAAGTTTGTAAAGTCATGGATGCAAAAGCCGTTCTGACTAAATCAATTCTTGCAAATGGACTTGGAATTGATGTGGGAAGATTTTTGCCATTACCACCATCTGTTTCTATACTATCTATGAGTGTGTCATTGATTTCTCCAGAATCGAACCAATCGGTGATTAATGGGCCATCATTGTGAATACGAAATACTTTATTTCCCATTTAAATTACTTTAATTTTATTTTAAGTTGTTTATCCAGGGCTATGTTAAAAGCTTCAATAAACTTGGACTCATCAGACCTTTCATCAAGCTTCCCTTTCTTAATTATTTCGTTTAGTTCATTTATGATATGATTTCCACTTGATGGAGAGGTTTTGATACCAACTTTTTGCAGCCAATCTTTCTCAACTTCCTTACCTTTAACAAAACTCATTAATGTGTCATGTTCAATGTTTTCATGAAAAGGAGAAAAAGAAACATCATTAGTTTCCAGCTCTAAAATCCATTCATCGTAGTAAATCATGAATTTCTTAAGATACTCGGAATAAAAGTCCTGAGTATAAAAACTAGAATTAATTCCATTTCCCGCTTGACTAAAACTCGATTTATTTTTTTTAAGAATATCTATTGAATATTTTAGAAATCTAGAAAAAAGGTCGATTTTCGAAAGAGGAAAGGATATAGCAGTTTTACTTTTTTCTCCCAATGTGTCAAATCTTATTGCCTTTTGAGAATCATCAGAATTTATTCCAAATTCCTTTATTATAGTTTTGTTTTCAAAATTAATTAGATATTCTGATGCATATGTCCTTCTTTCTTGGTGACTTGGATCAGTATCATCATTATTGATTAATATCAAATGTCCATCAGATAACTAATGTTAATTATTAAAAAGAATAAGAAATTGATGGATATGACGATTAAGGCAACTCGTGATTTGAACACTCTAAAGTAGCACAGGCATTCCTCGGGTAA
>CAKZOO010000180.1 GCA_937136455.1 uncultured Flavobacteriaceae bacterium | reverse complement strand
TCACCTTCGATAAAACTATGCACGTTCTTAACCTGTTCTTCCCTTACACGATCACGACCCTTTTCATTGACAATTAATTTTACATTGCAAAGGGTGATATTTTTAGCCCATCCACTCACTTTACCACAAGGATGTTTTATGGAAAGTTTACCATTGTTTAGGTTACGGTATATTTTGAATCTAGTCATCGGATAGACCCATTTCTTCCACCAACACATCTACCCAATGTACACCTTCGTACTTATGACCCTTCTTCTCACAGTGTCCCATTTCAATACCAATAGCTTTACGGTTGAGATTGTTTGCTGCCTTGACTGTACTACCACTACCCATTGTAAAGTCCAAAACCGTTTCACCTTCATTAGTGTAGGTTTTGATTAAGTATTCCATTAGAGCAACTGGTTTTTGAGTCGGGTGCAGTTTCTCCCCGTGACTTCCATCGTTGTTAACAACTTTAACCCCTTTTATTAGGTTTGTAGGGTACCTATCTGTCTGACCACCCCCAGAGATACCTATTTTAGTTTTACCCACAGTATCTCCATCCGAAGTATGTTTTGTGAAAGTATTTACTGGTTTATGCCCTGTCGTTTTCTGAGGGTGGTAAGTACAAGGTTTTTGATAAAACACACAAATATCTTCGATGCAACGTAACGGTTGCTTCTTCGCATTAAGGAAACCTGTTGATTTATTTTTCTCCCAATCCCAACGGTATTTGAATTTCTTCAAATTACTGCAGATCAGAACTGAAGTAAAAGGTTCGTTTGCCATTAAAACAATAGCACCATTAGGTTTTGTGATACGGTTCAACTGTTTCCACATCAACTCTAAATCTATAACACTATCCCATTTACACTGCGTTGTGCCAAGCTAACCATAGGGAGGATCTGTTAACACAAGATCCACAGAGTTGTCAGGTATGTGTTTCATAACCTCAAGACAGTCTCCACGAACCAAAGTGTTAGGCAGAATCTTCCCTATGGAAGCAGCCTCCTCTTGATTCATTACATTAAACATTGATTAAGTAATCTCCTATATTTTGTTTAATTACATCCCACTCTTCTTGGGATAAATTATTTTTACACCTGTTCTCAAACCACGTAAGAAACTGTAGGTTTTCCAGTTTGTTATCTACACCTTTAGATTTTGGTACAATGTGGTCTATGGAAGGTTTCATATACTTATTATCAGAAACTTTCCATTTAACATATAAGGTATTGAACCTTTCACAATGATAAAACTTTTCAATAAAAGCTTTATATTCCTTTGTACTCATCTCCCATCTTCTATCTCTGTTAGTTATAGAGCGGTTTAAGAACTTAAGTTTCTCTATATCCTCATACTCCGATAGCCACTCCCATTCAACTTCAAACCTAAGATGCGTTGCCATATTTTTATACAAAGACTCTTTAGGCATCTTCCTACCTTTAGTCCAAGAACTCCTGCCCATGAGAGCTTCACTTAAATTTTTTCGGTGCTCTTGTGAGAATGGTTTTCTCTTAGCACTTACTATCGGTACCTTATACTTTTCCAACACCCTTTTAACTCTGTGATGGTCTGTATTGCAGATTGCTGCTACCTCTCGTAAAGATGTTTCTCCAGCTATATAAGAATCTAGTATAAGTTTTTCTATTGCATCTTTTGTAGCTTCCGTCATAAATACCCCGTTTATATGTTTTACATAGGATATTGTAGCATTTAAATGGGATATTTTTCAACACTACCGTCAGGAATCTCTTTCATACGTTCCAAACAATCACCCTTCATTAACCAAATACCTTCATTTTTAAAATCAGACATATTTACCCTCCTCTACCACTTTACCAATACTCTCCAACTTATTTTGCAAAATTAATACATCTTCCAAAACAGTTTCCAACACTTGCATAGGTAATTTCCCATGACTTAAAAGTAAACTCTCTAAAGTACCATTTAATCTGGCACGTTGTAATTCATCTAGTGAAAAATTCATATCTAACTCCTCAAAAATTATGTATCATTACTTCAACTGATTTCTTATTTGTGCGATTGGCACTACTTTCATTAATATCGCTATCTAGGTAAATGGTTTTATAACTATTAGCCCAAGACATTAATGAGGTATTAGGCTCACCTTTAGTGATAAGTTCATTGAAGTAGATAAACTTCTTACCTTCACTATCTAATTTATCGCACAAGAATAATGTATCAATCATATCTTTATATTGCCAACCACCATTTTCATTATATACTGCAGTAGATTTACCGTCATAACTGTAGGGTGGGTCAATAATCACAATATCATAATCCTTACAATCAATTGTGCGAAAGCTCTCACTTGTGAAGGTAATATCTCTTTCTGCCATACGCTCTAAGTATCCAAGTAAGGACTTTTGCATAGAAGGATTGAAATACCTTTTACCAAACTGTAAATTCCATTCACCAGAAGAGTTCCATCTTAGGCGATTACTGTTCGATGAACACAACAATGCGTATAAATCTACTGGAAACGTATTACCGTTCTTCACATTAATATTGTGTGCAGTTTTAAGGTCTTCATAACCTTTCTCATCCTTATTATCCTTTACGTGGAAGTGACAATGTTTCTTGATAGCATCAAACACATATTCGACATCACCTTCACGATTAATCAAAGCTTGTTGAAAGTATTTATGTACATCTACTACACGATATTCAATATCATTGGCAGTTACTTTCCAGTTAATAGGTAAGCTTGTGGAAAGTGACCCACCACCACAAAACATATCTAGTACATTTAAATCTTGGGCAATATAATCCTTTGCCACAGAAAGTATCTCTGGGAGAAATTGTCTCTTACTTCCAGTAAAATTGAATGCACATTCACGTTTACGTCTTTTTGTCATTTAACCTCCTTTCACACTACATACAACACCGCCAAAATAATATATTGCCTCTTTAACACTAATTTCAACATATGAATTAAAAGGTGTCATGATAGCGGCATAGTTTGTTGCCATAAACTTACTTGGATCAACACCCCACTCTATGTAAACTTGATTCAGTGCCAGAAAGAATTCACGAGATTCGTTAAGGTCTTCTCGTTTACCATCAGATACATTGTGTGCAGTGATAACTGCTTTAGGGTGGTAGCATTTCCAAGGTATACCGTGTAACATATAAGTGGCAGCACTTTGAGACTTTAATACTTTTACAATAACATCCTTACCCTGAATACATTGTGTGGCAATAGCAGCTTCTTGAACGATACCACCATTACTATTCATTACCACAGTTGTACCTTTGTAATTATTCAGTGCTTCACAAAACTCTTTACCTGAACCAGTTTTATCCATATCCCCAAAAACTAATGTACTTGCTAATAATATACTAATCATCATCTTCCTCCAATTTATTACTTTTCGAAAACAACTCTGCCCCTTGAGCTGTCACTTCTGTTGATAAT
>CAKZOO010000179.1 GCA_937136455.1 uncultured Flavobacteriaceae bacterium | reverse complement strand
ATGAAGGCCGTTATTTTTAACACAGGCTAAATTTAAAAAAATAATCTGAAGCACCTCATATAGGGGATAGAAAATTAGATGTATTGAAAAACTCTATTTTACATAATATAAATTATAGAACAAAAAATTGTAAGTTGTTTATTTAAGAGGTTTATCGTTTATAATTATAAAGCATATTATCTACTCTCTCCCGATACCTATTCTGATAATTCACTTTTTTCAAGTAATTCCCTATAAAGAAGTCCTTGTCCACTTGATCCGGGAACATAAACATCTCTGTTAAATGTAGTTTGATCAATATCTATACGTTCAAATAAAGAACTAAATTCTTCTTTGCTAATTACATAATTTGGTTTATTAAAGCTTTGATACGCATTTCTAAAAAACTTCATCAATGCAAGAAATCCTGTTGATTTATTTAATATCATTTTGGTTTCAACTTCTTTCCAAGCATTAGGCCATTTATTTTCAACTGCATAAAAGTAATTCAAAACTATTTGAGCTATCTCCGAGTCTCTCTCTTCTAAAAACATAGTTCTTAAAAAATACTTATTGTTTTCTGCAACAGAATATTTTTCAGGGATGTTATCTCTCTTATAAGCATCTCGATCCAACATTTTATCTTTCGTTATATAACGAATCAAAGCTTCTACAAAAGTTGCTTGAGTAATAGTTTCCTTTTCTTTGTCATTCGCAACTCCTAATATCTTTAGTTTATCTTTAAACGGGCTTCCCTCTTTTTGATTAAGAGCCCTTGCTATATTATGTGCAGTTCTTTGTGGGCTTCTAGTTGTTGCAAATTCATAAAGGTCATAGGTTAAGGATTTATTAACCTTCGTATGCGATTTATTAATGGTTGAGAATACTAATGCTTGATCTTCTAACTCCATATCAATAAATATCGTGACATTTAATTGAAACTTCTCTCCAGATAAGGTGCAGTTATTTAAACCTGCTATTCGGTGCTGCCCATCTAACACCTTAGCTACATCAGATTTTCGATCAATTTTTAAAACTTTATTTTTCTCATCATAAATAGCATATTTTGCATCAATAGCTAAAATAATGCTAGTAGGAAAAGTGGCGTCTATTAAGTTAACATATTTACCTATTTCCTTTTCACGCTTTTCACTTAATGGACGTTGAATACCAATATACTCCTCTACTTCTCTCTTTTCATTTTTTAATCTACGAACATCAACCATTGAAATAAATTCCAATTCAGTATAATCAATTACTCCTATATAAAAATTACCTATCGGTTGTTGAACTTTTAGACAATCTATTTCTACTAATTGTGTTTCTGACATCATGTATCTATTAAACTAGGTTATCTAAAATATTATTAACTCCATCTTGGCTTTTCTTTTGTGGGTCAATTGTCGGGGGATTTCCCTTACCTTCTATTACTAATGCTCTATATAGAGCCCAAATAGCAAACAAAAACGGGATAATTGATATAAACCACAGAAAACACTTATTGAATTCATGGTCAAATCCTATATTTTCCTTTGCAAAAATAGAACCGAATACTGTCGCTACGATAATCCATATTGGTTTTGAATACTTGTGAATTATTTTATCCCATTTTTCCCTAATTAACTCTGTATTGTTATCCATTATGTACATTGCTGATGTAATTAATCCAGCTGAGAAAAGACAAAATGTACCATTATATATGAATGACGTAAACTTTCCAAATTCAGAAAATAATATTAGGATTGTCATACCAATAATGACAGGTAGAATAGTTCCAAATACACTACTAAAAAGAACCCTAGATGCATTCTCAATTATTAATCTGTTCTGTGCCTCGCTGATTTTAGTTTTTGCCATACTTAAATAATTAGTCATTCAAATTTGTGAAGATATATTCAGAATAATTGCCCCTTTTGGCTTTTAACCCACCAACAAGACTGGCTCTTTTCAATTCTAAAACTCTATCGTTCTTTTCAAAAATATCTCTTACTTTATCGTGAGCTGCGTTAGTTAAAATATAAAATGCATCCCGTTCCTTGATTTGATCAATTACTTCAGATAAACGATATTGATCATCTTCAGAAAACAACTTTTGATTGTATTTAAAGAATCCATTATTGTTATGAGTAATTGTATAAGGAGGATCTAAAAAGACCAGATCCCCTTTTTGTACATTTTGTATGCAATTTTCAAAATCACCCTCTTTAAAGTTTACATTTTGCAGTAATAAACTAGCTAATCTTAAATTATCTGGTTCAAAAAAATCCTTCTTTCTATATCCAAAAGGCACATTGTATTCTCCTTTTAAATTAACTCTATATATACCGTTGAAAGATGTTTGATTGAGATAAATAAATCTTGCAGCACATTTTACGTCCTTTCTAAATTTTTTAGCCCTTATATCATAATAAAACTCTTCAGTGTTTTTGAATTTTTTCAATTCCTGAATTACTTCTTCAACATTATTTTTAACACATCTGTATGTATCAATTAGTTCTGTATTTAAGTCGCTTAAAAAAGATTGCTTTTGGGGCGATAAATGAAAGAAAATTGCTCCACCTCCTAAAAATGGCTCATGATAATTATTGAACTTACATTTCTCTATGCCAATTTGATTAAGTTCTTTAATTAACCACTTTTTTCCTCCTGCCCATCTCAAAAATGGTATTGCTTTTTTATTTGGAATTATTGTTTCAGGCATATTAATTTTCGTTTGCTTAAGTAATAATTTTACATGCATCTTTTAGCACTTCGTAAGAATCAACATCAATTGCTAACCCAATCAAATACAGTTCATCAACACATAATTTTGTTGTGGAATTATTGAGTAATTCACTTAATCGAGTTTTACTAATTCCAGTTTTTCTAGCAACATCTGAACGATTGACTAATTTCTTTGATAGGTATAATCCAAATTCGGTCATATTATCTGATTTTTATGAAATAAAGATACATAATCGGAATATGTTTTCTTAAAATCTGAACTTTT
The DNA here is from genome assembly GCA_937136455.1 of uncultured Flavobacteriaceae bacterium. Taxonomy (GTDB): domain Bacteria; phylum Bacteroidota; class Bacteroidia; order Flavobacteriales; family Flavobacteriaceae; genus MAG-120531. Next base: position 142,564 of record CAKZOO010000179.1, on the reverse strand, counting down.
GTTTTAAATATTATCCGACATTCATTATGCTTATTATGAAAATCTGAAATAATTAACTTAAAAAATGAATAAATTAGTTATTTGAGATATGCAAAAAAAAACAGTTAGTTCTTTATCATTAATAAATAGGTTCCTTATAAAATTGTATTCATTTTAACACAATCCTCACTCACAAATTCCTTTTTGTTCTGCACACATTTTGGTAAGCCCGGACTTTGTACTTCCTCTCCTCTTTCAATTTTGTCGGCTACTTCAAAGTTGAGTTCCAGTAGTTGTGAAAGCAGGTCTTTTCTCTTTCCAAAACCATACGCTTCCATTACAGCTTCATCCAGTTTTTTGTGAGCATCTTTTAATGGATTTGCACCAGGCTCTTCAAGTATCTTGTAAATATCACGTAAAGTGTAATTGTGCTTGTTCATTACCTCATTACGCCTATCTCGCAATTCCTTTGCTGCAATCGCCACTTTTTTAACATTAGATAATGTAGGCGTTTGGGGAAATGGGAAGGTATCCCAAACTGTGTTAGCAGTATACCGCAATCTTTCCTCCAAAGTGGAACATTTTGATTTCCACCATTCCCAATGCACCGAAGATTGAATGATGCCAAACATATAGTCGTCTTCAAAAGCAAAGACCATTAAAGCATCATTTGGGTGAATTTCTGTGGAACAAAATTCAAAGGTTGGTCTTTTACAGACTCTCGGGACAGCTATATATCGTGATATTTGGTTTAAATATTCAACCATATCTTCTCGCCTTCTCCACATTTTCCACCAATAATTTAAGTGTTCTTCTCTTCCATTCTTTTTAGTTTTTCCTTCCCTTTCATCTATTGCCTTTTGCTCTATTTCGGGGAATACGTTTTCTTTAATTACCTGATATAGGTCTTTATATATAACGACATCATTAATATCGTTCGCTAAGGAAAAATCAATAACATATCTATTTGGCTGGGAATTTTCATTGGAAACAAGTTCTGCGCCATTCATAAATGGGTACAGATGATCTTGATTTTTAATATCCTTACTTATCAAAGCAAGTGCATCTTCCTTTGAAAGTAGAAATCCGCTATATCCATGAGTTTGCCCTTGAAAAATGCGTTTGGGTTTCTTATTAGATTGTAAAATTTTTGCTTTTGTTACATCAATACGAGTTGCCAAACTGCTATTGATTTCTTCAAGTTTATGCACGTCATATTCACCCTTTGCATTGGCAACATAGAGCAACTTGTCTTTATCATATTTGCCTCTAACCCAGTTTACAATTGAAACACTGACAGCAGCATCTCCTGACCAAGGTTGAGACGAAATCGCATTTATTATCGTTCCGTCATGATTAACTATATAATCCAAACTACCTTCTCTACTATAATTTTCACGAATTGTGTTTGTCCCTACTAATCCAGCAAAGGCTCCCTCCTTTAAATTTTGGTGGGCCTTATAAAACCAATACACACAGTAATCTGCTCGCCCAGGTATTTCAGGATATGCGCCTCTCACTTTGGCAACATATTCTGGTCCATATTCCTCTTGCATCTTATTCTTGCTCTGGTACGGGGGATTTCCAATAATTACATCCGCTTGTTGCCATTCGGTAAACAAAGCATCTGCAAAAAGAATATTCTCATCCATGTTATCTAATGGTAAAGTTTCTTCCATTTGAAAACCAAGACCTACTTGCATTGTGTCAACCCAATCTTTTGTTTCTTTTAGGGCAACTTCTTTAGCCAACATAAGTGTAACTTTTGCTAATTCAACGGCGAAATTATTATAATCTATACCATGAAACTGTTTTATACTTACAATAGATTGAGTACCAATTTCATCAGCGCTTTTTGGAAACTCCAAATATATTTTATTCAGTAATTCCATTTCAATTCGTTTCAGCTCACGAAATGCTACATAAAGGAAGTTTCCACTTCCACAAGCGGGGTCAAGTACTTTAAATTCAAATAATTCCCTACGCAATTCTTTCATTTCAGTTAGCGTTTTTACGTTTTTGATTTTTTCACGCCAAGGTTCAATAATTGTTGGATGAACTATTTTTAGTATATCTAATTCAGAAGTAAAGTGAGCTCCATAAGCATGACGATCTTCAGCCCCCATACTACTTTGAAATATAGTTCCGAAAATTGCGGGATTTACTTTATTCCATTTTTGTGAAGCAGCTTTATGTAACATTGATAGTTCATCATCATTTAATTCTATAGCCTCTGGAGCGGCAAATAAACCTCCATTAAAATATTGAACATCTTTAAAGCGACCTCCTCTAGCTTTATTAGGGGAATTCATATGCTGAAACAATGAATTAAATAAGTCATAAGAATCACCATCTTTATTTATACAGTCAAGTAGAATTTGTGTGAAAATATCTGTAGGAAGAAGTTGATAATCTTCTGCAAACATTGTGAAAATAGTTTGTAAAATAAAGCGTTGTGAACGGTCTCTATCTTCACCTCTCTCCAGTAATGAATTAAAAACCTTTGCTACCATATCAGCTGTTTCTCTAGTAACTTCTTCAAGGTTGTTTTCAAAAATTGGGGTTGCTTCTTTAAGCAACATAAAATTGAAAGCAGTATAACGATTTGGTAGTTCCTCTAACCGAATACGATCAAGTGGTTCGTCTTGAATAGAAAAATCATAAATAATAAATTCTTCGAAATTACATAGAATTGAATATTTAGGTTGATTTGGTCTAAGCTTCCACCAATAATCAAAAATTTGTGAACGGTGACTCGGTAAATGTGCTCCTTTCTTTTTCATTTCGATTAAAACACGTTCTCCCCATAGCAAGTCAGCAAAGTTAGTTTTCTTCTTAGATCTAACTCGAAATTCTAAAGTTGCTCCAGCTTCTTTATAGCCGTCATGTCCAAAAGCCTGAAAAAGTCTGTCACAAAATACTTGTGCTTCTCCTTTCTCATCACCATCAAGTAATTGTACATAACTAACAAATTGTTCAACTCTATCTTTCATATAGTTTTAAATTTTTTGATAGTATTTAACTATTATTATAAGATTCTTCTATTAAATATTTAATACTATTAAGATCTTCTGATGATTTAATTATAATTTCAGTATCTCCTGTACCATAATGTCCAATATTTGAAACATCACGCATATTTGAGGTTGGGTTTTGAATTGAATTATAATCGATTTTAAGAAAAATAAATAATTCTTTCTTTTTAGTTCTTATCTCTGTACAAACAAAGTTTTTAATACGAGAAAATGCATGATAATATTTTAACTCCTTCTTTTGAACATCATCCCCTAAAGTGTTTATAAAGTCTTCTAATTCCTTATACAAATTCATTAAATCTTTTGATGCTACATTTATAGCATCATCCATATTTCTATATTTTATTGAATTTCCTTTGGTTAAAGTTGAAGGGGTATGTTTTTGAACTGCTCCTGCTAGTTCAAAAATTATATTGTCATCTTGAAACAATCTATAACGAATTAACTCTATATTTCTGTTAATTTGACCAATAGCGTAGTCATCATATCTAGTAAAATCTTTAGCAATACATAGCAGCCTTGGGTTACTCCAATCAACCTCAATTTCTATCCCAAGCTTTTTTAAACATAATAATTCGAAATTTGCTTGATGATCCATTAGCCAATCTAAATAAAATAACCCCTGATTGATGACATTTTCCTTACTATCGAGCTTATATTCAATAATGACTGGACAGTTGTTTTCATCTATACCTAAACTATCAATTCTTCCTTTATGCTTATTCCCTGTTTGATACTCTGATTCTAAAAATCGAATTCCAAAAAAAACTTCTAAATTTTCTTCACATAGTTTTTGAACTTCCTTTTCTAGTTTATAATTTAAAGGTGATTTAGCAGTTGCTTTACCATTTTTAATATTATATAATTTTATATCGGCCATTCTTTAGAATTTAATTATGGTAAATTATTTAAAAACTTGTCACTTAAATTTAGTTATTTTAATTTCAATATTTAGCATTAAATAATTTTATTAATAATGTCATTTTATAGTTTCAATTTTATATCTAAAACTATTTCCAAATCTACCCATCTTTGTTCCTCCAAAAAACTGATCAGAAACATTAAATAGTTTAGGAATTTGAAGTAAGTCTCCATCTATAGCTTTTTCAGAGTATAAGTGTAAAACAGCAATATAGAGTGCTGCAACTGAATTCAAACAATGCTCTAAATTTCCTTTTTTTAAATCTTCGTGTCTATGATGTTTTACTCTATTATTAGCAGTCCACCATTTGGGTGGCGAATCACTATTCCACAATGACCAAGGGCATAATTGTAAGCCATTTAAAGGTACTGTTACTTCAAAATTCTTAAATTGAATTAATTTTGAAGTTATTATATTATAATAACTATTGATATTTGAAGCCGAACAGTCAGGATCAATTAATGCTGAAAGTTGTTTTAATACTACATCAATTTCTGCACATGATGCCATTAAAATTCTTGCAATTTCAAGAGAATAAGTATTATAATTCCCTTCTGAAAAGTCAACATATCTAGATAATTTATATAAATCCTCTTCTATAGCAAGAAAATAATTCCAATGAATTAATCTTTCTTTACTCTCTATCATTGTCTATATTTATTAGTGTTTTTCTAAATTTACCCAATCCCCCCACCCCTCTTTTATCCCTTTCCCCTATTTAATTAGGGAAAAACCCTAAATACCCTTAATAACGCTTATAACAAAAAAAAACACCCCTTCTACTGGTTAGAAGAGGTGTCATTTAACTAAATTAAAATATGAAGTTTGGTTTAAGCCGCTTGAAGTTTATCAGCGTATGGTGGACGTTTAGCCCATCTTGCGCCTGTTTGTTTTCTAAATACTATTCTATAAAAGAAAAATAATGTTGTTAATGCTACTGCAAGATCTGTTGACCATGCAGGTATACTGCTAGTTAGATCAACTAACATTCCATCTCCAGGATACATTCCAAATCCAAATAAGGCAGGAATACGATACCAGTAATAACATGATACTGCCGATGCGGAAAAAATGGCTGTTAGAAGCTTTTCGTTGAAGAATCGTCTAAGTATGAAGTATAAAAGACTTGTAACAGCCATTCCTACAAAAGGTAATTCATAGAGACTTAATAAATGAGGGAAGTCTTGAATACCTGTCGCATCTGGCACTTGAAACCATCCCCAAATAAATCCTGGGAAGGCTCCAACCATTAAAAATCCGCTTAGTTTATGAAAATTATTCTTTTTAAGAGATAAGGGGTTTACTTTAGGAGTAGCATCTGGACAAAGTACCATACAACGTGAACATGAATCACAATGAGCATTTGGAAGATAAAGGTTTGAGTTTAATCCATAGAGCTTTTCTACAGGGTGTACTGGACATAATCCAGAACACCAACCACTCTTCCACTCGTAGGTAAGACCCATAAAAATCGCTGCAAAAGCAAGTAATAAGAGTAATATACCAGTCGCTGGACCATTCATATCAAATATTCCATGTCTAAGGGGCACCACCACAAATAAAGCAATGATGGCCACTAGATTTAGAATTGATGATTGTCTCATAGTGAGTTTCTTCTTCTTTGATAATCCTAGATGTCTAAAGAAAAGTGAATTCGTAGCCATTGGACATACATTACGCCATAAACCAATTGCTACAACAATTAATGCAGGAGCTACCGGAATCAAAATATTCCAAAAGAGATGAATTCCAATTTCAGGATCGTAGAATAAAAAGAATAGAATTGTTAAACCAACTAACCAAACCCCTACTTGAGCTATTCTCCACCACAGTATGGATCTGTTTGAAAGTCGGTTTAATTGACGAGTTTGAGTACTACTCATATTGAGATTGTTTAGTTATTTGTTGATTGATGTGATAAAAATACCCCTATTTTAAAAGCAATTGTGTTTAAGAAATGTTAAATAATTATATAAAGATGAATTTATCTTTTATTGACTTGTCTTTGAAACAATTAAATAATAATTACTTTTATAATAGAATTAAACACACAATCAATGAGTCAATCTAATCAATCCATGGGTATTACTTTTTTTAACAATAAGGGCCTTACTAAATATCTATTAGCAATCCTTCTACTCTTCTTTGTAGAACTATCTGTATCTGGTATTATAGCAGGGTTTTATGCAGAACCACGTTATGAAAAACCAGAGGTAGTAATGTCAAAAAGAGTCGTTAATCCAGAGAATTATTTACCGATTGACACCTTGATTTCAGTAGGAATTACCGTCTTGAGTTCCAATGTTGACAAAGAAGTTGACCTCAGTGTTGATCACATTGAAATCTATCAAAAAAACGGAGTAGTAATGCTGTTATTTAAGAACAATCCATGGGTGGTTCAATTAGAAGGTGCAACGGGTCGTGTCTTAGATATTTCAAAACAAAAAATGGCACTACCACATGCTGTTCACTCCGCTAAATGGTTTGACAAGCTCCTTGGAACAAGAGGCGTATTCAGTACCATTTATACCACCTTTATGGGCTTAATTGTACTCAGCTTCTCACTTTTTGGAATCTGGGCCCTACTCTTTTCTCATTCTAAAAAGAACAACTAGGTAGCTTTTATTTTCGTATCTCTTTTTATTTTAAATAGAGTGCATTTCTAAAGGATGAATCAACCCCTTTTTCAAGGTCGATTAAGAATCCATTGACTACTGCATGGGTAATGACACCTGATTTCTCTAATAAAAAGCTTGGGTTTAGACCTATATAAAGATCTAACCTCTGAGGCATAAACTCTTTAGATACGAGCATCATTGGAATAGTAATATCCTGATGATCGATTAACTCATCCGTTTGATAATAGAGATAGCCTTGTTTGAGTAATTGGATAGCTTCTTCCTTTGTAGGTATTGAACTGCCTTTAGTATAGACCTTTCCTGGGGTGATGGTATAACCACTACCATTAAAGGTTTCATATCCGTAATAGGTCGATAAATCTCCTATGTCAACGATCTGGCTTCTGTTAAAAAAGTTTGAGTGATCTGCATTATCTACCTCATAGCGATAGACTCCTAAATCAATTGTAAAGGATTTATCAGCCTTTTTGAATGTGAGTTTCTCTAGCTTTAGATCAAACATCTTACGATCGTTCATCGGAATCTTATCGTATTCTTTGGTCTTGATCTTTTTATAGGATTTATCAGCAAGAGTTTCTAAGGCTGCTAGTATGGATACAAAGTTCAATTTTCTGATCTCTTGTTTTTCAATGTCGTTCTGATAGCCTCCAGACTCAATTAATATAAGGCTAGTCCCCCACTTTTGAATATTATCTCCAAAGGCTCTGGGTTCAAAATCATCATTGTATCTACCTACTTGTCCAGGAGCGTAGTTCTGAATGATGTTATTCATAAAAGAAATCACCTTCATCGAAGTTGCTCTAGTTTTATTGACATCCTTTTCATAGTTATAAGCCGTTGCCAAATAAGAGATGGTAGCTGGTTTATTGGTGCGCTCTGCATTGTAATACCTGCTTTGATCGTGTAGGTTAAATCCTACTTCTGCATCGAGAGAATCTCTCATGCGTTTTAGTGTTCTTCCTTCTGGTGTCTGTAATCTCAGTGCATCTCTGTTAAGATCGATTCCCAGGGCATTTCTTCTTTTAAATTGCTGAGCTCCATCTGGATTGAGCATTGGAATAAAGTGAAGTTTTAACTTCTTTAAGATCAATTTCTTTTCATCTGGAAAATCATCAGAGTTTAAAAAGTTGATCAAATCAAAGATCGCCTGTGTAGCTGTAGGTTCATCTCCGTGCATTTGAGACCAGAGGAGGATATTTCGCTTACCAGTACCCACGCTAATCATAGAGATACTTCTACCTTCCACTGACTCCCCTACTTTTTGAACTGTATAATTCGGATTGCTCTTTAAAGGATTGATAAGTGGCTGTATGTCTGCGTGTTTAATCCTTCTTTGCTTCAGACTAGCTTCTTTATAGGAATCGTAATTCTTGTAGAGTTTAGGGTAGAATTCATCTGTTTGACCATAGGTTAGTACAGTAAAACCTATCATTAACAGTGAACTGATCAGTAATTTAATCTTCATTTTTAGCAGGAGGGGTTGGTTTAAAATTATAGTGTTTTGTAGCCTCTTTTACGGCATTTAAAAAAGCTTCATCTGGATCGTTCTTTTTGGTACGATAGCCATCATTGACTTCTAACCAAAGCGGATGCTCTTCAAAATTAGTATACTCAAAGTGACCGATGAGATAATCAATGGTTGGATACTTTTCTTTGAGATAGGAAACCAGTTTAATATTGGATTGCTTTTGAGCCTCTGTAAGGGGTAACTCCTCTGTTCCTCCTACGTTTTCAATACCGATGGCACAGTGATTTAATCCAATGGTGTGTCTAGCCATAGTGGTTTCAGGCATCAGTCTGTAGATGGTTCCATCTCGATCTACCACAAACTGAGAAGAAACATTGAGTCCACTGACGTTTTCTAATTCAGGTCTCCAATTAGGTAATTGTGCTGGATTAAAGGCATCAAAGGTCTTTTCAAAAGTTGGAATTACCGTCCAGTGTAATACGACCATTCTTGGTGTGATATCAACAGTTTGATCGTCTAATTCATAACGGTTTTTCTTGTATTCAAGAGTGAGTTCTTTGCGCTGCTGATCAAAGATGATGGGTTTGTCGACAAGTTCAATGTCGATCTGTGATTTGCATCCGCTAAAAACCAATGCAAAAAGAATTAGGAGGGTGTAGGTTCTATTCATAGTTCTGTTACTATTACGAATTTACAATTTAATGAATTATATTTAATAAAATTTGAACTATGAAATGGTTAAAAAGAGTCCTCGTTTTATTACTTCTAGTAGTAGGCTATAGCTACTTTACACAAATCCCTAAACTCAATATCATCTCGGGCTATGCCTCTAAGTATATGGCCACTTCGGTCTTTTATTCAGGTCACAGTTTAGATCATATCAATTCTCACGATAACAATGTTCCACTGATTAAATTAGCTTCAACGGTCATCGACCAACAGGCACATTCCTCTTCTGCTGATGTGTATGGTTTAATGAATCGAACTGCTGTTTATAAAGAAGGAATTGGTTCCTTACTCGTACAGGATCAAATATCAGAAATCAATTCATTAGTAGCCTCCAATAGAACTTTTGACAGCTCCCCCCTTCCTTATCCTCATGGGCAAGGAGCAGCTTTAGACACGCTGCTTTCAAATGTCGATTACAATGCAATCGAAAAGGCTATTGCAACAGCATTTGAGAATAACGACATTCAAAAAACACGATCTGTTTTGGTATTGTATAAGGGATATCTTTTGGGAGAACGCTACAGTGATCCTTATACCAAAGACACTCCCATCTTAGGATGGTCGATGACTAAGAGCATTGTGGCTACCTTATACGGTATTCTTGAGCACCGAGGATTGTTATCCGTATCGGATCCCCTATCAATTGATTCTTGGAAATCTGATGAGCGCTCTAAGCTGACCATTAATCACTTGCTGCGTATGCAGTCAGGATTGGAATGGAATGAGGATTACGGAGGCATCTCCGATGTGACCAAAATGTTGTTTTTATCTAAAGACATGGGAGCCGTGCAGGCTGATAAAGAATTGATTGCTCAGCCCACAGAGATTTGGAACTACTCTTCTGGAACCTCTAACCTACTCTCTAAAAACCTAAAGTCATATTTTGATTCTCAACAAGCCTATATCGATTTTATGTATACTGATTTTGCAGATCAAATTGGTATGAATAGTTTACTTGTAGAACAAGATGGAAGTGGTTCTTATATTGGTTCTTCCTATGGTTGGGCCTCTACACGAGATTGGGGCCGCTTTGGGCAACTCTACTTACAAAAGGGTATGTGGAATGGTAAAGCCTTATTTGATACCTCATGGGTCGATTATATCGCTACCCCCACTGAGCATTCAGATGGAGCCTATGGTGCTCACTTTTGGCTCAACGCCGGTGGTGTTTACCCCAATGTCCCTAAAGATTTATATTCAGCCAATGGACACGATGGTCAGTTTGTATATGTGATTCCTTCTAAAGAGCTCGTAGTAGTTCGTACAGGCTTATCAGAAGGTGATGATTACAATGCTGATCTTCTTTTATCAGAGATCATTAAATCAATTGAATATTAAGAAATCCAGGAATCCTTATTAAAGTTAGGCTTGCGCTTTTCTAAGAAAGCGTTTCTACCTTCTTTAGCCTCATCAGTCATATAAGCAAGTCTTGTGGCTTCACCAGCAAAAACCTGTTGCCCTACCATACCGTCATCGGTAAGGTTCATCGCAAATTTGAGCATCTTAATACTGGTAGGTGACTTTTCAAGGATTTCACAGGCCCACTCATAGGCGGTTGCTTCTAAGTCATCGTGAGGGATTACTGCATTGACCATTCCCATTTCAAAAGCCTCTTGTGCTGAATAATTTCTACCGAGGAAAAAGATTTCTCTAGCTTTCTTTTGACCTACTAATTTAGCGAGGTAAGCAGAACCATAACCACCGTCAAAACTCGTTACATCGGCATCGGTTTGTTTAAAGATGGCGTGTTCTTTACTGGCAAGCGTTAAATCACAGACTACGTGAAGTGAATGTCCACCTCCTACAGCCCATCCCGGAACAACTGCAATAACTACCTTAGGCATAAAGCGAATGAGTCTTTGAACTTCCAAAATATTTAAACGATGATTCCCATCTTCACCAACATATCCCTTATGACCTCTAGCTTTTTGATCTCCACCACTACAAAAAGAATATACACCATCCTTTGGTGAAGGTCCTTCTGCTGATAAGAGAATCACCCCGATGGTTGGATCCTCAGAAGCATCGTAAAAAGCCTCGTAAAGTTCAGAAGTCGTCTTTGGTCTAAAGGCATTTCTAATCTCTGGTCTATTAAAGGCTATTCTAGCAATTCCATCACATTTTTTATAGGTGATATCATCAAATTCTCTAACGGTTTTCCACTGAGGTTGTTCCATATTATGATCTTTTATTTTTTTCTTCAATCCACTTCGAAAAGTACTTGGTACTCTTATTGGATTCGTAATTGAATAATTGTCCTATATAATTGGTTGAACGATGTTGTCTCAAATTAGTTCTAATTTCATTCAACTGCGTCTTAAAAGTACAAATATATTCTTTGGTGTCCACAAGTTGACTTGCAATTGATGCATATAAATTCACCTCTTGTTGCCACTGATTTTCATCCTGGTAAAGCTCGATGATTCTTTTAGCTATAGCCGCTGCATCAGTATCTACTGAACTTAATCCTTCAATGCCTTCAATGGCTATGGTTGTACAAACTGTGGGAGTTTTACATAGAATTCCTTCGACCACCTTTCCCTTTACTCCTGCTCCATAACGAAGTGGTGCAAGGTTGATTCTAGCTTTTGAAATCACCTCAGAGGCATCTTGTGCCTTTCCGTGAACTAAAAACCCCTCTTTGGGCTGATGGTAATTGAGTAAGGACTGTGGTAAATAGGCTCCATAGATATTTAGGTTCACCTCTTTGAGTTCTTTTCTAACGATTGGCCAAATCTCCTTTTTTAAAAAGTCCACCGCATCACGATTTGGAGCATGCATTCCATTACCGATAAAGACTAGATCTTTTCTGTCTGTGTAGGGTATATTTTGACTTTCTTTTAATGTTGGAGTAAATGGCAAATAACTCAATAATTGCTCTGGAAACTCAAATACTTCCTTCAAGTAATTTATTTCATCAGAGGAGATAATAATGTTTAAATCAGATCGATACATACTAGAGAGCTCTCTTTTAGTAATATCCTGAGCTTTCCAAAAGTCGAGATCCCATGGCGTGTTTTCTCTTTGAGCTAACTGCCTCGATACTCTAAGAGAATGTAGATCCTCTGTATCGAGTATTTTAACAGCGTTGGGGAGCGTTTCACTAACCCTCCAACCAAACTGCTCTTCGACTACATAACGATCAAATAAGACCACTTCTGGACTTAATTCCTTTAAAAAATCATCAAAAGTATCAGAGTTGAGTTCAATAGAATGTGTTTCTACTCCCTTGTTTCTTAAAGCATCCCTATGAAATTCATTCAATACAGCAGTAGTCGCATAATGAATCTGATAGCCTTGATCTAATAACAGATCGATGAGTTCATACATTCGTAATCCAGCGGCAGTAGCATCAAATTCGGGCCAATTAGCACTGATAATTACGAGTTGACTCATCTTATTGTTTTTGAGCAAACTTCTGTGAAATTTTTAAACGCAGTTTACGTTCGTAATCCTCCTCTAACCACTCTCTGTAGTTCTTGGTATTGTTCATAATACAGTACGAATACATTTTGACTCTGTAGGCTATTTCATCTTTGAGTCTTTTAGCGAGAATTCTCGCATCGAATACATCTTCTGAATTCTCACAACAGATCTTAGCGTGTTGATCAATAGAACGTTCCAATACTTCTTTGGATTTTAATCCTTGAGCAAAGATTTCCTTATAGACTGCCTTAACATCAAAATCGAGATCTGCAGCGGTAGATTTAGCAAACTCTGCTCTTAATTCAGGAGGCATTTCATATTTGAAATCTCGTTCAATATCCTCATCATTTCTGATATTTTCTAAGTAATAATCAGGAAAATGGAAAATTTCTTGCCAGTTGAGAGGCGAATCCCAAGCACCAAAACGAGCAATATTATTACCCATATCGATAACATTGAACTCCTTTTTGTCTTTGTAAATTCTCGATCCCCTACCAATCATCTGAAAGTACAAGGTAAGTGAACGTGTCGCTCTGTTGAGTATTACTGTTTCTACCGAGGGTTCATCAAAACCAGTAGTCAAGATACTTACAGATGTTAAAATCGCATCTGGAGTATTGGAAAACCACTCGAGGATTTCAGCTCGTTCTGTAGAAGAGTTTTTATTGTCTAGATGTCTGATGTTGTAACCGGCTCTTTTAAAGGTATCATAGACGTATTTAGAAGTACTGATCCCATTGTTAAAAATCAGTGTCTTAGTTCCCTTAGCAAGATCTTCATAGGTCTGTACCAAAGAGGATAACATACTTAAGTTTCCGTACAGCGCATCCGATGATTTAACGGTATAATCACCATTCATCCCCAATTTAAGTGATTGAAGACTTACGTTTTTTGAAAAGAGATTGGCCTTTGCTAAATACTCTTTTTCAATAAGCGATTGTATGGAGGCGCCAATGATCAACTTTTTATAGTTGTCTTTCATCGGCAATTTGATATTCGAACTCAACGGCGTTGCAGTAACTCCTAATACGATGGAGTTTTCAAAGAATTTAAATAGTTTTCTAAAGGAGTTGTAATGGGCCTCATCGATAATCACCATTCCAATATTTGAAAACTGAATTTGTTCCTCTTGCAAACGGTTATTTAGGGTCTCCACCATTGCCACAAAGCAGGCATATTGATCCTCGTCTTCCAAGGTCTTCACCTCTGAATTGATCACTTTATTACTCACTCCAAACTCACCGAGCATTCGTGAAGTTTGAGCACTTAATTCAATTCTATGAGTCAAAACAATGACTTTTTTTCCAGTCTTTTTGATATAGCGACGCGCAATTTCAGAGAAAACAACCGTCTTACCTCCCCCTGTAGGAAGCTGATACAGTAAATTGGTGTCTGATGGCGCTGTTTCTAGGTACGAAAATATGCGATCTAAATCCTCTTCTTGATAGTCGTATAGACTCTTCTCAACACTGATATCTTCTAGTAGTTCCAAAGATTAATAAGCTTTATTTTGGGTTGTTATTTTTATAAAATCTCAATTTTACAAAAATAGACCAATTTTCTCCTTATTCAATGGCAAACGTCAAAAATATCTCAGAAAATTTAGTTCATAGAGGCAGCTACCGCTTGAACCTCATCTAAAACTCTTAGAAGGTTCTCTCCCCATAGCTTTTTGATGTCCTGATCACTATAACCTCTTTTTACGAGTTCTAAGGTTACATTAAAGGTTTCAGAAGCATCAGCCCAATCAACGATTCCTCCTCCTCCGTCAAAATCAGAGCTAATTCCTACGTGATCAATTCCAATAAGGTCCACCATATAGTCGATGTGATCTACAAAATCGACTACATTAACTCCCTTAGGAACATTGGGGTCTTGAGCGGCCTTTTCCTCTGCAGCAGAACGCGCTTCCATAAATGCATTGTAATAGGCCTCGCGTTGATCTGCCTCTAAACTCATCGCCTGAGCTCTCGAAAGGCGTTCGAAACCTTGATCCTTTAGGAGTGTATCTATAATTGCATCTAGATAGTCTTGATGTGCCTTGTTTTTCTCAGTATTGAGATAGGATTTAAAAGCAACTGTTTGCACAACGCCTCCGTTTTCTTTGAGTAACAATAATTGCTCGTCATCTAAGTTTCTAGAATGATCACAAAGTGCTCTAGCCGAAGAATGCGATGCAATAATTGGAGCTTTTGAAAGGGCTACCATTTGCTTCATCGCTTCTTTAGAGGGGTGTGAGATATCAATCATAATCCCTACACGATTCATTTCAGCAATCGCTTGTTTTCCTAACTCACTTAAACCGTTGTGTAACCACTGATCATCCGCTTCACCAGTATTGGAATCCGAAAACTGTGAATGTCCATTATGAGCTAAAGAAACATAACGAGCTCCTAAATCGTGGTATTTCTTAACATTAGAAATATCCATTCCCATTGGATAGGCATTTTCAACACCAATCATCGCAATTTTTTTTCCTTCAGCATTGAGCCTTCTTACATCAGCACTCGTAAGTGCTAATCCTATTTGATCAGGTGCGATTTCTTCGCAGAGTTTATGAATGGCTTCAAATTTAGCCAAAGCATTATCAGAAGCTTTCTGATAGCCTTCATCGGTTAAATCTCCCTGTCCTGTATAGACAATAAGCCAAGTAACATCAAGGCCACCCTCCTTCATTTTAGGAATATTGACCTGAGTGTCCAATCGTTGCGTATAATTGATGGAGTCCGTGAAATTAGCCACATTGATATCGTTGTGCGTATCAATAGTTATAGCTTCCTTGTGAATTCTAACAGAGCGTTCCTGTAAACTTTCTTCTTTTTTGGAAGAACAAGAGAGTAGAACGGAACTAATCATTAAGAGGGTAGTTAATTTTTTCATTTGATTAAAATTTTATCCAATTTACATTTTTTATCTTAGTTCACAAGTTACCCAATTATGAAATACGCATATCACTATTTAGTTCGAGTACAGTATTTAGGTTTTCGATACAGTGGTTGGCAAAAACAGCCCAATCATAAAACCGTGGAAGGAATGCTCGAAAAAACACTAAAGTTCATCCTAGAAGGAAGCAAATTTAAAATTATTGGTGCAGGACGTACAGATGCTAAAGTTTCAGCACTTGCTGGAGCTTTTGAGCTTTTTATAGTGGATGATCGTATTGAATCCAACCCTCAGTTTATCGATTTGTTCAACAAAAACCTTCCCCCTGACATCCGTGTTACTGAGATTCAATCCGTATCCAAAGCGTTTAATATCATAAAAGACGCCAAAAGTAAAACCTATTGCTATCTCTTTTCTTTTGGTGATAAGAATCACCCCTTTGCGGCATCAACAATGACGAATTTCATTACTGATATGGATATTGAGGCGATGATCGATGCCTGTCACCTATTTGAAGGAACTCACGATTTTAGCAATTTTACTGTTAGAAAAGGGCAAGAGACCAAAAACTGCATTAGAACCATCGATAGTTGCAGCATCAAAGTTAATACAGAGCACACCGCA
Source organism: uncultured Flavobacteriaceae bacterium (assembly GCA_937136455.1). GTDB lineage: Bacteria > Bacteroidota > Bacteroidia > Flavobacteriales > Flavobacteriaceae > MAG-120531. The sequence goes on along the minus strand of CAKZOO010000179.1, from coordinate 126,859 downwards.
TCCTTTTACCCTAAAACCTCCTATATACTTGAAGTTAGTGGCAAAGGCTTTTTGAGATATCAGATTAGATTGATCATGGGAGCTTTGTATTTACTGGGAACAGGAGAGCTTTCAATAGAAGAATTAATTGCGATTATAGAGTTCCAAAAAGAATTCAGCATTAAATACGTAGCTCCTGGTTCAGGATTGTTCTTAAAAGAGTTAAACTTTAATATTGAATAGTTATCCATAACTTTAAAATATGAAAACAATACATCCCCAATTATTAAGCTTCTTATCTGAGCTTCAGGAAAATAACAACAGAGAGTGGTTTCAAACTAATAAAAAACTCTTTGACGAGCTTCGAAAAGATTCAAAGGCCTTGTTTGAAGAGCTTCAACAAGAGATGAATACTCATGACACTATTGAATCTATGAAGTTCTTTAGAATCTATAAGGACGTTCGCTTTTCAAAAGACAAAAGACCTTATAAGACCAATTTTGGCTGTTCCTTTCAAAGAGCAACCGCAGCTCTTAGAGGAGGCTATTACGTTCACATTGAGCCGAATGCTTCATTTCTTGCAATTGGTTTTTGGATGCCCAACAAAGAGGACTTAAACCGTGTCAGACAAGAAATTGACATCGATGCTGAACATTTGAAAAAAGCAATTAACTCCAAGAGTTTTAAGTCTGTTTGGGGAGAATTTAAAGGGGAATCTCTAAAGTCAGCACCTAGAGGATTTGATAAAGAACACCCAGAAATTGAACTACTTAGGCTCAAGAATTATGTCTTTATGAAAGACTTGTCAAATGCTGAAGTAAGTTCTGAGAATTTTGTTAACGATGTGAATAGTGCTTTCAAAGCCGCTTGTCCCTTTTTGGATGTCATGAGTGAAATACTAACGACCGATCTCAACGGAGAATCCATACTTTAATCATCAATGTGTGAGTTGAACTTATTGATTAATTTCTTAAATTTAAGAAACCAAACAATAAAATTATGACAACTCAACCTCAAAAAAACCCACTTTGGTTCAGTATTGTTGCGGTAATAGCAATTCTGTGGAACCTTGTTGGCGTCCTTCAGTATTTAGGTGAAGTCACTATGAGTGATGATGCTAAAGCCCTTTTAGACCCCAATCTAGTAGCACTTATGGATTCAACTCCTAAAGTGATCACCGCCTTTTATGCACTAGCAGTATGGGGTGGATTTGTAGCAAGTGTTTTTTTGTTGCTTAAAAAAGCAAAAGCGTTATTGCTATTTCAAATCTCTTTGATTGCAGTAGTACTCAACACAGGCTATTATATCTTTTTCACCAACGGCCCAGAAATAGTAGGAGAAGCCGCTTATTACGGGCTTCAATCAACTATCATCATCGTTGCTGTACTTCTTGTGTATTTGAGTAAGAAGGCTATTTCTAAAAGTTGGATTTCTTAGTGTCTCGACTTTAAGACCGCTACTATATCTTTTAGGGTATATCCTTTCGCTTGAAGCAACATCAGATAGTGAAACAAAAGATCTGCTGACTCTTCTTTGAAGAGTTGGTCGTTGTTATCCATTGCTTCGATAACCACTTCAACGGCCTCTTCACCTACTTTTTGTGCTACTTTGTTTATTCCTTTATCAAAAAGCGAAGCGACATAGCTCTTTGCCGTGTCTTTATTAGCAATACGTTCAGTGATAACAGCTTCTAATTCAGAGATAAAACCATAAGACTCTGTGTTTTCTTCAGCCCAGCAGGTATCAGTACCCTTGTGACAAGTAGGACCTACAGGATTCGCTTTAATGAGTAGGGTGTCCTGATCACAATCTACTGACATCGAAACTAGGTTTAAGAAATTTCCACTCTCTTCTCCTTTAGTCCACAAACGATTTTTAGAACGTGAATAAAACGTAACCTTTTTGGTTTCTAAGGTCTTCTCAACTGCTTCTTTGTTCATATATCCCAACATCAAAACGTTTTTAGTGATGGCGTCTTGAACAATCGCTGGAACTAATCCTCCTTCTGTTTTTGAAAAATCTATATTCATGGCTTTTTTATATGCGAACTCTTATACCCGCTTGTTTTAAATCATTTTTTAATTCTGGAATTGGAATTTCTCCAAAGTGAAAAACACTTGCAGCCAAAGCTGCATCTGCTTTTCCTTCCTTAAAAACATCGATGAAATGTTCTTTTTTTCCAGCTCCTCCAGAGGCGATTACTGGAATATTGACCAGTTCACACATCTTAGCTAAGGCCTTATTTGCAAAACCGTCTTTGGTTCCATCGTGATCCATTGAGGTAAAGAGAATTTCTCCTGCACCTCTTTGTTCCACTTCTTGAGCCCACTCAAATAAATCGAGCTCTGTAGGTACCTTTCCTCCTACTAAGTGCACCTTCCACTGTCCATCTATTTCTTTAGCATCGATAGCAACTACCACACATTGAGATCCAAATTTACTCGATAAATCGTTAATGAGTTGTGGATTTCGAACGGCTGAGGAATTGATGGATATTTTATCTGCACCATTCTTGAGTAAGATGTCTACATCTTCTACAGAACGAATTCCTCCTCCGACGGTAAAAGGAATATTGATGGCTTCTGCTACATCGTGTACTAAATTAGCTAGAGTTGCTCTTGCTTCTTCAGTGGCTGTAATATCTAAAAACACCAGCTCATCAGCTCCAGTTTTAGCATATTGTGCTGCGAGCTCTACAGGATCCCCTGCATCTCTCAGTGCTACAAAGTTGACGCCCTTAACCGTTCTTCCGTTCTTGATATCCAAACAAGGTATTATTCTCTTACTGAGCATCTTAACTAATTATAAATTGTTCTAATTGCTTTAAGCTAATCCTGTTTTCATAGATTGCTTTACCGATAATGGTTCCTTCACATCCCAATTCCTGAAGCCTAGGTAACTCCTCAAAGGTAGAAATACCACCACTGGCAATGAGTTTAATATTTGAGTAGGTATTATCAGCCAATATTTTTTGGTACAAATCAAAAGAAGGACCTTCTAACATTCCGTCTTTTGAAATATCTGTACAGATGATATAACGCACTCCCTTGGCTACATAACTCTTAATAAAAGGAAGTAAGTCTTCTTTTGATTCTTCTAACCATCCTGATACAGCTACCTTTTCATTTTGAGCATCAGCACCTAAGATAATTTTATCAGATCCGTAATGAGATAACCAAGATTCAAAAATCGTTGGATTCTTTACCGCAATACTTCCTCCAGTGATTTGATTGGCTCCTGAATCAAATGCCACACGAATATCCTCTTCGGATTTAATACCACCACCAAAATCAACTTTTAAGGATGTTTGAGAAGCAATTTGCTCCAAGACCTTGTAGTTTACAATATGTTGTGATTTAGCGCCGTCTAAGTCCACTAAATGCAATGATTCAATACCGTGAGCCTCAAACTCTTTGGCAACTTCTAAGGGGTTTTCATTATAGATTTTTTTGGTGTCGTAATCTCCTTTTGAGAGTCGAACACATTTTCCGTCGATAATATCAATTGCTGGTATAATTCTCATTAGATCGCTAAAAAGTTCTTTAAGATTTGTTCTCCTACACTGCTGCTCTTTTCTGGGTGAAATTGAGTAGCGTAAAAATTGTCACGACTAAGCGCTGCACTATAGGCTCCATCATAGGTTGCTTCTGCTATAGTTTGATCGCATTTTGGCACAAAAAACGAGTGTACCATATAGATATAGGAGTCTTCTTCAACTCCTTCAAATAACTCCGTTTTCAAACTACTGATGGCATTCCAACCAATTTGTGGTACCTTGACCTTGGAAGTATCAAAACGCTTTACATCTACATCAAAAATACCTAATCCTGGGGTGTGATCTTCTTCACTGTAGCGACACATGAGTTGCAATCCCAAGCAAATCCCCAAAACAGGTTGAGTGAGTTTTGGAATCAAGGTGTCTAAATTTTTATCCTTGAGCATTTTCATGGCAGCACCTGCCGCTCCTACTCCTGGAAAGATCACCTTATCAGCTGCTTGTATTTCTATGGCATCACTGCTGAGCACTGCGTGCACTCCCAACCGCTCAAATGCAAATTGGATACTCTTAATGTTCCCAGCTCCGTAATCGATGATGACTAATTTCATTATAACATTCCTTTTGTTGAAGGCAGTACCATTTTATCTGGATCTTGCTTAATAGCCATTTTAATCGCCTTGGCAAAGGCCTTAAAGATGGCTTCTATCTTGTGGTGTTCATTCACCCCTTCTGCTTTGATATTTAAATTAGCTTTTGCTCCATCGCTAAAGGATTTAAAAAAGTGGAAGAACATTTCAGTAGGCATTTTTCCTACCATTTCACGTTTAAATTCCGCATCCCATTCCAACCAGTTTCTACCACCAAAATCAATGGCTACTTGAGCTAAGCAGTCATCCATAGGCAAACAAAATCCATAGCGTTCAATTCCGAGTTTGGAACCAAGAGCCTTTGCAAATGCTTCTCCAAGTGCAATAGCTGTATCCTCAATCGTATGGTGCTCATCGACTTCTAAATCGCCTTTAACTTCAATACTGAGATCGACCTGTCCGTGTTTGGAGAGTTGATCCAACATATGATCAAAAAAGGAAATTCCAGTATTGATTGTTCCCTTTCCTACTCCATTGAGATCCAAATAAATCTTGATATCCGTCTCTTTGGTCGTACGAACAACTTGAGCAGTTCGTGCTCCTGTGGTTAAAAAGGCATAAATCGTTGACCAATCAGTGCTCTCAAGAGCAATGGTAGGATTTAAATCACCATAGGTAGTAACTTCTTCAATTCCCAATTGATTCCCTGAATTAATATAGATCGCCTTACAACCTAAATTCTTTGCAAGTGCCACATCAGTAATACGATCTCCAATTACATAGGAATTTTCTAAGTCGTATACAGTTGTGTCCATATACTTAGTAAGTAATGCTGTACCAGGCTTTCGAGTAGGTGCATTATCCGATGCAAAGGTTCTATCGAGTACGATTTCACTAAACTCAACCCCTTCACTTTTAAAGGTATCTACGATAAAGTTTTGAACCGGCCAAAAGGTCTCTTCTGGAAAAGAATCGGTTCCCAATCCATCTTGATTGGATACCATCACAAGTTCAAAAGCATTGAGTTTTGCTATTTGAGCCATGGTAGCAATTGCCTTTGGATAAAAACTTACCTTTTCAAAAGCATCGATTTGAGGATCGTCCTTTGGTTCGATTATAAGTGTTCCGTCTCTATCGATAAAGAGTACTTTTTTCATGATTCTATCGTTTTTAATACACGGATAAGTTCCTTGTTTTCCTCGGTAGTACCAACGGTAAAACGAAGAGAATTTTCACAGTGTAATTGAGTCGATCGATTTCTAACGACTATTCCTTTTTCTAATAATTGATTGTAACGTTTGGTGACATCATCCACTCGAGCTAGTACAAAATTGGCATCTGATGGAAAGATGTGCTCGACAAAAGATACCTCTTTTAAAGCTTCGATAAGTGCTTTTCTACTTTCGATGATCGATTGTACTTCTACCAGCACCTGATCATTGGCTAAAACACGCTCTAAGGCACGTTCTTGGGTAAGCTCATTGACATTGTAAGGGGGTTTGATCTTGTTTAAAACACTGACAATTTCTTTACTTGCGAATAACATCCCCAATCGAATTCCCGCCAAACCATAAGCCTTAGACAGGGTTTGAGTGACGATCAGATTTGGATACTCATCAAGTCTATGAATCCAAGATTTTGCATCTGTAAAATCAATATAAGCCTCATCGACTACTACAATACCCTTAAAATTGTTTAGGATGACCTCAATCCCTGCTTCTTGCAATAAATTTCCCGATGGGTTGTTAGGGGAACAAACAAAGAGCAGTTTTTGATCTTTAAGATTGTTGAGTACTATTTCTGTATCGATTAAAAAATCTTCAGTCAGTGGAATCTGCTGTACTTGTACTGCATTGAGATCTGCCAATACCTGATACATTCCATAGGTAGGCGGCAGTGTCATAACTGCATCCTTACCAGGCTCACAAAAAGCTCTAAAGATCAAATCCAATACTTCATCGGAACCATTTCCAAGGAGAATTTGATCCGTTGGGATTCTCTTTATCTTTGAGAGTTCCTCTTTTAAAGATCGCTGAAGTGGATCTGGATAGCGATTCACCCCATTTTCATAAGGGTTTTCATTAGCATCTAAAAAGATCATCTCACTTCCATTAGAGACGTATTCATCTCTAGCAGAAGAGTAAGCCTTAATCGACTTGATGTTCTCTCGTAACAAATTATTGAGTTCAAATCCACTCATTAGTTGTATTCTTTATTCGCTTTTAATTGATTTAAACGAAGTGTCACTGCATTTTTATGTGCCTGCAATCCTTCTTCCTCTGCCATGAGTTCTATTGCAGGTCCTATGGCTTGAATTCCTTTTTCTGAGATCTTCTGAAAGGTCATCTGTTTCAAGAAACTGTCCAGATTCACCCCACTGTACTGCTTGGTGTATCCATTGGTCGGTAAGGTGTGATTGGTTCCAGAGGCGTAATCACCAGCACTCTCAGGAGTGTAATTACCAATAAACACCGATCCTGCATTGTGAATGGCATCAATATAGAATTGTTCCTCTTCACAACAGATAATATAGTGCTCAGGACCGTACGCATCGATACAATCAGCAGCATCCTGTTTGGAATCAAAATAGATCATCTTCGAATTGGCGATCGCCTTTTTAGCAATCTCTTTTCTTGGGAGTTCCTCTAATTGCTTTTCAATTTCAACAGAGACATCATCAATAAGTTTTTTATCGGTACTCACTAAGATTACCTGACTATCTGGACCGTGTTCTGCCTGAGATAGTAAATCAGAAGCTACAAATGCAGGATTTGCAGAGCTGTCTCCTACTATTAAGAGTTCACTAGGTCCAGCAGGCATATCAATAGCAACCCCTAGGGTAGTCGCATATTGCTTGGCCAAAGTCACAAATTGATTACCGGGACCAAATATTTTATAAACCTTAGTGATACTCTCAGTACCATAGGTCATCGCTGCAATTGCTTGAATCCCTCCTACTTTGTAGATGTTTTGGATTCCACAACGCTTAGCAGCATATAGCACTGCAGGGTGCACCGTTCCTTCTTTAGTCGGAGGAGTACATAGTACTACTTCACTACATCCAGCGATCTGAGCAGGGATCGCCAGCATCAAAACAGTTGAAAAGAGTGGAGCTGAACCTCCTGGAATATAAAAACCAACCTTTTGAATCGGTCTTTTTTCTTGCCAGCAGTCCACACCAGAGGTGGTTTCTACTTCAACTCTTGAAGTTTGTTGTGCCTTGTGAAATTTATAAATATTGTCATATGCTAAATCAATAGCCTCTTTTAATTCCTTTGAAAGTGTATTTACAGCTGCTGTGAGCTCCTGAGAACTAACCGTTAAATTGTCAATTTCAGTTCTGTCAAATTTCTTGGTATACTCTTTTAAAGCCTGGTCTCCACTTGTTTTAACAGCATTAAAAACTTCAACCACTACAGACTCAACATCGTCAAATGTAGCAGTAGGTCGCTTTAGTATCGACTCCCACTGAGATCTAGATGGATTGTAAAAGTTTTGCATGCTTAGAGTACCATTTTTTCAATTGAACAAACTAAGATTCCTTCAGCTCCCTGAGCCTTTAATTGATCAATCACATCCCAGAAAGCGTATTTATCAACCACTGAGTGAACTGAACTCCATCCTTCTTGTGCTAAAGGCAATACCGTTGGACTCTTCATTCCAGGTAGGATTTTAAGGATAGCATCCAATTGGTCATTAGGAGCATTTAAAAGTACGTATTTAGCCTTTCTTCCTCTTAGAACTGATTGAATTCTAAATTGAAGGTTGTCTAATAAAGCTTGTGCCTCTGCACTTATTTTTGGAGAAACAGCCAATACTGCTTCAGAATCCATCAGGTGTTCTACTTCTACGAGATTGTTTTTAAAGAGTGTACTTCCAGAAGAAACAATATCGCAAATAGCATCCGCTAGTCCTATATTGGGAGCGATTTCAACAGATCCGTTGATGATGTGTAACTCAGGTGTGATTCCCTTTGCTTCCAAAAACTTCTTTACGGTATTTGGATATGAAGTGGCAATGGTCTTTCCTTTAAAATCCTCAATCCCGTTGTAAGTAGCATCTTTAGGTAAGGCTAAAGAAACTCTGCATTTTGAAAACCCAAGTCGTTCCACTACTTCAATATCATCTCCCTTTTCAAATAAAAGGTTATCTCCGATAATTGCACAATCCACTACCCCATCTCTGAGGTATTGTGGAATATCTCCATTTCTGAGATAAAAAACCTCTAAGTCAAAGTTGCGAGCACTCGCCTTGAGTTGATCTTTTCCATTGTCAATAGAAATACCTGCATCCTTTAATAATGCTAAAGAATCTTCGTTTAGACGACCGCTTTTTTGAACTGCAATTTTAATTTTTGTATTCATACGCTTTAAATTAAAAAACCCGCTTGATTACTCAAACGGGTCTAATATGATTATACATAGCCATATGCTACCTCGTTTGAAAGTAGTTTACAATATGGTGATGTGAATGTATCTTTTTCATTGTGGGCGTAAAATTAACAATATTATTTAGAATCCTAAAACAATAAATTAGTTTTTATCTATAAATAACAATTTGTTAAATCAGCGTTACAATTAATTATTTCCCAAAATGAGTGGAAGACCAGATTCTCCTGAACCAATAACTATAACCTTAGCATTTGGCGATTCTGACAATTTAATAGTAGCTTCTATTCCCTTATCTTGAAGGATTTTATCCGTTAGTGAAGCTGATAAAATTCTGTTGGCATCAGCCTTACCTTGTGCTTCGATAATTTGTTTCTCAGCTTCTTTAGATGCAGTAACCAATCTAAATTCGTATTCTAAAGACTCTTGTTCTTGCTTTAATTTACGCTCAATCGCCTCTTTAATAGTCGGAGGAAGTGTTACATCTCTAACTAGTATTTCGTTGAGCTGAATGAATTGATCATCTACAATTTTCTTTGTTTCTTCAAAAATTTCTGATTGAATGACATCTCTCTTTGAAGAGTACAATTGTTCAGGAGTGTAACGACCTACAACAGAACGAGCTGCTGAACGAATGGCTGGCATAAGAACACGTTGAACGTATTTTTCACCCTTTGATTGATGCAACATCCCTAAAAATTCATACTTGGGTTGAAACCAAGCAGAAGCGTCTAATTTTATCTCCAATCCATTAGAAGATAATACTTGCATTTTCTCAAAGATTTCCTGTTGTCTCACTTCGTAAATAAAGACTTTATTCCAAGGAGCAATCACGTGAAATCCTTCACCTAAAGGAGCTTGATCTGTAACTACACCGCCCCCAAAGGTTTTGTATAGAACTCCAGCTTGACCTGAGCCTATTGTTAGTGTTGACTTAGACAACACAATTACAGCAATGATAATTAATATCACTACGGGCATTGCAATTTTTGGTAATTTTTCCATTTTATTAGGTTTTAATTTTAAAATTCAATTAGGTTAACATTCCTCCGTCTACGTTGAGGACTTGTCCTGTAACATAAGCAGAAAGATCAGATGCTAAATACACACAGGCGTTGGCTACATCTTCTGGAGTTCCTCCTCTTTTTAACGGAATACCATCTCTCCATCCTTGTACTACTTTCTCATCGAGTTTAGCAGTCATTTCAGTCTCAATAAATCCTGGTGCAATCGCATTACAACGAATATTTCTAGATCCGAGTTCTAAAGCTACTGATTTTGTAAATCCAATCATTCCCGCTTTAGAAGCTGCGTAATTTGCTTGACCAGCATTCCCTTTAACACCAACTACCGAAGTCATATTGACAATAGAACCGGAGCGTTGTTTTAAGAAGGTACGCTGTACCGCCTTGGTCATATTAAACACAGATTTAAGGTTGATTCTAATAACAGAATCAAAATCCTCTTCACTCATACGCATGAGTAAATTGTCTTTGGTGATTCCAGCATTGTTGATCAAGATATCAATCGTTTCAAAATCTTCCAATACAGCATCGACTAACTGCTGAGCAGCCTCAAAGTCAGATGCATCACTCTTGTAAGCCTTAGCTTTAACTCCTAAGACTGTTAATTCTTCTGCTAATTCGAGTGCAGGTGCTTCACTTGAGCTATAAGTAAAGGCAACATTTGCTCCGTGCTGAGCAAATACTTTTGCTATTCCAGATCCAATTCCACGACTTGCGCCAGTGATGATTGCTGTTTTATTTTCTAATAATTTCATCTTTAATTAGTTTTAGTAAAGATACGTTATGTATTTGTAATAAAAAATCCCGCAAATAGCGGGATTTGTATTTGATTTAAAGATTGGATTAACCCAATACTTCTTTTACTTTCTTACCGATTTGAGCTGGTGAATCAACTACGTGAATTCCACATGATCTCATAATCGCTTTCTTTGCTTGAGCCGTATCGTCAGAACCACCAACAATAGCACCAGCGTGTCCCATAGTTCTACCAGCAGGAGCAGTTTCACCAGCAATAAATCCTACAATTGGTTTCTTTGAACCACTCTCTTTGTACCAATTTGCTGCATCAGCTTCTAATTGTCCACCAATTTCTCCAATCATCACGACACATTCTGTAGCTGGATCTTCGATTAGCATTTGAACCGCTTGTTTGGTAGTTGTTCCAATGATTGGATCTCCACCAATTCCAATGGCAGTAGTAATCCCCAATCCTTCTCTAACCACTTGATCAGCAGCCTCATAAGTTAATGTTCCTGATTTTGAAACTATTCCTACTGTTCCTGATTTAAATACAAATCCTGGCATAATACCAACCTTTGCCTCCTCTGGAGTAATCACCCCAGGACAGTTAGGTCCAATTAAACGACAGTCTCTATTGGCGATATATTGATTGACTTTAACCATATCAGCAACTGGAATACCTTCAGTGATACATACGATCACTTTAATCCCAGCTTCAGCAGCTTCCATGATGGCATCAGCTGCAAATGCAGGTGGTACAAAAATGATAGAAGTATCTGCTCCTAATTGATCAACAGTTTCTTTTACAGTGTTAAATACAGGTTTCCCTAAATGCGTTTGTCCCCCTTTTCCTGGAGTAACACCACCGACCACTTGAGTTCCGTATTCGATCATTTGACCAGCGTGAAAAGTTCCTTCACTACCAGTAAATCCTTGAACAATGATTTTTGAATCTTTGTTTACTAAAACGCTCATCTATACTTGTTTTAATTTAAGTCAAAAGTAAGGCTTTGTTTGTAAAACCAAAGCCTTAATAAAGAATATTTTTTTTGATCCTTACTCCTTGATGCGTTCCATGTACGCACCTTTTTCAGTATCCACTTTAATCTTATCTCCTTCGTTGATAAAAAGAGGAACATTGATGATAGCTCCTGTTTCAACTGTAGCAGGTTTTGTAGCGTTAGTCGCTGTATTTCCCTTTACACCTGGTTCGGTATAGGTTACCTCTAAAATTACAGAAGCAGGCATCTCCACTGAAAGAGGTGCTTGGTCTTCTGCGTTAAACATGATTTTCACCACATCCCCTTCTTTGATTAAATCTGGACGATCCAAGGCTGTTTCTGGAAGCTCAATTTGATTGTAGTCATCCACGTTCATAAAGTGATAGGTATTTCCTTCTGGATACAAAAACTGATACGAACGCGTCTCAACACGAACATCCTCTATTTTATGTCCAGCTGAAAAGGTATTGTCCAATACTTTTCCATTTGAAATACTTCTTAGTTTAGTTCTTACAAAAGCAGGACCTTTTCCTGGTTTAACGTGTAAGAATTCAATGATTTTGTAAATGTCGTTATTGTAACGAATGCACAATCCTTTTCTGATATCTGATGTACTTGCCATAGTTATGAATTACTTATATATCCTTTCATAATACCTCGTTTGGAATCTTTTACAAAGAGAATGATTTCATCTCTTTCTGGTGTCGCTTCCATTTCAGCTTCTATTATTTGAATAGCTTGGGTATTGTTATAATTTCTCTGGTATAAAATTCTATAAATGTTTTGAATTTCTCTAATTTTTTCTGGACTATATCCATTTCTTCGAAGTCCTACCGAATTAATTCCTGCAAATGAAAGAGGTTCCCTAGCAGCTTTGACATAGGGAGGAACATCTTTTCTAACAAGAGATCCACCTGTTACAAAAGAAAAACTTCCAATAGTAACAAACTGATGAACCGCAACAAGTCCAGCCATTACAACATTGTTACCGACAGTAACATGTCCTGCAAGCGTTGAGTTGTTGGAAAAAATACAGTTATTACCAATAAAACAATCGTGAGCCACATGACAATAAGCCATGATTAAGCAATTATCTCCAATAACTGTTTTCATTCGATCTGTAGTTCCTTTATTAATGGTAACACATTCTCTAATAGTTACATTATCGCCAATTTCAACAGTCGTCTCTTCTCCGTTGTACTTTAAATCCTGTGGAGGTGCTGAAATCACAGCGCCTGGAAAAATATTGCAATTTTTACCAATACGTGCCCCTTCCATAATAGTCACATTGGATCCAATCCAAGTTCCTTCTCCAATGACCACATTATTGCTTATAGTAGTAAAAGGTTCAATTACGACGTTCTTAGCAATTTTAGCACCTGGGTGCACATAGGCTAATGGTTGATTCATCTTATTGTTTTTTTGAGATTTGAGCCATCATTTCTGCTTCACATACGAGTTTTCCATTAGCAAAAGCTTGAGCACTCATATGACAAATTCCTCTTCGTATAGGCGTTATTAAATCACATTTAAAAATTAACGTATCTCCAGGAAGTACTTTTTGTTTGAACTTGACATTGTCAATTTTCATAAAATAAGTCAAATAGTTCTCTGGATCAGGAACTGTAGACAGCACTAATATCCCTCCTGTTTGAGCCATAGCTTCTATTTGCAAAACCCCTGGCATAACTGGAGCTCCTGGGAAATGACCCACAAAGAAATCCTCATTCATGGTTACATTCTTCATTCCTACCACATGAGAATCAGATAGCTCTATAATGCGATCGATAAACAAAAATGGAGGTCTGTGAGGTAACATATCCATGATTTGGTGGATGTCCATTAGTGGTGGTTGGTTTAAATCGTATGTAGGGACGTTTTTTCGTTTTTCCTCCTTGATTATCTTTGCTAATTTCTTAGCGAAGTCAGTATTGATCTTATGTCCAGGTTTACTAGCGATGACCTTTCCTCTAATTCTGCAGCCTACTAGAGCTAAATCACCAATCACATCTAATAGTTTGTGGCGAGCAGCTTCATTGCTGTAGTGAAGCGTTAAGTTATTGAGTATTCCGTTTGGAGTAACTGATATATCTGTTTTATTAAATGCTTTTTGAAGCTTTTTCATCGTCTCATCAGAAATCTCTTTATCTACGTATACAATGGCATTATTGAGATCTCCTCCCTTAATGAGACCGTTGTCTAAGAGCATTTCTAGTTCGTGTAAAAAACTGAAGGTTCTCGAATCTGCAATTTCTGCTTTAAAATCTGAAATGGAATCTAAAGAAGCATTCTGAGTTCCTAAAATCTTAGTTCCAAAATCAACCATAGCAGTTACTTGATAATCATCTGCTGGAAGTAAGGTAATTTCAGATCCCGTTTCCTCGTCTTTTAAATTGATGATTTCTTTAACCACATATTCTTCGCGATCATCTTCTAGTTCTTGAACACCAGCTTTTTCAATAGCTTCTATAAAAAATTTAGAGGAACCATCCATTATTGGAGGTTCAGCTGCATCAATTTCAATTAACACATTGTCGATTTCCAACCCCACCAATGCAGCGAGAACGTGCTCACTTGTATTAATGACTACATTACCGCTTTCTAAATTGGTACCTCTTTGAGTACTTACTACAAAAGAGGCATCCGCTTTGATGGTCGGTTGTCCTTCTAAATCAACTCTTTTAAAAACATATCCAGAGTTTGCATCAGCAGGACAAAATTTAAGTGTTACATTATTACCAGTATGAAGCCCTACACCTGTAAGACTCACTTCTTTTGCAATAGTTGTTTGTTTTTTCGATGTGGTTGTCATCTTAGTTGTTTTTTTTCTGATTTAGATGTTTTGGTAAATTTTTAAAGTATACGTAAGACTTGTTGTAATCGTTATAATTAAATGCAGGAGTTCCTTGTACTACGGCATCGTCTTTTAAACTCTTGATGACTCCTGATTGCCCCTGCATACGCACATTATCTCCAATGGTCAAATGGCCAGCTATTCCTACTTGTCCACCAATAATACAATTTTTCCCAACCTTTGTAGAACCTGCAACCCCACTTTGAGCTGCGATAACTGTATTTTCCCCAATTTCAACATTGTGTGCAATTTGAATCTGGTTGTCGAGTTTTACACCCTTTCGAATAATAGTGGACCCTAAAGTAGCTTTGTCAATAGTTGTAGAAGCTCCAATATCTACGTGATCTTCGATAATTACATTACCTGTTTGAGGAACTTTGTTGTATACCCCTTCAGAATTTGGAGCAAATCCAAATCCATCAGCACCGATAACCGCATTGGAATGAATGACACAATCGTTTCCAATTCGCGTATCCGAGTAGATTTTAACACCTGAAAACAAGGTTACACGATTACCTATTTGAACATTTTCTCCTATATAAACATTGGGGTAGATTTTCACATCATCACCTAGAATAACTCCTTTGTCAATATACGTAAAGGCTCCAATATAAAGTCCTTTACCCTGTTTGAGATCATCTGAAATAAAAGAAGGAGATTCAATTCCACTTTTTTCTGTTTTAATCGAATCGTAATAAGACAAAAGCTTTGAAAAAGCTCCGTAAGCGTCACTAACTCTAATTAAAGTGGGTACAATAGATTTCTCTGCTACAAAGTCTTTGTCTACTATAGCTATAGAGGAGGAAGTAGAATAGATATAGGAAGTGTACTTAGGGTTTGACAAAAAAGTCAACGACCCCTCTTCGCCCTCTTCTATCTTAGATAGCTTATCAACCCACACTTCTGGATTTCCATCTATTTCGCCATCGAGTATGGCGGCTATCTGACTAGCTGTAAATTTCATGGATACAAAATTAAGAAATTCTAAGAGATTAATCCCTATTTGAGTTCTTTTGGGAAGCATATATAATACTTCTCCACAGATTTAGAGAGTGATTTTGAAAAACTTTGATCCTTTGCTGAGTCAAAATTAACGAGTTCATTATCCTCATTGGCCAGTGCTATTGGATTGATTTTCTTGTTATAAGCAGAGTTTTTAATGGAACCGCTAAAGACAAAATAATCCACTTCTTCTTTGCTGAGATTCAAATGTTCCATGCAGCTTTTCTTAATCTTGTTGAGTTTAGAATCCGATATCTTTTTAGTTTGTATGTCTATTGCAAGTAAGTTTCTCTCAATGAGCATCTTAGAAAGAGTAGACAATACCTTATCTTCACTTTCACACCATTTTTTTATAGCGTACATCACGTCTATATCGTCTAATTGAACAAAATGTTCTAGGGCTAAATCGTCTAATTTTCTATCTTCTTTTAAAAAGAAATGCAGCGAGGTGGACATGAAAATATAACTGTTACTTTGCAGTAATTCTTTAACTCTTTTAAAGATTTTTAAGAGAAGTTCTTCTGCTACAAAAGAAGTTTTGTGAAGATAGACCTGCCAATACATAAATCTTCTAGCCATGAGGAATTTTTCAACAGAGAACACGCCCTTTTCTTCAATAGCTAAGGAACCATCAATAACATCCAACATGGAAATCAATCGTTCTGAATTGATATTCCCCTCTGCTACACCAGTATAAAAACTGTCTCTTTTAAGATAGTCCAATCGATCAATATCTAATTGACTTGCTACCAATTCATTCAAAAATGTTTTGGGATAGGTCTTTTGAAAAATTTCAATAGCGATATCCAATACCCCATGATACTTCTTGTTGAGTGATTTCATCAATTGAAGTGTAATTTCTTCATGAGATACCTCCTTGAGCAATATATGTTCCATCGCATGAGAGTATGGACCATGACCAATATCGTGTAAAAGGATAGCACCTAACAACCCTTGTTCTTCTTCAACACTTATTTCAACCTCTTTTAATCGCAAAACCCTGATAGCCTTACTCATTAAGTACATAGCCCCAATAGCGTGCTCAAATCTGGTATGCTGTGCTCCTGGGAATACATAGGAAGACAAACCCATTTGTGTAATTCTTCTAAGACGCTGAAAAACAGGATCATCGATGAGTTCTAATAAAAAAGGGTGGCGAATTCGAATAAATCCGTAAATTGGATCATTGAAGGTAAAAAGCTTTTGGTTTTTGCTCAAAACATCTAAATTTTAATACAAATATAAGTAAATGAATCAGCTAAATATCTTGTGGGTCGATGATGAGATACATTTATTAAAGCCTCACATCCTTTTTTTGGAAGAAAAAGGGTATTTAGTCAGTCAGTGCAACAGTGGTTATGAAGCTCTAAAACGCATTGAAAAGGAACATTTCAACATGGTACTCTTAGATGAAAATATGCCTGGTATGGACGGTTTACAAACCCTTGGAAAAATCAAAGAACTTCAACCAACCCTAAAAGTCATAATGATTACCAACAATCAGGAAGAGCGTATCATGAACGACGCTTTGGGATCTAAAATAGCTGACTACCTCTTAAAGCCTGTTCATCCAAATCAAATACTTCTGAGCCTTAAAAAGAATTTAGAACTTCCCAAAATCATCAGCGATAAAGCGACTACGGACTACCAAAAAGAATTTGGAATACTCAGTGGTGAAATTGAAGCTGCTCAAACTCATAAAGACTGGGTGGATATCTTTAAGAAGTTGATTTTCTGGGAAGAAACACTAGAAGATGAAAAGTCAGGAAATCTCTCAGAAATTCTAGAATCTCAAAAGTTAACCGCCAATAAATACTTTGCCAAATTCGTTGAAAGGAATTATCCACTGTGGATCAAAGGTCAAGATGCTCCTGCATTATCACACCGACTTTACAAAGAAAAAATACGCCCTTTACTCAACAAAAAAACCTTGTTAGTTGTCTTAGACAATTTAAGATTTGATCAATGGAGAAAAATTGCTCCAATTATTGATCAATATTACCAAATAGACCACGAAGAAGCCTATTACGCTATTCTGCCATCAGCAACACATTACGCTAGAAATGCCATTTTCTCCGGTTTAACCCCTCTAGAAATGGAAAAAAAACATCCAGATTTATGGAAAGACGATTTAGAAGAAGGAGGAAAAAACAATGAAGAGGACAGTTTCTTTAAAGCACAATTACAACGTTTAGACGATTCGATCAATTGGACCTATGACAAAATTAGCAATCTAAAACAAGGCCAACGTTATTTATCTAAAATTCATCAACTTAAAGACAATGATCTCAATATTTTAGTTTATAATACCATCGATATTTTATCTCATGCAAAAACAGAAATGAACGTCATTAAAGAATTAGCATCTGACGATAAAGCCTATCGTTCCTTAACCAAGTCCTGGTTTGAAAATTCACCTCTTTTGGAAATTGTCAAAAGAGCTGCTGAAATGGATTTACAACTCATCCTTACTACTGATCACGGGACTATTAGAGTAAAGACACCATCTATCATCAAAGCATCTAGAGAAATCAACAGCAATTTTAGATACAAGTTGGGATCAAATCTCAAGGCCTCTTCAAAGGACTCCATACGAATCGATGATCCACAAAGTTTTGGATTGAGTTCCATGAGTATAAGTACTAATTATGTCTTTGCGGTAGCTGATACCTTTTTCGCCTACCCAAACAACTACAATCAATTCATAAATCACTACAAAGACTCATATCAACACGGTGGAATTTCACTGGAAGAAATGATTTTGCCCTTTGTGGTTTTATACCCTAAATAATCTCGAGTTCTTCTGTATCTTTGTGACTCTTAAAATAAATATAATGACCTACAGTGTTTCAGAACTATCTAAAGCAGCAACATACATTATAGAGAAGTCCTGCTCAAAATTACTTTGCCTCAACGGTGAAATGGGGGCTGGAAAAACAACCTTAATCAAAGAACTGATTGCTAAACTCGGATGTGAGGACTCTGGTCAGAGTCCAAGTTTTGGAATTGTCAACACCTATGAAGATTCATTGGGTAAGACTCTAGCGTACCACTTTGATTTTTATCGTATTGAAGATGAAGTTGAAGCGTATGACATCGGTATTGAAGATTATTTTAACTTTGATGGATGGATCTTTATCGAATGGTCAGAGCGTATTGTCAATTTATTGCCTGATCGATATACAGAAGTACAGTTGACTATTGACAGTCCTGAAAGCAGAACCTTAACCCTAATTGAACACTGATGATGGAATCACCCTTTAATCCGACTGAACTGATGCCTAAAGAAGAGCGTTTAGCAGTCGCTATCAAAAAAGGCAGCTTAATTATTGGGCTTCCTAAGGAACGAGAAATGGAAGAAAAAAGGGTATGCCTCACTCCTGACGCTATTGCTGCACTTGTCGCAAATGACCACAAGGTCATCGTAGAACAAGGTGCTGGCGATCACGCACATTTTTCAGACAGTGAATATCAAAAGGCTGGTGCCTCTATTGAAAGTGATCCTAAAAAAGTTTTTGAATGCCCCTTAATACTCAAAGTCGCTCCAGTTAACGATCAAGAAATAGATCTTTTAAAACCTCATAGCACTGTCATTTCTACCTTGAACTTAAAGTCTAAGGATCTTTATTATATCAACAAACTTCAAGAGAAAAAGATAACTGCAATCGCATTAGAAGAACTCACTGAGCACGACGGAAGTTTTCCTTTTGTAAGTTCTTTGAGTGAAATTTCTGGTTTGTCTGCAATTTATATAGCAGCCGAATTGATGAGTAAATCCCATGAGGGAAAAGGACAGCTTTTTGGAAATATCTCAGGGGTACCTCCTACAGAGATCGTCATCTTTGGTTCAGGTACTGCAGCTGTTTGGGCGGCCAAAACAGCCTTAAATCTCGGAGCATCTGTTAAAATATTTGACAATTCTACTTCAAATCTAAGAAAGATACAATCGGAATTAAAACACCCTATCTACACTTCTACTCTACAACCAAAAAACATGCTCAAAGCACTAAGACGTTGTGATGTGGCTGTAGGAGCAATTGAATGTCATCACAGAACTCCTGTGGTGGTTTCTGGGGAAATGGTTTCCTTTATGAAGAAAGGGTCTGTGATTATCGATATCAGTATCGATCGAGGTGGTTGTTTTGAAACTTCTCAACTCACTTCTCATCAAAAACCAACCTTTAAGAAATTTGATGTCATTCACTATTGTGTTCCCAACATCCCCTCCAGATACCCTAAGACGGCATCGGTGTCTATGAGTAATATCTGCACCCCTATCTTATTGGATCTGGCAGAAAAGGGTGGTATTGACAATGCTCTGCGTTTGGATCAAGGACTCAAAAACGGAGTCTATCTCTATCAAGGAGTACTTACTAGCAGTACCATTGGAGATCAACTAGGATTAACTCATACCAATATTAACTTCTTAATTTTTTAATATGCCATTTCTCAAGCGATTGGGCTTCTATTTAGCAGGTTTATCTATAGGATTGATCTTTTTAGCTTTTTTTCTAAAAAAGAAATCAGATGAAACTGGTGTCAGCTTTTGTTATTTACCCAATTGTAGGGTTTTAAATGATCTGCGATCTAAACCACATCAATACGCTTCAAATCTCTCAGAGCGTATTCAAAGTACAGAATTAGATACTACGGGGATTTCTCGAGTATTTCTCGATGGTGAAATTAACTTCAAGAAGAGTGAGCCTAGAAGAGAACCTTGTGGACACTATATACTCGAAGGAATCTTAAATGAACAAGAAGTTGAAATTAGCCTCAGCTCTTGTGAAGATCAGGTAACCGTTGAAGCTATAAATTTATTATAATTTTCTGCGATCGCGTTCCTTTTTAAGCAAAGTGAGTTCTCTGGAAGTCTGACCAGCTACAGAAGTATTTTCTTCTGCTCTTCTCATTAGATAAGGCATCACGTCTTTGACAGGACCAAATGGAAGGTATTTTGACACATTATACCCTTCTTTTGAAAGATTAAAACTGATGTGATCACTCATTCCGTAGAGTTGACCAAACCACACTCTTGGATCGTCTTTTGCTAAAGAATTTTGATCGATCAAATCCATCAGTAAATAATTTGATTCTTCATTATGTGTTCCAGCGTAAATTAAAAAAGAATCGATGTGCTCCATCATAAAACGCAAAATTGTATTGTAATTATCATCTGTAGCTGCTTTGGACGCACAGATAGGACTCTTATAACCCATTTTTTGAGCACGTTCATTTTCCTTTTCCATATAGGCCCCTCGGACCAATTTAATTCCTATTTTAAAACCTTTGGACTTTGCTCTTTCCACCAATCCTTTTAAATAGTCCAATCGATCCCATCGATACGCTTGAATGGTATTAATGACAATCACCTCTTCCTTATTGTACTTTTCCATCAATTCTTCGAGAAGATCATCAGCGGCATCTTGCATCCAACTCTCTTCTGCATCAACTAAAACAGGAATGGCGTTTTGAGCTGCCTTTTGACAAATCGCTTCAATGCGATTTACGATGCGATTCCATGATTCCTGCTCTTTTTCGGTTGTTAATTTTCCTTCAGATTTCTTTTGGTAGATCTCTATTGAACCCATAGCAGTTGGTTTAAACACTGCAAAAGGAAGCGCCTCTCTTTGGGTCAAATAGTTGAAAATATTGAGGATGCGATCCCTGATCTGGTCAAAAGAATACTCCTCTACTTTTCCCTCCACTGAATAGTCGAAAATCGAGTGTACATTTTTTGAAAAGAGTTTGTCGACTGTTTCAATAGAATCTTCCTCAGAAACACCAGCACAAAAATGATCGAATACAGTTGCTCGTATCAGACCTTCAACAGGTAAATGTGCCTTAAGTGCAAAATTGGTAACAGCTGTTCCAACTTTAACGAGTGGTTCATTGGCTATAAGTTTAAAAAGAAAATACGCACGCTCTAATTCAGTGTCTGATTTTAAAGCAAATGCCGTTGCAGTATCCTCAAAAATTCGCTTCATTATTGTCAAATTAATAATTAGGCAAATATAGCTCAGGGATTTTTATTATTAATGCAAAAATAGTCTTTATTTTGCCTTGAATTTAAGTACCTATGAAATCGATTAAAACAGCAAACTCTTCCGTCCTTTTTGGTGCAGAATCGTATCCTAAATTAGCAGAAACACTTACAGATAAAAACTACTCTTTAATCGTGGTTTTTGTCGATGAAAACACACACGATAATTGCCTTCCCTATTTTATGGGAAACCTAGAGGGCGAATTTCCTATTGAAATCATTGAAATAGAATCAGGTGAAATCAATAAAACACTCGAAACTTGTAATGGTGTTTGGGAAGCGCTATCTGAATTAGGTGCTGATCGCAAGAGTGCGATGATTAACCTCGGTGGTGGTGTGATTACTGATATGGGAGGATTTATTGCTTCTTGCTTTAAAAGAGGTGTTGATTTCTACAATATCCCTACTACCCTGCTTTCGATGGTTGACGCCTCTGTTGGAGGTAAAACCGGCGTGGATTTAGGAATGCTTAAAAATCAAATTGGAGTCATTGTAGAACCTGAATTTGTAATTGTAGACCATGCGTATTTAGCAACTCTTGACAAAAGACAACTCAAAAGCGGTTTTGCTGAAATGCTCAAACACGGTCTTATCTGTGACAAAGACTACTGGAATCAACTAAAAGACAATTTTAACTCAACTAGTATTGAAGAAGCTATTTCAACCTCTGTTCAAATCAAGGCTGATGTGGTTCAAAAAGATCCAAGAGAAAACTCGCTTCGCAAAGTCTTAAATTTTGGTCACACTCTTGGGCATGCGATTGAATCATATTTTCTATCACTAGGAGAAGATAAAATGCTCCTGCACGGAGAAGCGATCGCTGTTGGAATGATCATGGAATCATACTTATCAACTATTTATACTGGTTTGAGTAGCGATGAACTCGAAGAAGTCAGCAGCACATTACTAAATCACTACGGAAAGGTTAAAATTTCAGATAAAGACAAAAAAGAGGCGATAGCGCTCTTAAAATTTGACAAGAAGAATTCTCATGGTCAAATCAAATACGTGCTCTTAGAACGCATTGGAAAGGCCGTATACGACATACAGATCAAAGACAACGACCTCAATGACGCTTTTGAATACTACAATTCACTTTAAGAAGTAAATTATTCAACATAAAAAAGCACCTCAATGAGGTGCTTTTTTGTTTATAAGCAGTAGTTACTTAATCTAGTTCAGAAAAAATAGTATGCATCAAACGCTTTTTATCGTTAATGCTCTCTTCTAATGAAATCATCGTCTCTGTTCTGCTGATTCCATCGATGTCATCTATTTTAAAGATGATGTTCTTTGCATGAGTGGTATCCTTTGCTCTAATCTTACAGAAAATATTGAATTTACCTGTAGTAATATGTGCTACAGTAACGTTTGGAATTTGATTTAAACGCTCAATCACAAACTTAGTTTGATGTGTTTTCTCCAAAAAGATTCCAACATACGCAATAAATGAGTAGCCCAACTTAATATAATCAAGAGTCAAAGAAGATCCTTGGATGATACCAGCTTCTTCCATTTTTTTAACACGAACGTGTACAGTACCTGCTGAAATCAATAATTTCTTTGCAATATCTGTAAATGGGGTTCTTGTGTTGTCGATCAACATATCTAAGATCTGGTGATCTATTTCATCTAATTTTACTGTAGTCATAAATTGAATTTTGATAATGCAAAAATAATCAATAATTTAATATAATTCAATAAATAGCTTATTTTTTTGAAGATAATGCAACAAATCAATCTTGATTTGTCAAATATTGGCGTTTATTAAGCTCATCTCGATCTAAATCCAAACGCATATCGAGTATTTTATGCCCGTAAAAAGCTCCTTTTGGCTTGATTTCAAATGCTTTAGGCACAAATTCAATCTTTTGATTGACTAATACTTCTTGATAGTTGATCGCTAAAACCTGTTCTTCTGTGTATTTAGAATCGAGAATCTGTGGATTCTCAATGAGTATATCGTAAAACAATTGATTGTTTTCAGGAATCTTGTGATAGGCTTCAACCTCATTGAATTCATATAATTCATAGATAATGCTATTAATAGCAGTGTAAATTGCTACTGCAATCAGTGCTCTTGTCTGATCGCGATCGTAATCATTGGGATAATGACCTGATTCAAACAGAATAGTCGGTACTTGTTCAAATTGAAAGCTATCCCCTACGCAATTGATATTAAATCCATCGTCATAACGTCCAACACCACCAGGAATGTATTGCTGAAGGACATCGTTCATATCTGCAATAAGCTTCATGCCTCGCACTCTAGAATCGGTAATAGAGCGCTGCTGATCCGCTGCAGGTGATAAAAAGGATACAGTAGCCACCTTATTAGTCTCTCCTACGTTAAAAAGCGTTCGTTGATCGTGAAGATTAAAGCAATAGTGAGGTTTCACCTCTTCAAATACCGCTCTAAGCGCTTTAGATTCCGGTTGGGTTCGATCTTGTGCATCTCTATTTAAATCCACCTCATTTGCGTTAAAACGCGTATAATCATTTGCCCCATCTGGGTTTAAAACAGGGATTATATAGAGTGTAGCTGCTTCTAAAATAGCAGTAGCAGCAGGAGAATTAGACTTAAAGAAGGAAAGCAGATCCAATACCGCCTTAGTCGTTGTAGACTCGTTCCCGTGCATCTGAGACCACATTAAAATGCGTTTTGAACCAGTTCCAAGAGTGATTAGAGGAATATCTAAAGAGCGAACTGATTGTCCAATAATTCGAACAGAAGAACTATCGACCAATGTTGATACCGTATCTATTGTAGTCTGATAATTTAGATAACGACCCTTGATACTAGCTACTTTAAAATTGGAATAATCAAATTCTTTAATCCTCATAACACTCTTAAATTTCTGACAAATGTACAGCTTTTATACCACTGATAAAACCTAGGACTATTTACAAGTTAACACTATTAGTTTACAAATGTGTTACAATTGTAAACACATATTTTACAATATTAAACAATGTATTAATAAATATTCCCATATAACTATATGTCAGTTATTTAAATTAATTTATTTAAAGTTTTAGTGTTAAAAATATTTGTGAATTACAACAGTACAAACTCTTGCCAATTAATATATAATAGCTATATTTGTTTAACAATGTTACAGCAAGAAGAATTCATCAATCGACTCAAAATAGTACTCGAGCAAAAGCAGTTGAGCTCCTCATCTTTTGCTGATACGATATCAGTTCCTAGATCGAGTATTTCACATTTACTCTCTGGAAGAAACAAACCCAGTTTGGACTTTGTAATGAAGATTGTTCACTCCTACCCCGATATCGATATCAATTGGTTGCTTTTTGGGAAAGAAGCCGATTCAAAGAATTCTAGCTTTAATAAGGACTCTAATTTGGTTTATGATAAAAACACTCAAATAGAAACACAATCGACCCATCTAAATCACAGTTCAGATGTCGAAAAGATCGTTGTATTCTATAAAAATGGAGTATTTAAAGAATATAAGCCCTCCTAAGCGCTTTTCTTTCTCACGTTCATGTTGATGAACTCTACCATTAGAGAAAATGCAATAGCGAAGTACAAATAGCCCTTAGGTATCGACCCTATAGGATTGTTGAAGACAACCAAGTGCGATAGATGCGCTGATTCAACAATCAACATAAACCCAATGAGAATCAAAAAGGAAAGTCCAAGTACTTGTATAGAAGGGTGTTTGTTGACAAACTCACTGACTTTATAAGTAAAAAGCATCATAATCAGTACAGAGATCACCACTGCCACTACCATTAGAATCAATGCATCATTGGGATTGGGAGAGATTCCATTAGTCATCCCAATTGCCGTTAAAATCGAATCAAAAGAAAATACAATATTGATAACAGTGATTTCCATAATGGCTGACCACAAGGTTTTAGATTGGTTTTTCTTTACTTGTGTGATATCGTGCTCTTTATCTTCTATCTTTTCGTGAATTTCCTTGGTGCTCTTATAAAGCAAAAACAATCCTCCTAGAAAGAGGATGACTGCTTGACCAGAAACACCACCCTTGATCCAAGCAGTGTCAAATTTGAAAAAAGATTCGTTTAACGAAGTGAGGAGATTAATTCCAAAAAGCAACAGAATGCGAAATAACATCGCCAATAACAATCCGAGATTAGTGGCTTTTTTCTTGTCTTTTTCTTCTAATTTTTGAGCGGCAATAGAGATAAATACAATATTGTCAATCCCTAGTACAATTTCAAGGAATGTCAGTGTTAACAGGGCTATCCAAGCATCTGCTGAAGCAAAAATTTCAAACACAATCGTTAGTTTTTAGTTCTTTACAACGGTACCTCTTCTTTTATCAGAAGATCCCATAACCGAGTATTCAAAAGTATAAGTATTTCCTTCTGTTTTTAAAATCTTCATATGAAGTGGTTTCTCTTCTTGTTTGTTCTTGGGATTTAAATTCTTGAGAACGTATTCACAGTCATTAACCCAGCGAACAGAAGCAGAGTCTATATGTCCTCTGTACTCAGAAATTTCTAAGTCTCCATTTCTAGTAAAGGTGGTTGTGTGCATTTCACCATCGATCATCTCACTAAATGTAAAGGAGCCATCGTGAAAATCAACACAGTTGCGTTCTGGTGGATGACATCCCCAGAAAAATACAAAAGCAAATGCGACTAGGTATAACAGTTTTTTCATTTAAAACAAGGTTGGCTGATCTGGATTATTACTAGAAGTAGTCGGTAAACCTTCATCTTCATTAAATTCGTCATTGATGACCTCCTCTTCTGATACCACTTCAATCTCTTCAGGAACTTTTTCCTCTTCTTCTTCATAAGGAAGCGATTCTAACAAATTAGTTCCTTTGATGTTTTCTTTGGTGAGAATATTTCCTTGAGCTTTGAGACCTTTTACGGCGATAAACTCTTCAATATTGATTATTTCATTGGGTTTAGCGTCTTTTCCTTTTGGTTTTCGGTACTCAATTTCCATCTGTGGTCTCCAATCAGTTGACACAAGCTCTAAAAAGGATTCTGGGTGTTCACTGATAAACAAATCTTCTTTTTTAGCTTGCTCCACAAGGAATCGCTTCATAAAATACACCTCTTTTTCTCCGTCGTAATACACTGCTGAAATCGGCTTATGAGGGTTCCATTTTTCTAATACAATCATATCCTCATCAAAGTGAAGATTCATATCAGGAGTCATGGTTTTTACGACACCTTTAGAAGTAATTACCAGAAGTAGATCATCTCCTTTAAAGGCCCCGAGTAGACTTCCTCTACCATCGACATTTAAGCGCTGAACCACATCGTCAAACCATATTTTTCGTGGCTTAAGAGTCGAAACTCCTTTTTCCTTGAGCTCTATTCTCTTAATGGAATACTTGGTGACAATATTACCCTTTGAAGCCCTACCTTTGATCAGTACATCGGAAAAGTCCAAATCCCATTTGAGCTTTTTAATACTACCCACTTGTCTCAATAAAATGGTCACAACCTCAGCCTCACCATTGGGATTTGCACTAAAATAGTATACATCTGAATTGCTAGCTCCGTTGGTCAGATCGTATTCACGGTCCCTAGTAACCGAAGTTACATTGAATCTTTTAACATAACTCGGACCATTTTTACCATCTCTGTAAATTAAATTATAAGTCGTACGCTTGTCTTTCTTCTTAAAGACCGCAACGTGAATAATTCCCTTGCCAATAAAGGTTTTGGAATCAACCTTGGTCACCATCATCTTTCCGTCCCCTGTAAAGACAATAATATCATCAATGTCACTGCAATCGGTAACGTATTCGTCTTTGCGAAGCGAAGTTCCCACAAAGCCTTCTTCTCGATTCACATAGAGCTTAGTGTTTCGAATAACCACCTTGGTCGCTTCAATATCATCAAATACGCGTATTTCAGATTTGCGTTCCTTACCCTTGCCGTAGGTTTCTTTGAGGTGTTTAAAATAATCAATACTAAAATCGATGATGTGATCTAAATGATGCTTTACTTCTGCAATTTTCTCTTCAATACTATCGATGTACTGTTGAGCCTTGTCCAAATCAAATTTTGAAATTCTCTTAATTCGAATTTCAGTTAATCGGGTAATATCTTCTTCAGTAACTGCTCTTTTTAAATGAGTGATATGAGGTACTAAACCTTTGTCAATCGCAGCAATCACACCTTCCCAAGTTTCTTCTTCTTCAATATCGCGATAGATTCTCTTTTCGATAAAGATGCGCTCTAAAGATGAAAAATGCCATTGCTCTTCCAGTTCCGAGAGTTTAATCTCTAATTCCAAGCGCAATAAACGAACCGTGAGATCTGTTGATCGCTTTAATATTTCAGATACTCCAATAAAAATAGGCTTGTTGTCTTCAATAATACAGGACAACGGAGAAATTGAATTTTCACAACTCGTAAAAGCATAGAGTGCATCAATGGTTTTATCTGGTGAAATTCCAGGTGGCAAATGAATTAAGATCTCAACATTCTCGGCAGTGTTGTCCTCTATTTTCTTAATCTTAATTTTCCCTTTTTCATTGGCCTTAAGAATCGAATCGATCAGCGTTGAAGTATTGGTTCCATAGGGAATCTCAGTGATCACAAGTGTTTTCTTGTCTAACTGTCCGATACGCGCTCTCACGCGAATCTTCCCTCCTCTAAGACCGTCGTTGTATTGACTCGTATCGATGATTCCAGCTGTTGGAAAATCGGGAATTAAATTAAAACGCTTGCCTTGCAGGTGCTTGATAGAGGCATCGATGAGCTCTATAAAGTTGTGAGGCAATATTTTAGTAGACAATCCTACCGCAATCCCTTCTGCTCCTTGAGCGAGCAATAACGGAAATTTAATCGGAAGATTGATAGGTTCTTTCTTTCTACCATCGTATGAGAGTTGCCAGGAAGTAATCTTAGGGCTATACACTACTTCTAATGCAAATTTAGAGAGTCTTGCTTCGATATAACGCGAAGCAGCTGCTCCATCCCCTGTCAGAATATTTCCCCAGTTTCCCTGAGTATCGATCAATAAATCCTTCTGTCCAATCTGCACCATAGCATCCGCAATGGAGGCGTCTCCATGTGGATGGTATTGCATGGTATGACCAACCACATTAGCAACCTTGTTGTAGCGACCGTCATCCAACTCCTTCAAGGAGTGCATGATACGTCGTTGTACAGGTTTTAATCCATCTTCAATAGCAGGAACAGCTCGTTCTAGAATTACATAAGAAGCGTAATCTAAAAACCACTCCTTGTACATGCCGGTAACCTTTACCAAGCTATCAGTCTCATTGGAATGATCCTCTGGAAGCTGTTGATCTATTTGATTTTCGTTATCCATAAGTGATTATGCTGTTTTTGAAACAATCTCCTCTTCAATATCGAGTTCTACTTTGAGGTTCTCAATGATGAACTTTTGACGATCAGGAGTGTTTTTACCCATATAAAACTCTAAGAGTTGTTCAATTGTCATCGATTTGTCTAACATCACGGGTTCCAATCTAATTTCTTCACCTATAAAATGTTTG
This sequence comes from uncultured Flavobacteriaceae bacterium, assembly GCA_937136455.1. GTDB lineage: Bacteria > Bacteroidota > Bacteroidia > Flavobacteriales > Flavobacteriaceae > MAG-120531. The sequence goes on along the minus strand of CAKZOO010000179.1, from coordinate 98,253 downwards.
AATTCATCTGGTGAAATTTCACCCAATCCTTTGAATCGTGTGATTTCAGGTTTATTTCCCAATTTTGAAATCGCATTGCGGCGCTCTTCATCAGAATAACAGTAGATCGTTTCTTTTTTATTTCGAACTCTAAAAAGAGGTGTTTGTAATATATAGAGGTGATTTTCCTTGATGAGCTCTGGAAAAAATTGTAAAAAGAAGGTAATTAAGAGCAATCGAATATGCATCCCATCGACATCAGCATCGGTAGCAATCACAATCTTGTTGTAGCGAAGATTTTCCATAGAATCTTCGATGTCTAAGGCAGCTTGAAGTAAGTTAAACTCTTCATTTTCATAGACTATTTTCTTAGACATTCCATAGGAATTGAGTGGCTTACCCCTAAGACTAAAAACTGCTTGCGTATTGACGTTCCTCGATTTGGTAATCGATCCAGAAGCTGAATCTCCCTCTGTGATAAAGAGGGTACTCTTATTGGAATTATCATTTTTTACATCGGTAAGATGTACTCTGCAATCTCTTAGTTTTTTATTGTGAAGACTTGCCTTTTTAGCGCGATCTCTTGCGAGTTTTCGAATTCCAGACAATTCTTTGCGCTCGCGCTCTGCTTGAAGAATCTTGCGCTGTAAGAGTTCTGCGGTTTCAGGATTCTTGTGTAAATAATTATCGAGTTCCGTTTTGAGGAAGTCATTGATATACGTACGAACTGTGGGCATTCCACCTCCCATATCAGTAGAACCGAGCTTTGTCTTGGTTTGCGATTCAAAAACAGGCTCCATCACCTTGATCGATATAGCTGATATGATGGATTTTCGAATATCTGCAGAATCGTAGTTCTTTCCGTAAAACTCTTTAACGGTTTTGGCAATCGCTTCTCTAAAGGCAGCTTGATGTGTTCCTCCTTGAGTTGTGTGCTGTCCGTTCACAAAAGAATGGTATTCTTCACTATACTGTGTTTTGGAGTGGGTAATGGCGATTTCAATATCCTCTCCTTTTAAGTGAATAATCGGATAGAGCATGTCCTCAACCTGATTGTTGTCTTCAATTAAATCTTTTAGTCCGTTCTCTGATAGGTATTTTTCACCGTTAAAAACAATAGTCAATCCTGGATTGAGATAAACATAGTTCTTGATCATCTTTACGATGTACTCAGAACGAAATTTGTAATTTTTAAATATGGTAGGATCTGGAACAAAGGTTACTTTGGTCCCCTTTCTTCTTGAACTCTCTTCAGGGCCTTGTTCTGAAACTAAATTTCCCTTTTCAAAGGTTGCAGACTTTAGGAGATTGTCACGAGAGGATTCCACTAAAAAATATTCCGATAAGGCATTGACCGCCTTAGTACCCACACCGTTTAACCCCACTGACTTTTTAAAAGCCCTTGAATCGTACTTTCCACCGGTGTTCATCTTAGACACTACATCGACAACTTTACCAAGAGGAATCCCTCGACCGTAGTCCCTAACAGTTACTTGAGTATCTTTGACTCCAATCTCAATAGTCTTTCCTGCACCCATAACAAATTCATCGATACAGTTGTCAATCACCTCTTTTAAAAGAATGTAAATTCCATCATCTGCTGAAGTTCCATCACCGAGTTTTCCGATATACATACCGGGACGCATACGAATGTGCTCCTTCCAATCGAGTGATCGAATATTATCTTCAGTATAGCTCGTGTTTGTAGACATAATAGTAAATCCTAAGAGGCACTAATATAACAAGTCTACCTATAAGAAAAAACAGCTGTCTATTAAAGTAATTAACAAGTTATCCAATACATGCAAAGCCTTTAATTAAAGAAAAAGCCAGCTATAAAGCTGGCTTGTATTCTGTAGGTGAGCACTATAGCTTAAACATTAAATCTGAAATGCATCACGTCACCATCTTTTACGATGTATTCTTTACCCTCGACTCTCATTTTTCCAGCCTCTTTTACCTTAGCTTCAGACCCAAAATTAACAAAATCATCATAAGCGATAACCTCAGCTCTAATAAAGCCTTTTTCAAAATCGGTATGAATCACCCCAGCTGCTTGTGGAGCAGTTGCTCCTACAGGTATGGTCCAAGCTCTTACTTCTTTTACTCCGGCAGTAAAATAGGTTTCTAGATTGAGTAATTTATACGCTCCTCGAATCAATTTTGCTGAACCAGGCTCCGAAAGACCAAGATCTTCTAAGAACATTTGACGTTCTTCAAAAGAATCCAATTCATTGATATCGGCCTCTGTTCCAACAGCTAAGAAGATGACTTCTGCAGCTTCATCAGCAACTGCAGCTTTTACCTTTTCTACGTAGTCATTTCCGTTCACAGCTGATGACTCATCGACATTACAAACATACATTACCGGTTTATCGGTAATAAATTGAAGTGGTTTTACAAATTCACTGCGTTCGTCATCAGTTAGCTCAACAGCTCTAACCGATTTTCCCTGCTCTAAACCAGCTTTGATCTTTAAAAGAACTGCTTCTTCTTTCTGAGCCTCTTTATTTCCTGTTTTTGCAGCTCTTTTAACCTTGTCTAATTTCTTATCTAAAGTTTCTAAGTCTTTGAGCTGCAATTCAATATCGATAGTTTCCTTATCGCGAATAGGATTGACACTTCCATCAACATGGACGATATTGTCATCTTCAAAACAACGCAAAACGTGCAATATAGCATCCGTTTCTCTAATGTTTCCCAAGAATTGGTTCCCAAGACCTTCACCTTTACTCGCTCCTTTAACTAAACCAGCAATATCTACAATTTCAACAGTAGCAGGCAATACGCGCTCTGGATTTACTAATTCTTCTAGTTTGCTCAATCGGGGATCCGGTACATTAACGACTCCTAAATTGGGTTCGATGGTACAAAATGGAAAGTTAGCACTCTGCGCCTTTGCATTGGACAAACAATTGAACAATGTCGATTTTCCTACGTTTGGTAATCCTACAATACCTGCTTTCATATAATTGTATGCTACTTATGCATCTCTGTGCATAAATTGTTGTTTTTCAGTTAATTCTTCTTTAGATTCTTGACGATCTTCATCCGGAACGCAGCAGTCTACTGGACATACAGCTGCACATTGTGGCTCATCGTGAAAACCGATACACTCTGTACACTTATCAGATACGATGAAATAATACTCATCGCTAAGAGGTTCTTGCTCCTGATCTGCATTGACTGCAGTTCCATTAGGCAAGACTACCGATCCCTTTAGTGTTGTTCCATCACTGTAGGACCACTCTTCTGAGGCCTCGTAAATTGCATTATTTGGACATTCAGGCTCGCAAGCTCCGCAGTTAATACATTCATCTGTAATTATTATAGCCATAATCTAATTCTATTCCTTACTTTTGTGCGACAAAGTTAAACCAAAACTGCGCTTTCACAAGTAATATAATGAAGGAAAATAAAAGAATTCAAGCGGTGTTAAAACTGGGAAGTTATTTGAGGACTCAATTTAATTCAAATGATTCAAAAACAGTGGATACATCACTGAATGAAGTCATGAAAAAAGCAGAGAGTTCTAACAGTTGGTTTACCGCTAAGGAATTGACTCACAGTCTTGAATCCTGGGGAAATTTACTTACAGAAGAGCAACTTTTTGAATGGCTAGCTACCTATAATCTCTCTATTGACCAACCGAAGAAAATTTTACTCATTCTCGCTGGAAATATTCCTCTAGTAGGATTTCACGACCTATTGGTATGTTATCTTTCCGGTCACAATACCCTGGTAAAATTATCATCATCTGATGCTCATCTTTTACCCTTTATGGTTAACAAGCTTAATGAATTTAATCCAGACGATCAAGACACTATTGAATTCACCGATGAACTTGTTAAAGAATACGATGCGGTGATCGCAACGGGAAGTGATAATACGGCACGTTATTTTGAGCATTATTTCTCCAAAAAACCAAATATCATTCGAAGAAACAGAAATTCAGTGGCAGTGCTCAGTGGCAGTGAAAACCCTGAAGAATTACACGCTCTAGGAGAAGATATCTTTCGTTATTTTGGACTTGGATGTCGTTCTGTATCCAAAATTTACGTTCCGAAAGGATACGATTTCGACCTGTTGTTTAAGGCCGTTTTCCCTTACAGTGATTTAATTAATTTTGAAAAATACTCCAATAATTACGACTATAATAAAGCCGTATATTTGATGAGTGAATTTAAAATTCTAGACAATGGATTTTTAATTCTTAAAGAGGATGACTCTTTGAGTTCACCCATAGGAAGTCTCTTTTACGAGTTTTACGACTCAAAAGAACAACTGCTCCAGGAATTAAATTCTAGAAAAGAAGAAATTCAATGCGTCGTTGCAAAAGATTTTTTAGAATCAGAGATTGCGTTTGGTCAGACTCAAAAACCTGGTCTCAGTGATTACGCTGATGATATCGATACTTTAAATTTTGTTTTATCGTTATAACAACAACTTATGAAAAAACACAACTTTAGTGCAGGACCTTGTGTATTGCCCCAGGAAGTAATTAAAAAAGCTTCTGATGCTGTACTAAACTTTAACGACTTAAACCTCTCATTAATTGAAATCTCACATCGTTCAAAAGATTTTGTAGAGGTCATGGATAAGGCACATCACTTAGCCTTGTCTCTGTTAGGATTAGAAAACAAAGGCTACAAAGCACTTTTCCTACAAGGAGGAGCCAGTCTTGAATTTTTGATGGTAGCCTACAACCTACTCGAACGCAAAGCTGGATACGTTGATACAGGTACTTGGAGTTCTAAAGCAATCAAAGAAGCTAAGAGCTTTGGGGAGGTTCAAGTTCTCGCTAGCTCTAAGGAAAACGGATACAAAAGCATTCCAACCTCCTATGATATTCCAACGGATTTAGATTATTTGCATTTAACTTCGAACAATACCATTTACGGTACACAATATCAAAGTTTCCCTGAAACTTCAGTTCCATTAGTATGTGATATGAGTTCTGACATTTTTTCAAGAGTCTTGGACTTTGAGAAATTTGACCTCATCTATGCTGGAGCCCAAAAGAATATGGGGCCTGCGGGAACGACTCTTGTAATCGTAAAAGAAGATCTTTTAGGAAAGGTGTCTAGAGCGATTCCAGCTATGTTAGATTACCGAATCCACATCGATAAAGAAAGTATGTTTAACACCCCTTCTGTTTTTGCAGTTTACACTTCGATGTTGACTTTAGACTGGCTTAAAGATCTTGGAGGAATTGCAGCTATTGAAAAGATTAACAATCAAAAAGCAGCCCTACTATACGGTGAATTAGACAAGAACCCACTTTTTGTTCCCTATGCAGACAGGGACTTTAGATCAAAAATGAACGTGACCTTTACCTTGGCTGATGAGCAATTAGGTGATCGATTTAACTCCATGTGGAAAGAAGCGGGTATCAACGGATTAAATGGGCATCGTTCAGTTGGAGGTTATAGAGCCTCTATCTACAACGCCCTTAGCCTTGAAAGTGTTCAGGTTTTAGTGGACGTCATGCGCGAATTGGAAAAAAAAGCATAAGATGAATATTTTAATCAATGATGGATTGTCACAAGATGCGATAGCGCATCTTGAAAACAATCACTTTAAAGTATTTCAAACCTCTGTAGCTCAAAGTCAATTACTCAATTATCTCAACGAGCAAGAGATTCATATTTTAGTGGTTCGCTCTGCGACCAAAGTGGATTCGACCATCATCAAAGATGCAAAATACCTCAAAGCTGTAGCACGAGCTGGAGTTGGATTGGACAATATTGATTTAGATGCAGCACTAACGCATCAAATCAAAGTGATTAATACTCCTTCTGCCTCTGCAAAAGCAGTAGCCGAATTGACTATAGCACATTTACTCACAGGTGTGAGGCACTTACAAGATTCAAATCGCTCCATGCCCTTAGAAGGTGAATCTCGTTTTAAAGAACTTAAAAAGAGTTATTCCTCTGCTAGAGAATTGGAAGGTAAAACATTGGGAATCATTGGATTTGGAGCCATAGGTCAAGAAACCGCTAAAAAGGCTATCGGACTAGGAATGCGTGTATTGTATCACGACATTGCTCAGACAAAGGTGACACTTAAATTAGAATTTTACGACGGCCAAGAAATTGAATTTAACCTGATAAACGTCTCTAAAAAACACCTCTTAGAACAGTCAGATTTTATTTCACTACACATTCCTTCACAAGATGAGTATCTTTTGGGAGAAAAGGAATTTGGAATGATGAAAAAAGGAGCTGGACTCATCAATACAGCAAGAGGAAATGCCGTTGATGAAATCGCACTCATCAACGCTTTAAATACCGATCAATTAGCCTTTGCTGGTCTTGATGTATTTGAATCTGAGCCCAATCCAGAAGTAGCACTGTTGATGCATCCACAAATATCGCTAAGTCCTCATATAGGTGGAAGCACTAAAGAAGCACAAACGAGAATTGGGATGGACTTAGCAGAACAATTAATTAAATCTTTTAAATCGTAGGAACTGAATTCATTATGGCATTTGAAAAACTAAAAAAACGCTGGGGTATTGAATCAAACTTTTCACTAATCATTATTTTTATTGTATTTTCCATCACAGGAAGTGCTGCAGTGAAACTAGCTCGACCAATTCTTGAGGCTGTAGGAATGAATTACGACAGTTTACCAGATGTTTGGTATTGGTATGTTCTCTATTGGATGGTTCGTATTTTACTTATTTTCCCAACCTATCAAGTATTACTTATTATATTTGGAACGCTGTTTGGTCAATATCGTTTCTTTTGGAATTTTGAAAAGAAAATGTTGAAGCGAATCGGTTTTAAACGATTTTTTAATGATTAAAGCACAAAACATAAGCAAAAACTACGGAGATCTATCCATTTTAAAATCTATTGATTTAGAGGTTAGAAAGGGGGAAGTTATCGCTATAGTTGGAGCTTCTGGTGCTGGTAAGACTACTTTATTACAAGTATTGGGCAGTTTAGATCAGGCTTCCAATACCAGTGAATGTAGTATTCAAATTGGAGCAGTTGATATCACCAAACTCTCCCCAAAGGAGATTGCTCAATTTAGAAATAAGCACATAGGATTTATCTTTCAGTTTCATCAATTACTACCAGAGTTTACTGCCCTTGAAAACATTTGTATTCCAGCATTTATCGCAGGAACTTCAAAACAAGATGCAACCGCTAGAGCATTGGAGTTACTTGATTATTTAGGTCTTAAAGGCAGAGAACACCACAAACCCAATCAGCTCTCAGGAGGTGAACAGCAGCGTATTGCAGTCGCAAGAGCGCTGATGAATCAACCTGATGTCATATTAGCAGATGAACCCAGTGGTAATTTAGATTCTGAATCTGCTAAAAACTTACACGACCTCTTTTTTAAATTGAGAGATGAATTCAAACAGACCTTTATCATTGTTACTCACAACAAAGAATTAGCAGCCATGGCTGATCGAACCCTCTATATGAAAGACGGTAAATTGATCAACTAATGGAATTCAGTGAGCTCAAAGCCTTTATGGATGAAAAGGCCTATCAATACGAACATCCTGATTTTATCGATTCAGATCCCATTCAAATACCGCGCTCCTTTCAGCTAAAAGAAGATATTGAAATCGCGGGTTTTTTAGCGGCAACTATTGCATGGGGTAATCGAAAAAGCATTATTAAAAATGCCAAATCGATGATGGATCGAATGGGAAACAATCCCTATGATTTTGTCATTAACGCCAAAGAACACCAGCTAGAAACTCTAGATGGATTTGTTCACAGAACCTTTAATGCTGAAGACTTTAAGTGCTTCGTACTCAATCTAAGAGAGATTTACACTAGGCATGGTGGTTTAGAGCATCAGTTTAGTGGTATTTCAAGTATTCAAGAACAACTATCAAATTTTAAAGCACTTTTCTTCTCAGAACACTATCTGAAGCGATCGACAAAACACCTTGCAGACCCCAGCAAGGGATCAGCTGCCAAGCGTATGAATATGTTTTTGCGTTGGATGGTACGCCCTAACACTAAAGGTGTTGATTTGGGTATTTGGAAGACCATACCCACTTCAAAGCTCTCTTGCCCTTTAGATGTTCACACCGCGAATGTCTCCAGAAAACTTGGACTTGTTACAAGAAAACAAAACGATCACAAAACACTTTTAGAATTAGATCAATCACTGAGAATGATGGATGCTAATGATCCTGTCAAATACGACTATGCCTTATTTGGATTAGGAGTCTTTGAGAAGTTTTAATTTCAGCATTCAAAATTGTCTATTTTTTTCTACATTTAGGAAAACAAAAAAAATCCTCAATAATGAAAAAAAGTAGTATTTTAAGTTTCATAGTCGCTCTCTTTGTGAGCTTTGGTCTATTTGCTCAAAGCAGAACACTTGCAGTCGATACCATTGTAACCACCCATCACAAGCTCAATGCTGTAAACGGCACCTTTATGTACACCGCTCAAACTGGAACACAGCCTGTATGGGATGAGAACGCTAATCCAGTTGCCAGCTTACACTATACTTATTACACCAGAGACGATATTCGAAATAGAGATAACCGTCCCCTCCTTATTTCATTTAATGGAGGACCTGGGTCAGGATCTGTTTGGATGCACCTTGCATATACAGGGCCAAGAGTTCTCAATATTGACGATGAAGGGTATCCAGTACAACCTTATGGATTTAAAGAAAACCCTTATTCTGTTTTAGAAGTTGCTGATATTGTATATGTAAACCCCGTAAATACTGGCTATTCAAGAACCATTCCGGCTTCCGGCAAAGAAATCGATCGCTCGCGTTTCTTTGGAGTCAATGCTGATATCAAATACCTAGCAGAATGGATAAACACCTTTGTAAGTCGAAACAATAGATGGGCTTCTCCTAAATACCTCATTGGAGAATCCTATGGTACTACAAGAGTTTCTGGATTGGCCTACGAACTTCAAAACAATCAGTGGATGTACCTCAATGGAGTTATCCTTGTTTCTCCAACTGATTTAGGAATTAAGAGAGATGGTCCAGTAGAAATTGCCAATAGACTCCCTTATTTCGCTGCAGCTGCATGGTATCAAAAAACACTGCCATCAGTCTTACAGTCTCAAACACTAGAAAAAGTCTTAGAGGAGGTAGAACACTACAGTATTAATACCTTATTACCTGGACTCATGAGAATTGGATTCGAATCTGAAGAGCACAAAAAAGCTCTTGCAGATAAAATGGCTTATTATACAGGTATCAAAGCAGATGAATTTATGAGACACAATCTCGATATGTCCTATAGTTACTTTTGGAAAGAACTCTTAAGAGAAAAGGGTAAAACTATTGGTCGATTAGATTCGAGATATTTAGGTATCGATCGCATGGAAGCAGGATCGAGACCAGATTTTAATTCTGAACTCACTTCATGGCTACATTCTTTTACACCTGCTATTAACTATTATATGAAGAATGAACTCAACTGGAAAACAGATGTTAAGTACAATATGTTTGGCCCAGTTCACCCTTGGGATCGTTCCGGTGATAACACTGGTGAAAACCTCAGACAAGCTATGGCGATGAACCCTTATTTACACGTGATGACTCAGTCAGGTTATTTCGATGGAGCAACAACTTATTACAATGCTAAATACAATATGTGGCAAATGGATCCAAGTGGTAAACTAAAAGATCGCCTTTCTTTTAACGGATATCACTCTGGACATATGATGTATCTCAGACATGAAGATTTAATCAAAGCAAATCAAGACGTTAAGGATTTTATCAATAACACAAGAACCAAGGGTAAACCTGCCTTGTACACTCAAGATGAATAAGATTAAATTTATAAGTCTCGGCTTGTTATTAGCTGTATCAAGTGCTGCATTATCTCAGAAACTCGATCAATCCCTTTGGAACTCCGGTATTAATTTAGGTAGATACTCTAAGGCAAATACAGAACTACTTCAAAAAGGAATGGAACCTACCGCTGTGTTAATGGGAGATTCCATAACTGATGGCTGGATTAACAATCATCCTGAATTCTTCGAAGAAAACCATCTAGTAGATCGGGGAATCAGTGGTGAAACAACTGGTCAAATGCTGATGCGTTTTAGAGAAGACGTCATTAACCTTAACCCTAGAGCTGTAGCTATCCTTGCTGGAATTAATGATATTGCTGAAAATACAGGACCCATAGAAATCGAAAAGGTTTTTGGAAATATTGCAAGTATGGCTGAATTAGCTCTTGCTAACAACATTAAAGTTGTATTGTGTAAACTGGTACCTGCCAATCGCTTTCCGTGGAGAGAACAGATTGTTCCTACTGAAAAAGTTAACATACTCAATCAAATGATTGAAGATTATGCCAACGATAACCATCTTGTTTTAGTGGACTACTTTACTCCAATGAAGGATGATAATAGAGGTTTGAGAAGTGATTTAGGAAGTGATGGCGTCCATCCCAACACTAAAGGTTACCAAATTATGGAGCCGTTATTACTCGAAGGACTTCACAAAGCCTTAAATGAAAATTAGAATAATTACGGGTTTTCTACCGTTTTACAATTAGGTTTATTACTTTTGTCTAAATATCACTGATTTTCAATCAAAGTCTATGAATATACTCTTGCATCAAGCAACCTTGGTTTACCCCAATTCAAAGGAACTCCACCTTAAAAAAAGAGATATTTTAATTAAAAATGGACGTATTGAGAAAATCGCTTCAAAAATTGAACTCCCCAACAACACTGAGAAAATTGCCTTAAAGAACCTTCACGTTTCTTTAGGATGGTTCGATGCTTCAGTAAGTTTTGGAGAACCTGGATTTGAAGAGCGAGAAACTTTAGAAAACGGTGTTCGAACAGCTGCACTTTCTGGCTTTACGGATATCTTACTCAATACCAATACGCATCCAATTCCTGATAAGAGTACCTCTATTGGGTTTTTAAAGAATTTAGCAAAGTCCTACTCTAACACCAATGTTCACCTCCTAGGAGCCCTGACAATTGAATCTAAAGGCGAAGCCTTAGCTGATTTATACGATATGTTCGAGAATGGAGTTTTGGCTTTTAGCGATTACAAAAAAACCATTACCAATGCCAATCTGCTTAAAATTGCACTTCAATACACTCAGAGTTTTGACGGTTTGGTATACAGTTATCCTCAAAATAGAGAGGTCGCTCATAAAGGAGTGGCTCACGAGGGTATTCAATCCACCTTATTAGGACTCAAAGGCATTCCATCACTTTCGGAGCACTTACAAATCCAAAGAGATCTACATTTACTAGAATACAGTGGAGGTCGATTACACATACCTACAATTTCTACAAAAGAGAGTGTTAAACTCATTGCAGCAGCCAAAAAGAAAGGACTTAATGTGAGTTGTAGTGTCGCTTTACACAACCTCTGGGGAACCGATGTACTGCTTAATGATTTTGATACGAATGTCAATTTAAGACCCCCTCTTCGAACTCAAGAAGACCAAAAAGAACTTCAAAAGGGATTGTTAGATGGAACTATTGATTCAGTAGTCAGTGATCACAATCCAATTGATATCGAACTCAAAAATGTAGAATTTGACAACGCCACACCAGGGTCTATTGGTCTTGAGGCCTCATTTGGAGTTTTAAACAGCATCTTTGGAATGGAAAAAGCAGTTGAACTACTGAGTTCCGGCAGATCGATCTACAACATAGCTTCACCTAGTTTTGAAGAAGGAGCAATGGCTTCACTAACTTTATTTGATCCGGATTTCGAATACGAATTCAGCAATTCTGATATCAAGAGTTCTTCTCGTAACTGTATGTACTTAGGAAATCAATTAAAAGGAAAATCTTACGGAAGTATCAATAATAATAGCATCTTATTAAATGACTAATCGACAACCAAAGGGACAAAATGCAGCGATGATATCCTACCTCACCATTGTAGGAGCACTGATTGCGATGAGTATGAATAGTCATGAGAAAAATGCTTTTGCTCGCTTTCATATTCGACAAGCATTTGGTGTGCATTTGATTTTTCACGCCCTAGCAATCCTGGTAAGTAATTACCTTGAATTTTTATCGTTTGGAATATTGTGGTTGGTGTACCTCTTAATGTGGGGACATGGTTTTTGGAATGCCATTCAATCCAAAATGACACTAACTCCATTTATAGGATCGTATTTCCAAAAGTGGTTCACTTTTATCAATTAAGATGAATGCTCCCCTAGAATATTTAGTTAAAGAACCCACTCAAAAGGATAAGAATCCGGCACTTATTTTACTTCACGGTTATGGAAGTGATGAAAATGACTTGTTTTCATTTAAGCGAGAATTACCCGATCAGGCTTATATCTTTTCGTTAAAAGCCCCTATAGCCCTACCCGACTTTGGAAATGCCTGGTATGCCATTCACTTTGGAGCCGATCAATCCAAATGGTCCGATGACAAGCAGGCTATTGAAGCTATTGAACTCATTGCACAAACTATAGAATTCCTAATAGAAAACTACCCTATTGATTCAACAAATATCAGTCTGATAGGATTTAGTCAAGGAACTATCATGAGTTATGCACTAATGAGTCGTTATCCACAATTAGTTAAAAACATCATTGGTCTGAGTGGTTATATCAACGAAGGGATTTGTGAATTTAAAGAGGACAAATCCTCATATGAACACCTTTCTGTCTTTTCTTCTCACGGAAGTGAAGATCAAATTATTCCAGTCGATTGGGCTCGAAAAATAAGCAATATCTTAAAAAGAGAGCAAATATCTTCGACCTATAGAGAATATCCCATGGGACATGGAATCTGTCCTCAAAATTTCTTTGAGTTTAGAGATTGGCTCTTAGAGCGAATCTAGTTTACTTTTTCAATTGTTTTAAGGAATCCAACTCTTTGGTGAGCTGCTCAATTTCAGCTCTGTACTTCATCATTCTTTTGTCAGCAGATTCGACGTAATTTTTAGTACTCACATATTGATAAAGAGTGATAAAAAATAGAAATATCGCTAAGTAAATCAGTAATCGTTGTTTCATTAAATTGTTATTTTTAAGTTGTCATAAGCTAAATTTATTCCCTTTGGAAGCTGATGATCAACTTCCTTGTGAAATCCTAACATATGACTAATATGGGTGAAATAGGTTTGCTTCGCTCCTATTATTTGAGCAAGTTCAACAGCTTCTTCTAAATTTAAATGCGAGTGATGTGATTCGATTCTTAGAGCGTTTATCACCAACACTTCAACGCCCTCTAATTTTTTAAATTCTTCCTTGGGTATAAACTTAACGTCAGTTAAATAAACCAAATTATCAATTCTGAATCCCAACACATCGATTCTATTGTGATTTGCAAGAATTGGAGTGACCCATTTATCTCCAATCTTAAAAGGTTGCTTCTCTGAAATTTCATTGACAGAAACTCCAGGGGCCCCTGGATATTTATTATCAGCTTCAAAAATATAATCAAAACGTCTTTTGAGAGATGCTAAGGTCGCTTTTGAGGTAAACACATCAATTTCTCCCTGACGAAAATAAAAAGGTCTGATATCATCGATACCAGCGGTGTGATCTGAATGCTCATGAGTAAATAAGATTCCGTCAATTTTAGTGACTGAATGATGTAACATCTGAGCTCTAAAATCAGGTCCACAATCAATGATATAGCGGTATTCACCCCATGATAGCATCGCTGAAGATCGAAGTCTTTTGTCTTTTGGATCACTACTTTGACATACTGGATGATCGCTTCCTATAATAGGAATTCCCTGTGAAGTACCCGTACCTAAAAATGTCAGTTCCAAGAATCTTAAATTTTTGTCAAATTTATGACTTTATTAGGGACTGCTCTTTTAAACTTTTATATTTTTGTAGGTAATTAAACTTTTTCTATGGCATCTGTTACAAAATTAGAGACAGAATTCGATAACACTCCCTCTTCTAAAGCAAAAGCACTTCGCATTAACTTAGATCAAAAGATTTACGGAACCTTTTCTGAAATTGGAGCTGGTCAGGAAACTGCACGATATTTCTTTAGAGCTGGTGGTGCCTCAGGTACTATTGCAAAAGCAATGAGTGCTTATGACAAGGAATTTTCAGATGCAATCTACGGAAGTGAGGAAGATGGTCGCTATGTAACCCAATCACGTCTTAAAAAGATGTTGACTCACGAGATGAATCTAATGGAAGAACGATTGACTGAGAAAAATGACAAGCTCTTTTTCTCCTATGCCAATACTGTTGCTACTATTGATTTTGCAAAAAAGTTTAAAGGTCATGGATGGGTTGGAATTAAATTTCAATTAGAGCCTGATCAAAAAGAATACAACGAGATTATCCTCCATATCCGTTTTAAACAGAACGAAGCTAGATTGCAACAAGAAACCCTAGGATTGCTAGGAGTTAACTTGATATACGGTGCTTTTTATACTTATGACAAACCTAAAAATCTTCTCAAATACCTCTATGATCACTTAGATCAAGATGTACTTGAAATTGATATGGTGAATTTTTCAGGGCCAGCATTTCACAAAGTTGACAACCGTCTGATGAGTTTACAACTCGTTCGAAATGGAATGACCAATGCAGTAATGTTTGGTCCTGACGGAAATAATGTACTGCCAGCAGCTGTTCTTTACAAAAAGAACATTTTGGCGATCAGAGGTCGTTTTAGACCAGTAACATGTGTCAATCAGGACATGCTCAATAAATCTCTTGAAATATTCAGACATGAAAACTCAGTGGATATAGAGAGGACTATGGTCGTTTTTGAGATTACCTTGTCAAACCTTAGAGTTTCTGGTGAAATTGACGAGCAAGACTTCTTAGATCGAGCTGATTTACTCTGTCATTTAGGGCATAATGTAATCATCTCCAACTTCCAAGAGTACTATAAATTAGTAGAATACTTCCACAGTTTTACCAAAGAGCGAATTGGCCTTACCATGGGGGTCAACAACTTGGAGGCGATTTTTGACGAAAAGTACTACAGACATCTCAGTGGTGGTATCCTAGAAGCTTTTGGTAAACTGTTCTTTAAAAACCTCAAGGTATACCTTTACCCTATGAGAGATGAACGCAACGGAGAAATCATTACTTCGAATACCTTAAAGGTTCATCCTAGAATGAAAGAGTTGTACAAATTTTTCAAGTACAATGGAAAGGTAATGGATATCATCGATTACGATCACGAAATATTAGGAATCATGTCTGGACATGTTCACGATATGATTACCAATGGTGATCCTGATTGGGAAAAGATGGTGCCTCCTGGAATTGCAGAAATCATCAAAGAAAAACACCTCTTTACCAATAAGGAAAAACGATTAAAAACTATTGAAATAAACTAGACTTCCTCTAGAATTTGTGCTACGTGATCTTTGGTCTTTACCTTATCGATCACACGAATCACTTTTGAATTTTCAACGATAAAGGTCATTCTGTGAATTCCATCGTATTCCCTACCCATAAATTTCTTTGGACCCCATACTCCAAACAAATTGATTAATTCTTTGTCCTCATCTGCGATGAGTGGAAACGGAAACTCATATTTTGTTTTAAAGTTTTTCTGTCTTTGAGCCGAGTCTGCACTTACACCAATCATAGCATATCCTTTATCGAGTAATAGTTGGTAATTGTCCCTCAGGTTACAAGCCTCCATAGTACAGCCAGGAGTTGAAGCCTTAGGATAGAAAAAAACAATTAATTTTTTATCTTTAAAATCGCTGAGTTTAACAACTTTAGCCTCTTCATCTAAGACTTTGAATTCAGGAACTACATCTCCTACTTTTAGAGTTTTCATAAGAATCTTATATTTAACTATAAAAGTACAAAAATGACCAAAGCTGAAAAAGTAAAATTCACAATAGATACCTTAGAAGAACTTTACCCAGAGGTTCCTGTTCCTCTTGATCACAAGGATCCTTATACGCTTTTAATTGCTGTATTGCTCTCAGCACAATCCACCGATGTTCGAGTCAATCAAATCACACCATTGCTTTTTGCAAAGGCAGATAACCCCTATGATATGATCAAACTAAGTGTTGACGAAATCAGAGAGATTATAAAACCTGTTGGACTTTCTCCAATGAAATCTAAAGGTATTTTCGGATTGTCAAAAATATTGGTTGAAAAGTACGAAGGCATAGTTCCAAAAGAACTTGAGAAACTAGAACAATTTCCAGCGGTTGGTCATAAAACTGCATCAGTTGTGATTTCACAGGCATTTAACATCCCCGCTTTTCCTGTAGACACTCATATTCATCGTTTGATGTATCGTTGGGGATTTTCCAATGGTAAAAATGTAGTTCAAACAGAAAAAGATGCTAAAAGGTTGTTTCCAAAAGACAAATGGAACAAACTCCACCTTCAAATAATTTGGTACGGTCGAGAGTATTCTCCAGCGAGAGGTTGGGATTTAGAAAAAGACATCATCACAAAAACCATAGGAAGAGCTTCTGTGATTAACGAGTACTTGAAAAAATCTAGTTCAAAATAAACTCCAAATGATCATTTCCACAGGCTACAGTATAATACGCTTGTGAAAACATACCTATAAACAACAGACTGTCAATTCGATAGAATTGAAGACTATTTTGAGTTTCGATTTGGTTAATGGTTGAATTATTCATCAACCTTATAACGTTATTATTTTAATATTATTGTGTTAGTAACTTAAAACTAGCTTTTTAGCTTCAATTTCTTTTCTGATATTTTGTAAGGCATAGCGCATTCTACCAAGGGCTGTATTGATACTTACCCCTGTATTTTCTGAAATCTCTTTAAAACTCATATCTCGATACATACGCATTTCAATAACTTCTTTTTGATCTTTAGGTAATCGAGTCACCAATTCTTTGACTTCAAGTTCTATTTGGCTTTTAACCAATCGCTCTTCCATGTGAAGTGAATCATCAGAAATCACAGAAAATATATCAAATTCCATGGCATTTGAAAGGGTTGGAACCTTGTTTTGTTTTCTGAAGTAATCCACAATTAAATTGTGGGCGATTCTCATCACCCATGGCAAAAACTTACCCTCTTCGTTATAAGATCCTTTGCGAAGCGATTTGATCACTTTGATATAGGTGTCTTGAAAAATATCTTCAGTGATATCTCTATCTTTTACCTTAGAAAATATAAATCCCTTAACACGAGATTGGTGATTGACAATGAGTTTGTGAAGTGCAGTTTCCTCTCCGTTGAGATAACGCCTTACTAAATGAGCATCTAGTTCTGTTGAGTTCATAAGTTACTTTAAATACAACACAAAGACCAATAATAAACTGATCTTGTGATGGTTATACACTAAAATTTAAAAGTAACTTATGCTATAGGCGTTGTTTGTTATTGTTATAAGTTTAAATATAGAAAAAAAATCATTTGATTCCAATTAAATATCAAAAGAAAAGAATTCATTTGATTAGGAGATTTTTGATATCGATAGTATATTTATCTTTTGACCTATGATCGATTTAAAAGACTATAATCCAAGAGAAAACATTCTAATTAAGGGCGCTAAATTGCACAACCTTAAGAATTTAGATGTTGCTATTCCCAGAAATCAATTAGTGGTGATAACGGGACTTTCTGGCTCTGGAAAATCATCTTTAGCCTTTGATACGCTTTATGCTGAGGGACAACGTCGTTATATTGAGAGTCTTTCTTCCTATTCAAGGCAATTTCTTGGGAAACTGGACAAGCCACTAGTAGATAGCATACTGGGTATTGCTCCAGCAATTGCTATTGAACAAAAAGTCAATACCACCAACCCTAGATCTACCGTTGGAACTTCAACTGAGATTTACGATTATTTAAAATTGCTCTTTTCGAGAATTGGAAGAACCTATTCTCCTATAAGTGGTGAGGAAGTAAAAAAACACAAGCTTCAAGATGTGTTAGACTACATTCAATCCTTTGAGCTCAGAACAAGACTTTTATTACTCGCTCCCGTTCATATTACGGATAAAAAACAACCCTCTAAGACCATTGATCTTCTCGTAAAGCAAGGCTATGCTAGAATTTACGCCAATGGAGAAGTCATCAAAATCAGTGAACCCATAGAGAATATCCCATCTTCCTTTGAACTCGTTGTTGATCGTATTGTCCTAGCTGAGGACGAAGATTTTATCAATCGATTAAAAAACACCATTGAACTCGCCTTCTTTGAAGGAAAAGGAAGTCTTAGAGTTTTAGACCTCAAAAGCAATAAGGCTCAGGAATTCAACAATAAGTTTGAAATGGATCAAATGAGTTTTACAGAACCTAACACTCATTTTTTCAGCTTTAACAACCCTTATGGTGCCTGTCCTAACTGTGAAGGATATGGTGATATCGTTGGAATCGATCCAGATTTAGTCATTCCCAACACCAACCTTTCCATCTACGAAGAAGCCATTGCTCCTTGGAGAGGAAAAAGCATGCAGCGATACTTAGATAAGCTAATCAATGTAGCTGCAGATTACACTATTTCGATTCACAAGCCATGGTGTGAGTTGTCAAAAGAGCAACAAGATTTAGTTTGGAATGGAGCCAAAGGATTTACAGGACTTCATCCCTTCTTTGACAAACTTGAGAAAAAGAATTACAAGGTTCACAATAGGGTCATGCTCGCTCGATTTAGAGGAAAAACCATTTGCCCTAGCTGTAAAGGAACCAAATTAAAAGAGGAAACTTCTTATGTTAAGGTAGGTGGTGCTAGTATACAAGAATTAGTCGTTTTACCTATCGATGAATTAGCGGTATTCTTCAAAGAACTCCAACTTACTGATTACGAGCAGCAAGTAGCTAAGAGAATTCTTATTGAAATCAACTCTAGAATCGAATACCTTTTAAAGGTAGGACTCCCCTATTTGAATCTCAACAGAAAATCAAATTCGTTGTCTGGTGGAGAGAGTCAGCGTATCAACCTGGCGACTTCCTTAGGCAGTTCTCTTGTAGGATCTATGTATATCTTAGACGAACCCAGCATCGGCTTGCACCCTAAGGACACTGAAAATCTTATTGAAGTCCTCAAATCGCTCAAAGCATTGGGCAATACAGTGATCGTAGTCGAACACGACGAGGATATCATCAAGGCAGCTGATCTAGTGATCGATATTGGACCTGAAGCGGGAACACATGGTGGTTCTCTTGTTGCCTATGGAAGCTTAAAAGAATTACTGGCTTCCAATAGCTTGACGGCACAATACCTCAATCGAAGCTTAGAAATACCTATTCCTCAAAAAAGAAGAACTTCTAAGGACTATATTGAAATTAAAGGAGGAAGAGAAAACAATTTAAAGAATATAGACTTAAAAATACCTCTTAAATCACTCACAGCTATTAGCGGTGTGTCTGGAAGTGGTAAAAGCACCCTTGTAAAAAATCTCATCTATCCGATAGTAGTGAAAGAACTCGGTGGATACGGTCAAAAAATAGGACAACACAGTACTTATCAAATTCATTCTAAAGATTTAAAAGAGGTAGAATTTATCGATCAAAACCCAATAGGGAAATCATCCAGATCCAATCCAGTCACCTATATCAAGGCATATGATGACATCAGAAGTTTGTTCACCAAACAACCCCTAAGTAAACTTAGAGGATACCAACCCAAACACTTCTCTTTTAATGTCGACGGAGGGCGCTGTGACAAATGTAAAGGTGAAGGAGAAATCACCGTTGAAATGCAATTTATGGCTGATA
The DNA here is from genome assembly GCA_937136455.1 of uncultured Flavobacteriaceae bacterium. Lineage (GTDB taxonomy): Bacteria > Bacteroidota > Bacteroidia > Flavobacteriales > Flavobacteriaceae > MAG-120531. Next base: position 78,662 of record CAKZOO010000179.1, on the reverse strand, counting down.
TTCATATCGAATGTGACGTTTGTAAAGGAAAGCGTTTTAAAAAAGAAATCTTAGAAATTAAATTCGAGGGAAAGAATATCAACGATGTCTTACACATGACCGTTAGTGATGCTCTTGACTTCTTTACTAAGCATCGAGAACAAAAAATAGCTAAAAAACTACAACCACTAGAAGCAGTTGGTCTTGGATATGTCGCCTTAGGACAAGCCTCTTCTACCCTTTCTGGTGGTGAGGCACAACGAATTAAATTAGCTTCTTTCCTATTGAAGGGATCTAAAGACAACCACACCTTATTCATTTTTGATGAGCCAACTACGGGGCTTCATTTTCACGATATCGCTAAACTCTTAGCCTCCTTTAATGCACTATTAGAAAACGGCCATTCTATCCTACTTATTGAACACAACATCGATATGCTCAAGAGTGCCGATTACCTTATCGATCTAGGACTGGAGGGTGGTGATAAAGGTGGATGTCTCATCGCCTGTGGAACTCCCGAAGAGGTTGCAAATAACACCAAATCTCACACAGCTAAATACCTTAAAGAAAAACTTCATTAATTTCTTCTCAAAACTCTATCAATCAAATCATTAAGGCTCATTGAGAGTTTGATTTTATAAGAGATTCCCACAAAGACAAATAGAGTTACGAAACTCTTTATCAGCAGATCGATATAGATATTGCTAGCACTACTCATATTAGTAACAGCATAGTAAATCAATACTGATATCACAACAATTACTAAAGTCTTTAAAGAATACGGTTGCATTTTATAATTAACCATCACCAATACTAACTTTAATACATTGTAAATCAATAGAGCAAATAAAGAAGCATAAGCTGCTCCAACGATCCCGTAAACAGGCAATAACCACATATTAAAAAGTACCGTTAAAATTGCCAACACGACTCCAAATCCCAAGACATATGCGTAGAAAGGAGAATTGTTGATAATCGCATTATTGATACCAAGACTCGCATCCAAAAACTTAGCAATTCCCAAAAGATAAACAACAAAGATTGCTTGAGAGTAATTCTCAGGAATAAATTGATAGAGATTTTCAATATTTACTAATAAAAGAATCATCACCAAAGCAGTAACAATACTTAGGTTTAAACTACTTTTCTTATAAAGATCCAAGAGTCCCTCAAAATTTTCATCAGCAATTAATTTAGCAGTTATTGGCAGCGTTATTTGATGCATGGCTCTAAAGGGTACAGCAATTAATGTCGCTATAAATACTGCCACCGTATAATAGGCTACTTGATTGAGATCTAAATACAAATTAATCATGATCTTATCGACTTCTAAAATCGCTAAAGCTGCTGCGGATCCCATCAACATTACAAGGGCATATAAAAACAAGGGTTTTATAGAAAAAGACAACTTAAAGGACCACCTATTAGTAGTGACTTTTAAACTGTAATACATCATCAATAAAAGTCGAAGTGCATAAACAACCACTAATAAAAACATAAACGAATCTATGGTCAACAACTCAAATGACAAGGCCAAAAGCCCTATGGCAATTAAGACTCTGTGAAATACTTCTTTAGCAAAATTTCCTAAAACAGATTGTAAGGAAGCTCTACTTAAAGCGTAGAAATACTCAAAAAAAGCCATAAAGACCCCTATGAGATAGACATACCAAAGAAAATAAGAAGGGAGCTGGGAATCACTTTGAATAAAACTAATAAGTGGTTGCTCAAAAATAGAGATGAGAATTCCAACGATAAAAGACATTACAAATGGAATCAAAAATGAAAAACCCATCAATTTTGATTGATCTGAAGAGGAAAACTTTGGATAATATCGAATCAATACCTGATGTGAGCCAAAGAGAATAAAAGGAGCTCCAACAGTAGCAATGGAAAGCATTAAAGCGACAACACCGTAATTAGAAGCACTCATAAAGTGAGTGTAAAACACCAAGGTATTAAGTGCACCTACCGCAAAACCTAAATAGGTACTCAAGGTATTTTTAACCGATTGTTGAATTACAATTCCCATAGGATTTTTGACATTTTCTCAGTAAGCGCTCTTCGATGATAAGCCTCAATTCCACTCGAATCAATATGTAAGTCACCTCTTTTGTAGAGCCTATAATAGGTTAAGATATCGTTTTTTAATGAATTTGTATCATCTAAGGCATAGGCAGTACCAGCATTGCTATCCGCTAATAGTTGGTCTACATCCCAAGACTCTGGCCCAATAGCTATAATGGGGCGGTTTGCAGAGAGGTATTCAAATAATTTCCCAGGAATAATTTGTGCTACATTAGAGTCAAAGCTTTCGATCAGCAATAATATTTGAGTTTTTTTCTGATATTTAATCGCTTCTTGGTGGGATACATATCCTACATTTTCAAAATTAGCCTCAAGATTGAAATCACTTAATTGCTCAATAATTTGAGGATCTGTTTTGCCGACAAAAATCAATTTTAAATCTTCCTTAAAACCTGATTCCTCCTCACATAAATCCTTTAAAACACTCCACAACATTTTGGGATTGCGCTGGGAAAGTAAACTTCCTATATGCGTCAAACTAAAATGAGAATCTAAAGCTACTGAAGTTTCGACTTCTGTATCAAATCCGTTGGTGATTAAAAGAATCGGTTTGGAAGTGATGCGCTGAAAAGAACTTTTAGTAGAAGGACTGGTAACGCAGATAACATTCGCAGCATTTAATACTTTTGACTCCAATCGCTTGTGCTTACGATTAGCCCATTCACTCATATAAAGTTTGTCTTGATAGTGAATACTAGTCCAAGGATCTCTAAAATCTGCTAACCACTTTATTTTAGATGCCTTCTGTAGTCCCATCCCAATTAAGTGTAATGAATGAGGTGGTCCAGTTGTAATAACCGTATCAATTCCTTCTTTTTCTAACACCTTTTTCAAATAAGAAATTGAAGGCTTTACCCATGATTTTCGGGCATCAGGTATAAAGAAATTACCACGAATAAATAACATAAGCTTTGATAATAGTGACTTATTCTTAGCTCCTACAACACCGGAACTCAAATCGTTCGTTTTCTTCTTAGAGAGCTTAGAAGCCCAGCGATAAGGTTCATTAATTGGTTGACTGTAAATCTTTAAATCTGCTGGAACCTCATTTATCAAAGATGCATCTCTTAATGGATAATGAGGATTTGAAGGAATATAAAGTATTGGTTCTATGTCGAACTCCTTAAAATACTTAACAAATTTTAACCATCGTTGTACTCCTGGTCCTCCTGCAGGTGGCCAATAATATAGGATTAGAAGTACTTTCTTCATAGTCGTATTATTCGTTCTTCAACTGACGATAAGCAGTGAAACCGATTAAAATCAAAAGGAACACAAAACTCACCAATTGTATCATTGAGCCAGTTTTGACTACCTGAGGTTCAAATTTAAATTCAATGTTATGAGTTCCTTTTGGAATAAAGAGGCCTCTTAGAGCGTAATCGACTCTGTAATGGGGTACTAACTCGCCATCCATATAGGCATTCCATCCATTTTTATAATAGAGCTCTGAAAACACTGCAAAACCATCATCTGGATTCGAACTACTATAGATTAAATGATCGGGTGTATAAGATTCTAATTGGATAATAGCTTGATCAGTTCTAGAGAATACAGAAGGAATCTGTGAATCAATCTCCTCTTTTACGGCAATCGCTTCATGTCTAGTCGATGTTGCTCCTAATCGAGTCATGATATAATCTTGAGAATCAAAAGTACTCAGAGCTTGTACAAACCAAGCATTTCCATTAGCTTCCTCATTGACAATTAAACTTTGTTCCCCCTTCTCATCTTTTTGCATCACGTATTTCACATTGAGCATACGAAGTGGTTCCCAAGATTCTCTGGCTATGTGATATTCAAATAATTCCTGAATAACTCTTGGTTTGGCAGCGTGATAGCCTCCTATTGAGTTGTGAAAATAAGAGGTACGAGCTCCATTGATTCCCTCAGTATAATCAAAGACGCGGTAATGTGATTTATCTTGAGCTATTCTTTTATCGATGTCAGATGCGACAAAAGGTTTGTTCATCTCTTTTGATGAAACAAAATTATCACTATTGAGATAACGTTTGGCTACTCCACCTAAATCGAGAAGGATTAAAAGTCCCAAACCGATATAAAAATAGTTGGAACTAAATCGTTTCTTGGTGTAAATCCACAATAAAGACGCTGAAAGAATCACATAAACAGTTGATCTAAATACATCACTTATATACACAGATCTTCGATCTTTGACTAAGACGTCTACGAATTCATCTCCGTAATTATACCTGAAATAAGGATCCATTCCTCCTTGAAATTCAAATAAAAAGCTAAGTCCAAACAAAACCACACCAAAAGAGATAAATCCTAAGAGAATCTTTTGAAGAAGTTTAATTTTATAGGCATCATCTGAATCATTTAAAAAGGATTTTAGCCCTAAAAAAGCAAATACAGGTATGGTTAACTCTGCAAGTATTTGAGCTGAAGAAACCGCTCTAAACTTGTCGTAAAGCGGAAAATAATCGATCATTAAAGTAGTTAGTAACTCAAAATTCTTACCCCACGATAATGCAATAGATAAGACAGTTCCAATTAACAGTGGTAATCGATAACGGCCTTTATAAAAAAACAGTGCTAATACGAAGAAAAAAATCACGATCGCTCCAATATAGGCTGGACCTGCAACTATTGGTTGATCTCCCCAATACAGTGGGGCTTGAGAAATAAATTGTTGAATCGACTGAACGGGAACTCCTTGATTGTTTAAAAATTGAAACAAATGAGAGTCTTGTGATAATTGCTCCGATCCAGAACCACCTAATAATCGAGGCACGTATAAATTGAGGCTTTCAAAAATACCATAGGAATATTCCGTGATATAATCATAATCAAGACCTACACTTGGTGCTTTGGGTTTTCCTTCAGGATCAATACTGAGTTCAGAAGCTCCTCTTGTACTCCACTCAGAATACTCCGAAGTTGCCAAGATAGAGGTAGCGTTAATACTAATTCCCAAAAGAACTGCACCAATAAGGACACTTATTTGAGTAAAATAAGGTTTTAGTTCTCCTTCTTTAAAAGCCTTGATCAAAAATACAATTCCTAGTGCCAAACAGAAGAGCAAAAAGTAATACGTCATCTGATAATGGTTTGCTACAAGCTCCAATCCCATGGCGAGGGCTGTTAAGACAGCTCCTGTTAAATACTTTTTTCTAAAGACGAGCACCATACCCGAAAACAATAATGGCAAATAGGCAATCGCATGAGCCTTTGCGTTGTGTCCAACAGATAACACCACTAAGAAATAGGTCGATAAACCAAAGCCTAAGGCTCCTAAGATTGCAAGTCTATACTCAACTTTTAGACTTAACATCAGAACGTAAAAACTCAAAAAGAGTAGAAATAAATAATCAGCAGGTCTGGGTAAAAATCGAAGTGCAGAATCGATATTCTTTATAAAATGATAGGGATATCGAGCTCCTAATTGATAGGTTGGCATCCCGCCAAAAGCAGCATTAGTCCAAAAAGTCTCCTCCCCTGTAGCTAATTTGTGATCCTTTTGTTGTTTAGACATCCCAATATATTGGACGATATCTGATTGATACAATACCTTCGATTGAAGGATTGGATAAAAGAATCCTACTGCAATAATTGCAAAAAGGGCTACAACCCCTAGGTGTTTTATCGAACTAACTAATTTATTCATCATCTTTAACTTCTTCAAAATCAATGTAATCTCCGACGATTTCATCCTTTTCTTTTAACGGTTGTTTTGATTTAGTTGATCTTTTTTGATCAAATGGATCTTGAAAACCACCCATTTTCTTTTCAAATCGCTTCAAAATATACTTCATAATATAAGGAGAAGCCAACCTTAAGAGAAAACCAAAAACGTAAATACCTAATATAAAATAGAGAACTGTAGTAAAAAAACCCATTAACTTTATTAATTTTATCAAAAATACAATTCTAGATTTTTAAACGATGTTAGAACGAACAAAATATTTTTCAAGAATTCAATCAGTACCCAATCAATTTAACTACACCTTCCTATTTGTGATTGGATTACTTTTAACTTCAACTACATCTAGAGCACAGTACACCGATATCATCAATTCTAACACTCCTGGTCGAACCATGGGAGCCTATACAGTTGGAGAAGCTGTTTATCAATTAGAATCCTTATACAGTACTGATCATCAAACTCATATTTATCCCGATAGTGATTATCACATCAACGATATTGAATCAACCTTTAGATTTGGGTTTAAAGAACGAGTAGAACTCATCTATGAATTTGGTCGTCGTTCTAAAATTGATCATTTAGAAAACATCAATGCCAAAGGTATCTTTAAGAATCGATTCGGATTTAAAGTTTTGATCTACGATCCTCATCAGTTTGCTGAACCTGATTATTACTCTTGGAAAAACAACCATCGATTTGTTTTAAAGAACTTAATACCTGTTGTTTCTATTTATGCAGGACTCAACATACACAAAAAAGAAAGTTTATTCAATAGGTTTGATCCCTATGATCCCACTAGTAATACCTACACCACTATATACGACAAAGAAATGTTGATTTTACAACAACATTTAAGTCCTTATTGGGTGTTGGTTACTAATTTCTCTATCGACAAACCTGCTTCTAATCGAGAGTATTCAATTACCAGCACTTTAGTTCACAGTTTTAGAAAATACTACAAACTAAGTCTCTTTGTTGAAGGGCAAAGTATTATCAATGATTATTATGCAGATGAAATAATCAGGACTGGTGGAGCTTATTTAATTAACAAAAATATTCAAGTTGATGCCTTCCTTGGGACAAACTTTAAAGAGACTCCATCGAGACTTTTCTTTGGTTTAGGTGCATCGATCAGAGTGGATAATCACTTCAAATAATGATACATTTAAAAGAAGTTCAAAACGAAAAAGAGCTCAAGAAATTTGTCACTTTTCCATTTGAGTTATACAAAGACTCTCCCTATTGGGTTCCTCCTTTGATTAAGGAAGAGTTGGAACAGTTTCAAGAGGACAAAAATCCTGTTTTTAAAACAGCTCAGGCTCAGTATTTTCTCGCTTATAAAAACGGAAAAATTGTCGGAAGAATTGCTGCAATTATCAATTGGATTGAAATTAATGAGCAAAAGGTGTCAAAAATGCGCTTTGGTTGGTTTGATTTTGTTGATGATTATGAAGTTTCTAAGATCCTCTTAGACAAGGTCTATGAGATTGGAAAAGCCAATGGACTCTCCTATATGGAAGGCCCTGTAGGATTCTCTAATTTAGATAAGGTTGGAGTATTGGTTGAAGGCTTTGATACGATTGGAACCATGATTACTTGGTACAATCATCCCTATTATGTAGAACACTATAAAAAATACGGTTTTACAGTTGAGAAAGAATACGAAGAAAATCGATTCCCATTTAGTAATATCGACAATACTAAATTTGAAAAACTCGATAAAATATTAGGACACCGATTGGGTCTTCACGTAAAAAACTTTCACTCAACCAAAGAACTACTTCCTTATGTAGATCAAATGTTTGATCTCTTTAATGAGTCCTATGCTGTTCTGTCTTCATTTGTTCCAATCACACAGGTTCAAAAGGACTACTTAACAAAGAAATTTATCAGTTTTATCAACCCTGAATACATTAAATTTGTCTTTACGAATGAGGGTGAAATGATCTGTTTTGCAATCACCATGCCTTCATTTTCAAGAGCACTTCAAAAAGCAAAAGGAAAACTATTCCCCTTTGGATTCTATCATCTTTTAAAAGCGAAGAAAAACAATCCTGACGCTATTTTTTACCTTATTGGAGTACATCCAAAATATCAAAACAAAGGGGTCACTGCCATGCTGTTTAGTCACTTTTACAAGTCTTTTGAAAAGATCGGAGTTGTCAATTGTGTCAGAACTCCTGAACTTGTCAATAATCTGGCAATAAAAAAGTTATGGACCGAATTTAAACCAGAGGTTTACAAAAAGAGAAACACCTATAAGTTTGGTATTAACTAACCGAACGAGTAAATATAAAACAAAAAAATAGCCCTGATAACAGGGCTATTTTTATAGATCTATTTTCGATTTGATTATTCTCCCATCGCCTTAGAAACAGCAGCTGATAATCGCTTATAAGTACCGTTTTCTAAACGCTCTCTAATACTAGAGAATGCTTTTAGGGTGATTTCGATATCCTCCATTGTGTGAGTTGCAGTTGGAATTAAACGCAATAAGATTAATCCCTTTGGAATTACAGGATACACTACAATAGAACAGAAAATTCCATAATTTTCTCTAAGGTCTTTAACAAGAGCCATCGCCTCAGGGATACTTCCTTTGAGATATACTGGAGTTACACAAGAAGTTGTAGTTCCAATATCAAATCCTGCATCTTTTAAACCATTTTGAAGTGCGTTTACATTCTCCCAAAGTTTTGCCTTGAGTTCTGGCTTGGTTCTTAATAATTCCAAACGCTTTAATCCTCCTTTTACGTAAATCATTGGTAATGATTTAGCAAACATTTGAGATCTTAGGTTGTATTTTAAGTAGTCGATGATTTCTTGATCTGCAGCTAAGAACGCTCCAATACCTGCCATTGATTTAGCAAAAGTTGCAAAATAAACATCGATATCGTCTTGAACTCCTTGCTCCTCACCTGCTCCAGCTCCTGTTTTACCAAGTGTACCAAAACCGTGAGCATCATCGACTAACAATCTAAAGTTGAACTTTTTCTTAAGCTCAACAATTTCTTTTAGTTTACCTTGTTCACCTCTCATTCCAAACACCCCTTCAGAGATCACTAAAATACCTCCTCCAGTTTGTTCAGCCATCTTTGTAGCACGCTCTAAGTTTTTTTCTAATGACGCAACATCGTTGTGTTTAAAAGTAAATCGCTTACCCATATGTAAACGAACACCATCAATAATACAAGCATGAGCATCTACATCGTAAACAATAATATCGTCTTTTGAAACTAAGGCATCAATAGCAGACATTATACCTTGATATCCAAAATTTAAAAGGTAAGCCGCTTCTTTGTTTACAAATGCAGCAAGTTCTTGTTGTAATTGTTCGTGAAAGTCGGTATGGCCACTCATCATTCTGGCTCCCATTGGATAGGCTGCACCATGTGCAGCAGCTGCATCAGCATCTGCTTTGATCACTTCTGGAAGATTTGCCATACCTAAATAATCGTTGATACTCCAGGTAATTACTTCTTTACCTTGAAATTTCATTCGATTTGAAATATGTCCTTCTAATTTAGGAAATACAAAATAGCCTTCAGCTTGAGAAGCCCATTTTCCTAATGGACCTTTATTTTCCCTAATTCTATCAAATATATCTCTCATAGACTTTGATTGGTTTTGGTGCAAAAGTAATTATAAATTTATTAAGAATTAAATATTAAAGAGACAAAAAAAAACGACCCCATAGAGGTCGTTTTGACTCTTGTAATGTGCGTGAATTTTAACGCAATACTTTTTCTTTTTCCTTAGCTATTTCCATAAATCCTTGAGCACTCATCCACTCGTCAGAATAAACTTTAGACATATAACGTGACCCGTGATCAGGGAAGATGACAACTACCTTTGAATTTTCATCAAAAACACCCTCATCATTGAGTTGTTTTACAGCTTGAAGTGCCGCACCCGAAGTATATCCTACAAAAATTCCTTCTGATTTTGAGATCGCTCTGGCCATATGAGCACTTTCACCGTCTTTTACTTTTACAAAACGGTCGATCACATTAAAATCAGTAGCCGTAGGTATAAGGTTTTTACCTAATCCTTCAATTCGATACGGATAGATTTCATTTGGATCAATCTCTCCAGTCTCGTGGTATTTTTTGAGAATAGAACCATAGGCGTCTACACCAATAATTTGAATGTCAGGATTTTTAGACTTTAGGTACTGTGCAGTTCCAGAGATCGTGCCTCCTGTACCACTACAAGCTACCAAATGAGTGATTTCACCTGCCATCTGGTCCCAAATTTCAGGTCCAGTGGACTTAAAATGAGCTTCCGTGTTTAAATCGTTAAAATATTGATTGATGTATATCGATCCAGGGTTTTCTTTGTGAATGCGCTTTGCGACTTCATAATAAGAACGAGGATCATCTGCAGCAACATGTGCTGGACAAACATGCACCTCTGCTCCCATAGAGCGAAGCATATCTATTTTGTCTGGTGAAGATTTTGAACTCACAGCCAAAATACACTTATAACCTTTAATAGCACTTACCATCGCAACAGAAAAACCAGTATTACCAGAAGTGGTTTCTACAATAGTGTCTCCCTCTTTTAAAATTCCTTTTTCTTCAGCAGATTCAATAATGTGAAGTGCAATTTTATCTTTAGCAGAATGTCCAGGGTTAAAGGCTTCTACTTTTGCGTAATAGTCTCCAGAAAAAGAAGCAACTGATTTGTGAAGTTTAACTAAAGGGGTGTTTCCTATAAGTTTGAGTATAGAGTCGTGTGCTTGAATTTTGTTTGACATAGGGGTCGTCTTTGTAATTCGGAACAAAATTAAGTAATTTTTAGTAAACTAAGCTTTATTTGCAAGATTGATTATAAAGGAATACTCCTGTGCTACTTCTTTTAGTGATTCAAAGCGACCTGAGGCACCGCCGTGTCCAGCATCCATATTAATTGAAAAGTACAATTGATTCGAATCTGTTTTTAAATCTCTGAGTTTTGCAACCCACTTTGCAGGCTCCCAGTACTGTACTTGTGAATCGTGATAGCCAGTGATAATCAGCGTATTTGGATACTCCTGTGCACTTACTTGATCATAGGGAGAATAGGAGAGCATATAATCAAAATACTCCTTTTGATTAGGATTTCCCCATTCGTCATACTCCCCTGTTGTCAGTGGTATTGAATCGTCTAACATAGTGGTAACAACATCGACAAAGGGAACGTTCGCTACAATCCCCTTATAGAGCTTAGGAGCCATATTCATCACTGCTCCCATCAACAAACCACCTGCAGAACCACCATAAGCAAATAATCCTTGTTCGCTTGTATAGTTTTGAGCGATCAAATGCTTTGAACAAGCGATAAAATCGGTAAAAGTATTCATCTTTTGAAGGAGCTTACCTGTTTCATACCATTCTCTTCCCATATATTCTGAACCTCTAATATGGGCTATTGCATAAATAAAACCACGATCTAACAAACTCAATCTCAATGATGAAAAAGAAGGATCAATCGTATGTCCATAAGAACCGTATCCATATTGAAACAAAGGACTAGTTCCATCTAATGGAGTGTCTTTGTGATAAACTAGTGATATCGGAACTTGAACCCCATCCTCTGCTGTAGCCCAAATACGCTCTTGTATATAGTTGTTAGAATCAAATTTTCCTCCTAATACTTCGACTTGTTTTAACAAGGTCTTTTCCCTAGACTCCATATGAAAGTTGTAGACCGAATTCGGTTCAATCAAACTCGTGTATCCATAGCGCAATTCAAGAGAATCAAACTCAGGATTGGATCCAATATAGGCTGTATAAGTTTCGTTGTCAAAGGGAATCTCATAAGAGGTTTCATGATCCCAACTAGCAATTTTAATACGAGTTAAACCATTTTCTCTAGTAGCGAGTACATAGAACTTCTTAAAACTCGTAAAGTCTTCTATTAATGATTTAGAATCGTGTGCGATAAAATCTACCCAATTCTCTATTGAAGTCTTTTCAATAGGTGTTCGCATCACCTTAAAATTTAAAGCCTCATCCTTGTTTGTGAGGATGTAAAAATGATCTTCAAAATGCGATATGTCGTATTCTAATCCTCTTTGTCTTTCGGTGAATAATTTAAATTCACTTAGGGGTTGATCTGCATTTAAAATTCTGTATTCAGAAGTTAGAGTACTGGATGAACCGATTACGATATACTTTCCTGATCTAGATTTTGAAACAAAAACACTAAAGGTATCATCTTCTTCATGATACATCAACTGATCCTTATCAATTCCTAATTGATGGCGATAGATCCCAATAGATCTTAAAGTTTGCTCGTCTTTTAGAGAATAGAATAAAGTTTTATTGTCATTAGCCCAACTAGCTGAACCCGAAGTATTGACGATTTTATCTTCTAGAATCTGACCACTCACTAAATCTTTTACATGCAAAGTATATTGTCTTCTAGAGACGGTATCTACACTGTATACTGCTAATTTATTGTCGGGACTTACTGAAAAAGAACCTAAATGAAAGTACGAAAATCCCGCTGCCATTTGATTGCAATCAAACAACAACTCTTCTGGAGCCTCAAGAGTTTCTTTTCTTCTGGTATAAATTGGATATTCTTTACCCTTTTCAAATTTAGTAATATACCAATAGCCATTCTTTTTAAAAGGAACTGATTCATCATCCTCTTTGATCCGAGATTTCATTTCCTCAAAAAGCATTTCTTGAAATGCTTCAGTATCCTTTGTCTCTTGCTTATAATAGTTATTTTCAGCCTCTAAATAATCCAAAACTTCTTTTGAATCACGCTTGTTCATCCAGTAATAGGGATCCAAACGATCTACTGAATGATTTGATAAAACAGTATCGATTTTCTTTGCTAGGGGTGCTTTTGTCATCTATTCAATTTTGAAAGCGCAAAGTTACCTATTTCTCTTAATCTAGTTGTTCTAAGACTGAAATTAAATACTCGTGCATGGAATCAGTATAATCTCTATGAGTGACCATGCGAAGTTTTCCTCCTCCCATAGCAATGATTCGAATTTGATGATCATCTAAAAACTTATTAAATTTTTCCTCAGATATACAATCGGTATTGAGCTCGAAGATGACAATATTGGTCTCTACTGGTTCGACCTTTAAAATAGATGACTTTTTGGAAAGTACAGCTCCTATTTCAGCTGCTTTTTGATGGTCTAAAGCTAAGGATTCTATATGGTTGTCTAAGGCGTAAATACCAGCTGCAGCCAAATAACCTGCTTGTCTCATCCCTCCTCCAAAAATCTTTCGAACTCTAAGAGCCTTGTGGATAAAATCCTTGGAACCGACTACAACCGATCCAACAGGACACCCTAATCCCTTACTAAAACACACACTGATCGAATCGAATAAGTTTCCGTACTGCAAAAAGTTTTCTCCTTTTGCGACAACAGCGTTCCAAAGGCGTGCACCATCTAGATGATAGGATAAATTGTGCTTGTCACATACAGCTCTAATCCTCTGTAGTTCTGAAAAATCGTAACAGGCACCTCCTCCCTTATTGGTCGTGTTTTCAATTTCAACTAAGGAAGTTAATGGACTGTGATAAAAATCTGGTGGGTTAATGGCTGCTTCAACTTGCTCAGCGGTCATCATTCCTCTAGTTCCTTCTACGAGTTTGCATGATACTCCAGAATTAAAACTAACTCCCCCTCCTTCATAATTAAAAATATGAGCATAGTGATCACAGATCAATTGTTCACCTGGCTGGGTGTGAACTTTTATAGCTGTTTGATTAGCCATAGTTCCACTTGGAAAAAACAAAGCTGCTTCTTTACCAAAAAGCTGTGCTACTCGATTTTCAAATTCATTGACCGTAGGATCTTCTTTAAACACATCATCTCCAACCTGAGCACTCATCATGGCATCGATCATTCCTGGAGTGGGTCTTGTAATCGTATCTGAAATTAAATTTACTTCCATAAAATACTGTAAATGAATTAATTAAAACAATCCATTCCAATTGGTGAACCATCTGGAATTTGAAGTGTTTCAGGAAGTTTGAATTGGTATTTGTTATCAAAAAAATCAGCGATTCTCTTTTTCATTTCATATGAAAATTGATCATCACTCGATAGTGATTTTGAAAGATCTAAAAGTGCCTTTGAGGCTATTGCATTGACTTGACCGTATACGGAGCTATTCGATGAAAGCGCCATGAGATGATCTAACAATCGAAATGAAATGATTCTATTGGTTTCTATTAAGTATTGATCCTTAAGTGATTTTTCAGATCGCTTAACCGTCTGATCAATCAATTGATCGATCACTTCATCCAATCCCAATTGGTTTGGATCCAAAGCTTTTTGCTGAATCAATCTTGAAGCACGCTCTGGGTTTAACACAAAACTAAAAGTGATATCTGCAGCAGTTTCAGCGGCAGAAAAAGGATCAAAACTCGCTCCGGTTTTAGATTTAAATGATTCTCTACCCCTAGCATATCCATAAGCTCTTGGAGGAAACAAGGAGAGTTTTTCTTTTGGAACAGCAATCGTATTAGCGTCTATTGTTTTGAGCAAGCTCTTTAAGGCAAGGCGCTGACGCTTGGCTGAAACCACTTTCATAGCATCTTGATTAGAACCTTTTACCTGATAGTCAAATACCATTCCACCAATAACTTTAGCAACAGCCTCTGTTTGATAACGATGATATAGATAAAGGGGGACAAAAACATCTTCAAGAACTGATAATGGTTCTCCTGTTCGAATATTGTCAACGCTAAAATTATCGATCGCCTTTGCTCTAAGCGCTAACATAGCGTCCAACTCTGCAATAATATCTTTACCATTATCCCATAAATGAGCATTGGCATGAGCACTGGAAGCTGGTCTTGCATCCTGATCTGTGATAAACCACAATCCTTTGGACTTAGCATCTTCAAGTATGCTGGTCAATTTTGGTAGAACTTTTGATTCATCCATTCCAAAATCACTATATGAATAAGCCACTGAAACTTTATCCCATGCTCCTATACCTGTTTCATATGCCTTGCTGTAATCAATTTGATCACCCTCTAAATTAACTTGTGGATGAGGATAATCCATTACCGATATGTTACCAGCAGCACTTGCCGCATAATTGTGTAGGAATCCAAGAGTATGTCCAATTTCATGAGCAGATAATTGTCGAATACGAGCTAAAGCCATATCTAACATCTTTTGATCGTTGTCATCAGCATCTGCAAATGGCTTGTTGGCAAGTGCTTGAGCAATCATAAAGTCTTGACGAATTCTCAAACTTCCCAAACTTACATGACCTTTGATAATTTCACCAGTTCTTGGATCAGCAACACTGGCTCCATAACTCCATCCTCTGGTGGAGCGGTGTACCCATTGTATGACGTTATAACGAACATCTAATGGATCCGCATCATCAGGTAACATCTTAACCTGAAATGCATCTTTGTATCCGATAGCTTCAAAGGCTTGATTCCACCAGCTACCTCCTTCAAGTAATGCAGAACGAACTGGTTCTGGAGTTCCATTGTCTAAATAATAAACAATCGGTTCAACGGCTTCACTTACAGCTGCATTAGGATTTTTTTTCTCTAGACGATGACGCATGGTAAAACGTTTGAGAATAGGTTCTTGAACTGGACTAGCATAATCCATATAATCGTATGAATAAGCACCTGATCTTGGATCAAAAATTCTCATCTTATAATTATCATCTGGCAATTCAATAAATGAATGATGTGTCGCTACAGTTACTAAATTACTATTGGGACTTACTGAACGAATATAATATCCTTTCGCATCCCCACTAAAAGTGAGCATTACATCGATCTCAGTGTTTTTTGGAAAGGATCGAGTGCGATCTAAATTAATAGCTGACTTGGAGAGATCTAACTTATAAGACCCTTGATTCATCCTCGCTAAACGATTGGAGACTCCATGAGAATCCCTTTTGACAAAAGAACTAATATCAATAAGATAGGATTCTGAATTCTGATCCAAAATATCAAAACCATACAAGACCGATTTGGCAAATGCCTGCTCCACCGATGCTTTTTCCAATTGATTGTCGGTAATAGCTCTATAGTAAAGATTTGGCTGAATCATGAATAGTTTGTTTCCCATTTTCTTAAATGAAACCACTTGTTCATTACCCAATTGACCGCGATCTAAACCAATATCGTTGGAACCGATCCCACTACTGAGTGAATTGACATACAGAAATTCTCGATCTAATTGATCAACCTTCATCAGCATTTTATCTGATGATTCATCGTAATAAATTTCGAACAAACCCTCTAGTTTTAAAAATTCTTTGGTCTGTTCAAATGTTTGTGCCTGTAGCCAGAAGCTTGTCGCTACGAATAAGTAGCTCAGAAGGTTTTTCATAAAGTGAATTTTAAATCTATTAAATTTATAAAAATTGATTGTACAACCAAGCATTAATCCTATTTTTGCTCAAATTCTTATCAAATGACAACATCAGATCAAATACAAGATCTTTTAGATCGCCTGGCTGCGTTAAGGAGGTATCTTTGACATCGATCAAAAAAACATAGAACTACAAAACGAGGAAGAAAAATCCTTTGCTCCTGACTTCTGGGATAATCCCAAGGCTGCTCAAAATCAAATGAAGTTAATCCAATCGATTAAAAGTTGGATCGAAGACTTTGACAAAGCAACACTAGCAGTTGAAGAACTGGAACTCGCCTATGAGTTTCACAAAGAAGGAGAATTCAGTGAAGAGGAACTGGATCAGAACTATCAAAAAGCTGAGGAACTCATCGAGTCTATAGAGTTTAAGAACATGCTTTCTGAAGAAGCGGATAGTTTTGACGCCGTCCTGCAAATTACTGCTGGTGCTGGAGGAACTGAAAGTTGTGATTGGGCATCGATGCTAATGCGAATGTACCTCATGTGGGCTAACAAACACAATTTTAAGGTAAAGGAGCTCAATTTACAAGACGGAGATGTCGCTGGTATCAAAACAGTGAGTTTGGCCATTGAAGGTGAGTTTGCTTTTGGTTGGCTCAAAGGTGAAAATGGTGTACATCGATTGGTGCGTATTTCTCCTTTTGATTCCAATGCCAAAAGACATACCTCGTTTGCATCTGTATACGTATACCCTTTGATTGACGACAGTATTGAAATTGAAATCAATCCCTCCGATATTTCTTGGGCTTTTGCGAGATCCAGTGGTGCTGGAGGACAAAACGTCAACAAGGTTGAAACTAAAGCAATCCTGACGCACCACCCTACTGGAATTGTCATTCAGAATTCAGAAACAAGATCTCAATTAGACAACAGAGAGAATGCGATGAAAATGCTCAAATCCCAGCTCTATGAAATAGAACTTCGAAAAAGAAGAGAAGCGCAATCTGAAATTGAAGCCTCTAAGATGAAAATTGAATGGGGTTCTCAAATTAGAAACTACGTCATGCATCCTTATAAATTAGTTAAAGATGTAAGAACCAGTACCGAAACTGGCAATGTCGATGCTGTCATGAATGGCGATATCGACGAATTTTTAAAGTCTTACCTCATGCTTACGGGACAACAAGAATCAAACTAATACCCAATTATGATTACTATTTACCACAATCCAAGATGTACTAAATCTAGACAAGGAGTTGCTTTTTTAAACGACTCTGGCAAGGATTTTAAGACAGTTTTATATCTAGATAATCCCATTGACAAGGATACTCTTAAAAACCTTTTAAAGAAATTGGATTACACCCCTATTGAACTAGTTCGCAAAAACGAAGCGATTTGGAAAGAACAATTTAAAGGAAAGGAACTCAACGATGAACAAATCATCGACGCCATGATTGAATTTCCAAAGCTGATGGAGCGTCCTATTATTGTAAACGGAGCTAAAGCAGTAGTCGGAAGACCTACAGAAACGATTGAAAAGTTACTTTAACAATTAATTAACAAGTCTATATTAAACCAAATATGATCAATATCATCTAAACAGTGTAGTTATGAAAACAAATATTAAAATACTACTTGGACTTTTTGTCCTAATGATTTCAGCAGAAGCAATGGCTCAATACGGTTATGGGGGTTATGGCTACGGAAGAAGAGATATGTATGGAAGAAGAATGTCAGTGGTTCCTAGAACCATGACAGAGATGAATAAAGAACCTGAAAATCTCACTGCTGAACAAATAGTGGAACAACAAATGCCTGCTTTTAAAGAAGCTTTGGGATTAACAGTGTTTGAAGAAGCTATTTTGAGTACCGTACTTACGAAATACGTTCAACAGCGTATCGAGTTACAAATATTAAAATTAGATCCTCAAAAGATGAAAGAACAATATCAGATCATCC
Source organism: uncultured Flavobacteriaceae bacterium (assembly GCA_937136455.1). Lineage (GTDB taxonomy): Bacteria > Bacteroidota > Bacteroidia > Flavobacteriales > Flavobacteriaceae > MAG-120531. The sequence goes on along the minus strand of CAKZOO010000179.1, from coordinate 60,648 downwards.
AAGAGAATCAAGAAAAGGAATTACAACAAAGCTTGCCTCCTGAAAAATTTGAAGCCTATATGGAGCTTCAAGAGGAAAACTTTAGAAACTTAGACAAAAAGGCTAAAGAAAATAATAAGGAGAGCGACAAAAAGAAAAAGAAAAAGAAAAATAAAGGCTAACACTTATTAATGATTAAAACTTAGAATGAAAAAACACTTACCTTTTTGGATTGCATTACTTATCGGATTTATAGGATTTGCTCAACCCTCACCTTCACAAGCCCCTTTACAACGAAGTATTACCATAAAGGGTAAGGTTTTAGAACAGGACTCAAATATTCCACTGGAATACGCCACACTGATACTTCAATCATCAAATGACACCTCAAAAGTATCTGGAGGAATTACTGATGAAAACGGTTCCTTTGAAATTGAAACTGCTCCAGGAGTATATAACATCATCATTGAATACATCTCTTACAATTCCTATAGAAGTGATAATGTTCAGCTGAGAGCTGATATGGATTTGGGAACCATTTACCTCAGTGCAAACCTTGAACAATTAGAAGAAGTAGAAGTTGTCGGTGAAAAAACAACCGTAGAACTAAGGCTTGACAAAAAGATTTACAATGTCGGTAGTGATATGACCGTCAAAGGTGGATCTGTCACTGATGTCTTAGACAATGTTCCATCAGTGAGTGTGGATATAGAAGGAAATATCAGTCTTAGAGGAAACGAATCGGTACGCATTCTGATCAACGGAAAACCTGCAGCACTTTCAGGAATACCAACTGAAGCATTAAGACAATTACCAGGTGATGCTATTGAAAGAGTTGAAGTCATCACTAACCCATCAGCACGTTACGATGCTGAAGGAACAGCTGGTATTTTAAATATTGTATTAAAACAATCAAAGACCGTAGGTTTTAATGGCTCATTGACAACTACAGTTGGGACTCCAACAAATTCAAGAGTTGGTGCTAACTTAAACTTGAGGATGAACAAGTTTAATTTCTTTACCAACACATCCGTCAATAAGGATGAAAGTCCCGGAAATTCAAATTTTTTCCAACAGTACTTTGACAACAATGGAGAAACGACTTCCTATCAAGAAGAAGATAGAAAGACTATAAGAAGTGGCAATGGTATTAATGCTAATTTTGGAATTGAGTACCTTATCGACGACAAAACATCTCTTACTAATTCATTTGTCTATCGAAAATCAAAAGGCGAGAACACAGAAGATATCGCATTTAAGAACTTTGATGCTTCTTTAAATCCTAGTTTAGAACGCGACAGAAACTCTGTTGAATCTGACGAGAGAGAATCTAAGCAATACGCGATGAATTTTATGAAGCGTTTTGATAAAGATGGTCATGAACTCAAAATAGACTACCGCTACTCTATTTCCGAAAACCCTGAAATTCTAACTATAGATGAAGTTGTACAAGGATCTACAACAGCAATTCTTCCAACAGAAAGACAATTTAATTTAGGAGACGATTCATCACAGCTCATTCAATTTGACTACGTATTGCCAATGGGAAAAGACAATCAGTCTCAATTTGAATTAGGATATAGAGGAAACTTTCTCAATCAAACTACTGCCTATGATTTTGGACAATTAAATAATGGAACCTTTATTTCTGATCCTGAATTAAAAAACACTTTAGAATACACTGAAAATATTCAAGCGGCTTATACACAATTCGGAACAAAATTCAACAAATTAAGTGTACTCACAGGGCTTCGCATGGAGCATACCGATATTGTAATCGATCTAATTGAAACTAATGACTACACTAAAAAGAACTACTACTCTTGGTTCCCATCTGTGTTTTTTGGACTTGATATCAATGAAACTGATAAATTAAACTTAAGTTATAGTAGAAGACTTCGAAGACCGAGAAGTTGGTTTATCAATCCCTTCCCATCAAGATCGTCTAACACCAACTTATTTAGAGGTAATCCTGACTTAGATCCAACGTTTACCAATTCGTTTGATCTGGGTTACTTGAGTAGAATTAACAAGGTTATGCTTTCATCTTCGATCTACTACAACAAATCGAATAAGGTATTTACTTTTGTGACACAAGAAACTGGAGAAGTAGTAACCATCGTTAATCCCGATGATCCATCGAATCCAGTAATCGTTCCTGTTCAACTTAGACAACCGATCAATTTAGCTGATGAAGAGCGAGTAGGATTTGAATTAACTGCTTCTTACTCTCCTAAAAGAAACTGGAGGTTTAGCTTAAACTTCAACCTTTACGATCGAAAAACAACAGGAAATTACACCTACACCAATTATTTCGGAGAGGTAATCACACAGAATTTTGACAATGAGAATTTAGAATACTTTAGTCGTTTTAGTGCCAAATTACTACTGCCAGGGAAAATTGATTTCCAATCAAATCTCATGTACCGTTCACCATCTAGAAGTGCTCAAGGAACTGCAGAAGGAATGCTCTTTACCAATTTAGCACTTAGCAAAGATTTATTTAAAGACAAGTCTACGCTATCACTTAACGTAAGAGATTTATTTAATTCAGCAAAACGCGTCAGTGAGACTAGAACACTCAATGTGCTTACTCAAAGTACTATGCAGTGGAGACAACGTCAAATCAATATGACCTTCACATACCGATTTAACCAAAATAAAAATCAAGGTAGAAGACAACGTAACTTCCAACCTCAAGATATGCAAGGAGAGGGAATGGAATTCTAGGGAGAATAAATCGAGAAAGACATCCATAAAAAAAGGGGAGCTATATGCTCCCCTTTTTGTTTTATAAAATACACGAAATTAAGACTGTGCTTTTTTCGCAGCTTTTCTTTCTTTTAGACGTTCCATTATAGCACCACCAATCCAGTAAGGAACTACAAATGAAATTAAAAAAATCATCAACCAAAATCCAATGGTTACAATGGTTAAAAATGCTAAAAATCCTAAATATTGGTCAAATTCAAACATACTAATTTCTTTTAATGCTACAAATATAGTTTGATTTTACTTATTTGCACAAATGATTGCTAAAAAAATAGATTTTTTTTTAACGATAAGCTACCTTTGTTAGTATACTAATCATTATTAAATATCATGAGTTTTAGAATCGAAAAAGACACAATGGGAGAGGTTCAAGTGCCTGCTGATAAGTATTGGGGAGCACAGACCGAACGTTCTAGAAATAATTTTAAAATAGGTGCTCCAGCCTCAATGCCATTAGATGTGGTTTACGGCTTCGCATACCTCAAAAAAGCTGCTGCTTATGCCAACTGTGAATTAGGCGTATTAGAGAGCTCTAAAAGAGATTTAATCGCACATGTATGCGATGAGATCTTAGAAGGTAAGTTAGATGATCAGTTTCCTTTGGTAATTTGGCAAACGGGATCTGGAACTCAATCCAATATGAATGTCAATGAAGTGATTGCCAATAGAGCTCATGAACTTGCTGGTAAAAAAATAGGTGAAGGTGAAAAAACCATTCAACCAAATGACGATGTCAATAAATCACAATCTTCAAACGACACCTTCCCAACAGGAATGCATATCGCGGCCTATGAAAAGATTGTCAATGTTACGCTTCCAGGAGTAAGACAACTCAGAGACACCTTAGATCAAAAAGCGAAAGCATTTAAAGATGTAGTAAAAATTGGACGTACCCATTTAATGGATGCTACTCCCCTAACCCTTGGTCAAGAATTCTCAGGTTATGTTGCCCAACTCAACCACGGAATTAAAGCTATTGAAAACACTCTTGCTCATTTAGCAGAACTCGCACTTGGAGGTACTGCTGTAGGAACAGGATTAAACACTCCAAATGGATACGATGTTCTTGTTGCAAAGTATATAGCTGAATTTACGGGCTTGCCATTTGTAACTGCAAAAAATAAATTTGAAGCCTTAGCTGCTCACGATGCACTTGTAGAAAGTCACGGTGCCTTAAAACAATTAGCCGTATCGTTAAATAAGATCGCTAACGATATTCGAATGATGGCTTCAGGGCCACGTTCCGGTATTGGAGAGCTCATTATTCCAGCAAATGAACCAGGAAGTTCTATTATGCCTGGTAAAGTGAATCCAACACAGGCCGAAGCAATGACTATGGTTTGTGCTCAAGTGATGGGTAACGATGTTGCAATTACCATTGGAGGTACACAAGGACATTACGAACTCAATGTATTTAAACCACTCATGGCTGCTAATATTTTACAGTCAGCTCAGCTCTTAGGTGATGCCTGCGTTAGTTTTGACCTCAACTGTGCTATTGGTATTGAACCTAACCAAGCAGTGATTGATCGACTCTTAAAGAGCTCTCTGATGTTAGTAACCGCACTTAACACTAAGATAGGTTATTACAAGGCCGCTGAAATTGCAAATGCTGCACACCAAAACGGAACAACGCTTAAAGAAGAAGCAGTAAGACTTGGGTATGTAACTGAAGAAGAATACGACCAATGGGTAAAACCTGAAGATATGGTTGGAAGTCTTAAATAGACTTCGTGCAGATACCAAAATAAATTAGGCTCCTCAGGGAGCCTTTTTTAGTTCAAACACAAAGTATAAACCAAAAAAAAGGCTCCAAATTGGAGCCTTTTTAAATAATTTTATGGTGATTATTTAAGAGTTACAGAAGCTGTTCCTAACAGTCTTAAGTTCTCGTCATAAGCATTAACCATATAGTTTCCTTTTGCAAAAGAATCTCCTTTAACGTAATCACACACATCTACTGTCATGTTCTCGTAGTTAAACTCAGTCTTTTTAGAGTAGTTGATAGAAGCTCCTTCAGAGTTAGATGCAGATTGGCTGTTGATAACGTTACCAGTAGCATCGATTACTTCGATATAAAAGCTACGTCCTCCTGTATTAGCAATTGCGTTTTCAGCAACTGTGAAACAAACTTGTAATGCATCAGCAGATGAAGCTCTTCTAGTGTCTTTATAGGCACCGTTAGAACGTTCTTTAACAGCAGAAACACCGTATGAACTTAAGTTTAATGCAGAACCTCTTCTTACAGCTTCAGCTAATTTAAGGTTGTTCGCTAATAACTCTTCGTTAGCATCAGTCTGTTTTTGTAACGTTTCTAAAGTAGCATCACGCTCTTGAGTTAACTTAGCATTAGCTGCTTCTAATTCAGCAACTTTAGCTAATAATTCATCTTTTTGCTTTCTCAAAACGTAGTAACGCGATCTGAATTTAGTAAGAGAAGCAATGTCTGCGTTCAATCCAGAAATAGAATCTACATATTTAGCGATTTCGTCTTTAGCGTTATTTAACTCTTGGCTTAAAGAGGCGTTTTCGCTAGAAAGTTGGTCGTAATCAGATTTTAAGCTGTTAAGATCTTTAATTACCAACTCTTTTTCTTCTGTTAATCTAGCTTCAGTGCTTTGCTTTGTTACAAATAAAGCGATTGATAAAATCACAAATAAAGCTAAAACAACACCTAAAATTGTTGTCGTCTTTTTTGAATTGTTTGTTCCGTTTGACATAGTATTAATAATATAATTAGATTTAATTGAGTTTTTCTTTACTATTGTAAGGCAAAAATAATATTTATAATCCGATAATTAAAATATTGAGGCTCATTATAAAACTCTTTTATTTATAATTGTTGCTTTTTTTTTTACCATTTTATTGTGTATTTATTGTTTAATCTTGAAAATCAAACAGTTATGATAAATGTCAATTAAATTTTATCTGGGCTTTATTTTTGTTATTTTTTTGAAAAAATCATAAATTTAGAATGATTACCTCAAGGTTTTTCTATCTAAATTCTTCAAAACATGATTTATTCTAAAAAAATAGCTTCATTGACAAGAGTATTCTTGTTTTCATTCACACTTATATTGAGCGCTAATGGCTTTGCTCAAAACTACAGTTCTAAAGGTTTAGAACTCATACCTCTCGAACACGCTAGCTTACTTTTAAAGAACAACAAGTTAACTATTGCTGTTGATCCTACTGGTTCACACCAACAATACGATCAATCTATAGATCTCATACTCGTTACAGACCTACACGGAGATCACTTCAATAAAGAAGTACTCAATAAAATAAGTGATTCAAACACCACTATTGTAGCTCCAAAAGCTGTTTTCGATCAAATGGATGAAGCATTACAATCCAAAACTAAGGTGTTGAAAAACGGTGAAAACTTTAACTATCAAAGGGTAACTATAGAAGCCATCCCTATGTATAACCTAAGAGAAGAAGCTCTTAATTTTCATTCAAAAGGCAGAGGCAATGGCTATGTTGTTGCTATGAATAATCAACGTATCTATATTTCAGGAGACACTGAAGATATACCCGAAATGAGAGCTCTTAAAAATATTGATATCGCTTTAGTATGTATGAATCTACCCTATACCATGACGGAGACCTCTGCAGCATCAGCAGTGATGGAATTTAAACCCAAAGCGGTAATGCCCTACCACTTCAGAGGAAGACCAAAGGTTAGTAATATCGATTTATTTGAATCCCTAGTTACAGATACATCAATTAAAGTAGTTCGATTGGATTGGTATCCAAATGAAGACTATTAGTCTCTAGTAAGTTTTTTGTACTTTATTCGAGTTGGCATGATTTCACCTCCGAGACGTTTCTTCTTGTTTTCTTCATAATCGCTAAAAGATCCTTCAAAGAAATACACCTTTGAATCACCTTCAAAAGCTAGAATATGAGTGCAAATACGATCTAAGAACCAACGGTCGTGAGAAATAATCACAGCACATCCAGCGAAGTTTTCCAAACCTTCTTCTAAGGCGCGAAGCGTATTCACATCTAAATCGTTGGTTGGCTCATCGAGTAACAGCACATTTCCCTCTTCTTTGAGCGTCATCGCTAAATGCAGTCTGTTGCGTTCCCCTCCAGATAGAAGAGACACCTTCTTATTTTGCTCACTTCCCGAAAAATTAAAACGACTCAAATAGGCTCTAGAATTGACCTGTCTCCCTCCCATCATAATCAGTTCTTGCTTATCACTAAAGTTCTCCCAAATCGTCTTTTCAGGATCTATATTGCTGTGCGATTGATCGACATAGGCAATTTTAGCAGTTTCTCCAACACTAAAACTTCCTGCATCTGGGGTTTCTTCCCCCATAATCATTTTAAAGATCGTCGTCTTTCCAGCACCATTAGGACCGATAATTCCTACAATACCTGCCTGTGGTAAATTAAAGTTGAGATCCTCGTAAAGTAATTTATCATCAAAGGCCTTTGCTATATTTTTAGCTTCTATAACATGAGTCCCTAATCGAGGTCCATTTGGTATATAGATCTCTAGCTTTTCATCGAGTTGCTTTTGATCTTGACTCATCAACTTTTCATAGTTGTTCAAACGAGCCTTTTGCTTGGCGTGTCTTCCCTTCGCTCCTTGTCTAACCCATTCCAACTCACGTTCCAAGGTCTTTTGACGTTTCGAAGCCGTTTTGTTCTCTTGAGCCAAACGCTTGGATTTTTGATCCAACCAGCTCGAATAGTTTCCTTTCCAAGGGATTCCTTCACCTCGATCTAACTCGAGTATCCATCCCGCAACATTGTCTAAGAAATAACGGTCGTGCGTTACTGCGATTACCGTTCCTTTATAAGAGGCTAAATGATGTTCTAACCAGTGTACTGATTCTGCGTCCAAATGGTTGGTAGGCTCATCTAAGAGCAAAATATCTGGTTCTTGAAGCAGCAATCTACACAAGGCAACTCTTCTGCGTTCTCCTCCTGATAACACACCAATCTTTTTATCTGCTTCTGGAGTTCTTAGAGCATCCATTGCAATTTCTAATTTTGTATCGATTTCCCAAGCATTGGTCGCGTCAATCTGATCTTGAAGTGCAGCCTGACGATCCATTAACTTCTGCATCTTATCTGGGTCTTCATAAACTTCTGGAAGTCCGAATTGATCGTTAATACTATTGTATTCATCTAAGATAGCCATAGTGTCGGCTACCCCTTCTTTTACGACATCAATCACTGTTTTTTCATTGTCCAACTGTGGATCTTGTTCCAAATATCCAACCTTGTAACCAGGAGAAAACACAACGTCCCCCTGAAAATTTGTATCGACACCAGCAATTATTTTAAGCAAGGTCGATTTTCCTGAACCATTGAGACCCAAGATCCCAATTTTAGCTCCATAGAAGAAACTTAGATAGATATTTTTTAAAACAGGTGTATTACTACTTTTGAATGTCTTGGTCACACCAGACATTGAAAAGATTACTTTTTTATCGTCAGACATAAATTTGGATAACTTTTAATTATTAAACTCTTCCCTTAAGTGCATTAAACACCCATGCGTTAGCAAAGAAACCTAAAGAGACTGCACCGAATCCCCATCCGGCAATTTCATCGTATTTAAAAATTGCTAAAGCAGCTAATAACAATCCCATAAAGATCATTATAAATGTAGCCCAGGCTAATACTGTATTTTTATTCATTTGAATGAAGTTTTTGTTCGTTTGTTTGATCTAGCAAATATCGCAATAAAATAAGAGTAAATATAATTTCTACATTAAAATTCAATAGCTGCATCAGCCCTTATATCATCCAGCAGTCCAATGAGATCTAAAGTGTTTTGATGACTCCATAAACTGGACTCGTATTGATTGTTCTGCAAACATCGGTGTACCTCTTCAATTTCATATGAAAATCCATTTCCTTTGAATTCGTGTTCAATGGTCTGAGAACCATCACTTGTGTGTTGATGATAGGTGGTCGGTTCATGCCATCTAGTATCGATGTGAACTCTTCCTTTTGTCCCTGAAATTTGAGCAGTGCAATCTGTTTCACTCACTAAGCCACTATAGAGAACAGCCTGTGCATTGCCATAATCAAAGACTATTGAAATTTGAACCTCTGCTCCTGTTTTGTAAAACTTTGGAATCGTCTTGATCTCAGTTGGTTTTCCAAGCATTAGATAGGCTAAAAACACCGGATAGATTCCAATATCGAGTAGGGAGCCTCCGCCTAGACTTGGATTGAGAACTCTAGAATCATCAGGGCGATTAAGAGCAAAGAACCCAAAATCTGCTTTGAGATACTTCAGCTCACCAAAAGTTCCCAATTGTACTTTTTGATAGACTTCTTGAATCAAAGGATTAAATCGAGACCATAGCCCCTCCATATAAAACAGTCCTTTTTGTTTTGAAAGCTCAATTACCTCCTCAATTTCAGCCTTGTTCATGGCCGAAGGTTTTTCGCTTAACACTGCTTTACCTGCTAATAGAGCAGCTTTACTCAATTCTGCATGGTAATTATGTGGTGTAGCGATATAAACAATATCAACATTGGGATCATTTAATAATTGATCGTAATTGTCGTAATAACGATCGATTTGATATTCTTCTGCAAATACCTTAGAACGGTCTAAGGACCTAGAAGATACAGCTGTAACTTGAGCTTGCTCTATTTGTATTAAATCCTTAGTAAATTTGTGTGCTATCTTACCGGGACCTATTATTCCCCATCTTATTTTATCATTCATAAATTTTGTTTTGATCAAAGTTAATCAATATTCCTACGTATCTTTATGTCGAAATTTAACGGTATGGATTTAGAGTTCAATAAAAACGAAGACTTCAATAAACTAGCCCTGAGTGAACTTAAAAAAAAGTTGCTCAAAGTATATCAAGGTGGTGGAAAAGACAAACTTGAAAAACAACGTGCAAAAGGAAAATTAACAGCCAGAGAGCGAGTTGATTACCTCTTAGATTCCAATAGAAAGTCGATAGAGATCGGTGCTTTTGCTGCTGATGATATGTATCTTGAACACGGAGGATGTCCTTCTGCTGGAGTGATTGTAAAAATAGGTTATGTTCAATCAAGACTCTGTGTAGTGGTCGCAAACGACGCCAGTGTTAAAGCTGGTGCATGGTTTCCGATGACTGCAAAGAAGAACTTGAGAGCTCAAGAGATAGCGATCGAAAATAAATTACCCATTATCTATTTAGTGGACTCTGCAGGAGTTTATTTACCGCTTCAAGATGAAATCTTTCCAGATAAGGAACACTTCGGTAGAATTTTTAGAAATAATGCTGTAATGAGTTCTATGGGTATTACACAAATAGCAGCTATTATGGGTTCTTGTGTTGCTGGAGGTGCCTATTTACCCATTATGAGTGATGAGGCAATCATTGTCGACAAAACTGCCAGTATCTTTTTAGCAGGTTCCTACTTGGTAAAAGCAGCGATTGGTGAATCTATTGATAATGAAACCCTAGGTGGAGCTACAACCCATTGTGAAATTTCAGGAGTGACAGATTACAAGGCAAAAGATGACAAAGAGGCCCTTGAAATTATTAAACGAACCATGGATAAACTTGGCGCTCCACAAAATGCAGGATACAGTAGAATAAAATCAATAGCTCCTGCGTTAATTCAAGAGGAATTGTACGGCAAACTACCTAAAGATCGTTCAACTCCCTATGACATGATGGATATTATAAAACGTCTAGTTGACGATTCGCAGTTTGATCAATACAAACAGGGTTATGGTAAGAGCATTCTTACTGGATATGCACGTATCGACGGTTGGGCTGTTGGAATTGTTGCTAATCAACGAAAAGTAGTTAAGACTAAATCAGGTGAAATGCAATTTGGAGGCGTTATCTATTCCGATGCTGCGGACAAAGCCACCAGATTTATTTCCAACTGTAACCAAAAGAAAATTCCGCTCGTGTTCTTACAAGATGTAACTGGTTTTATGGTTGGTTCTAAAAGCGAACACGGTGGTATTATTAAAGATGGTGCTAAAATGGTGAACGCTGTGAGCAATTCAGTAGTTCCCAAGTTTACAATCATCATCGGTAACAGTTATGGTGCAGGAAACTATGCTATGTGTGGCAAAGCCTATGACCCAAGACTAATCGTTTCTTGGCCTACTTCTGCCCTAGCAGTGATGAGTGGTAATTCTGCTGCCAATGTATTATTACAGATAGAGAAGCAGCGTTTAAAAGCTCAAAACAAAAATATCGATCAACAAACGGAAAAGGAATTACTTGATAAAATCAAATCTAATTACCAAGAACAAATATCACCCTATTACGCTGCAGCACGATTGTGGACTGATGCCGTTATCGATCCTCTAGATACCAGAAATTGGATTTCTATTGGAATTGAAGCTGCCAATCAATCACCAATTGAAAAGCCTTATAACACTGGAGTATTACAAGTTTAATTTGAAATATGTGAAGAATTAGCACCCACTAAAAGAAGTTCTTTTTGACGGCCGTTAATATATCTAAACCCCTCTTTACCAAAATAACCATTTTCTTCTAGCATGACTCTGATGGTTCTATTCCACTGGGGAATCTCAACAGTCGTATTGAGTTCAATGGAATAAACGGTCTCTGATCTCAATGGGTAGGCAGTACCGTCCTCTGTTGTTATTCCATTCTGAGCATCCCACATTCCTACAGTCGTTCCAGAAGAATGTCCATAGAGTCCTAATGGATGGGTGTAGATAGCAGGTTTTAAACCTTTTTCTTTAGCCTGGCTTAACGATTTTTTCAATATATCATTGCCTATTGCTCCAACTTTGTAATTTGAAGTAAGAATGTCTTGTAATTGATTGCCTTTCTCAAGAGCTTCGACTAAGTAGTCTGGAGCCTCTTCTTCTCCTGGTCTAAGAACATATGCCAATTCTTGGATGTCGGTATTTAATCTCAAATAGGTAATTCCAAAATCACAGTGCAATAAATCACCAGGTTGAATCACCTCATCATCTGGTCTTCCAGAAAATGAATACAGATGAGACACCAACTTCTCCTCAGATCGCTGTATATCTACCGTTGGATGAAACCAGGTATCCAGTCCCAAATCACTAACCTTCTGTCTAAAAAACCATTCCAAATCAGAAGTCGTGGTAACTCCTACAGTAATCTGCTTTGAAGAAAAGGCCTCTTCGATGATTGAATGAGTGATTTCAACTAACTGTGAGTAGAGTGTCATTTCTGCAGCAGTTCTAGTTTCAATCCATCGTACCGCTAAGGGTTGTGATGAAATGACTCGTTTCTTGTATTTCTTGGGTAAATTATCCATAAACTCCTGATAATCAGTCTTATCTAATCCGTCACAGATATTAAAATCCTTGGAATAATTCAGGGCAATTTTAGAAGGATTTCGCTCCTCAATAAGCTCCACTAACCGTTTCCATTGATCGGGTTGTTGTTCTTTGTCCCAAGCTGATTGAATCGATTTACCAACAGCATATCGAGCTACAGCCAATTTGTCGATACGATCAGATGCTTTATCTCTATAAAATACTAATATAGTTCTTCTTCTCGCATGTAACCAATTTGCTGGTAGCATTGTTTTTAATACAGGATCCTCGTTGTATTCTCTTGAAATCAGCACCCACATATCGATGTCAGTCTCATCCATAAGCTGAGGAAGTAGATTGTTTAATCGATCTTCCAAAACAGAGTCAATTACTTCAGCTTGCTCTCTAAGGCTGAGTATTTGTTGACTGTAACTATGCGAACTTATACACACTAGAAGTGTGAGTGCAAATTTCTTTAACATCTTAATGAAGGTTGTATTTATTGACTGTTTTTTCTCTTCTAAGCTTACCGTTAGAAGTAAATACAAAAGGTCCTGTTTGAATGAGCTCCTTAGGTATGTGATATTTTTCAACAGTATCAGATGAGGCAATTTGTTCTAACAGATCATCGTCTTGTTTCTCTTCAGAGATCAGAGTTAACTTCTGTCCTAAGGTTTCATCTTCTAAACCGTATAGGAAGAAATTGCCTTTGATTAAATGTTTTATCTTCTTTTCAACATTTTCAGGAATAATTTTAACTCCTCCTGAATTGACTAAATAATCAATTCTTCCTAACCATGTAAATGAAAAGTCATGATTAATTGTCACCAAATCATTGGTTGTCAATTGACCATCAAATAAGGCAGGTGCCGTAATTTGTAAGCAACCTCTATCATCAGAACTAATTTTTACCCCTTTTACCGTCATAAATTTCTTCTCACTTAAACTGTCTTTTAAAAGAGGTCGTACAGCGATATGAGAGAGGGTTTCTGTCATACCAAATGTTTGATACGCTCTTGTTTTATAAGGGTCGATCGATTCTACAATACGCAATTCTAATTCTTCCGAAATAGGTGCTCCCCCGATAATAATCATGGAGATTAAATCCAATTTATCTAGTGAATTTTCAACCTGCAAAGGAACCATTGCACAGAATTCAACACGTTCTTTTAACTTTTCTAAAGGATTCGAAGTTGGTTCGACAAATTGGATGTTCAATCCTAATACCATCGCTCTTACAAGCATCATTTTTCCAGCGATATACTCACATGGAAGACAGTGTAGTACTTTAGAATTTGGGCTCAAATTAAAGTAATCCGCTGTTGCTAAAGCAGAACCGTACATAGCAGCTTTTTTGACATGCATAATCTTTGGTTCTCCAGTGGTACCAGAAGTTCTAACTTTTACAGTGTCTTTGTCGGAGAGCCAGTCTAAAAGAAACATCCCTATTTCCTTTTCAAAAGCTTCCCCCTCTTTGATGTAGCTATAAGACACTTTACTGAGTTGGTCTTTTGAAATTTTGATTCCGTCTATTGAAAAACTAGGATGTACTAGTCTTAAATCTTGTTTTAATTCTTCCATTAATGTTGTATTTTATCATTTGGTTCTAGTGGCGAAAATAGTCGTTTCTTCCAATGCTTCCAATGATATTTCTCAGCAAAAATGAAAAGTACAATTGGATAAATTAGCAGCAATGGCAAAAATACTTCTGCTCCAAAACTCGGCTCGGATACATCTAAAAAAACTGAATCTGTTTGAAATGCTGTCCAAGATGAAGTGATAAGTAATGCCGATACGGTATTATTTGCAGCGTGAAAGCCTAAAGCGAGTTCTAGTCCCTCATCCATCAAGGTGATGAACCCAAGGAAAAATCCAGTGGTAATATAGTATATCAATATGCCATAACCCATCTTTTCTACTTCAGGATTGCCAATGTGCATTAAACCAAACAAAAGAGAAGTAACCACAAAGGGGACCCATCTGTTTTTGAACAACACACCCAATCCTTGCATCATATACCCTCTAAACAAATATTCTTCAAAACTTGTTTGAAGAGGAATCATTAGTACTGAGATGATAAACAGAGGAATAAATGCCTTGAGATTGAATTGAAACACAAAACTCTCAGGACTGATCCAGTATTCTACAAAAGTGACTGCTAGGGTAATAAGAGACCACAACAAGGCTGAAAAACCAACTCGTTTCCAATCAATGCTATTTCTACTGGTAGTTAAAGAGATCAGTGATTGTTTGTGAACGTATGTTACAATTAAAAGAAGGAATACTAATCCTATTACAAATTGAAGTAGCGTCAGTGCTAAGAATCCGTTTTTTCCAAAAAGATCGACTAATAGCTTCATCTGTGCTTCAACATTGATATCCTTGGTTTGAATTTCATAAAAATTCCAAGCCATCATCCCAATAAAAGCGAGTGGAAACGGCAGGTATTTCCAATAGGGTCCCTTTGTCTTATAAGCCTGCTCTAGATACATAAACTTTCAATTTTATCCATATCCCAATATAGGGATTTTCTGTAATACAAAAGATCTTTATCAATACTGAGCGGGCTCTCTATGTTGTTAGTGTACAAGGCTCCTGTTCCCAATCCCTGAGGCAAGGTTGAATTTAGAGTTGAAGTCCATTGAGCAATAGCATTGAGCCCAATATTGCTTTCTAATGCGGATGTAATCCACCAACCTATATTCATACTTTCAGCTAATTGAATCCACTTTGAGCTAGCTTTAAAACCTCCTACAAAACTCGGCTTTAAAATGATGTATTGAGGTTTTATTGTTTTTAATAGTACAACTTGCTCATCTTGATCAAGAACACCGATAAGTGACTCATCCAAAGCAATTGGAATAGGACTCAGTCTTGAAAGCATTGCTAATTCCTCTTTAAACTCAGGATTGAGAGGCTGTTCAATGGAGTGTATTTGGTATTCAGACAGTCTATTTATTCGCTCTAAGGCGTTTTGAGGATTAAAACCTCCATTGGCATCCAATCGTATTTCAACTGATAAACTTTGTTCTCTAAGGTATTTTACTAACTCTAATTCTCTTTCAAAATCCAAGGCTCCCACCTTAATTTTAATACAGGAGATTCCCGCTCGAAGCTTTTCATCGATCTGCTGTTTCATAAAATCGATGCTTCCCATCCAAATCAAACCATTAATTTTAACAGGAGATTCCACATTTGTAAATTCACTGTCAAAAAGCAAAAATGGATCTTTAGATTCAAGAGATTTAAAGGCTTGCTCCAATCCAAATACGATACTAGGATACTGCTTTAGTTCTTCTACAAGAGTCTCTTTTCCTATGTGGATATGTTGACAGGCCCATTTAATCTTTTCCTCATAATTTGGAAGGTCATCATAACTTAACCCTCTTAAAATACCACATTCTCCAATTCCCCATTGATTCCCCTGTTCTAATTTGATATACCAAGTCTCCTTGGTTTTTAGAACACCTCTGGAAGTCCCACTAGGTCTTTTAAAAATCAAATCATAAGAACAATAGGAAGCTTTTAAATTCATTAGGTCTTAATTGATTTAGTAATAAATGCTTTAAATTCTCTAGATATAGGGATGTGAACATGATTGATGATCACATCAGCTTGATTGATCACCGATATGTGATCGATATTGACGATATAGGATTTATGAGCTCTGTAAAATTGATCCTCAGGTAGCTTTTCAGTGTAGTCCTTAAAACTTGAACGAACGAGATATTTATCCTTCAAAGTGTGTATTTCAAGATAGACATGATCTGATTTTATAAACAGGATATCTTTGTAAAGAATTCGTTTGTACTGCTGATTGATCTTGACAAAAATACTGTCATCGATGAGATTTTTGGTGGTATTAGCCTTAGGTTTTAATTCTGTATTAATGATTTTATAGCCCTGATTTACAATTAATTGATCTATATCATCTCTACAATCACTTCTAAATAGTACAGGATTGTTCTCTAGGTCTAATTCCTCTTCAGAGATCACAGCGTAAGGAATCTGATTCTCATTGCTAATTGCAATAGCTTTATCCAACAATACTTTTTTGGAAGATGGAGCTGATATTAATACAAGGTCTACCGGTTCAAACTGAAGTGATTCTTCAAATTCATCAAAACTTTTAGTCATTAAAAGATGATCACATTGAAGATCAGCAACTGTCCTTTCAAAATCAGAATTGACTTGAGAATAAAGTTCTAAAATTAAAATATTGATTCGCTTCTGTTGACTCACTTCAATCGTTTATACCCTAAAGATAACTAAGTGTAAATAAAATTGACCATAAAAAAGTTAGAACAGCTACTTTTTTAAGTTCTGGGTCAAAATTTCGAGGATCTTTTACCTGACTAACAAATTTCAAATGTTTAAAAAGGGGAATAAAGACGATTAAGTGTAGGGCTGATTGTAAAGAAGCATAGTGAAGAACGGTATAAACTAAAGCAGCTACAAAAGGTATCAAAATCAGACTCAAGTGGTAGTTTTTAGCCCATTGAAGACCAAAGTTGACTACTAAAGTGTTTTTGCCACTGCTTTTATCATTCTCACAATCTCTCATATTGTTGAGATTGAGTACTGCAGTAGCTAATGGACCAATAATAAAGGCAATGTATAGATGGTCGAATTCTAGAGCTTTGGTGTAAAGAAATACAGTACCTAAAACTGCTAACAGTCCAAAAAACAAAAAGACAAATACATCACCAAGACCTCTGTATCCATATGATCGATCTCCTACGGTATAGGCTATAGCTGCCCAAATACTCAAAAATGCAAAGAGTAAAAACAAGAGTATATAGACCCAACTGTCAAATGCTAAATAAATTAAGGTCGTGCTACAAATTAAGGCTGCAATTGAAGTGATGATCATACCTTTTTTAAGCACTGATCTCGAAAGCAAGCCGGATTGCAATACGCGTTTTGGCCCTATTCTATCTTTGTTGTCTGTCCCTTTCACACCATCGCCATAATCATTGGCGAAATTTGAAAGTACCTGGAATAACAAAGTTGTCAAAAGTGCAAAAAGAAGCAACTCATATCGCATAAAATTCTGTTGGTAGGCCAGAGAACTACCTGCTATAATACCTGAAAACGACAAGGGAAGCGTTCTCAGTCTCGCTGCTTTAATCCAAACAGATACCTTATTAGTCATTTAAATAAACTCCGTCGTCTTTTAATAGTATTACTTTGTCTTTATAAAGACTCCCCAATGCTTTTTTAAAGGTTTTTTTACTCATTTCAAAAGTATCTTTAATCGCCTCTGGAGATGATTTATCATTGAGTTCCATATAACCATCATTATCTTTTAAGAAGTCGATGATCTTTTGAGAAGAAGGTTCAATTACAGCTATACCAATGGGCTGTAAGCTGATATCTAATTTTTGATCCTCTCTAATTTTTTTAACGTATGCTCTAAGTTTATCGCCTACAGCCAGTTTTTTAAAGATTTCATTAGCGTAAATCAATCCCTTATGCGTATTATTAACAATAACATCCCACCCTAAATCAGATTCACGAGTTAGAAGTACAGTTACCTCTTCACCTACTTCTAAATCCAAGGTATTGTTAGACAAAAACTTATCCAGTTTGTTAGAAGCAACTAATCGAAACGTCACTTCATCCAAATAACAGTAAACCACATACGATTGACCTTCAACCATTTTGAAGCGCTGTTCTTTAAATGGAACTAAGAGGTGTTTTTCTAACCCCCAATCCATAAAAGCTCCTATTTCATTAACTTCAGCTACCCTGAGCAAAGCAAACCTATCACGTTGCACATATGGCTTAAGAGTAGTTGCAACAGGTCGTTCTTGATGGTCTAAATAACAAAAAACATCCAGCTTGTCTCCTATTTGATACGAATCTGGTTTGTATTTATTTGGAAGTAAAATATCGGTACCATCATCATCTCCCAAGAATAGTCCTACACTGGTCTCTCTTAAAATTGATAAGTTGTTGAATTTGCCTAAATATATCATACGACAAAAGTAAACTTAATTCGGTAATCCTAACTGATTTGAGAAGTCAAATACGCAAAATAGTCACCTAATACCTTATCATTGATCAATCTAGGTGTTTTGACTTCGAGTACTTTTGCACTAGTTGAAGGTTTTAAAAACCCACTGAATTCACGATCTAATGAATCCTGATCATCAGCAGTGCTATAGGAGATTCCATAGGCAACACAAAAAGCCTTAATATTGACATTGTGTGGAGTTTCAAAGTAGGTTTCAAAGTTTTTATCATCGATCGAAGTCGGTAATATTCTGAAGATACCTCCTCCAGAATTATTGATAAGGAGTACTCTAAAATTTGGGTGAATATAAGAATTCCAAAAGGCGTTTGAATCGTATAAAAAGCTCAAATCCCCAGTAACCAATACTGTCATTCCTTTAAAAACAACACTGGCACCAACTGCAGTAGAGGTTGATCCATCAATTCCTGAGGCTCCTCTGTTACAGTATAACTGTTGACAAGTCAAATTTGGAAAAAGCTGTGCGTATCGTATGGAAGCCGAGTTGGAATAGTGAACCAATACCTCCTTTAAATCGAGTTTTGAAAAAGCTACATGAACCTGTAAATCAGAGAAAGGTAGGGTCTGAATAAAATCTTCTGCTCCTGAAAGAATCCTTTTATAGGTTTCAGTCCATTGTGACTTATAAGCACTTTCAACTTTTGACTTAGAATTCGATAAAAACTTTGAAAGCAACTCCTCAACGCTTAAATTTAAATGTTGTGTCAATTTAAAAAAGGTGTCGTTTGCTTTGTTGATACCCCAATGCCAATGTGCTTTGGGAGCATAGGTTCTCAAAAACTGTTTGATTTTCTTTGAGACGATAGCTCCACCAATGGTGATAACTAAATCGGGCTGTAAATCCAACCACATTTGAGGTTCATTTTTCTTTTCTAAAGGAACCAACAAACTGTCAATTCGCTCTATAAAATTCGAATGATGAGCATTTGAAGTGGTTTCAGTCATCACCAAAAATGCATCTGAATCACCTAATCGATTGATAAAATTATCTGAAAGTTGATCAAAAGAACACTGTCCAATAATGATTAGAGTCTTTTTAGAATGATCCCATATCTGTTGAAGCTCATCCCACTTATACTCTAAAGTTGGTTTTGTTTTAATTTTAATTGGAGTTCTTCGATCAATAACTTCTTCAAGCTGATAAAGCGGTTCTTCAAATGGAGCATTGAGGTGTACTGGCCATTGAGATTCCAAAGCCGATTCTAAAGCTTCTCTAATCAATCTCCTGTTAGAGTGAAGGATAGACTCCTGTTCTTGCTCTATTTCAAATTCAGATGAAAGTGTTATACCTAATCCCTTTTGCCACTTTGAACTGGCATGAGAACAATCTTGAATGAGGTTGACTTGATATCCAATGTGATTAAAAAAGACTCCGTCTTGACGTATGGTCTGTCCATCGCCCTTATCGATCAAATAAGAAGGTCGATCTGCTGAAATCACAACAAGCGGAACCTGAGCGTAATAGGCTTCAACGATTGCTGGATAATAGTTTAACAACGCTGATCCAGAAGTACAAACGATAGCAACTGGTTTTTTGGTTTGTTGTGCCATCCCTAGCGCAAAAAAAGCAGCAGAACGCTCATCGACGATGCTGTAACAATCAAAAAAGGGATCCGCTGAAAAACTGAGGGTTAATGGTGCATTACGAGAACCTGGAGAAATGACAATACGCTCAATATTGAAATTTTTACACTCGGTGCATATGGCTTGAGCTAAAGGGATTCTCGAATACTTCATATAACAAAAGTACAGTCCCTTGAACTCATATCCTCACAATTTTAAAAAAAAATTATTCAAAAATTGAAGATAGTGTCATCGATTTTTTAACCGTCTCTTCCCATTCTAATTCTGGATTTGAATCTGCAGTAATTCCACCGCCAACATAGAGGTTCGCAATCTGATTCTCTATTTTCATCGAACGAATATTCACACCTAAATATGAATAGACTGCTCCAGAAGAATCAATTTGTTGTACCGGTCCCATAAAACCAGCATAAAAACTGCGATCTAGATCTTCATTTTCTTTGAGATACTCTTGTGCTAAATCCGCAGGTAAACCACATACTGCAGGAGTTGGATGTAGCGCTTTAATTAAATCGATAAGCTCAGATGATTGAAGTTGTCCTACAAATTCCTGTTTAAGATGTAGGAGTTTACCCGCTTGAACAGTTTCAACCTTAGAACAATCAAATACGAGGTCTAAATCCCTTAGTTTACGATCTATATAACGAGTGACTAATTGTTGTTCTTCTATTTCTTTTGATCCCCACTGACCAGATAATTCAGCCCACCTGGTACCAGCAAGTGATACCGTTTTAAACTCTTGATATTTAACTGAAACTAATAATTCAGGACTAGCACCTATCCACAAACCTATTTGTGGATGATAAAAGCAATAAGTAAACGCTTTTGGATAGGTCTTTTTTAGTTTAGAGTAGATATCGAGTGGATTGGCATTTATATGTGCTTTGATTTCACGAGCGAGAACCACCTTTTCCAAAGAACTTTTTTTGATACAGTTCACTGCTTTTTGAACACTTAGTATGTGTTTTTGTCGATCACCTTGATCAAAAATTGAGAATTCCATCAAAGCTTCACTGCAGTTAAGCTCATCTACAGTCAAAACTTGATCATTTTCGATCGTATAAGTAGCCTTTGAGTCAAACCTACCGATGACAAAACCTTTTTTTTGAAGCATAGCATCTTGAACCAATCGATCGTCATTTTGTAAAAATGCAGTTGTATGACTCTGATGAGGAAGTGAAAAAATAACAAAAGGCAACTTGGCGTCCCACTGCTGATGAATCTTCGAACAAAAATCTGCTTTCATCTACTTTTTAAGTGCTATTGTCGAAAGTTTACAAAGAGAAATCAATTGATCTTGTTCATCGCAAATTCTAATTTCCCATAATTGAGTCGTTCTGCCTTTGTGAATAAAACGAGCCGTAGCGTAGACATAACCCTCTTTAATGCTTTTGAGGTGGTTTGCTGAAATCTCCATCCCTCTAATCATAAAGTGTTCAGCATCTAAGAAAATATAAGAGGCTGCTGATCCTACACTCTCTGCCAATGCGACACTAGCCCCTCCGTGAAGAATTCCATCAGGCTGATGAACCTTTGGTCCTACTGGCATTCGTGCAGTTAAAAAATCTTCACCTACATCGACATATTCAATCGAAAGTGTTTCCATCAGTGTATTTTTACTGATTTGATTGCATTTAGATAGTACAGCTTCTTTATTCATAGTATAAATTTAGAAAAAAGGATTAGTTCTCATCAAAGTATTCAATGATTCTTGTCGTATAAGACATATTTGGCATCACAATTTGTTTTACCCAGTTTTGATATTCTGTACCATCTGTTTGATAAACAAAGTTTTGAGTGAATTTAGTAGTGCCTTCTTTGGTGATCTTCTTGATCATTAGGTCTTTCTCATTATACTCTAATTCTTGTTCCTTTTCGACATACCATTGATTTGAATCTAATAAAAAGAGTTCATTTTTAAGATAAACTGTATTAAATCGATGATCGTATTTTTTAGTTTCAGCTCGATCTTCAAGACCATCTAAAAAATATATATGTCGAACACTTATAAGTGAATCGAGTTCCATTGACAAGGCTGGAATACTATCGGTTTGACGTTTGACGACACTATCGATAAGTACAGTTGTTTTATAATGACCTAAGCTGTCTTTTAAACGACTAAATTGTGTCGTCAACTGACCGTTTTTTGTCAGTTGTTTAATCTCTTTTAATCGATGAAGCGAGTCGTAACTATAGTTCGATTCCTCCAAAGTTCTTCCCTTATAATCAACAATTACTTCTCTTTTTAAAGTGGCCGTAGAATCGTTTTGATAAATAGTTATCACTGAAGCTTCTTGGTCGAGTTGACCAGCTTCGTAGAGTTCGATTCTTCTTTCTACAAGAAGGCTATCCCGGTAGATATAGCTAATTTGTTGGTAATTGTTTTCATCGTAAAAAGAAATCAATTGTTCGAGCTTTCCATCTCTAGTAAAACTGTAAAGTTCCTTACCGTAACTAGTGAGTACTGTACATTTTTTAACAGGTCCATTTAGATCGTAATCCGATCTTCTCTTATACTGTTGACCATAAGCATCAGAGGTGCTAAACACCCCTAAATACAGCACTATTATAAAACTTTTGATTCCTTGTTTCACCTTGTAAAAATATCAAAAAAAAGGGCGGAAACCCGCCCTTTTCAACTATTTGTTCTATGAATTTACTTCACTTCTTCGAAGTCGACATCTTCTACGTTGTCTCCTTGATTTTCGCTTGAAGCAGCTTCATCTTGAGCACCATCAGCTCCAGGAGCTTGTCCAGCTTCCGCCTGAGCTTTATACATTTCTTCAGAAGCGACTTTCCAAGCTTCGTTTAGAGCATCTAATGCAGGTGTAATAACCGCTACATCTCTTGACTCTAAGGCTTTTTTAAGCTCTTCCAACGATTTTTCAATTGGAGCTTTCTTATCTTCTGAAAGTTTATCTCCAAACTCTTTTAATTGCTTTTCAGTTTGGAATACCATGGCATCGGCTTCGTTGATCTTATCAGCAGTTTCTTTTGCTTTCTTATCCGCCTCTGCATTCGCCTCTGCGTCTGCTTTCATCTTTTGAATTTCTTCTTCAGTCAATCCAGAAGAAGCTTCAATTCTGATGTCTTGCGTCTTATTTGTCGCCTTATCGGTAGCAGAAACTTTGATAATACCGTTAGCATCAATATCGAAAGTTACTTCAATTTGAGGAACCCCTCTTTGTGCTGGTGGAATACCATCTAAGTGAAAACGACCGATGGTTTTATTGTCTTGAGCCATTGGACGCTCACCTTGTAATACGTGAATCTCAACTGAAGGTTGATTATCTGCAGCTGTAGAGAATACTTGAGATTTCTTCGTAGGAATGGTCGTGTTGGATTCGATGAGTTTTGTCATCACTCCTCCCATAGTTTCAATACCTAATGAAAGTGGCGTTACATCTAACAACAATACATCTTTAACATCTCCGGTTAAAACTCCACCTTGGATTGCAGCTCCAACAGCAACAACCTCATCTGGGTTTACTCCTTTTGATGGTTTCTTTCCAAAGAATTTCTCAACTGCTTCTTGTACAGCAGGAATACGAGTAGAACCACCAACTAAGATGATTTCATCGATATCACTCTTAGAAAGACCTGCAGATTTTAATGCAGATTCACAAGGCTTAATGGTACGTGCTACTAAATCGTCAATTAATTGATCGAATTTAGCTTTCGTAAGTGTTTTCACTAAGTGCTTAGGTCCTGAAGCAGTAGCTGTAACATAAGGAAGGTTGATCTCTGTTTGAGCTGAAGATGAAAGTTCAATCTTCGCTTTTTCAGCAGCCTCTCTTAAACGTTGAAGTGCCATCGCATCTTTTCTAAGATCCATATTTTCCTCAGCCATGAATTCATCTGCTAACCAATCGATAATTTTTTGATCGACATCATCACCCCCTAAGTGGGTATCTCCATCAGTTGACAATACTTCGAAAACACCATCACCTAATTCAAGGATAGAAACGTCATGAGTTCCACCTCCAAAGTCGAATACTACGATTTTTTGATCTTTATCTTTTTTATCTAAACCATATGCAAGTGAAGCAGCAGTTGGCTCATTGATAATACGCTCTACTTTTAAACCAGCAATTTCACCAGCTTCTTTAGTAGCTTGACGCTGTGCGTCGTTAAAGTATGCAGGTACTGTAATGACAGCTCCTGTTACATCTTGTCCTAAATAATCCTCAGCAGTTTTCTTCATCTTTTGAAGCACCATCGCTGACAATTCTTGTGGTGTGTACAAACGCCCGTCAATATCTACTCTAGGAGTATCATTGTCACCTTTAACTACTTTATAAGGTACGCGTCCTGCTTCTTTTGAAGATTCAGAAAATTTGTTCCCCATAAATCGTTTAATCGAATAAATGGTCTTTTCAGGATTTGTTACTGCCTGTCTTTTTGCAGCATCTCCAACCTTGATTTCACCACCTTCAACAAAGGCAATAACGGAAGGCGTTGTTCTTTTTCCTTCTGCATTAGGAATTACAACGGGTTCATTCCCCTCCATTACGGAAACACAAGAGTTCGTTGTTCCTAAATCGATACCTATAATTTTACTCATGATTTATGTATTTAATTTTATTTCAATTTTATTTTAAAACTCACAGCACATAAGACAACTATTGTGCCATTGATAAAAATATGACAGTCTGACAGTTTCATTTAGAGATATTATTTTATAATGTCATAGTTAGGAGTTCAAAATAAAGACTAATTTTATAACACCTTTAAACCTAAACCATGGAATGCATCAGTGTTTTTGACATGCTCAAAGTAAGTGTAGGTCCCTCGAGTTCTCATACCCTAGGACCTTGGAGAGCTTGTGAGCAATACCTTACAGAATTTCAATCGAAACACTCGTTAGATCAGATTAAATCTATTCGAGTTAACCTCTACGGTTCACTTTCATTAACAGGTAAAGGACACGCTACCGATAAGGCTGTTATGCTTGGGTTAAGTGGTAAAGATCCAGAAACAATCAGTTCACAAGAACTTCAACAAACACTTGATTTCATCTCAAAAAATAAGCGAATTACCCTTTGTGGAATCCAGGAAATTGAGTTTGATCCTCAAATACAAATCGATTTTAGAAATAAATTCCTCAACTACCACCCCAATGGAATTCGATTCATCTCCCTACTCGAAAGTGGTGAGGAATTTGTAAAAACCTATTATTCTATTGGAGGCGGATTTATCATAGAAAAGGGTGAAAAGAAAACGGTTGAAGTAGAACAATTCAAAAGTGTCTTCCCCTTCCCTATTCAAACAGGAGGAGACTTGCTCAAACACTGTAAAAACAATCAAATGAGTGTTGATGAAGTCGTTTGGAATAACGAACTCGCTCTTCGTTCAGCAGATGAAATCGACCATAAACTCCAGCAAGTATGGGACACTATGCTGGGAGCTATGTACGAAGGATGTCACACTGAAGGGATTCTTCCTGGAGGATTGAATGTCAAAAGAAGAGCCTTTGATTTACACTCCAAACTCATTGGAGAACATCCCTACTCTAATCCCCAGCAGTGGATTGAATCCATTCGTAAAACAGAAGTGAAGTTTAAAGAAATCCTCAAGTGGGTTAGCTGTTTTGCACTCAGTGTCAATGAAGTAAACGCTGCGATGGGTAGAGTTGTCACTGCTCCTACCAATGGATCTGCTGGAGTCATACCTGCAGTTCTCATGTACTACATTGTCATTGAAAATCACAAAGCGAGTTTTAATAAAATCAAAAAATTCTTATTAGTGGCTGGTGAAATCGGTAGTATCTTCAAAAAAGGAGCCACGATTTCAGCTGCACTTGGAGGCTGTCAAGCTGAAATAGGTGTGTCTTCTGCAATGGCTGCAGCTGGATTAACCGCAGTTGTGGGAGGTACTCCAAAACAAATTTTAACTTCTGCAGAAATTGCCATGGAACATCATTTAGGACTAACCTGTGATCCTGTAGGTGGACTGGTTCAAATTCCTTGTATTGAACGCAACTCTATGGGTGCTATTAAAGCGATAAGTGCCTCCACACTAGCTTTGGAAACCGATGTTGATTCCATTAAAGTAACATTGGACAAGGTCGTTTCAACCATGTGGGCTACTTCCAAAGACATGAACACCAATTACAAAGAAACATCAACTGGAGGTCTTGCCGTTAGTGTTGGTTTTTCAGATTGTTAATACAATTGCAATATGAAATATACATTTATTATTATAGGATTTTTTATCACACAGTTCTCGATTGCTCAAGCAATAGAACATTCAGTGATCGATCAAAAGATAAAAGCCTTTTTTGATGATTTTCATCAGAAAGACAGTACCAAGCTCAAAACCTATTTCGACAAAACTGCTACTTTACAATCGGTGATCAAAACAAAAGAGGGATCGACAAGAATGGTGGATGAAAGTATTTCAAAATTCATCAATTCCATTGGATCAATCCCAGACAGTATTCATTTTGAAGAACGAATCTTTAAGGCTACTATAACTTTAGAAAAAGGGCTTGCACACGCCTTTGTACCATATCAATTTTATGTAAACAATAAATTAAGTCACTGTGGTGTAAATTCCTTTATATTTGCTCTAGTTGAAGATCAATGGTTAATTAGCAATATCATCGATACTCGAACTAGAGATGAGTGCGACAACTTATCCCATTAAGCTTTTATTGGCTTTTTGTACATTTACAACTCAAAACTCAGCTATGTCAACAGCAAAAAAAGAATTCAAACGCGTTACTGTAAAGTCCCTAGTGGATATGAAACAGCAGGGAGAAAAAATCTCAATGCTGACGGCCTACGATTATTCAATGGCAAAAATTGTAGATAACGCTAAAGTAGATGTGATTTTAGTGGGCGATTCTGCCTCCAATACCATGGCAGGGCACGAAACCACTTTACCCATAACTCTAGATCAAATGATCTATCACGCACAATCAGTGATCAGAGCCATTGAAAGAGCATTAGTGGTTGTTGACATTCCTTTTGGAAGCTATCAATCCGATCCAAAAGAAGCATTGAAGTCCGCGATTCGAATTATGAAAGAATCAGGAGCTCATGCTGTAAAACTAGAAGGTGGCAAAGACATCAAAGATTCTGTAAAACGAATTATTAAAGCCGGTATTCCTGTAATGGGACATTTGGGACTCACCCCTCAATCCATCTATAAATTTGGAACCTATTCAGTTCGTGCAAAAGAAGAGGCAGAAGCTGATCAATTGAAAAAAGACGCTAAATTACTAGAAGAATTAGGTTGTTTTGCCATCGTATTAGAAAAAATACCTGCGACTTTAGCTGCAGAAATCGCTAAAAGCGTTAGCATTCCAATTATCGGTATAGGTGCAGGAAATGGAGTTGATGGACAAGTATTGGTCATTCACGATTTATTGGGAATGACTCATGAATTTAATCCCCGATTCCTTAGAAGGTATATGAATCTCTATGAAGAAATGACTACTGCTATTAAGCAGTATGTCACAGATGTCAAGTCGTTGGATTTTCCAAATCAAGACGAACAATACTAGTAAACTCTTGTTAAATACTACTAAGACAACCGCTGATTCAATTCAAATTCTCTATGAAGACAACCACCTCTTTATAGTAAATAAAAGAGCTGGGGACTTAGTTCAAGGAGATCAAACTGGAGATGCTCCACTAAGCGATCTTATCAAAGATTTCATAAAAAAAAGAGATCAGAAGCCTGGCGCTGTATACTTAGGAGTACCCCATCGATTAGATCGTCCAACAACAGGTATTGTCGTTTTTGCAAAAACTTCAAAAGCACTGACACGATTGAATAAGATGTTTGCTGATAAAGAATCTCAAAAAACCTATTGGGCCCTTGTCAAAAACAAACCACAGAAAAAAAGTGACACACTAATACACTACTTGCTCAGAAATCCAAAACAAAACAAATCCTTTGCCCATGACAAGGAGGCTCAAGGATCTAAAAAAGCATCATTACACTATCAATTGATCAAATCTTTTGATCGATTTCACCTCTTAGAAATTGACTTACATACTGGCAGACATCATCAGATACGAGCTCAACTCTCAAAAATAGGGTGTCCGATTAAAGGAGATTTAAAATATGGATTTCCAAGATCAAATCCAGATGGCAGCATTCATCTTCACGCTCGTAAATTAGTCTTTACACATCCTGTAAAAAAAGAACAACTGAGTATCGTTGCACCAGCTCCAACCCATGATCCACTTTGGAAGCTCTGTGATTAATTACCTATTGATCACTTTCGATTTTTCTTTGATGACTTTAGCGATTGGTTTATTGTCCAGATGACTTTCAAGCCAGGATAAAATATCGAGATATAAAAAGGCTCTTTTTTCATAAGGGTGATCTTCGTATTTTTTCAAATCCTCATACAAGTCTTTAAATGCTAATTTTAAATCAACTGGATAGATTTCACCTAATTTTCTCAAAAATTTGATAATTTCTTTTTGAACTGCCTGTAAATCGTTCATTTTTAGCAAGAACTTATAGGTGCTTTTGAGCTGTACTTCCAAATGATAATCCATACCAGCCTCATAATGAGCAACTAAACTCAACAATCGAGAAAAACACATCAAATCTTCTCGCATCTTAAGTGTCTTGTTGTTGATGATAAATTTGAGGTAATGAATACAGTTTTTGTAATCCCCTACTCCAAAATACAAACTAGCTATTTTGTAATAAAGCACCATGATGTGATGCTGATCGATTCGATCTTTGTGTTCAGCAATACCCTTATTAATTTCATCGACTAAATACAATGCTTCTTCAAAATCTCCATCGATAAAGTATTGATTTAGTTTATGTGCGTATAAATACAAAAAGCTCAAGGATAATAGGTTGTCATTCTGAGGAATGGATCCCTTGTCAATCTCTTCTTCGAGTTTTGACAATACCTCTTTAAACTGACTGCTGTAATTGAGAAAGAACAATGATTCTAATAAATAGTTATTTCCCTTTAAATAAAAGACTGGATTAAGTCGAATCATCTCAGGATTGTCGTAAAATAAATTCACGAGTTTAGCCGCGTATTTATAACAAGACAAAAAATCTTGGGTCAAAAAGGAATACCAAAGATAAGCTTTGTAATACCATAGCTTTTCTCTAAATCCTAGCTGTTCTAATTGAACTTTTGGCATCTTCTTTTTAAAGTAAACCTCTACTTTTTTCAACTCTTCATCCGATCGAACATATCCAAATTTGAGCATCATCCCATAGAGTTGTAAGGATAAATTAGATAGTTTACTAGCTAAAAGATTGTCATTGGACAATTGTTCTGATTCACTTGAAAGTTCATCTGCTCGTTCAGGTATCGATCTAGTTATGTATTGCGTCTCAATAACTTTCTCCAATTCAACAATTTCAAATGCAATGCTTTTCTCTTGATGAGAATTCGCCAAACTCTTTGCCTTTTCCAATATTTTAAGGCTCTGTTTATACAATCCTTTGTGATACAGTATGGTTGCAAAATCCAATTGTTCACGAAGCTGTATTCTCACATTTTGATTGACAGGATTTAATCGAAGACTAATTAATATTTGCTTGTAGAGATGTGCTTTTAGGTTGGATAACTGAGCCTTTTTAACAATCCCGCTCTTCAAAATTACCTCCTCATCATACTGAGACATCTTGTCTAAAAGGTTAAAAAGTGCAATAAATTTAGAGTCCGAATTAACCCCTAAGCGTCCTGCATAGAGCTTGAATTGTCTCTTTTCTGATTTGGACAATGATTTAACTAAAACAAACAAAGAATCTTTATGTGTATTTGTCATCGTAAAAAATAGTTCCTAACTTGCTAAATATTAAAGCTGTAACGCATATGAAACTAGAATAAGCATTGTAATAATTCAAGACCCATGGGTGATTATTCAACTGCTTGCACTATTTTCGTTTATTATTCAAAACTAATGAAATATAATGAGTAAAGAGCAGGTATATATTTTTGACACCACTTTAAGAGATGGAGAACAGGTTCCAGGTTGTAAATTAGACACCAAACAAAAGCTTGAAATTGCTGCCCGTCTTGACGAATTAGGGGTGGACATCATTGAAGCTGGATTCCCGGTTTCGAGTCCTGGTGATTTTAATTCTGTAGAGTTAATTTCAAAATTAGTTAAAAACGCATCTGTATGTGGTTTGACAAGAGCCGTTAAAAAGGATATTGAAGTAGCTGCAGAGGCATTAAAACACGCTAAAAGACCACGTATACACACTGGAATTGGAACTTCTGATTCTCATATCAAACACAAATTTAACTCTACTAGAGAAGAAATCATCGAAAGAGCAGTAGCAGCTGTTAAGTATGCTAAAAGCTTTGTAGAGGATGTTGAGTTCTACGCAGAAGACGCTGGTAGAACCGATAATGATTTTCTAGCTAGAGTATGCGAGGAAGTTATCAAGGCAGGTGCTACGGTATTAAACATACCAGATACTACTGGTTACTGCTTACCTCATGAATACGGAGCTAAAATCAAATATTTAAAGGAAAATGTTACAGGTATTGACAAAGCAGTATTGTCTTGTCACTGTCACAACGACTTAGGATTGGCTACTGCAAATTCAATAGAAGGGGTCATTAATGGAGCTCGTCAAATCGAATGTACTATCAACGGTATTGGAGAGCGAGCTGGAAATACATCATTGGAAGAAGTTGTCATGATTATGAGACAACATCCCTATCTTAATTTAGATACCAATATCAATTCAAAATTATTGTACAGCACCTCACAAATGGTATCTCACAATATGGGAATGATTGTACAACCCAACAAAGCAATTGTTGGAGCTAATGCATTTGCTCACTCTTCAGGAATTCACCAAGACGGTGTGATCAAAAACCGTGAAACCTATGAAATCATTGATCCTTTAGATGTTGGAGTAACTGAATCTTCAATTGTTTTAACTGCTCGTTCTGGTCGTGCTGCTTTAGCTTATAGAGCTAAACTCGTCGGATATGAGCTTACAAAATTACAGTTAGATGAAGTCTATAAAGTCTTTTTAGATTACGCTGATCGCAAAAAAGAAGTAATCGATGATGATATTCACGATATCATCAAAGACAGTAAGATCGACATTTAGTATGGATATTAACATTACCACCTTATCTACTCCCGGTACGGGATCCGAAGTCTTACAACAGGCTTTAAAGTGTTTAGACGCGATTAGTGAAAATTTTAATCATCATTTTACCTATACGCATCTGAGTAAACCATTAGAGGGTGGTAAAATCATTCTCAGCAATGAGGATATACAACTTTTAAAAAGCTCCAACGCAGTATTGTCTAGCGTTAAGATCACTAGAAGATTTGAGCTCGAAAACCCAGAATTAAAGCATTTAACACTGACAGATGTCCTCGACTTATACGTAAGCATCAAAGCGACATTGCCCTTAAAAAATTTAGGAGCTCAAGGAGTTTTCAAAGAAGATTTAGCTGCCCTTTATGAGTTTATTCTTTTCAAGGCAAACCCAACTCAAAAACAGCACTCTGCTTTAAAACTAGGATTGGGACGTTATAAGTACTCTGAGAATCATATTGAAAAAATGATTCACTTAGCTTTTAGAACTGCA
Source organism: uncultured Flavobacteriaceae bacterium (assembly GCA_937136455.1). GTDB lineage: Bacteria > Bacteroidota > Bacteroidia > Flavobacteriales > Flavobacteriaceae > MAG-120531. The sequence goes on along the minus strand of CAKZOO010000179.1, from coordinate 29,451 downwards.
AAAAACAGAAAGAAAAAACTGACTCTCATCAATCCTGATCACTTAGAAGATTCAAATTCTTATTGGCAGAACACTGTAAAGAGAATCGGACAGAGTTATCCATCGGTGAGTATTGAAATTATTAGTATTGCTAAGGCTATTGAACAAATGTTAGTCAAATCAAAAGAGTTTGATATACTGTTAAGCGATCACTTTTTAGGTGAAATTCTAGCAGCTCAATCCAAAGTACTCACTGGAACTGCAGCCCTATTACCAGAGGCTCACGACGGTATTCACAGCAACTTATTTGAACCATTGATCAGCATTCCTAAGGCTCTTGAATCTGATCGAACCAATCCTTTGGCTGCTATTTATGCCGCTACCCTTTTGTTGTCTAGGTTTGGTTTAAACGAGGAGGCTTTATCGATTATGAGAGCGATTCAATCAGCTATCAACAACAATTTAGTAGACTCCTCATATCAGCTTTCAGAAAATCACTCCTGTTCAACTATAGGAGATTATTTATCGGAAGCGATTAAAGAGTCTGACGATGTTTACAATTTCAATATTGAAAATATTGGATTGGGAAGATCGACTATTATTTAGTCGTTGAGTAGGCTTTTGATCTCCTCATCAAATTCCCTTTTAAAATCTTCGTAAGCTTTTCCTGTTGCTGGTCCATTAAATCCAGTGTGAATAGAATGAACTTTTCCATATTTATCAATAATAATCATCGTAGGATAAGATCTTATTCCATCTAGCATCGGTAATTTTTCTTGAGCTAGCTGCGTGTCAGTACTTCCGTATTGAGCCAGTAAAACAGGATATGGAATCTCCAATTTATCGATCATTCTCTGAATTCTCATCATCGCTCGTTCTTCAGTACGAGCACTTTCAAAACTAAGCCCAATAAAAGCTAAATCCTCTGATGGATTCTCCTTGATATAGGATAGAAAGAACTTGGTTTCATCCAAGCAATTAGGACACCAGGTTCCCATGATTTGTACTACGACAACCTTGTCTTTAAATTGATCATCACTTAAACTTACCATTGTTCCATCAGGGCTTTTAAAACTAAAATCGATTCGATCATATCCTTCATTGAGCTTCGTAAGTTCAGCTGCATCAGCCAATTCATATGTGTCGTCTTCAACCATCCAAAATTCTGTTACTGAATGACTTTCATAATACAACTTACCATAGATTGTATCACCTTTTTTTACAGCCTTAACAAGATATGGATGTGCTCCATCAAAAGTTGAAAGCACAATGGAATCACCACTTACAATCCCAGATAAAAAGCGATTATCCCCAGAGTTTTTTCTAAAGGTACCTGAAACCTCATTTCCATTTTGAGAAAAGATTCCTAGTCCAGGATAAGGTTTTTCAGGTCTAAAAACCGTTTTGTAGTTACCACTGAGATCAAAATTTGCTTTTTTAGTTGATTCAAATTTAGGTGCCCCATTTAAATAGGCACTGAAAGGCGTTTCTCTTCCCGATTCTTCTTTGAGGTATCTTCCATCGAGACGACCTTCTCCAATTTGAGCTATAATTACAGCATCAAAAGGTGGCATATCGATTCGAATTGAATCTCCAAGAATCTGAATTTCGTCATATATAAGTGTTTCTTTATCATTTTCCACCTTCATAATTAGCTGATCAGAGCTCTTTAACAACTCAAATTTAAATGGCAAGATCGACTTGTCAACGGTTGTCATTTCCGCTCTATAGGTCCCCAAAATGGGTTCTACAGCTGAATCTGAACATGAATACAATAGAATTATACTGATAAACAAACTGAAATAGGTTCTCATTGGAATATTTTTATGACCCAAAGATAAGAATCTATCACATATCTATTTTTTAATTTCTGTAGCGACTGGTCATTGCTTATATTTGTGCTTTGTAAATTTCGGATATCCGATCGTAGAATTACTCAAATGAAAATATCGTACAACTGGTTAAAACAATTTATTGAAATTGACTGGAATGCTGATAAAACAGCTACTCTATTAACTGATCTAGGTTTAGAAGTAGAAGGTGTTAGCGAATTTGAATCTGTTAAAGGAGGCTTACAAGGTGTTGTTGTAGGAGAAGTATTGACTTGTAAAAAACATCCCAATGCAGACCGATTAAGCTTAACGACTGTATGCATAGGAGGAGATGAGCCGCTTCAAATTGTCTGTGGAGCACCTAATGTTGCAAAAGGGCAAAAGGTAGCTGTCGCAACTGTTGGAACTACTCTTTACACTCCTGAAGGTGAATCTTGGGTCATTAAAAAAGGTAAGATACGAGGTGAAGTAAGTCAAGGAATGATCTGTGCTGAAGATGAAATAGGATTGGGAAATTCACATGACGGCATTATGATTCTAGATTCAGAATTAGAACCTGGAACCCCTTGCAGTCAAGTTTTTAAAGTAGAAAGCGATCAAATTTTTGATATTGGACTGACTCCAAATCGCTCGGATGCTATGAGTCACTTTGGAGTTGCCAGAGATTTAAGAGCTGGTCTTATTCAACAAGGTATTACCAAAGGAATCATAACCCCTTCGGTGATGAATTTTACTGTTGACAAAAGAAATCATCAAATACCTATCGATGTTCGCAATCCTGAATTAGCTCCAAGATACTGTGGAGTTACCATTACCGATTTAAGTATTAAACCAAGTCCTAATTGGTTACAAAACAGGCTAAAAGCTATTGGAATCAACCCTAAAAACAACGTTGTCGACATTACCAATTACGTACTTCACGATTTAGGGCAACCCCTCCACGCTTTTGACGCCGACAAAATCAAGGGCAATAAAATTATTGTTAAAACACTGGAAGCTGGAACAAAGTTCACAACTCTTGACGATGTTGAACGCAGTCTAGATGCGGAAGATTTAATGATCTGTGACGCTGAAAAACCGCTGTGTATTGCGGGTGTGTTTGGAGGCAAGAACTCAGGGGTTACTGAAGACACTAAAGCGATTTTCTTAGAATCTGCTTACTTTAATCCAGTTAGTGTTCGCAAAACTGCAAAAAGACACGGTTTAAGTACCGATGCCTCTTTTAGATTCGAAAGAGGAATTGATATCGATTTAGTAGAATACGCACTTAGAAGAGCTGCTATCTTAATCAAAGAATTAGCAGGTGGAACCATTAGCTCAGAGATAGAAGATCTCTACCCAAAAAAGAAAGAAGATCATCAGGTGTTTTTAACTTTTGATCGTATCAACTCACTCATCGGACAAGAGATTCCAAGAGAAGTGATCAAATCCATTCTATCTTCCTTAGAAATTAAAGTCAATAATGTCACTGAAACGGGAATGGGCTTAACCATACCTTTTTACAGAACAGATGTCCAAAGAGAGGTCGATGTAATAGAAGAAATTCTAAGAGTTTACGGATATAACAATATTGAATTCAGTACCAAAGTCAATGCTTCAACAGCAAAAATGTCAGCTTTTGACGATCACAAGGTTCAAAATAGCATTGGTAATTTATTGGCGTCTCAAGGATTCTTTGAAATCATGACCAATAGTTTATCCTCTGAAAAATACTTAGAAATTTTACCAGTTGATGGTGAAGCTGTAAGTATGCTCAACCCCCTCTCTGCTGATCTTTCAACTTTGAGAACTTCAATGCTTTTTACAGGATTGGAAACACTCAACTACAATATAAATCGCAGAAAATCAAATCTCAAGCTTTTTGAATTCGGTAAGACTTACTCTAGAAACGAAGAGAAATTACAAGAACAAAAACACCTCGCAGTATATATTACTGGAAACAGAGAAGTTGATTCGTGGAATAGTTTAGAAAGAGCCTCTGATTTCTTTTATCTAAAATCGGTTGTCGAAAACACTTTAACACGATTAGGAGTACAATTCAACAAAAATTCTCAAGCATCAACAGATCTTTTTTCTGAAGGCCTCACCTACGCTTATAAAAAACGAGAACTCGTCAGTTTTGGAATTGTAAAGAAATCTCTGCTCAGTAAATTTGACATTAAACAGGAGGTTCTATATGCTGATTTTAATTGGGACCACATCCTAACACTGATTCCTAGAGGAGAAATTCAATTCAAAGAAATTCCTAAATACCCAGAAGTCAATAGAGATTTTGCACTTCTAATACCAGAAGAACACCAATTTGAAAGTCTTAGAACTGCAGCTTTTAACACAGAGCGCAAATTCTTAAAAGAGGTGAGTTTATTTGATGTTTACACGGGTAACAATTTGCCAAAAGGAAAGAAATCCTATGGACTAAGCTTTACTCTATTAGATCAAGAAAGTACGCTTACCGACAAACAGATCGATAAGATTATGACAAAGTTACAAGAGTGTTTTGAAAAAGATTTTGATGCACAGCTAAGATAATTAGCTGTACATCTTTTCTCTTTGCTCTTTGATGGCTTTATCGCTCATATACTCATCAAAGCTAAGGTATCTGTCAATAATTCCATTAGGAGTTAATTCGACAACTCTATTAGCTACTGTTTGAGCAAACTCGTGGTCATGTGTCGTTAAAAGTACAGTTCCTTTAAAGTTTTTGAGTGAATTGTTAAAGGCTGTAATACTCTCGAGATCCAAGTGGTTAGTCGGTTCGTCTAACATAAGAACGTTGGCTCTAAGCATCATCATTCTACTGAGCATACAACGAACTTTTTCACCTCCTGAAAGAACAGTTGATTTTTTAAGGGCCTCTTCTCCACTAAAGAGCATTTTACCTAAGAACCCACGAACGTATACCTCTTCGCGTTCTTCTTCAGTCTTAGCCCATTGACGTAACCAATCTACCAAACTGATGTTTTCATTAAAGAACTCACTGTTATCGGCAGGTAGATAGGATTGAAGCGTCGTAACTCCCCACTGAAAAGAACCAGTCTCAACCTTTTTATATCCATTGACTATCTGATAAAACGCGGTAGTTGCTCTTGCATCCTTTGAAATCAAAGCTACCTTATCTCCTTTAGCGAGATTTAAGTTAATGTCTTTAAACAACAAATCTCCATCTTCAGAAACTGCAGATAAGTTTTCAATATTTAAAATTTGGTCTCCTGCTTCACGTTCGCGTTCAAAGATAATAGCGGGATATCTTCTACTTGAAGGTTTAATTTCAGCTACGTTGAGTTTGTCGAGCATCTTCTTTCTCGAAGTCGCTTGCTTACTCTTAGCAACATTCGCACTAAACCTTGAGATGAACTCTTGTAGTTCTTTCGCTTTCTCCTCAGCTTTTTTGTTTTGTTGAGCTCTTTGTCTAGCTGCCAACTGGCTACTCTCATACCAGAAGGTGTAATTACCCGAATAGAGGTTAATTTTTCCAAAGTCAATATCAGCAATATGAGTACATACTGCATCTAAAAAGTGACGGTCGTGAGACACCACTATCACTGTATTTTCATAATCAGCCAAAAAGTTTTCTAGCCAATTGATCGTTTCGTAATCCAAATCGTTAGTCGGCTCATCCATGATTAGCACATCTGGATTTCCAAATAAGGCTTGAGCTAAAAGGATTCTCACTTTTAATTTAGGATCCATATCACTCATTAAGCTGTAGTGACTATCCTCCTTGATACCAAGGTTTGACAGAAGCGATGCTGCCGCTGAATCAGCATTCCAACCATTCATTTCTTCAAACTGAACTTGGAGTTCTCCAATCTTTTCAGCATTTTCATCGGTGTAATCAGCATAAAGTGCATCAATTTCATTTTTGATTTTGTACAGCACTTGATTTCCTTTAAGCACGGTATCGAGTACCGTATCAGCATCATAGGCGTTGTGATTTTGCTCAAGAATAGACATACGTTTACCTGGCTCTAGATGTACATGACCTGAAGTACTGTCTTGTTGACCAGAAATCACCTTTAAAAAAGTGGATTTCCCAGCACCATTTGCTCCGATAATACCGTAGCAATTTCCTTGAGTAAATGTAACATTTACTTCATCAAATAAAACGCGTTTTCCAAACTGAATGGATAAATTAGAAACTGATAACATATCAAAAAATTTGTGCAAAAATAAACATTATATACGCTGTAGCAATAGCATTCGTGATAAATTAATTTAGGAGTCTTTTAACGAGCTATTAACACTGAGCTAGTAGCAACTGTAGTAAATTTGAGTACAATAAAACAAACTCGTGAAACAACTCGGTATTCTAATTGGATTATTGCTTATCATCAGCTGTGGTAGTATTGACCGCTCTGCCTCCAAAGTATATATTGGTGGTGAAATTGTCAATCCAACCTCAGAATACCTCGTATTGTTTAAGGATGATAAGGTTATTGATTCCGCTCAAATCGATCACAACAATCGCTTTAAAATTAAATTTAACGATTTAGAAGAAGGACTCTATCATTTTTATCACGAACCAGAATTTAACTACATCTATCTTCAAAAAGGCGATAGCATAAATATGAGATTAAATACCTTGGCCTTTGATGAATCACTAGTTTTTTCTGGAAAAGGTGCCGAGGTTAATAATTTTTTAGTTGAATTACTATTACAGAAAGAGGAAGAAGAACTTCAGATGAATTCACTTTACGATCTCAATCCTGTTGCTTTTGATCTTGAGATTAAATCCCTCAGAGATAAGAAACTTCAAATGCTCAATAATTTAGAAGACGAAATTAAATTGAGTCCTAAAGCATTAGATATTGTAAAGGCATCAATCGATTACAACGTCTATGTATTTAAAGAAAAATACCCCTTCTTTCACAAAGTCAATCGCAGAACTCACAATCACATCCAGCTTCCCAAAGACTTTTACAGCTATAGAAAAGAGCTAAAGCTCAATCACAAAGATTTATATTTCTACAGTCCCTACTACAGTTATATGAAATATCAACTGGGCAATTTGGCCTTTTTAAATTGTAATGACAAATGTCCACAGCCCATTGAAAAAAATCAAATCGTTCATTTTAACAAGCACAAATTAATTGTTGTTGATTCCTTAAATATCGACAAACGCCTTAAAGACAATCTCTTTAGAAATATTGCTATTCAATACTATATCAAGTCTAGAGATTCTAGAGATAATATCGAAGATTTTCACAATGCCTTTTCAAAATACTCAGCTTATAATATACACTTAAATGAAATCGAAGATGTCTACCAAAATATTTTAAACCTTCAACCTAAGAAAGAAGTCCCTTCAATAGAAATTGTATCTTATCAAGGTATTCGCACCGATTTAAGACAAATATCTCAGAACAAAAAAGTGGTTCTTTACTTTTGGTCTCCAAGCTACGAATCGACATTTTACAAGATTCAAGAACGCGTCAAACAATTAGAAAAAATTTATCCTGAATATACTTTTATAGGAATCAGTCCTCACAACAATGACTACAGATGGCGTTCGATTGTTAGAAGCTCTCGACTTAATTCTGATTATCAATTCTACGCGCCACAGCTAGACATACAAAACCGTCTTGTGATTGACAATCCCTTTAAAAGTATCATCATACAAGACGGTTTTATCGAAGATGCTTTCGCTAATCTTCTAACTTCTTTTTAGTAGAAGTAATTAGTTTCCTTTTTGGTAGTCTGCTAAAAACTGAGCTAAACCACTATCAGTTAGCGGGTGTTTTAACAATCCAACAATAGAAGAAAGTGGACCAGTCATTACATCTGCACCAATCTTTGCACAGTCAATTACATGCATCGTATGACGAACAGATGCTGCTAGTATTTCAGTTTCAAAACCGTAATTGTCATAGATATGACGAATTTCTGAAATCAAGTGAAGACCATCCGTTGAAATATCATCTAAACGTCCAATAAAGGGAGATACATAAGTCGCTCCTGCCTTAGCTGCAAGCAATGCTTGACCTGCTGAAAAAACTAAGGTAACATTGGTCTTAATACCCTTAGAAGAAAAATATTTACAAGCCTTAACTCCATCTTTGATCATCGGTAATTTAATTACGATTTGATCGTGAAGCGCCGCGAGTGCTTCTCCTTCTCTAACCATTCCTTCAAAATCTGTTGAAATCACTTCAGCGGACACATCCCCATCGACGATATTACAGATATCTACATAGTGTTGCAAAATATTATCTTGCCCGGTGATTCCTTCTTTAGCCATCAACGATGGGTTAGTAGTTACTCCGTCTAAGATTCCTAGTGATTGGGCTTCTTTGATCTGATCCAAGTTAGCAGTATCGATAAAAAATTTCATGAGGTGGTTTTTTTTAAAATATTGTTCAAAGATAGAACTTCTATTGTTTTGTTACGTTATGAGAATTCAAATTTTATAATGATTCATCAACATACGTTCGTAAGTTTTTGAAGGCAGTAGTTTTTTTAAGATTAAAGAAAAATTTTGAAGAGGACTTCCCACTACATAATGAACCTTTGGATTCTTAGTGTTTATAATCTTTTCAACCATATAAGCCACTGCTATTGGATCCTTACCAGACTTTACATGATCATCCATTTGTTTTAAAACATCCCTGTATTGAGGATGATATGGGGATTTTTCATTGATGTCTGTATGAAATCTACCAGCCGCAATATTGGTTTCAAAATCACCCGGTGCCAAAGCACACATTTGAATTCCAAAAGCTTTGAGTTCCATTCGGTAAGCCTCAGTTATCATTTCAAAAGCTGATTTGGATGCGGAGTAAATACCCCTATACGGCAATCCCATATATCCAGCGACTGACGTAATATTGATGATCAATCCATTGTTAATTGATCTCATTGAGGGAACAACAGCATTGATAACTCGCATAGGTCCCTTAAAGTTGGTATCCATAACGCGATCAATTTCATGGAATGGGGTCTCTTCAAGAGCTCCTGTAATACCCATTCCAGCGTTATTGACTAGTACATCAATCTTTCCTTCAAGCTCAATGAGTTCACTTACACATAGTCGAATACTCTTTTGATCTAAAACATCTAATGCAACTAATGGAAATTCTGTGTGATTTGGATAATTACTAGGATTCCTGGCTGTTCCGTAAACTTTGTATCCTTTTTTTGAGAGAAAAACTCCAATCGATTTACCTATTCCTGAAGAAGCTCCGGTAATCAGTACAACTTTGCTCATGTAGTTTAATTTTCTAGTAGCAAATTAAGTAAAACTGATTATACTACCATAAGAAGAAAGGAAAATAAAAAAGGGCAAGCGATCTACATCGCACCGCTACAACCCCATACCCTTGCTGCGTTCCCACCCTGGGGGATTCTGGGGGAGCTGGTCGTGTAGGACTTGCCCGCTGCAAATATACATCCTTTTATATTTTGCACAATCGAATTACATCCTTAATTTTAACTTTTTTAATAGTTAGTCCATTTCTATGAAGCTGTATCAGTTAGGAATCGTATTCGCCCTTTTAATCAATCTTTCTTGTGGTAGTTCAAATACCAACACCAAGGCTTTTGATCTCGTATTAGAACCCAATCAAAAGAATTATCAAAAAAATGATCAATTAAAAGTGAAAATCAATAATCCACAAGAGTTTTCCATAGAGGCTATTCGATTTGAATTAAACAATTCTCCTATTGATTTTAACAACGATAGCATCACATTGAACACTGAACAATTGGGAACTCTTAAGCTTTCTTATGAAATTGATTACGAGGGTAAGACTTTCAAGGATTCGAAAACCATCCAAGTCTTTAACGATAGAACTCCTAAACTCTACACCTATGAACTCGTTGCAACCTACCCTCACGATCAAACAGCTTATACACAAGGCTTGGAATTCTATAAGGGAGATCTATATGAAAGCACTGGTCTAAGAGGGGAATCTTCACTGAGAAAAGTAGATTATAAGACTGGTAAAGTTCTCAATAAAATAGATTTGGATCCATCTGTTTTTGGAGAGGGAATCACGATTATCAACGACACCATTTACATGTTAACTTGGCAGTCTAAAATAGGATATCTCTTCGATTTAGATTTTAATAAAATTGGAGAATTTGCGTACGGGCAGAGCAAAGAAGGCTGGGGACTTACTCATGATACTGCGAACCAAATTTACAAGAGCGATGGAACTCAAAATATTTGGAAGTTGAATTCAAATAGCCTTATTGAAGAAGATAAATTACAGACTGTTACCGATAAATCATTTTTCAATAAAACCAATGAATTGGAATTCGTCGATGGTAAAATATACGCCAATGTATACCTCAAAGAAAGCATGATGATTATCGATGCGAGCTCTGGAGCTATTGAAGGAGTCATTAATTTTGGCGGCTTAAAAGACAAAGTAAGCAAACACCCTGCTTTAGATGTACTCAATGGAGTTGCTTATCACCCAGATCGCAAAACATTCTTTGTGACTGGAAAAAAATGGGATAAACTCTTTGAAGTTAAAATAGTAGAAAAAAAATAACCGCCTCGGTTTCCCAAAGCGGTTAGTGTATTTTAAGCTTATAAATTTATTGAGCCACAAACAAAGGTCTGTTTGACATAAGCTCGTTTACCTGAGCTCTTACCTCTGAAATTACAGCCTCATCTTCTTTATTCATAAGAACCTTATCAATAAGCGAAACGATTGTTTCCATATCAGCTTCTTTTAAACCTCTTGTAGTCACTGCTGCAGTTCCAAAACGAATTCCAGAAGTTACAAATGGAGATTTATCATCAAATGGAACCATATTCTTGTTCGAAGTAATATCCGCCTGAACTAATACGGCTTCAGCTTCTTTACCAGTGATGTCTTTATTTCGAAGATCGATAAGCATCATGTGATTGTCGGTACCTCCTGAAATGATATCGTATCCTCTTTTTACAAATGCTTCTGCCATTGCTTGAGCATTGTTGCGAACCTGAATCATATAGTGTAAGTATTCATCTGTCAAAGCTTCTCCAAAGGCAATTGCCTTAGCAGCGATAATATGCTCTAATGGACCACCTTGGTTTCCAGGAAATACTGCTAAGTTTAATAAAGCTGACATTTTTCTAGGAGTACCATCTTTAAGGGTAATTCCAAATGGGTTATCAAAATCTTTACCCATTAAGATCAATCCTCCTCTTGGACCTCTAAGGGTTTTGTGAGTTGTTGTTGTAACAAAGTGACAATGTGGAATTGGATCCATTAAGATACCCTTGGCAATGAGTCCTGCTGGATGTGCAATATCTGCTAAAAGTAACGCTCCTACTGAATCAGCAATTTCTCTAAAACGCTTGTAATCAATTTCTCTAGAATATGCTGAAGCACCAGCGATAATTAATTTTGGTTGCTCTTTTTCAGCAATCTTTTGGATATTGTCGTAGTTTAGACGACCTGTTTCTTTTTCAACTCCGTAAAATACTGGGTTGTATAATTTTCCTGAGAAGTTAACTGGAGAGCCATGAGTAAGGTGACCTCCATGTGAAAGATCAAACCCTAAAATAGTATCACCAGGCTGTAAACAAGCGTGGTATACAGAAGCATTGGCCTGAGATCCAGAATGAGGCTGAACGTTTGCGTATTCTGCTCCAAACAGCTCACAAGCTCTATCAATAGCGAGCTGCTCCACTTGATCAACCACTTGACAACCACCGTAATAGCGCTTTTCTGGGTAACCTTCTGCGTATTTATTAGTCAGTACACTACCTGCAGCCTCCATAACCTGTGGGCTTACAAAGTTTTCAGAGGCAATGAGTTCCAAACCTTCTAATTGGCGTTTCTCTTCCTCTTTAATTAGATCGAAAATGATTTGATCGCGTTCCATAAATTTTATTTTAAAGGACAAAAATAATGATTGAATTATTAATCGAAAGCATTTCTTAGAATAAACTGCGATGAGTTATTAACTTGCTTTTAAACAACTAAAGATATTGCTCTAATTCAACAGTAGTAATATCGTAATGTGAATCATTGTATACAGCTGTTCCATTTTTTACGATGATCAGCTGTGGTGATTGATGCGTGATTCCGTAACGAGCTGCAATTGCATTTGAAATATCTCGATTTGAAATAAGATCCACCATATGAAAATCCATACCTGATATCACCTCATGAGATTGTCTTTCAAATCTTCTAAGAACCATTGAACTCACTCCACAACGCGTCGAATGTTTAAATACGATCTGTGGTTTTAGTTTGGATTGCTCGTCTATTAAATCCAAAGACTGTTCCGTATTAGTTAATTTCCACTGAACAACTTCAACTAAAGCTTCAGGTTCTGAATGTGATTTTGATCGAGATGTAAGTCTTTTTAAAAAGCTCATAATATTCTAAATATATGACAAAATGTCTTTAAAATCAAGTGTTTAACAGACATGTTGTCTTGTTTTTAATCTTGGTAAGATAATTGAAATTAAAGTTTGCAAAGATAACGTATTAACACAACATTTTAAACATATGCAATTTAATAATTACACCATAAAAGCACAGGAAGCGATTGGTCAGGCTCAACAACTAGCTATGAGTTTGTCACATCAGCTGATTGAAAGTGAACACCTCTATAAAGCACTTTTTTTAGTGGAAGAAAATGTACTGCCTTTTTTGATGAAAAAAATGGGAGTCAACAGCGTGATGATCAATCAAATTATCGATAAAGAAATCGAGCGATTCCCCAAAGTAGAGGGTGGTGAGTTACAACTTTCGAAGACCGCAGCAAGAGCGCTTCAAGAAGCAACTGCAGCTGCAAAAAACCTGAAAGATGAATACGTCACTCTAGAGCACCTTTTAATCGGTATTTTAAAGTCAAACTCAAAAGTTTCTCAAATTTTAAAGGATCAAGGAATCAAAGAAGCTGATCTTATCAAAGCGATCCAAGAACTCAGAAAAGGAGAATCAGTAAAATCTCAGGATGCTGAATCAACTTATAACGCCTTGGAAAAATACGCCAAGAATCTCAACAGTCTTGCTGATAACGGAAAATTAGATCCCGTAATTGGTCGCGACGAGGAAATCAGAAGGGTGCTTCAAATTCTTTCCAGAAGAACAAAAAACAACCCTATGCTCGTTGGTGAACCAGGTGTTGGTAAAACAGCTATTGCAGAAGGATTAGCGCATCGTATCGTTTCTGGAGATGTTCCTGAAAACCTCAAAGAGAAAACGATCTACTCTCTAGATATGGGAGCTTTAATTGCTGGAGCAAAATACAAAGGAGAGTTCGAAGAGCGATTAAAGTCAGTGATCAAAGAAGTTACAACTGCCGATGGAGACATCGTATTGTTTATCGATGAAATCCACACGCTGGTTGGTGCTGGAGGTGGTGAGGGAGCTATGGATGCTGCCAATATCTTAAAACCTGCCTTAGCTAGAGGTGAACTCAGAGCTATTGGAGCAACAACGCTCGATGAATATCAAAAATACTTCGAAAAAGACAAAGCACTGGAGCGAAGATTTCAAAAAGTAGTGGTCGATGAACCCAATACCGAAAGTGCGATTTCGATCCTAAGAGGAATCAAAGACAAATACGAGGCCCATCACAAGGTTCAAATTCGCGATGAAGCGGTTATTGCTGCAGTTCAACTATCACAGCGCTATATCACCAATCGTTTCTTACCGGATAAGGCGATTGACTTAATGGACGAAGCAGCTTCTAAACTCAGAATGGAAATTAACTCCAAACCAGAGGAATTGGATCAACTAGATCGTCGAATCATGCAATTAGAAATTGAAATTGCAGCGATCAGTAAGGAAAAAGATACTTCCAAGCTCAAATCATTGAACGCAGAACTCGCCAATCTAAAAGAAGAACGAGGAACCATCTACAGTCAATGGGAACAGGAGAAAAACTTAGTCGATGAAGTTCAAAAACAAAAACAAGCTATTGAAAGCTTTAAACTAGAAGCTGAAAAAGCAGAACGCAGTGGTGACTATGCTAAGGTTGCAGAATTGCGCTACGGTAAAATCAAAGAAGCTCAAGAAAAGCTCGAATCACTACAACGCGTTTTAGATGAGCAAGAAGCTTCAAATACCCTCATAAAAGAAGAAGTCACTAAGGAAGATATCGCAGATGTAGTCGCTAAATGGACTGGAATTCCTGTAAGTAAAATGCTACAAACAGAGATCGATAAATTACTCCAATTAGAGGACGTCTTACACAAAAGAGTGGTTGGTCAAAATGAGGCCATTGAGGTTGTATCGGATGCTATTCGCAGATCTAGAGCTGGGTTACAAGATCAAAACAGACCAATAGGCTCCTTCCTTTTTCTGGGAACAACAGGAGTTGGTAAAACTGAGCTTGCTAAAACACTTGCAGCTTACCTCTTTGATGACGAGAACGCCATGACCCGAATTGACATGAGTGAATACCAAGAAAAACACTCAGTGAGTCGATTAGTTGGAGCACCTCCAGGTTATGTAGGTTATGATGAAGGTGGCCAATTAACAGAGGCTGTACGAAGAAAGCCTTATTCTGTAGTATTGCTCGATGAGATTGAAAAAGCTCATCCAGATACCTTCAACGTTTTATTACAAGTACTCGATGAAGGACGTCTAACTGACAATAAGGGGCGTATTGCTGATTTTAAAAACACCATTATCGTCATGACTTCCAACATAGGATCTCAATTGATTCAAGAGTTCTTTGACAGCGAAAAAGATCTAGAAAAGGCCTCAGAAAAGTCTCAATTTGCTGTTTTGGAATTACTCAGAAAATCGGTTCGACCTGAATTTTTAAACAGAATTGACGACATCGTTATGTTTACTCCGCTCGATAAAAATGCGATCAAACAGATAGTTCGTTTGCAAATTGATCTTCTCAAGAGAATGCTCTCTAAACAAGAAATTACTATCGATGCAACTGAGGATGCAATTAATTACTTAGCCGAAGCAGGATTTGATCCACACTATGGAGCGAGACCTATTAAGAGAATCATTCAAAAGAAGGTGACCAATGCCCTTTCTAAAGAAATCTTAAGTCAAAAAATAAGTAAAGACTCAGTGGTATTAATTGATGCTTTTGAAGACCAATTGGTATTTAGAAATCAAGAAGTGCAATTGTAAATTAAATTTTTCAAGAATATAAAAGGAGGTATATGCCTCCTTTTTTTTATCTTAGTGAAAAATTAACTCATGTCTACTAAAGCAGAAAGAACCACTCAGTATATTATTGAGACCGTTGCTCCCCTATTTAATCAAAGGGGTTATTCTGCTACAAGTTTGAGTGATATCACCTCAGCTGTCGGACTCACTAAAGGAGCCATTTACGGCAATTTCAAAAACAAAGAAGAATTAGCTCTCAAAGCATTCGAATACAATAAAGAACTGTTGATTTCAGCCATCAAAGAAGCTGTCAATAAATCAACAAATCCCAGAGATCAGCTATTTGCTTTTACTGACTTTTACGCTCATTACAATTTGTTTTCAGAACCTATTGGTGGTTGCCCCATCCTCAACGTCGGTGTGGATTCCAATCAAACGAACCCTGAACTCTTGGAAGCTGTAAGAGAGGCCATTAGTGAAATCAGAGCGATTATTACCACTATTTTAGAAGAGGGCGAACAATCCAAAGCATTTCATATTCCCCTCATGGCTTCTCAATTTGCAAGGCAACTCTTTACAATGATCATGGGAGCTGTGAGCATGGCAACGATTACTCAGGATGTGAAGTTTTTAAAAAATACAGTTGCGTATATCAATCTGTTGATTGAAAAGGAAATCAATAAGAATTAATCATGAAATCATTTATCAAAATTAGCTTAGGAGTACTGTTATTTCTGAGTAGCCATAATTTATTCGCTCAACAGACAACTACTGTTTATTTGATAAGGCATGCCGAAAAAGTCAAAACAGATCCCTCTAATCGAAATCCACATCTCAACACAGAAGGTATTCATCGAAGTCATACTTGGGCAAAATTATTTAAGGACATCCAACTAGACGCCATCTACGCTACTCCCTATCACCGCACAGAAGAAACTGTTAAAGAAATCGCTCAACAAAAAAATCTTAAAGTATGGAGTTACGCTCCAACGAATGAGGCAGTTGATTCAATTGTCAAAAACAATTTAGGTAAAAACCTGCTGTTTGTAGGTCATTCTAATACAGTTCCAGGTCACACCAATCACCTACTCGGACATCCTCAATTTCAAGATATGAGCGAGGGAGATAATCATTCTCTATTTATTGTTCAACTTGAAAATGGAAGTGCAAATGTTGTTAGAATCTTTGTAGATTAAACAAGGCACATTGCACAATTGTTAGTATTTTTGTCTCCATGCAAAAAACAGTGCAAATTAAAAATAGAAAGGCCAAATTCAATTATGAATTTTTGGATAGCTATATCGCAGGAATTGTTCTCAGTGGTACAGAGATCAAATCCATTAGGGTCGGTAAAGCTTCTATTGCTGAAAGTTTTTGTGAATTCAATGAGGCAGGAGAACTGTTTGTAGTCAATATGCAGATTGAAGAATACGCTTGGGGAACACACTACAATCACAAACCCAAGGCTGCACGAAAGTTGTTACTCAACAAAAACGAGCTCAAAAAACTACACAAAGAAGTCAAAAACTCTGGATTAACCATTGTCCCTACCCTTCTCTTTATCAATGATCGAGGTCTTGCAAAACTCAAAATAGTGCTAGCTAGAGGTAAGAAACAATTTGACAAAAGAGAAGTGATTAAAGATCGAGATACTAAAAGACAGTTAGATCGCGTTAAAAAATCTAGAAACAGTTAGTATTGATGATTGACAGTTCAAAGCATTTAGGAAAGCGCAAACAATTAGCTGAGCTTTTAGAATCCAAAGGAATCAAAGATCGAGCAGTATTGAGTGCGATAAAAAGCATTCCTAGACATTTGTTCTTAGACTCTAGTTTTGAAGATCACGCCTATCAAGACAAAGCCTTTCCAATTGCAGCCGACCAGACGATCTCTCAACCCTATACGGTGGCATTTCAAACTGAACTGCTCGCTGTTCAAGCAAACGATAAAATTCTTGAAATAGGTACTGGATCTGGTTATCAAACAGCTGTTTTACTATTTCTAAAAGCGAGGGTATATACCATTGAACGTCAAAATGAACTTTTTAAAAAGACCTCCCTGTTCTTTAAGAAAATAGGTTATAAACCAAAAAAAATGATTTTTGGAGATGGCTATAAAGGACTTGTAGAGGAGGCTCCTTTTGACAGTATCATCGTAACTGCTGGAGCTCCTTTTGTTCCCAAAGCACTTTTAGCGCAACTAAAAATTGGTGGTAGATTGGTCATCCCTGTGGGAGATAAGACTCAAATCATGACCTTGTTTAATAGGACATCGGCTACTTCCTTTGAGAAAAAAGAGTACGGAGATTTTAGCTTTGTACCTTTATTACAAAATAAATCCTAGCCAATACAAAAAATTAAAGAACGAAACATATGCTTAAAATAGGAGTTCTCGGTGCAGGTCACCTCGGTAAAATTCACTTAAAACTAGCTGCTCAATCATCCTTGTATACCCTAGTCGGATTCTATGATCCCGATCAGTCGAATGCCCAAAAAGTGGTTGAGGAATTTGGATATACCTATTTTGACAAGATCAGTGATCTCATTGATGCAGTCGATGTAGTGGATATTGTAACTCCTACTCTAGCACACTACCAGGTTGCAAAAGATGCGCTCTTAAAAGGCAAGCATATTTTTATCGAAAAACCGATTACCAAAACACTCGAAGAAGCACAATCACTCATTGAATTAAGTCAGCTAAACAACTGCAAGGGACAGGTAGGTCATGTGGAGCGTTTCAATCCTGCTTTTACAGCAGTTCGAGACGATTTTAACAACCCTATGTTTATTGAAACGCATCGTCTTGCAGAATTTAATCCTAGAGGAACTGATGTTCCTGTGGTGTTGGATTTAATGATTCACGATATTGATATTGTTTTATCGATTGTAAAATCAGAGGTCAAATCCATCAGTGCTAGTGGGGTTTCTGTCATCAGTGAATCACCAGACATTGCCAATGCGCGTATTGAATTTGAAAATGGATGTGTTGCCAACCTCACAGCTAGTCGAATTTCTCTAAAGAATATGAGAAGAACTCGCGTATTTCAAAAGGATGCCTATATCACTATTGATTTTCTCGAAAAGAAATCGGAACTCATCAGAATCAAAGATGCTCCAAAAACACCAGGAGATTTTGATATGATACTTCAAAATGCAGAAGGAATCAAAAAACAAATCTATTTTGAAAACCCAACAATTGAAGCTAACAATGCTATATTAGATGAATTAGAAAGTTTTGCCATGGCAATTGAGGAAAATACCAGACCTATTGTTAACTTAGAGGATGGTAAAAAAGCCCTCGATATAGCTTTACAAATTATAAATGCTTTTTAAATGAAATCAATCGCTGTTATTGGGTCGGGAACCATGGGCTGTGGTATTGCACAAGTTTTTGCACAGCACTACTATAGTGTTGTGCTAATAGATTCAAATAAAGAAGCATTAGATCGTTCTAAGAAAACCATCGAAAAGAGCCTCGATATTCAAATCAGTAAAGAATTGATCACTATAGAAGAGAAGGAAAGCACTCTAAATAATTTGATTCTTAGCTCTGATCTTCAATCTATAAATTCTTCCATTGATTTAGTCGTTGAAGCAATCACTGAACGATTGGAAGTCAAACAAGCTCTATTTAAACAGATGGATCAACTCAGTGGTCCACATACGATACTTGCCTCCAACACCTCCTCTATCAGTATTCACAAACTATCAGAGGTGACCTCTGATCCCAGTCGAGTTATTGGTATGCACTTCATGAATCCTGTTCCGCGAATGCCTTTAGTGGAAATAATTCAATCTAAAAGCACTGACCCAACCATAGTTGATCAAATTGTTCAACTCACAAAAAATTTAAACAAAATCCCAGTAGTTGTTAATGATTACCCTGGTTTTGTATCAAATCGCATCCTCATGCCCATGATCAATGAAGCAATTGAATGCTTAGGTGATGGAGTGGCTACTGTTGAAGGTATTGATCAAGTGATGAAACTTGGAATGTCACATCCTATGGGCCCCTTGTTTTTGGCAGATCTCATAGGCTTGGATGTCTGCAAATTCATTCTCGAGGTTCTTTATGAGGAACTTCACAAAGAAAAATACAAGGCACACCAACTTTTGGTTCAATTAGTAAATGAAGGTCATCTCGGCAGAAAAACCAATCGAGGTTTTTACGATTATACCGATCCTAAAAATCCAACACCCTTAAACTTTTAATATGTCTATAACATCTGATTTAAACCAACTTTTATCGGAGCTACCAGAGACGGTCACCTTAGTTGCAGTTTCTAAAACAAAACCCAACGAAGCGATAGAGGATGCTTATCAAACTGGTCAAAGAGTTTTTGGTGAGAACAAGGTTCAAGAACTGGTCTCAAAATGGGAAACGCTCCCAAAAGACATTCAGTGGCATATGATTGGTCATCTTCAACGAAACAAGGTGAAATACATCGCTCCTTTTGTAAGCTTGATTCATTCAGTTG
The DNA here is from genome assembly GCA_937136455.1 of uncultured Flavobacteriaceae bacterium. Classification (GTDB taxonomy): domain Bacteria; phylum Bacteroidota; class Bacteroidia; order Flavobacteriales; family Flavobacteriaceae; genus MAG-120531. The sequence goes on along the minus strand of CAKZOO010000179.1, from coordinate 10,135 downwards.
ACTCCCTTCGATTACTTCAAGAAATTGACAAGCAAGCAAAGAAAAACAATCGTGTGATTGATTGTTTACTTCAAGTTCATATTGCTCAAGAATCTACAAAATTCGGATTTGACGAAGCGGAGCTCGTAGAATTCATCAATTCTGATGATCCAAAGGAATTGAACAATGTTCGTATCAGAGGACTGATGGGTATGGCTACCTTTACCTCTGAAGAAGATCAACTAAGGGCAGAGTTTTCTAGCTTAAAACAAATCTATGAGCGACAAAAAGCTGCTTTTGAAGATTTTGATATTCTTTCCATGGGAATGAGTGGAGATTATCAGTTAGCTATTGAAGAAGGAAGTACAATGATTCGAGTTGGATCAGCAATCTTTGGAGCGAGATTTTACAAGCATTAATGTATTGTGTAGTAGACATAGAAACTTCTGGAGGTAAATTCAACGAAGAGGGAATTACAGAAATCGCCATCTATAAATACAATGGCAATGAGATTGTAGATCAATTGATTAGTCTTGTGAACCCCGAGAAGCCCATACAGCCTTTTGTAGTCAAGCTCACTGGTATTGACGATCGAATGGTAGCCACTGCTCCTAAGTTTCATGAAATTGCCAAACGCATTGTAGAAATTACCGAGGATGCTGTTTTAGTAGCCCACAATGCCCAATTCGATTATCGCATCCTAAAGAACAATTTTCAACAACTCGGTTATGATTTCAATCGCAAAACCATCTGCACTGTTGAACTATCCAAAAAATTGATACCAGGTGAAGAATCATACAGTTTAGGAAAACTCACCAAATCCCTAGGGATTCCACTAAAAAAACACCATCGCGCAGAAGCAGATGCCTATGCAACTTTAAAATTATTACAGGTATTACTCGATAAAGATTTAGAAACTGGCTTGTTTAAGTCTGCCGTGAAGTCTAATGACAAAGGGCTTTTGAGTCCCAAACTTCAGGATACTTTAGAAAGCATCCCCTATTGTGAAGGATTGGTCAAATTTTACGACAAGGAGGACCAACTCTTATTTGTTTTAAAAGATAGAGATATTCACAAAAAAACAACCCAACTCTTCTTTAGTGAATCTAAAAGAAACAAGCAATTGTGCAAACAATTTAGAAGTATTGAGGTTGTGGACTACCCTTCCAAATTAATCATAGAACTAATCTATCACCAACTAATCATTCAGTTGAAGCCAAAGTTTAACAAAAGGAGAAAGAAAGGGAATCAGGCTCTGGTCTTTGATTTAATCAAAGAAAAAAATGTCGTAATTTTAGATCAAGGTAGAGTTCATGGAGAAAAGAGTTTTATCTATATCGAAGAGGGTTATTTAAAGGGTTACGGTTTTGGAAATCTCAATCTACAACACTCGAAGCAATCCATAGTAAAACGATTGATTAGCCCACTAATAGCTGATGAAACTTCACATGAAATCATCACTAAATACACCAATAGATATCAGTACCAAGTACTCGAACTAAAGGAATAATATGAACTGGAAAGACAAATTACACGAAATTATATACGAGGCTGATACTCCTGCAGGGAAAGCATTTGACGTGGCCTTGATTGTCTTAATCCTCTTTAGCGTAATTCTAGTAATGCTCGAGAGTGTCAGCAGTATCGATCTAAAATACCACGATCAATTACTCTTTTTAGAATGGATTGTCACCATTTTGTTTTCCATCGAATACATCCTTAGAATTATTTGTATTCAGCGTCCTAAAAAATACATTTTTAGCTTTTATGGAATCATCGATTTCCTATCGACCATTCCACTCTACTTATCCTATATCTTTACTGGATCTCAGGTGTTTTTAGCACTGAGAGCACTGCGATTGTTAAGGGTCTTTAGAATCCTTAAACTCGTTCAATTTATAGGAGAATCGTCTGCATTACTCAGAGCCCTAAAAAATAGTAGAGCAAAAATTGCAGTTTTTATTTACACTATAATCATACTCTCAATCATTTTAGGAACGTTGATGTATTTGATCGAAGGTAACGAAGCTGGCTTCACTTCCATTCCCAGAAGTATCTATTGGACTATTGTCACCTTAACCACAGTTGGCTATGGAGATATTGCACCTCAAACTCCATTAGGACAATTTATCGCTACGATCATCATGATTCTAGGTTATGGAATTATCGCTGTTCCAACAGGAATTGTAACTGTTGCCTTTAGTAAAGAAAAAAAAGATTCGATTCATCTCAACACTCAAAGCTGCAAAAACTGTTCAACGGAAGGACACCGAGATGATTCTCTATATTGTTATCACTGCGGTCATCAACTATGATTCAAAAAACACTTATATCTGTTGTAGGACCAACGGCTATTGGCAAGACAGCTCTTGCTATAGGGCTAGCTAATGCTTTTGACACTGAAATCATTTCTGCAGACTCAAGACAATTTTACAAAGAAATGAAAATTGGAACGGCTGTTCCATCAGATGAGGAACTCGCTTCTGCAAAACATCATTTTATTCAACACATCAGTGTTTCTGAGGATTATTCTGTTGGTGATTTTGAAAGAGATGCCCTGAGTTGCCTAAATGAGTTGTTTCAAAAAAAGGATGTGGTTGTTCTAGTGGGAGGAAGTGGACTCTATGTGGATGCTCTGACCAAAGGATTGGATAAATTTCCAGAGGTTCCATCCGCTATTAAGGAATTGCTTCTAAAAGACTTCAATGAAAAGGGGCTCTCCTACTTACAAAATCTTTTAAAAGAAGTAGACCCTGAATATCACAAAAAGGTTGATCTAGAAAACCCTATGCGTGTTTTAAGAGCCCTAGAGGTCTCTTTGACAGAAAACAAGCCTTACTCCTCCTATATTGGTAAAAACAAAGAAGAACGTCCTTTTAAAACGATCTATATCGGTATCGACGCTCCTAGAGCAATCGTCTACAAACGAATCGAAGATCGAGTTGACCTTATGATCCAAGAAGGACTAGCAGAAGAAGCTAAGGCTTTAGTAGATCACAAAACCTTAAACGCGTTAAACACCGTAGGATACAAGGAACTGTTTTCTTATTTCGACAAAGAATGTGATTTGGAAACAGCTATTAGCGACATAAAGAAAAACACCAGAAGGTTTGCCAAACGACAAGGAACCTGGTTTAGAAAAAACCAGAATATCCATTGGGTATCATGGGACCACGCCCTAGAAGAAGCTCTAAAGGTCCTCAAAAAAGAACTCTAATTACTCCTCTTTCTTGACTACCAATCTAAATCCTTCTCCGTGAATATTTAATATAGATACATTTGGATCCATTTTTAAATACTTTCTGAGTTTAGCGATATACACATCCATCGATCTAGAGGTAAAGTAATTGTCATCCCTCCATATTTTAGTCAACGCTAACTCTCTAGGCATTAAGTCGTTTTCATAGATGGCTAACAGACGCAACAATTCATTTTCCTTTGGAGATAGCTTAATAGGCTCTGATTCTTGAAAGGTTAAAAATCGAAGCTTTGAATTGAGGTGAAACTCCCCGATGACAAATTCAAATTGATTACTATCAGTAGTAACAGCAGAAGATTTGCGCTGTAAGATAGCTTTGAGTTTCATCAGTAACACCTCTGAGTCAAAAGGCTTGTTTAAATAATCATCTGCTCCTGCTTTATAGCCTTTTAAAACGTCCTCTTTCATGGTCTTAGCAGTCAGAAATACAATTGGAATATGTTCGTCTTTTTCACGAATTTCTTTAGCTAAGGTAAAACCATCCTTATAAGGCATCATGACATCAAGTATACAGATGTCAAAATTTTCCTTTTTAAACTTTTCAAAACCTTCCATTCCATTTTTAGCTAAAACGACATCGAAATCGTTCATCGTCAAATAATCTCTTAAAATGCTTCCAAAATTTGGATCATCCTCAACTAAAAGTATTTTCTTGTTTACTGTTTCCATGATATTATTTTTTGAAGGGTAAGTGTATATAAAATGTACTTCCTTTGCCTACTTCACTCTCTGCATAAACAGTTCCTTTGTGAAGCTCGACAATCTTTTTCACATAAGCCAATCCTAAACCATGGCCTTTAATATTGTGAATGTTTCCTGTTGGTTCTCTATAAAATTTGTCAAAGACCTGTTTGAGAACCTGCTTGCTCATTCCAGCTCCTTGATCTTTAATTGCAATCTCAATCTGATTGTTTTTCTCTCTTGTATACACATCAATCACTGGAAGTTCTGGTGAATACTTTGTTGCATTCTCTAAAATATTGACAATCACATTGGTCATATGCATTTCGCTTGCAATCAATTCTGTACTCTTTAAATCAAAATGGGTGGTAATCGATCCTTTTCGATCGTTGACAATTAAATCCACATGAGCAATAGCATCTTCGATGATCTCGTGAATATCCACCTCTTCCATTTTGAGGTCCAATTCATTCTTATCCAGTTTTGAGATTTGAAGCACATTCTCAACCTGAGCGTGCATTCTGTTGTTTTCATCGCGGATCATATTCGCATAGCGAATGATCTTTTCTTGATCTGAATTTATTTTTGGATTTTTAATAGCCTCAACTGCTAAATTGATTGTTGCTATGGGAGTCTTGAACTCATGCGTCATATTATTGATAAAATCCGACTTGATTTCAGATATTTTCTTTTGTTTAATCCACTGGTAAACAGCAGATATAAACACAAATAAGATTATCGATCCAAAAAGAAACGACAAGAGACTCATCCCTATAATTGATTTTATTAAGAATGCATTCTTATTGGGGAAATGAAGATGTAATGTAAAATCACTATTCCCATCAGTATCCATAAACATCGGAGCCTTATAGGTTGAATTTGGATTGTAGACAAAGCCTTCTGATTTGATTCTAGTCGGTAGGTCTTTTGAATAAATACCGTATTCAAAATCGAGATCTAAACCGCGCTCTTCAAATTCTTTTAAGAGTGCTAACTCTAATTCTTGTTTGGAAATTCTCTTGTGAATAGGTACTAATCCAGCGTGTTGTCTAAAGAGTTCTTCAAACATCGCACGATCGATGGCAGACATACGGCCCGACTCGGTATAGGTCTCAATGGGAGTTATCGTATAATTTGTACCGTCTAAACCAAAATCCTCTTTTAAAGTTATTTTAGTCTGTTCACTCGAATAGCCTTTGAGAATAGAATCTAATCCTAACTGATTCTCAAAGAGATCAGAACCCATACTGAAATCTTTTTCGAGTACTTTATGGGAGTAAAGATGTGTTTCTTTGGTATTGAGATCTTGATCTAAGAAGATAATATTTTTAAAACGAGTTTCTTTGGGAGCTCCAATACTATCCTCTGGAAGTGAAGAAAATTGATTGTAATAAGACACAATCTCTCTATTGGTAATCTTTTCAGATACCTTGAGTAAGATTTCAGAGATCGAAACTGTAAATTGATCTTCTTTAATTGCAATAGATCTTTTGATCCAGTATCCCTGCACTATGAGTATCCCTATCAGAGAAAAACTCATCAAAATAACTAACGCTAAAAAATTAACTTTCTTCATTTGTTAACAAAATTAAATATTTTAATTCAATTTGTTAACAGTTAAAATATATTTTATTCATTAAGTTAAATTTTTAATGAATTTATAGTTTTTGAGTTAATTTATTATGAATATCTTTACAAATTAATTTCAAATTTGACAAATTGTCGTTATAAATTACAAAATCTGATAAATCCTCATTTTTTGAAGAGTTGTCTTGTGCTGCTAAACGAGCTTGAACTTCAGCTTTTGTTAATTTATCACGCTCCATCACTCTACTTATGCGAAGATCTAAGGGAGCTTTAACCAATATAATTTTATCAAAATAAGATTCGAGATTCTTTTCAAAGATCAAAGCTGATTCATTGAGAACATAGGGTGTGTTTTGATTTGAAGCCCACTTTTGAAATTCTTGTCGAACTCTAGGATGCAATAGTGCCTCTAGTGAAGTTCGCTTTTGTGGATCCTCAAACAACTGAGCTGCGATATGTTTTCTGTTGAGTTGATCTAAACTATACGATTCTTCACCAAATAATTCAATGACTTGAGTCTTGATTTGCGAGTCAAACATCAAATTCTTTGATTCAACATCAGAATAAAACACAGGGATTCCGAAAGATTCAAAAATCTTAGCCACAGTAGTTTTACCCACACCAATACCACCTGTTAATCCAATTTTCAACATCTTATCTGAGAATGTATTCCACCTGTTTTTCTAAAAGGAAAGCTGAGCGAATTTTTGGGTTATTGACTTCCATATGAAGTTCTAGGACTTCACTGCTATTGTCTAATGCTTTATTTGCATCGACATAAACCCTAAAATCACTCTGTGAAATCTCTTTTAAATCTTTCACTAGTGCATAAGCTACAAGTTGCACTCTAGAAGGGAAGGTTTTTAATATCAGACTATCACTGCTGTTGATTTGATCAATATCCAATTCATAAAGACGATCCATAAAGCGCTCTACTGTAGCGTTTACAGTTACTGTTTCTTGAGAAAGTTTCAAATTAAAAGCATCCTGAGGAATTTCAAGCTTCAATTCTCTTGATACATTTTGATTTACCTTATTCAATATCGTATAAACTGTATTTATCGAACAGTATTTTTTAAGTTCTTCTTCAGATCCACTTATGACAATAGAATCTGGCTCAACACTAATTTGATCTATGATGTAATCAGGCATCAATCCATAATTAACCATAGCATTCACGGGTATTTTTTTTGATTTTAACTCAAAAAGACTGATGTTAATATCAGAGGTGTTCACAGATAAAAATTCCAAATGTGGAGGTAACTGAGATTTAATTTGATTAATCAAATTCTCTGTAGACATATGATAGATACCACTTTTAGATTCGAGGTTTCCCATGGAGAGGGTTATGTGGTATTTGTTAATTTGAGAACGCATCAGCGCAAACCCCTTTGCTCTAACCTTTACGATTAATGTTTTTGGATTATTAATAGCAGAGAATAAGTTTGAAGGAACTTCTGTATAAGCAACTTTAAGTTGAATATCCGATTGATACACTTCTGAGAGCCTACCAAAAAACCACACTGAGAAAGAGATCGTTAATGAGATTAAGAAATACTTTAACTTCCGACTGTTGATATTTTTAAAAATCTTCTTTTCCATGAATTAGTTTTTAAAAAACAAATGTGGAAATAGTTCCTCTGCTCTCTTTTTACTACAACACATTCTAAGTGATGTATTCAAATACCCCAATCCGTATGCAGCGTACATGATCAGTACAGCTCCAACAGACATCAAAGCGATCAACGGATTGGTTGTTTTAATACTTGAATGAATAAAAATAAGAAAAACATAGGTCACATACACATAAAACAACTGCTCATATCCCAATAAAAACAATACAAATGACAAAAGCAATCCCAATGTAAACAATAGAGGTAACCAATAAATTAAGGTTATTTTTCGATGATGCCAACGATTTAAAATAGGTCGAGTCGATCCAAATTTATAAAGTTGTTTAAAGAACAAGCTCCAGCTTATTCTCCTTTTGTGATACACATAAGAATCTTTAAATAGCTCAGACTTAAATCCCAACTTCCAAAGCCTTAAAGTTAAATCAGGATCTTCCCCAGGATGAATATTTGAAAACCCCCCACTTGCCTTGAAAGCTTCTTTTGAGATTCCCATATTAAAACTTCTAGGCTGAAATCTCTTTGAGATAGCCCCTCTAATGCCTGCAGTGGTCAATACAGAGGTCATCGCATAATCGATCGCCTTTTGAAGAGAGGTAAAACTCGAATGGGCTTTATCAGGACCACCAAAAAAATCTACAGGAGTATCTTTTAAAGATTGGTGAATGGATTCAATATAATTTTTTGGAAGAATGCAATCAGAATCTAAAATGATAAAATAGACTCCTTTAGCTCGACTCATTCCATAATTTCTTGAATCTCCAGGACCTGAATTTGGTTTTTCAAAATAACTGATCGTCAATCGATCTTTAAATGACCCCACTACCTCTTTGGAAGAAAGACTAGATCCATCTTCAACAATCACTACCTCATCTGGAAGTACAGACTGAAGAGTCAAAGACTCTAAAAGCTCTTGAATTTCATCAGGTCTATTGTAAACGGGGATTACTAAAGAAAGAGTTATTGTCATATCCACCAATTAAAAAGCCACCCTAATGGATGGCTTTATATGATTTATCAAATTGAATTATTTTGTAAACATATCAACCACCTCTTGACTCACTCCCGTATTAGAGAATCCTCCATCGTGAAATAAGTTTTGCATGGTTACTTTTCTGGTTAAATCAGAGAATAAACTCACCGTATAATCAGCACAATCCAATGCAGATGCATTACCAAGTGGAGACATTTTTTCAGCATAAGAAATAAATCCATCAAAACCTTTAACTCCTTGTCCTGCAGTCGTAGGTGTTGGAGATTGAGAAATTGTATTCACTCTCACGCCCTTTTCTTTTCCAAAGAAATAACCAAAAGAACGAGCTACTGATTCTAAATAGGCTTTGTTATCAGCCATATCGTTATAATCTGGGAAAGTTCTTTGAGCTGCCATATAAGTTAAAGCTACAATAGATCCACCTTCGTTCATCGCATCAGCTTTATATAAAGACTTCATAACTTTGTGAAAAGAAAGTGCAGAGACATCCCATCCTTTGGTTGTAAAATCATAATTTTCATCGGTGTAAGCTTTACCTTTTCTCACGTTTACTGACATACCGATCGAGTGAAGAACAAAATCGAGCTTTCCTCCTAAAATTTTAGTAGCCTCAGCAATCAAATTGTCTAAATCCTCTTCACTAGTAGCATCAGCTGGTATGATTTGAGAACCTGTTTTTTCAGCTAGCTCATTTATTTGCCCCATTCGCATGGCCACTGGTGCATTAGTTAAAACAAAAGTTCCACCTTCTTCATGAACACGTTCAGCCGTTTTCCAAGCAATTGAATTTGAATCTAGCGCTCCAAAAATAATTCCCTTCTTTCCTTTTAATAAGTTGTACATATATTTTGATTTTGTAAGTTTATTGGTTTATTCAGCCCACAAATATACTAATTAATTGAGTAATTCTTTGGCATGAGCAATAGCTGATGTTGACATTTCTTTACCCCCAAGCATTTGAGCAATTTCCACAATGCGTTCGTCATAATTTAAGGGTATTAAATTGGTTTGGGTAATTTCATTAACATCCTCCTTATAGACTTTAAAATGAGCATGTCCTTTCGCTGCAATTTGAGGTAAATGTGTAATGGAAAACACCTGCATGGTTTTACTCATTTGTAACATAATATCCCCCATTTTATTCGAAATCTCTCCGGAAACTCCGGTATCTATTTCGTCAAACATTATAGTAGGCAATTGAATATATGATCCTAAAATAGACTTTATAGCCAACATAATTCTTGATAATTCACCTCCCGAAGCCGCTTTTTTCAATTCATTAAAATGGCCTCCTCTATTGGCTGAAAACATAAACGACAGTTCATCTTTACCATTAGAATAAAAAGTATCACCTCTCAGAACCTCAATTTTAAATTGCGCGTTAGGCATTCCTAAATCCATCAAAATAGCCTCAAGTTGGGCAATTAATTTAGGGACAACTTCCACACGTTTTTTATGAATACGTTTTGAAATACTGTCAAGAGATTTTTCCTTAGAACTTATACGATCCTGTTTTTGTTGAATGTTACTATCTAAATTAGCAGTAACAGTAACCTTCTCTTCCAACCGATTTTTTATAGTAATTAACTCTGTAACATTTTCAGCAATATGTTTTTGCATCAAATTATGCAATAATTTTAGTCTGGAATCCACAAATTCAAGTCGATTAGGATCTGCATCCAAGTTTTCTTGTAGACCTTGGACTTCACTATAAAAATCATCCATTTCAATTAAGCTGCTATCTGCACGTTCAAACAAATCTTGATATGTAGATGAAAAACCAGATAATTTCTGAAAAACCCGTTTTAAGGCAGTTAAAGAAGTCACCACTCCAAGGTGCTCATCACTTAAAAGATGATATGCTTCAGCTAAATTTTCTTGAATACTTTCAACATTATTTAAAGTTTCATATTCAGCTTCTAGGCTTTCTACCTCGTCTTCAATTAAATTGGCTTCAACCAATTCATTTAACAAAAAAGTATTGTAATCCTGTTCTTTAAGTGC
>CAKZOO010000178.1 GCA_937136455.1 uncultured Flavobacteriaceae bacterium | reverse complement strand
AAATGCCAAAGACACCTGTCATCACACCCATTACTACAGATACAAAGGCTGACTGTGCAGCAGTCGGTGCATCTAAATCCATAAACCATTCAGCACATCGCCAGGACATAACTGTACTAGCAAGCATCATACATCTTGGTAGTATCTTCCATTTAAGAAACTGTTCAACTGTAACCATTAGTACACCCTCACTTTCTCTGTATCCACAAATGGTACGAGCTTACACATACACTCATATACTTGTGGCTTATCGTCTTTCATGTAAGATTGATTGTTTAGTTTATCTTTGTACTGCAAGCATACATTCACATTCTCAAAGTATATACCACCAGTAGCAATTCCATTTAATGTACAAGCAAGTAAGAAGGCTGTCATATGATACCTTTCTTTTTGGCTATGATTGCTAGGACTGTAACCACACCTGATAATAAAGCAGTAATAAGAATAGCTAATATAACTTTCATTACTGTTTCTTTTATCTTTTCTTTACGTTTCTCTGCGTTAATACGAGCTTCTCTTCTAGCTTTGCGTGCATCAGCACAGTAAGAAACATAGTCATTGTACAGACCTGCTCTACCATATATCTGCATGAACTCACGGAGTTGTTCGTTCTTAACTCGTATCTCTTCCAAAGCCATAAACTCTTCTAGGTCGTTGTCTGTTTTGCCTAGAAAGTTAGTCCAAATACTATTCTTTTTTTTATGTAAATCTTGTTTGAGTTGTTCTTCAGCACTAACAAATTTAGATATTGCTGCACCTGCTGAAGATAGTTCTCGACCATTCTGTATGGTCTGTTTGATAATTGCAAAAGCACTATTAGCGACCACTAGCATTTCAAGCATAGTGTCACCTCAATAGTAAACCTGCCATCATTAGTATCATAGTACCTGCTGTACCAATCATAATATGCTCAATACGTTTAATCCTTAAGATAGTCTCTTTCCATCTTTCAGCACATACTGCTTCATGAGTATCAATTTGAGCCTTTACTTCACTAGCTTTAACCAATTAAACCTCCTCTGGAAAATCATAGATTGGTGCATTACCAGTAGGATTGCCATCATCATCTGTAGGCACTACAAACAAAGCCTTAAAAGCATCTAAATCAGCACAAGCATTTATTGCAGTTTCTATTGTGCCAGTAGCAGTTCTAACTGCATCTCTATAAGTGCTTATCTCTGTAGGTATTGCTGTAGACTTTTCTGCATTTCTAACTACATACCAATCAGAAGCAGTAAGTAACCCATTAGCAGTAGATTTAGTTTGTGCTATCCATTGTGATTTAAGACCTAACTGAACTTGTTGTACTCCAGTAATAGGGTCAATAACTGCATTGCCATCGTCATCTACTACGTTAACATCATCTAAGTTTTTTTCTACACCTCTTGACCAATAAAATCTATTGTCATAGCTTGTATCTGGTTCATCTTCCCAAACTAAAGGAATACTTGCTTTATCCTCTGCTGACCAAGCTGATGCCCAATTATAAGGATGTTTATAGCCATTATCATCAGTCCAACTCTTGCCAACTTTTAGAGTTCTTCCATTGTGTAACCAAGCCATTATCTTCTCCTATCTTGCATTAGCATATTTAAAAGGGTTCTCAGCAAAAGCCATATAGATGTATGTATTGCCACTTGTATTTAAAGCAGTTGTGCCACCTGCACTAGTAGACCTAATTTTAAAACCATTACTTAAAAAATCTATATTTCTATTTGTAGTTCCAAAATCAGATTCTGAACTACTAGCATCTGGAGCTAAAATATCATCTACTTCGTTAAATGTACTTCTTACACTATCAACCATTACCCAATCTGCTGTAGCACTAATATTTTTTATCATAATGAAAGCAGGTCGCAGTCCTAAAAAAACAAACGTACCATCACCACTTGTTACACCATTACCAATAAAGCTAGAAAATTTACTATAGCCCTCTATCTCTGCGAAACAATAGGCTATTAGGTCATTGCCAGAGCCATTGACTTGATATGATGTACCAATATTAAAAACGGATGATGAAGGATTAGTATTATTCCAAACTGTACTATCAGTTACGCCTAATGTGTCATTGAGGTAGTTAAAACTTTGACCCGCAGTAAAGCCAGAAGCCTTTAAATCCTTATGATAAACAACCCAGTTACCTGTAGCGTCTCTATTTTTCACAACATACCAATCAGGGGCTTGGTTTAATCCATGACCAACTGTAGCATTTGCACCAGTACCAGTATAACTAACAATGCTAAACCCTGCATCTGTGTTTGCACTTACTGACGAATTAATAGTACCTTGAGTATTACTTACAGCAGTTCCTCCTGCTTTCCAGTTCCAACCAACATAAGTGCCACCACTTTGATTTATTCCCTCTAATGTATGACTTGGGTCTGAACCTTTTTGTACTGTAAAACCATCTGTAGCAAAAGCACTTATATCTCCAAAGTTTGCCCAAGTTGAGCCTGCTTCAGTCAAACCCTCTGCTCGAGAACCATTTGATGATAAACCATTAAAAGAACCTACTCCACGAACAATATCTAATAATAAATGGTCACTACCATTTGAAGAGCCATTTCTTCTTTTTATCCAAGCCCAATCTGGAGTAAAATCAACACTTCCGTTAACTCCACTACCACCAGTTGCTATAGTGCGACTAGCATTATCGTCACCAGACCAAGTTAATACTCCAAAATAATTTTCTGCTTGTGTGTCTGCATTAGGACTTATGGTTAGCTCTGGTAGGTTAGCTAAACATAATGCTTTAAACCCTGTTGGAACAGCATGTTTGAACACTCCTGCTCCTTCACTTGGTATTTCTGTTCCTATATTGGCACCAGTTAAACCACCTGCAAAACTTGGGTCTTGTCCAAAATTAAATACAATACCAGAATTTGCAGGGTTACCATAGGCAGATGATGCAGGAATTAAATCGTTTCCATCATCATCAAAGTCAGTAACATTATAATCAATTTTTACTCCGTTCTTATACCATTCAACATTTTTATTATCAGCATCATAAGCAACCCCAACAATATCATTGGCTGTAAAAGTCGTTACAGAGCCAGTTGTATCCCAAGTTACAGATGGTGTACTTCCAAAGTTTGCACCAGTAGATCCATATATTCCAAATCCATTTATCCAAAAAAAAGCTCCTGCACCAGACAAAGCATTTGAGTTATTATAAGTAGAAACCACACAACCAACTACACTTGAACCATTAGTCGAACTGCTATTGATTAAAGTTTCCCAATACCATTTACCAGACTTAGGAAGTGCCGTTGTAGCTATTGCAGAAGCATGAGCCAAATTTGAATGTTTAAATGATAAATTACCTTCAGATGTAGTTGTTGATGAGTATGATGAACCACGATGTAAAATATTAATGGTCGGGAAATTATTCTCTACACTATCGAGCATAGCACAATCTTCAGTATCTATACCACTTGAATCCCAATGATTAAGATTGCCACTAGTATCAGCACCTATTGTAGTAGTTGATCCAGTACCAATTCCAGTTTTATTGAATTGCAATCTAAAACCATTTCCACCATAGCTACCTGCATAATTTATAGGTATCCATACACCATTCTTTAGCTCTCCGAACTCACTTATAGTATTATCTTGTCCTATAGTGGTTATAAATTCAGCCATATATCCATCAAAATAAGAAGCATCTGTAAAAGCAAATCTACCTACTTCATCTTCGTTGCCATCCATAACATATGTAGAAAAGTCTAGTGGTACATGACCACCTGCATATTTAGTTGATTTATCTTGCAGAACACCATTAACATATATTTTAACTCTGTTTGTGTCTGTTGGTTGTGTAGTGTCAATAATTACACATACATGATACCAAGCACCAACATCTCTATAAACTGCTGATGTATCATATCCATAACCACCTGCATCAACATCAAGTATAAGTGTTAGTTTATTATCACTACTAAATCTAAATAAGTAATAATCGCCACCACCACTTCTGTTACCACTATAAATGGTTTGGTCTGTACCTAATACTCCTCGCTTAACCCAAACAGAATGTGTAACTTTTTTTCTATCTGTTGCTGAACTAGCTGAACTTGGTGTAAAAGCAAGGTAAGCACTACTTGCACTATCAAGACGTACAGACTGGGTAGCAACCCCATTGTAAAATTGGGAAACACCTGCACCGAACCAATTATCAGAACTAAACATTATGCAAACCCTAGCTGTGGTGTTCCTAGTAAAATTGAATTATTAGCTTTAATCATATATGGAACTACATCATAAGCATCAGCAGTTGTTGATAATTCTAAAGCACCACCACCAACAGTCTCATAATCTCCATTAAGACCTATTGTTCCTGTTCCAACACTAGGCTGAACAAATATAAAAACACCAGTTTGACCAACATTTGATGCTTCCGTTGTAGGTGTTCCTAAATTATTTGCACCACTTGCCAAAGTAACAATAAAATTTTGGTATGTATCAAAGTTAAATATTCCACTAACACTAGCAAAAGTATTACTAAAAGTTGATGGAATTTGTGCTTTTGAAAATTGTTGAGTTACATCTAATTTAGCTGTATCTGCATCATATGCCTGTACATCAGTACCAATAACTAAACCTAAGTTTGTTCGTGCAGCACTTGCTGATGAAGCTCCAGTACCACCATCAGCTATGGCTATATCTGTTACACCAGTTACTGAACCACCTGTAATAGACACATTATTAGCAGCTTGTGTAGCTATAGTGCCTAATCCTAAGTTAGTTCTTGCTGTTCCTGCATTGTTTAAGTCTGATAAGTTGTTGGCAACAGTTAAAAAGTTAGCAGCAGTTAATGCTGCATCTGCCCAAGCAGAACCAGTATACACCTTGAGGTTATTGCTTGTTGTATTGAAATACAAATCACCTGCATTGAGTGCATCACCATCATTGTCATCAGACGGATCAATTGGCTTAGCACCTAAATAAGTATCATCAAAAGTATCTGCACTTAAAGCAGCAGCAGCAGCACTTGCAGCAGCAGCACTTGCACTATCGGCTGCATTGGTTGCATTTGTACTAGCATTTTGTATTGCAGTAATATTTGTAGCATTTGTAGATATTGCAGTAGCATTTGTTGCAACAGTTGAAAGATCGCTTGAGCTTATACCAGCTACTGTTGTGATATCTGATGATATGGTAGCTAAAGTACTTAATCCATTAGTTGCAACTGTACCATCTTGTAAATCAGCTAGTGTGGCAATATCAGATGCAATGTTAGATAATGTCTGTCCATCTGCTGTTGTAAATGTAGCTTCCGGGTTTCCAGTTGTTTCATTGAATCCTAGTATTTTACCAGCTCTAGTTGCCTTTACTGGCAATGTCATATCAGCACCTGATATAACGTCATGTTCTGCTAGTCTAAGTGATCTATCAATCTCTTCGTTTGTTTGCTGGTGTATAAACATGTTTGTGTCAAAATCATCTTCTAATGAAGAAGCTGTAAGCTGACCACCTGATGTATAGATTGATGTCCTGGATAAAGGTATATCTGATAATAATGTAACTGTTTGAGAGCTAGTAGGGAAGTTACCTGATGTAAAGGCTACAGTTCCAGCTCCGGTACCTGAGTTTAAAGTAACTGTATAATGTAATGTTTCAGTTTTTTCAGTACTATCTACGTAAACTTTTAATTCTGATGTCGCATTAATTTGAAACGAAAAGGCAAAGTTACCGGCAGTTCCATCGCCAGTATATTGAACTCTTCTAGTTTGTGCTGTTACATTATATGTTGCCATTCTAGTTTACCTCTCTAGATTTTATACACTATTTACAATCCATTGTCATCCATCAAAATATTCAATCGCTCATTTTGGCTGATCAAATGTTCTGTAGCTAACTTTCTTCTATTACTGACAATAGATGCTAACATATCAAATTTATCACCATCAAAATCTAATGCCATGTAATCTGTATTGTTGTTTATAGTGTCTTGTAATTCATAACCTAGCGAAGATGTAATATCATATCCTGCATCACCAGGTAGATTGCCATATTCATCAACCTCATTAATTAAATGCACATATTCGTTATATTCTGTACTTGATAGGTCGTATCTTTCTCCCCCACTTTTACCTATTTTTTTAGGATGTGCTGAGAAAACACCAGCTCCAACTTCAGCTAATCGAATTAGTTCTCCGTCTATTTCAGATATTTCACCGCTAATTATTCTCATTGGATTAAATACTTCATCTAAACGTCCTTCGCCCTGGTAAAGATTTTCTCCCCAAAAATTTAACTTAGGTGGTAATTGATCGCTAAAGAAAGGGTTTCTGCTTTTATGGTAATTGATACGCTCATACACAGATTTCATAATATAACCAATACTAGCATTACCTTCTAATTGTTCGTCAGTTAGCATTGTATTAGAAGCTTTAGGATTATTTAAACGCTCCATAGATCCTATAAAACTACTACCGCCAATAAAAGGAACATCCAACTGCGAAGCAACATAACTTAATGCACCGCCAGTTATTCTATCAGGAGTACCAGCTACAGCACTTGCTACATCTATAAGTCTTTCTGCACCATAGCCAAGCATAGCTTCTATCTTGCCTTCTTTATCTTCATACTTATTTCCAAAGGCATCTACTAATTCTGAAAAACCTTGTAAGAATGGCATATTCTTAGCGTACTCAGCTATACCTAAAACGTATCCTTTTACGACAGATGTAATTGCTTCCGGATCATCTTCATATTTTAGATAATGTGCTACGTCAGCTCCCATAGCTAACATACCTGATATAGGGTCAAACCTACTAAAACTATAAAATCTATATGTTCCATCGTCTTGTTTTAGGCCTATAGAATATTGCGGTATTTTGCCCTGGTTATATTTATATGCTCTAGGATCAGTAGGACCGGCACCAGTAACAATCATATCATCGCCATACACACCGGATGCTAGGCCAACCATGGTCATAGCAAGCGTGTTTCCTAATGCTAGCTTAGATAGAGCCATATCAAAGTCACGGCCACTACCGCTCTTTATAGCTCTCATTAAAGGAAATACATTGAATGTTCTGTCGGCTACTTCGTTAATAATATTAGCTGGTGTGTTGTAAAATGGTGTGATTAATTTTAGCCCTGGTAGATTCATGGCCTGACCAAGTTTAGCTTGTACACCAGTTAGCTCTCCTTGAAATGTTTGTTTTAAAGCTTCTGAGGTCATTAGATCATTAACTTCTTCGGGTGTATCAGTCATAACCCTAGTATATTCTTTTTGTGCTTCTAACTTAGCATCAGCTCTAGACATACCTGATTTAATAGCACTTTCATAAGTTCTTTGGCTGTACCTAAAAGCTTCTCTATATAAAACTCTTCTACGTGTAATAACTTTAAAATATGCATCTTCACTAGCTAAAAATCTACCAGGTAATCTAGTAGCAACACCTAAAGCATTTATAGCCATTTTACTCATGTCACCATTAGCAGCGTTATTTAATATCTCCGTAATATCATCGGTATCACCAATAGCTTGTTTTACTCGTAAATCTATCTTGCTACCGAAGTCACCGGTTTTACCAGTAATCATGCTCTTAGCCATCAAAGTAAATGCATCCTTTTGAGCCATCATAAGACCATGAGCTTCTGCTGACATTTCACCTAAATAAACCCGGTCACCCATTTGACCATCAATATTAAATAGTTTGCCAGCTCTTGTTCTTACTTCACCTATAACACCGGCTATACCTCTTTCAGCTAATGTTTGTACCTGGAATGCTCCATTACCAAATATATTAACCATGTGTGTTGGCGGAGCTGAGAGTAGGGCGTTAATATACATCTCCATAGCTACATCATAGCTTTTAGCTAGAAACCCTTTTTCCGCATACTTTGCTTTTTGTGTTGCATTATCGAATGACAGATAAACATTAAAATCATAATCCATCTTGCCTTGGTCTAAACTTTTAACAAAATTTGTTAGTCTTTCTTTTTCTGCTGTAAGATCTATATTTTCTAATTTAGCAATGTTTCTAACGACAACTAAACCTCTACCATATTCAGATACAGCTCCTGATACCTGAGCAACTAAATTCAATTGTACAGAAGCAAGTAATGAAAAGTTTTTATGAAGATTTTGCTTAGTTACTAAGTCTGTAGCATCTCTGCCTTGTTTAGCTAATTTATTTAGTTCTTGCCCTAGATTAATCATTGCTATTAAACCAACAAGAACATCTTCCGGTGGCGGGACGTTACCAGGCTTTCTAACTAAAAGTTTTTTTACAGAATCCTCAAAACCGCTAGCTTGTGCCATGGCTACCATCTGCTCAATGCTTTTGGTGTCTCTTCGTAAGTAATTAATTAATTCCTGGTTGTTTTGTTTTATTCTGAAAAGGAGTTTTTCAGTATCAAAGTCTAGCTCCAACTTATCAGTAAGAGATACTAGGTTTAGTCCAGGCCCTTTATAACCATCAGCACTTAATGTTTCATTTAGAGCTTTAACTTCTTTGTCATCCATGCCCCTAATAACAACATCACCGCTATCCATTTTAGTTACTGTATCGTCAGGAGCTGTGCCACGAAAAGATCTTTGCTCAGCATCAGAACCGAACTTAATTAGAGTATCTTTGAATTTTTTAAGAAAGCTCATCAAGTATCTCCTGCAATAGGAGAACTAGATGTTACTCCTCCGGTTGTTCTGTTTTTTCCTTCTGCCTTGGAGATTTCTCTTGAGAAGATTTCCTCAAGTTCTTTCCCAATAAGATCGATGTTTGACTCTCCATCAACTTCGGCATTTGTTCCTCGGTTTCCACGAATGTTATTTTTGTAACTGCCACCAGTAATGTCCTTTTCCCAGTTATTGCCAACGAACTCGGCATTGCTTTCCATTATATCTACATCAACATCAAAATTCAAGTCATCAGTCATTTTACTTAAATCGTTTTCAACAAAAGATGTTATGTATTCTCTTCCTTCTTTCTCTGATTTAATTATTTTTGCTTTTTTTGCATCTGTAAGAGTTTGTTTTGTAATTACTATATTTACACCAACACGACCATCTTGAAGTGTTATTGGATGATAGCCTTGTGCTACAATCCCTTTTTCATCAAGTTCCATCAAGTTTTTCATTAATGTGTCTAAATTATTTTTTTCTGTTACACTTGATCCTTTAGATATCAACATCACACTAAAATTTTGTGGATTTTTAGTAAGTGGTTTCATTTGGTGTACTAAGATTTCTGTTTGATTTAAAACGTAACCAAGTTTATTGGCTACTTGTTTTGCTGTATCAAAAGTAACAGCACCTTCCATAACTGTAGAAGGATTTGAATATTGCTTCCAACCACCTTGGCCATGAATTACTGTATTTAAGGTAGCACCCTCATCCTTTGATATAAGATCAACAGCCTTTTTAGTAACAATATTATTTATATTTATTCTTTCATCTTCAGAAAGATTATTATATCTAGATCCATATTTTTTAGCCCAAGGTGAACCCGAACCTGGATCAACTTCCATAGCTATCCTAGATGTGTTCCTTGTCATAGCTGTAGCAGTATTGCCACTTCTACCACCTTCACCAGTAAGTTTGTTTGATAAGGCCATCCAGCCAACTGCTTGTATTTCTTGTGGTGTCCAATCGTTTTTGCCTTGCCAGCTTATTGAATTTAAATGTTCTGTTAATTCTCTTCCAAAGATAGCTCTGTTTTCGTACATAGGACCTTTAATACCACCTTCACCAACATCTAAAATAATATTATCAGGAACTTTATAACCTAGACGTTTTAGATGATTAACTAATTTTCTGTCTACTAAACCAGTATCTCTTGCCGTGTGTACATCCACAACGAAAGGAGATCCACCATCAGGATTGTTACCCATTATTGATCTAGTTGTTTTTTTGTAACCACTATCTATAAAATCAGAAATTTTCTGACCAGCTCCACCAGTAATTTTTTCACCATAAATTATATCTGACGCTATTTTATTTGCTGAAGGTAACCCTTTACCTTTTACTTCACTTCTTGGAACACCTCTTTTAAATTGTTCAAAAATATGTAATACGTTTGTCATAGCCGTGGCTGGTGTTTCGTTTTGTTGTGCAGATAACCAAGCTTCTCCAATTTTTCTTAATGTTGATTGATCTTCTCCAGATAGCTTGTCAAACTCTTTAAAAACATCATCATACCAATCTTTTTCTATCATAATTTCTTCTTTAGTAAGAAGTTTTTCAGTTCTTTTTATCCAATCATCAAATGTGATTTTGCCAACAACAAAATCAGGTAAACTGTCATTTGGTGCTTTTATTACTGTTCTTTCATTCTTTGGACCACCAGGATATTGTACTCCTTCTGCAACTTTATCTAATCGCATTTTATGTAGACGTACATTGTTGTCAGTAACATTTTTATCAAAAGGTATACCTTTGCCAGGTGCTAACTTTGCCAACCCTTTGTCAATCATATTGTCTATCTCGCCACCACCCATAGAAGATAAAGTAGTAGTGCCGGTATTAGCATCTAGTCTATTTTGTGCATTAGTTCCTATATTTTCCAATGTCTCAGGTAGATTTTTAACAGTCTTAATACCAGCTTTAGCACCGGCAGTAACAGTTCCACCAACACCGCCAAACTCACCAGCACTATATCCGGACTTAGCATCTTCTTTGTACTGGTCACTTATGTTTAAGCTGTCTACAAAACTATCAAACTTTTCTTTAAAAAACTCAGAGCCATAATTTTGTTTAGAGAACTCAGTAAACGATTTAGTAAATTGGTCTATTCTCTGACCATCTTCAGCAGATACTGCATCTTTTATACCGACAAACAAAGCACCGATATCGCTAGGCAATCCGGCTGTAGCACTAACTGCACCACTAGCCATGCCGGCTATAGTAGAACCGATACCAGTTATAGCATCAGTAACACTATCATACTTAGGATCAGGCTTGCCATCGTCTATTTCTATAGAAGATTTATCACCAAACTTATAAAGAATATCACCACCCATTTGGCGTATGGAATTAGACTTTTTTATTTCATCAAATAAATTGTATTCTTCCATTAGCTACGATCCATATGTTTTTTGATGATTGTGTATATGTTTTGATAATCTCTTGTCTTTTTCAGATCAGGATTAGCATCCAAAAATGTAATAACTTTATTGAAGTCAGTATCATTAAAATCTTTTAGCTCTTCATATTTAGAAGATAATTTTATTTTTAATCTAGATACTTGTTTCTTAGCTGTTTCTAAACTCTGTGTATTTAGTTTTTGAGTTATTTCGTCACTTACTGATGATACCATATTTTGCATTTCAGAAACCAAATCAACTTCAGTTCCTGACTGTATAGCGTTTCTTTTAAGATCTTCTAATTTACCTTTAATCCTTTGATAAATAGCCCTTGGTTTAGAGTAGCCATCATTTTTAATAACTGTTTCCATAGTCTTTGCAGTAAAGCCAGGAAACTCAGTATTTAATAGTCCTGATAAGGATACTAATGCTGAATTAAGCTCTTTATCTTCATTTGCTACAATTCCTTGATTGAACTTAATTATATCCTCAGTAGTCAATAAAGATGTGCTATTAGCTAAGTCTTCATAAGTTAGTGTGCCAGCATCTTTTTTCTGATTGAGTGTTATTAATGTACTAGGATCAGATTCAGATCTACTTGATTTACCCTGAGATAACTTTTCTTGCAAAACCTCAGCTTTTTTAATGTCATATTTTTTTATGATGTTTATTTGTGCTTGTGCCTGGTTTTTGTCACCAGTAGTTAAAAAATCATAGAACTTAGTATTAGCATCAAATATCTTATCCATATTAGCCAGGATTGTTGCTTTGTTTTCGTTTTCTATATCTTGTGTTTGTTTTACAGCTTCTAACCTCAAGCTTTCTTTTAACTTTGTTATATCATCCGCATCCATTGTTTTAAGTACTTTGGCAACTTTTGGATTTATCTTATTGTAATTATTAGAGTTTATTGCCTTGACTAAGGATAGTTCACTATCTGATCTTATAGCATTTGATATAATGAAATTGTTTTTAGCTAATAAGATATTATCTTCTACAGTTTTAAAGTTAGATGTGAAGGTTGTAGCTTTTGTTCCTACACCTGATAAATCTTTTAATATTTTAGTTTTAGTAACTTGCTCATATGCAAGTAATTTTTTATTTAGATCTTCATCGTCTGTAACAGTACTTATAATGCTAGACACTTCATCAGTTACAGAATTTAAGTTATGGCTAACTATAGCTAACTTCTTAGCTTTTATTTCTGAAAACCTAGCAGTAGCATACTTTTGGTTATAAGTACTGTATTTCCCCGCTGAGGCTGTGTTTAATGATGCAAATATTCTTTGACCTGAGATAGAAGAAAGGCCACTAGAAAGCTTTGTAAACTCATTTGTTACTACATCTAATTGATCTGCTACTTCACCTGGATCTAAATTGTTTATAGTTGCATTAGATATTATTGAAGACATTTGTCTTTTAGCTGATAATTCCAGCTCGCTTTCTAATATTGATAGCTGTGCTTTCCTTTGTGATCTACCAAAGATAGTACTATTATCACCAAGCTGTTCTTGTATATCTCCACCGGTTGCTATTGAATCTCTTAACTGTTCTTCAGTTATAGGATTTTTGGCACCAAACTCGGCACCTTCTATTTCAGCTTGTACACCTGCTTTCTTAGCAAAGTAATTAGACATATCATTCAATGCACTAACTAATATATTAGAAGTTCTTTGAGCTTCTCGAATACCTACACCTGAGGCACCTTGATAGGCCCTAGTACCAACTTGTCTTTGTATGCCTCTATATCTAGAGCGTGGTGCCATTAAGCTACTCCAAGTCCAAATGCATCTGTATAACCAGTTTTCATAAGTGGACTAGGGCCACCTATACCCGCTAAATTAGTAGAAGCTGTAGCTAATGATGTACCTGCACTTATTAAAGCACCGGTCATTGCTTGCTTGCCAGCGTATCTCAAATCCCTAGCTTTTGCAGAAGCAGATGCTATTGCGGAAGCTTCGTTATCTTTAGATGTTATAAAATCATTTATTCCAGGATTAAGAACATTAAATGTCCCAATATCTTGTGGTGTTCCTATAGTTGGCTCTAATCCGCCGGCAGATGCTATTGCATTAACTGAAGCCAAAGCTCTTCTTGTATTAGCTAAAACTTGGATGCCTCTTTCTTTTTCTCTTACAGCTTCTACTCTACCTTCAAGCTCTGCTTGCCTGGCTTGAGCGTTATAAGCTTTTTTTGTATCCATTCCTTGCTTAATACTCATGACTGCTGAAAAAGCAGAGAATGCCATGCTAGCTGTTTGTAATGCTGATGCAGATGCTAATGCAGGTGCTAAAAATGCCATGTTATTGTCCCGTACTTAATTTGTACTCCACCGCTAAAACTGTAGCGAATAGAGGCTGTGTTTGAGTAAATGTAATTTGTGCTGTATCGCTGTAACCAAGCAACGGAGCTAATCGTTTTCTCCCGGTAAAGGTTGTTGGAGCAGAACCCAAGGTATAGGGTAGAGATCGAAAGGGGAGTTCAAAACCATTTACCGCTAGGTTTTGGGTTCTATCTACTAAGGTTGTAGCTTCTAATATTCTACGTTTTCTACTAACCACAACTCCGGAACTTAACTTAGGCTCGGCTGGCAACGTTACAACTTCTACATTATACGCTAAACCAACCTCTACATAACTTGTAGGGACAGCATCGATTGTTATAGCACCTGATGAAACTGTTTTATCTGTTAATACAAAATCATCCCTAACAACGTTAACAGTCTTACCTTCTAAATGTGATAGGCTGGAGCAGGTCGTATTTGTTGGTAAAGATTGATCGGGACTAGAGGCTCCGGAAAAGTATTGTATGTTTGAATCTGTAGTTCTTTGGTCATCAAATATTTCAATGTAATATTTTGTAGATCCACCAATAGTTCTTTTAACAACTGTATAGATATCAGAACCATCTACAGCCACATCTAGGAAAGATCCATCAGTTACGAACTCAGCCGGAGCTACAACGTTTTGAGATCTTAGTATAGAAAAAACAGCCATGCTGCCGTCATCATCGTTAGGTATTAAAAGCAGATCACCATCATCAGTACTTGTAGCAACTCTTAATGCCATAGACCTAGGAGTTTTAAGTAAATGACTAGCTAATAAAGAAATATTATTGGCCTGGTAGTTTAGATCAACATCACTAAATAAAAACTCTCTAAGAGCCTTACCTTCACGCTGAATAAACAATGTACCACCTTCGGCCATTACCGGTTTCAAACCTTCCTTAGAGCCTCTTCTAGTGGCATTCTTAATAACAATGTTAGAAGGTGTTATAGGATCTAAATCAGCTTGCGGTACGAAGAACTCAGCATCCTTTGTAAATATTTGTAAGTCTCGACCTGATCTCATAGCGGTAATAGCGTTAACACTATCTGTATTCATGTTTACTAGGATGGCATCATCATCTAAAGCTTCAGCACTTTTAAAATTAAAAAAGTCAGCAACCTTAGAGCCAAATAAAGTATTTGGTAAAGTCTTACTACCGCCAAAATATAAACGGCCCTCATGGAAAGAGCAGGTCCTTGGATAGCCTCTAGTAGCTGACCAAGCATCTTCATAGCCAGTTTCTAGTTCCCAGGCACCGGAAGCTATTGCTTGATCAGCTTTGAAAAAGGGGAGTTCTGTCATTACCTTTACAACTGTTCCGGATACCTGCTCTATTATTCTAGCTCGACCAAAACCATTAAGAACATTTATATACTGATCAACATGAGATGACGTAAATACAGAAGTACTTGCAGTAACCTCTACTGTTCCATCGATAGCATCAGGTGTTATTGTCGCAGATGGATTGCTGGTTGATAAAGAAAAAGCCACTTTAGGACTAGTCAAAGATATTGTCGAAAATGTCCAGGTTGAATTATTTGCACCTCTAACTATTGATTTAGGGGACATATCTTCATGAACTAATATAAGTGTATCCGCACTTTGTGTGAAATACATGCGGTCTAGGTCAATATCACCTAAAGCACATACAAGATAATCATTACCACTACCATTAATATTGGTAATCTGTATGCCGTTAGCAAAGAAAAAAACTCTTGTGTTAGTTGTATCATATTTAACAAAGGCCAACATAAAAGCTTGTGTAGTACTAAACTCAAAAGGGACTAATCTTATGCCGTCTAAGGTAGTAAAAGATCCGCCTAGATGAGATGTGATATCGAGCATAAACCTTAAACCAGGCCTTCTCTCAAATCCACCCTGGGGCAAAACCACTACGTTTTGAGCTTTACTTAGGCCGGAAGCATATTGCTGAATATCAATCCTGCCAACTAATAAAGGATCAATTTCTCCTACAGTAAAATTAGATTGATATTGGGTAACTCTACTCAAGACCTAACCTCAGTTAATAAATAATCAGCTATGACTGTTTTAGATTGTCCGGCACCATCTATATTGATAGCTTGCCTAAAAAAGCCACCTCGCATATTTTCTGAAGCTGTTCCTAATGCTACCGATCTCCAGTAATCAGCTTTTGTGATTTGATCGGTGATAGGTTCAGCTAGATGCCAGGCCATTTGATAAATTAATAATTGAGTAAAATAAGAGGGCATATCGCTCTCAGAAACTAATCTTTGATAATCAACTACAATAGTTGTTTCATTTGTTAGTAATTGACTACCCTGGATTTCATATTCTGTAATGTTAGGTGCAGATAAAGATGTAGATGCATAGACAACTCTAGGCACACCTAAAAACATATCGCTAGGTAATTGATAAGCGTATCTATAATAATTTGTTGGAGTTGATGTTAATCTAGCTAATGTAGTCTTAGATAAAGTAAAAGACCAATGATACATACCAAGGGTCTGAGACTTAATCCGTGGATATAAAACCGAGCAAACCGAAGAGGGGGCCGTCCCATCCGAAAAGCTAGTGATTTGATTTGCACCTAAAAGGAGGAGTGCTTGCGAACAAATCGAAACGTCAGTATCACCTTCAGCCATAATCCACGGACCTCGCCATAAATACTGAGGGGCAAGGAGTACCCCCCAGGTTAGTTGTTAGTCGCTATCAGTCATAGCGACAGTTGTGCCATCTGTAACATCAACAACACCGGATGCATTAGATGCAACCATCACAATACTTAATGTTGGAGTATTGCTGTCATGTACAAAGATAACATCACCTACAGACAAATCATCTGACATGTCGTTGAAATAACCGGCTGTGTTAACAGTAGCTATCGCATCCGCAGATGTGTATGTCCACATTTGAGGGGCTGTTCCTTTTTTGGATTGACCGCCTATTGGGTTTATCCCAGTTCTACTAAAAGCCATGATTAACTCTCCCTACAAGTAATATCAACGAGGCCAGCGGTATCAATTACCACGGCACCGGCTGAATACATTGCTGATACTAAGAAAGAAGTTTTCTCAGGGATGTAGTTTACCTCAACTTTTGGAGCTATACCTACAGCACAACCAATAGCATCTTTGTGGAATGCTAGGCATGTTCTGTCGTTAGAACCATCTTTTGGTAAACCACCTTCATCTCTATCACCAATCATGTGTATATTAAAACCGGCGAATTGCTGGATCTCGCCACGAGCGAGAGCCTGCAGTTGAATGAAGTCTGAACTAACTGCTCTTTCGTCAGCTAACAATGAAGCTAAAGAACTTGCATGAATAATCATGTGTCTGTCTTGTGGTGGTACAGAATTAGTATCTAAAGCTTTCTTAGCTGCGATAATCTTACCAACGTTCAAATCAGAAGCACTTGCTGATCCACTTGTGACAACAGTATTAGCTACAGTAGTACCAGCAGAGCCAGCAATAAGAGCATCAATAATAATTTGATCTTCTCTTCTACCGATTGCATTACCTACTAACTTTGCTAACTCTTGTCTTTCATCAAAGTTTACTTTTGCTTGGTTAAAAATATCTGAATACTCAGATGCGATATAGTCAGTCAAAGTAGCAGTTGCTGTGCTGAACTGACCTGATATTGGCACTACGTCAGTAGAAGGAGTTCTTACTGATGCTGTACCTTTTGCGAGGATAGGAAATTTAGCTGTACTTCCAGTAACACCTGATCTCATGCGAGCTACGTTTCTTAGTGTAGCAGTAGCCTGATAATTTTGGTGAACCTCGGCTTCAAATAAAGTAATGAATGCATTACTTAAAGTGGTTGCCATTATAGCTCTCCCATAAAAGGTTAAAGTTAATTCGCCTTTGGTTACCGGAAATCCGACCTTCGACTACTAGTACGTCTAGCAACGTAGAGACTTATCTCTAGTCAGATCGGCTCCTGGGAGTTATCGATCATTAAAAAAATATCAAAAAAATAACACTTTGTAAATACTAGAATACATATCTAGATTTTATACGTATTATCCAGGTACATTTTCCTCAAAC
This sequence comes from uncultured Flavobacteriaceae bacterium, assembly GCA_937136455.1. Taxonomy (GTDB): domain Bacteria; phylum Bacteroidota; class Bacteroidia; order Flavobacteriales; family Flavobacteriaceae; genus MAG-120531. Next base: position 2,303 of record CAKZOO010000178.1, on the reverse strand, counting down.
ATTTTCTCAGTTTGCCTTCTAAATGTTGGGTCAGTTTTATATCTAGGATCAGCTACTCTAGCAAATAATTCTTCTCTATCTAACTGATTCCCAGCTATAGAAACGACCGGTATTTCTTTTTCACCTTGTAGCTGTCTAAACTTCTGTATTAGCCTTTGACCATTAGCTGTTCCACCAAGAACCTCTAACTCTGCATAATCTTCTTCTGTTAACACACCTTTAGAAACTAATCCTCGTCCCCAGTTAACATTAGATTTAATTATTTCATTAGCATTCTCGCCAAGTAATGCTTTTTCTTTTTCCATGTCTAACTTAGCTTCTTGCTCAGATTGATATCCCATATCTACAAACTTTTTAGCTAAATCCATAAATGCTTCTTGAGGAACACCATTATCTTTAGCCCAGCTCATATAATCTTTAAGTAGGGGATCTTCGGCATCAACACCTTCAAGAGCTGTTATATCATACTCATCAGGAGCTTTTGGCCTTCCTTCACTAAGTTTTTTTTCTAAATTGTTGTAGCTTTTAACTAGGTTTTCAATATCAGGACCTTCTTTTTCATCCCAAAATTTTACCGGGAAATCATCAGGTCTTTCATATTCTACACCTTCTAGGTCTTCACCTTCTACAGTATCTTCTGCGGAAGCAGTAGCCATTCCTTCATCAGCTATTTGCTCTTCTGCTTCTTCAGCTTCTACGGCAGCCATTAAGCCTTCTTTTTCTTCAGACATTATTACATCTCCTCAATCTATTAATGATTTCTCTAGTAATTGAATTTTGACCTTCTCTCATATAACCATGTGATGGATCCGCCCCAGGAGTCCAAGTTGGTTGATCTAAGGTACAAGTTTTAAGATATCCTAAAACCTTTTGCCCATCTTCGGTTTGGAAAGTTCGTAAAAAAATTTTATCTAATTCTGAGGGTTCCGGTGGCTTGTTATCGATTTCTAAATCGTTTAGCCCATCCCATCCTTCACTATTAATTGACCTCTGCGGGTTGTTCTGCTTGTCCATTTATTAGCCCTTGTTCTTGTGCTTGTTGTGCCATTTGCATGGCTTGTTCCATTAATTGCTGTCTTTCTTGCGGTGTAGTTCTTAACTCAGCCGGCACTCCCATTTGATCAGCAATATAATCGATTAGTTTGTCTTGTTTTAAGAAGACTTGTCCTTGTGGACCCATTTGTGCAGTTATCTGCATAAAATTTAATGTTTCTTCTACTTTGCTCATGTTCTGAGCCATAGCTAGCGGTGCAGTCGGAGCTATCTTAACTTGTAATCCGTTGACCTTTAGCGGTAGTTCAATCATACCTACATCATTCATAACTTCTAAAGTTCTCTTAACAACCGGTATCATTGTTTCATTTATTAAACGGCCATAACTAGCACCTAGATTTTGAGATAATTGTTTCATACGCTCAGATATTTCTAATGCTGATCTAGCTGACATAGTGTCCGGCGGTAAGCTTTCATCCATTAAAATAGCTTTGATAGAGGCAACTAAGTCTCCGGTCACTAGTTGTGAAAGTTGTGTGTCACCAGGTCGGGGCAAGGGTTTTAAAGATTCACCCTGGGGACCGCCATTTCTAGCAACCGGAATGATTGCACCTGGAACAATACGAACTGTCGCAGGATTTAAAACACCATCATCAGAGGCGGTGTACACACCGCCTATAGATAAACTACTAGATTTTAATATAAGTTCTTTAACCTTGTTTAAGGACCTAATGTCGGGTAGGGCAGTTAATACCGGTCCACGGCCATAACGCTCTTGTGAAGCTTTCATATACCTGGCTATAACCCAAGGAAATGATTTTAAGTCTCGGTAAACTAATTCTTCCTGGCCGGCTTCATCAATAATTTGATAATGATAATTACCAGTTAGTTTGTCATAATATGTACCTTCAATTAAATCGACTATCTCAGTATCGTCATTTTCATACCTAGACCTCATAGCCTGGGATATTTTAATATCAGGAAATTCTTGTTCTAATACACCAAATGGACGTTTCATTTTGCGGTAAACTTTTTCAACCTTACCAAATGGTCCTTCCTCAAAACAAATTAGAAATGTAGGTATGCAGGTATATCTTATAGGCTGCACTTCATCGCCTGGCTGAATAAGCATTACAGCCGTTCCTATAGCCAGCTCTAGCAGAAACTCACCCATAGACATATCAAACTGTGATTGTCTCATGACCGCAAACATCTTTGTTGCATAGTCATCTAATATTCTTTGAACTTCTACTTGTCTTTCTTCGGGTATTTCGTCTCCCGGCATCAATCTACACCATTCACGTTGTGGA
>CAKZOO010000177.1 GCA_937136455.1 uncultured Flavobacteriaceae bacterium | reverse complement strand
CCATATCATCTATTAAATCACGCATATCTGAATTATGGATATCCGGCTCAAATGACATATCGTCATATGAAACACTCCCAAAAGCACCTAGTTTAAATCTTCCTATTTCAAAATCAGGTGAGCTTATCGTTTCAGCTACTTCAACCCCATTTATATATCCTTTTACAGAATCTCTGGACACTTCCACTTTCATTTCGAACCATTCCCCCCAATTGACATTATTGGTGAAAGAATCTTCAACCATTACTCCGTTTATCATTACACCTAAGCTGGCTCCTGGGTCATCACTATTTATTGGTCTAACCCCAAATGCAACTCCCTCATTTACATTTGAATCAGTATCCATGATACGGATTCCAATATTTGCTACTGATGTATTTGATTTAACATTAACACTATAGGTTCCATAACCAGCCTTAAAAGATGTTGGATAAACGTTTGGGCCTATACCTGTTCCTGGATTAGTCACAGTTAGCATATTGCTACCATCATAGGAACCTGGTTGGATTACAGCATTGCCGTTGGTGCCGTCCTCTAGATTAAATTGTGAGATATCTGCACTTTCAAAATTTTCCGAAAAGGGCATTAACCCATTAGAATGCATTAATGAATTTTCTGGAAAAATTGTTTTCAGAGATACTTCTGACAAATTTATTTGATAGGGATTAGCGTTCCCTTCCCCTATTTGAATATTAAAGGTTTCATCCGAGGATGACCCTATGAGATTATGACCATTATACGTGGCACTATTAGCTATTTCGTTTATTTCATTACCAAGAGCCGACATCTGAGATACTATATACGACATTTCACTTGAGCCCGCAGCAATAGTTTCACTTGCTGCTTGTGTAGCTAATGTTTTTAATTTGATCAGATTGTCGTTGATATTGCTATACGCATTCTCAACCACATCCAACATAGACTTAGCTTCACTGACATTTACAAGAGATTTCTCCAAACCCTTTAATTTACCATTGAGCATATTAGCCATTGCATATCCCGCTGGATTATCCTCTGAGGAATTAATTTGTTTACCAGTTGATAACTTAAGCCTGCTACCTCCAAGTTCACTATTTATTTTGTTCAACGAGAGTTGTGCACCCAATGAGCTAACATTGGTCCTTACTCTGTTATAGTCTCCAAAAGTTACCATAACGATTTACCCCATAATTTTACTGCATTATTTGCATTAATTATCGCCATGGGAATTACAGAGTTAAATTTCTTTTAAAAAAATAATTTTAAGAAATAGTTTTTTGCAGTATGAGTAATAATAGGTACATAAAAATATTTGTATTCCTATTTTGATTTCTAAAACAACTATCAACAGTAGGTAATATTACTTTAACTATGCCAAAATATGGCCTAGCTTTATAATAAATTTTCCCATTTAAATACTTTTTTCCATGGTCTTATATGACTATAATCGATTAAGTATTCCCACTCAACATACAATCAAGTTAAAGAGGTATCCAAAAAATGGTATTTGCTCTGTCTACGAGTGCAATAATTGTTTCTTTATTCGTTTTCTATACTTTAAAGTTTTTATCGGATTACAAAAAAACTTTAGTTGAAATAGATATTGTTCAAAAAGCTGTCGACAAAATTGATAAAGAAAATTTGTACTTAGGACATTTTAACGTACAAGAATACATCAAGAGAAAAATAACCAAAACTCAAAATGACCTACTGAAATACTGGATAGAATTTGAGGAATCACTGGTTATATCTGATGAATATATCGACAACACCTTAGATGCTGAACATTTTTTTAATGAACGGAACCTAGCTCATAGAATTTTCCAAAATAAAACGTATGAAAATGCATCCCAGATTTATGTTGGCTTAGGCGTACTCTTTACATTTACTGGTTTGGTTTATGGATTATGGGGAATTACGTTAGACTCTGAGAATATCGAAGTATTAAAAAATGGTATTGAACAATTAATCACGGGTGCTCAAACCGCCTTTTTTTCTTCAATAGTAGGTATATTTCTTAGTCTATTATTCAATCTTATTTATTACAAAAGAAGAAGCGAGATCTCTAACAAAATATTAGAACTTCAGAAGAGTATTAACTTTAAGTATCCACGCACGAACCCTGAAAAATCTCTTGCTTATATTAGAGACAGTAGTAAAGAAAGCAGTGTTGCATTAGGTGCTTTAAGTGAGCAATTAGGAGAGAAATTACAACAGGTCGTACGAGACATTAGTGGGGAAATTAGTAAAGGTATACAAGATTCAATCTCACCCTACATGGAACAAATTGCTAATAAAGCAATGAACGCATCGGAGTCGGTATTAGGAGATATGATGGATGAGTTTTTAAGTAAAATAACTGATGCGGCTAATGAACAACAGAGACTAATAGTTGAGACTAACAAAACTATTCAAGATTCTTTAATTGATTTTAGAACTCAATTCACAGGTCAGGTAATAGAACTAAAAGACGTAATTACTAATCTAAATGAGAGTTATCACTTTATAGAGGAACATTTAATTAGTCAGTTTGATAATGCAATTGAACAGTTCAGTGATGCCATTAAATCATACAAAGATGAACAAAGATCCTTCATTTTACAGCTACAAGAACAAGCATCTGTCGTTGAAAAACTAAATCAAGTTAGCACTGATATCGAAAGAATGATGGCTAATGTTGAAGAACAAGTTAGTATGAGTGTGAGTGCTTATAGACAAGCTACTGATAATTTAGTCTTAGTTTATGAATCGAATAATCAGGCATCAGACAAACTAATTCAGGCAGCCGATTCTTTCGAACAACCTCTTAAAGCATTAGAAGAGCAGTACGAATCTTTGCAGACTATTATTCAAAATACTACAACAACAATACAGAGAGAATTAGAAGTAGCACTCAAAGGCTATTTCACTCAGGTTGAAGATCAAACCACAGAAAGGCTTAGAGAATGGAATAATCAAACAACCGCTTTTTCAACATCAATGCTAAGTGTAACTACACAGATGAATAGCTTAGTTGAAAGTATTTCCGATAATTTAGAAGGTCGTAAATAATGTTTGATAGAAATGTTCAAGTTGAGAAAAGTAATCCAAGTTCTTTTTGGATTTCCTACGCCGATGTACTCTCTTCTCTTCTGATAATTATTTTATTCATTACTGTTTATGTTATTTATGAGTTAATGACCACGAAACGAGTCGTTGTAGAGAGTCTAGACGAAATTACCCAAGCAGAAATTATAAGGCGTGAGGTATTAGAAGAAATCAAAATAACATTAGAACAGGAAGGTATAACTGTTGAAGTTGCTGATAATTTCAGTGTCCTAAGAATTCCTGAAACGACTCTCTCTTTTGAAAGCAATCAATATTTTATTCCTGTTGAAATGGAAGCTGACTTAGGCAGAATAGGAGAAGTGCTTTTGAGTGAGCTAATGTTCGAGAATCGAAGCAACTATTTCGACACTATATTTATAGAAGGACATACAGACATTAGACCTTCCAGAAGAGAGCTTGGGAATTGGGGCTTATCAACATTTAGAGCTATTTCAGTATGGAATTTTTGGATTGAAAATGTAAATCGTGACTTTGAAATTTTAAGTAATAATGATGGACTTAAATTATTTTCAGTAAGCGGGTATGGAGAATCTAGGCCTTCTACATTAGTTCAAAGAACCGAAGATGACTATATGCGTAATCGACGAATTGATGTAAGATTCACATTGAGAAAACCTTCTAGTCTCGAATATCAAGGTATTTTGAATCTTTTTGAATCTGAATAGGAGCTTAATAAATGTTTAGATGGACTGTTAAAATTGACAAATGGGATAATCAATTAGATAAATGGGATTTTTTAAATAATAAAACTACCAACCTATTAGTAAACATTTTAAGTAAGGATCCCGAATTTTCGAAGTATTACTCTTTATTTCTGAGACGGCCCGAACAGTCTGTAATTGATAGAGTCTTAAAGAATGAACCAAGCTCAATAGCACCATTTATTTTTATTGCTAATAGTGATACAGAATTCTATGAAAAATTTGTTACTGATAATGTAATAGAAACCTTGTTAACCTATGGTGATAGTATTGGTAACACCTACTATAAGATGTTTCAAGAAGCGCTAATTAACCACATTAGTAAGAAAACATCAGCAAAGCGAATACAGTTAGTACGGAGTTTTTTCGAAAAAAGCCCTGAGAGTCAAATCTATAATAACTTGTTGAAAACAGGTATTCTTTCAGATAATGGTTATGAAAAATTGGTTAATTATTGTGCAAACAACAATATAAATGAAACTCATCTGACACCAGTTCTTGGGATTCAAATTAATAAATACCAAGAACTATATCGTTCACTTGAAATAGACTTATTCCTTGAGAAATTAAGGAATGCAGATTACTCAAAAGAATCTAATCTAATCCGAGTTATTCATAAAAATGATCTCTTCAATAAAGAGCTTGGCAACGGGTTACTACTTGGGCATGAAATTATAAAATCGGTCATTACCAACTCTAAGTCTGTAGAAGTTCATTCCGAATGGACAGAATTAATTCTATCCATAGCTTCAGATCCAAGGTCTTCAAAACTCAGTCCGAAATACCTAAAATGGTGGGCATTGATCGATGAAAATCTTAGGAAAAGATTCATCCAAATATTATCGCATGCCGATATTTTAATTTTCTTAGATGCTTTCGAACAATTCGCAAAAAAAGAAGATCGAAACATGGCCAGAATGTTTAAAAGCAGAAAACAATTTCTTGTTGGCCTATCTCAGCAAAATCTTATCAATGATAGTCGTCTATTTTTACCTAATGAAATCAAACGATATATAAAGAAAGAACGACCACATTTAGATACTTCTTATATAGCGGGAACATACGGGCATGGAAATACTTGCATCATTTACCTGAAAGTTGGGCCATTCTATATTATTGAAGGAAGCCATAATTGCCAAATATGGGTTTATGATGAAAATCCATTCCCTTATGATATTACTCAAAAACAAAAATATTCAAGAAGCTACCGCGAACTTACTATGGGGCTTTCAGAAGAATTTTACGATAGAAATCTCAGA
>CAKZOO010000176.1 GCA_937136455.1 uncultured Flavobacteriaceae bacterium | reverse complement strand
TTATTTCTGGTACATAGCTTATCTTTCGCTTCTTCTCTACCGGCATAATATCTTATTGAACCAATCACCTATCATTACCAAAGTGATCCAAATAAGCAAAGCAATCTTTTCAAAGATATTTCTATCGTTCCAATGTTTCATAATTGTTTTTTAAAATCGTTCTATCCAATTTGTTTTTTCTTCATTCAATTCTTGATCTTCTTCCTTTTCAATTTCGCCATGATCTATGAAATCCAATGATAACATCATTATACAAAGAATGAAAGTAATGCCCCCAGGTATAAACCACATCCACGCTTGTACTTCTATTTGCATAACTAACAGTTTATCGAAATTTGTTAATAAGGTCTTTTTTCATATTCTGCCACTCTAAAAGATTCTTTAGAACCTGGGCATTTATTTCCGCAAAATGGATAACTACAATTTTCTTCTGCCTTACAATCATATACTAATGTTATTTTCTCCCCCTCGGAGACTGGCAAAACAGGATTAATTGAGCCAATAACTTTTTCATCAAAATTTATACAAGTGCTTTGGTTGCACTCATATAACACACCATCATTATTTATTACAGTACTTCCAGGCAATACTTTACCTTTGGTAACAGCTACGGGAAAAGTATTTTTCCCGTCAACTTGGATTTGAGCGAATCGAACACATGCGTCCAAGTCATTGAACGATGAAGCGAAAAGCGTTTTTTCTGAATAAAATTCTTTTAGCTTCTCGAATTGATTTAAGATTATTTGTTTATAACCGAATATCTCATTTATCTTTTCCTTCATATCTGAAAGAACATCTTCCTTACTTCTTGTGCCTATGTGTATTTCCTTCATCAGATTGTAAAGCTGATTTTGCTTCTCCCCTAGTTCTTTTATTTCATCAATCATTATTCGAGTATATGATTTCCTGATCAAATAATATTTCAAAAGACTTGCCTTCCTTTCTCTTTATTCTTCTACAATACCCTACTATTTCATTAAGGATTTCATTTCTCCATCTTCCAAGCTGGTGTTTTGTAGCATACCCTACATTTTCAATCACCTTATCACTATAATCATATATCACACTCCATAGGTCAACCGACTGCTTTTCCTTCAATTGTTGCATTGCAGTGAAAGACAATTGTTTTACTGTGTTATCAAGATTTGATTTATGCTTGGCTTTCATTGTCAATGATTTTAATTTTTAGGTTCAAAGCATTCAAAACAGAAATTATCCTTTCAATTTTGGGTTTTAGTTCCCTTTTTAAGTTCCTTGAATCCTTGCCATCTAATGTTATTTCTAATTGACCCCATGTTAGATTTTGGTCATTTAAAGCTTTTTCAATTATTTTAATCATACTTCAATTTCGTAATATATTACGAAATATGCAAATTATTAACCTTTTATTTTGAAGTATGTGTTTTGTTGCCAGGGTATAAGCGTACTGGTGTTGATTAGATTTGGTCTTATAGATTCAAAAAGGGCTTTTGAGACCGTTTCAATGGGATTACTACTAGAATCATAAAGAGTTATAGATTCGTCATTTAAGCAAATCCAACCTCCATTCTTTAGTATGCCTAATATTTGCTCCATGCCTATTCAATTGAACAGTTTATCGAAACCGACTAAGCGGCTTTGGTTAAAGAATTTTTTCTTTTGTTTCGCCATACACAAAGCACATAACCAAGTACGCCAGAACCACCGTAAACAATAGTAGTGATCCACCAGCTACCATCAAGAAATTGCTTTACGCCAAAACTTGTGCTTACAATCCAAATACTATTCAATAACAAGGTTTCAAATGCACCTTTATACAAGCTGTTACTCACTGTCGAGTAAGTGAGGCTTGTTTTTAGGTAAGCGTAAATAAATTCTGTTACTCCGATTATCAAATACATCATGGCAGAAACCAAGGTTTTTATAAAGTTGAAATAAGGCTAATTATAAGAGCCACAATCATTCCAAGAACAAAGTCATTGCTAGGAAATCTATTTTTTAGCACATAGACCAAATCAGATTCATTTAACCTCTCGTCATGCCAAGTGACTTCTGCCAACTCTTTAAAATCTATTTGTTTCATTTCCTCCTTATCGTAGTAATCGTTATTGTTGACCTGGAGGAATATCTTTTGCGGTGTATTCTTCATTAGAAGATTTATTTAAAAAGGTAATTCTTCTATTTTAGTGGGCTTTCTTTTGTCAGGGGAAACGTATCTATTCCCATATAAAGAAACCCATGTTGACGGCCTTTGACTTTGAAGTGGGTACTTTCTAATAAAATAACTAAGCACATCACCACTCCATGTTTTATTTCCTCTTAAAACCCAAATCAAATTTTGCCTGTCATTTTCAGTTAAATTCTTGTACCATGAAATAAAGCCATGGCTACGAATATTTATTAAAGCATGAATAAGCTTAACCCTCTTGTTGGATTCCTTGCGCTGCTTTCCCCTAAATTGCTTATACATTTGCTTTGCTGTCAAAGGGCTAATTCTATATTCCAAATCACTTTTATTAATCCTTTCATCACTCCAAGTAACTTCCGCTAATCCAATGAAAGATGTTTCCACCATCATTTCATCACTATAGAAGTCGTCATTATTGACCTGGAGGTATATCTTCTTAGGTGTATCTTTCATGATCGAACAGTTTATCGAAATCTTAATGGACTTCAGTTAATTGTTTTATTTTTCTTCCGTTTAAAACTAAAAGGCATTCACAATCCCATCCATATAGAGTAAATGGCCTTGAAAATCTTGTTTCTGATTCGCCTTGTATAGTGAGTAAAATTGCGTCAAAACTTTCTGCTATTTTCTCAAAGTTTAATCCATGCCAACCACCACCATAAGTTGATTTTATTGTTGGCAGTCTTTTAAGATCAGAAAGACTATCTATTGTATAAATCCTCGAATCATCAGACAATTCAAATTTAAAACTTTCACTTTGCCTTGAATTCCCAAATTGTTCTGCTTCACACCAATCTATCCAACCCCATTCAGAATTGACAGGAGAAGCCCAAAGTCCAGTACCAGCAAGAGGCTTATACCATGCAGGATTTGAGTTCTTAACCTCCTTAAATTTATTTGGATCGAAAACACTTGATCCATAATGGATGAATATCATTTAACTAACGTTTTTTCGAATGGCTACCTATGACAAAAAGGGCCACACGATTTTGTTAAGTAATCATCAGAATAAAAGGGGGAATTATCTCCAAATAGATTATTCTTTTCTATCTCAATAAATTGAGAAAGTGGAGGCATATTGGTTCTTATTCTGAAGTATTTATTTCTGCTGTCCTGGATGGACTTTTCAATAATTGCGCATTCTTCTATTTCAGCTGGTGCAAGATGTACCATTGCCCTAAATTCTTTCTTGCTTTTAAATGGGCAGAATTTGCAGCCTCCCCTTGCCATATAGGCGGGGAAATTTGGATGTAACCCTAATTCTTCTAATAAGTCCTCGCAGTAATCCCTGTTATAGCCATCCTCGATCAACGGATACCTATAATATACATTTTTGCACTTCAAATAATTACCCGTTCTAGCGTGTTCTTCATCAGCGTTAAACCCTATAAGTAATTTGCAGGGCCCTTGCTTAGAAAGATAGTCGTCAATAGGTTCTATTTTGAACCTTGCTGTACAAAATCGCTTTCTAGCTGAAGGGAAGAAGTTACTTCTCAATATGTAGTCAGTAAGGCTATCTACTACTTCACCTTTAACCACCTGTTTACCTTTAACTCTAACTAATTCAAAATCATCATTGTGATAGATCTTCAACATTTTTTCAATGTAATCTAACCGCTCATACATTTTTTTATGCTCAGAGCCAGTGTCAGCCACAATAGCTGTAGCACCTTTGCCATACAACACACACATTGCTGTACTTTCTACACCGCCTGAAAATGATATAAAACGCTTCATAGTTAGCTTAATTGAAGGTTTTTATGTTATTTAATTTTCCTCAGCATTCGAGCAAGTATCACCACCTTGACACCGCCAGCAAATTCGACTAACATATTTGAGTTTTTACCCCGAATACATTTGCCGTTCTCTTTTCTTACCGCCTTACATTCCTGTCCAGCAAAAGGAGAAAGTAATTTGCCTAACTTGTCAGCGTGGTATATGTACTCCATTGTTCGGAACGTTTTTAAAAGGCTGCAAATAAGTAATCAAAATAAATATTCCACCCGATTTGGTGAATTAATATCTTTGTTTTCAATGTACTTTTTGATTTACTCTTTCGTGAAATCAATTTTCGTTTTACTATAAAGTTACCGTTTATTCGCCTTTTACTAATTTCCTTAAATCATTCATTGTCGATTCAAACTTTTCCTTTGAAACCCTAGATTCTCCAGATTCATCGCCATCGTAATAGCGTTTTCTTTCTCTGACATAATCTTCATCATACTGGAATTTATCTTCTGGTCGGCGGATTCCCAATAAAACTTCATGGTCGAGTTGGCTTTTCTTTGCATGGAATGCCAATCGTTCAGCCATCGAATCATTGAACATTTGTTCTAATCCCTGTATGTCTAGGTTGAATTTCTTTTTTGACACATTCAATGTGTCTTGAAGGATCATTTTCAAATCAGCAATGGTGAATGGAAGATTTGACCCCTTAGAAACAAAGTCTATGGAAAATTGCTTGATTTGCTTTTCAGTAAGATCATTTCGCTTTCCAAACTTCTGAGCGAAAGAAAATATCATCTGGTAGATTAAAGACCATGCCTTATCAATTCCCTTATACTTAATCAAGGTTGACAAAGATGGCGAACCGATAGACATAGCGTGTTCCCAATCCTTGATTTCAGTTTTATTGTCAAAAGCAACTTCTCTAGCTTTAAAAGCAGACAAGCACTTCACGACCTCGAAGTTTCCGGCCTGGATTATCTTATTTATAATCTTCTTCCTTAATCATTGATGCCAATTCATAGAACTTGACAGGTTCTACATCTGCATTCAATTCTTTATTTCTGGAGGTAAAGACATCCTTCACCCATTTAATTGACGGTTGATTCGTTTCTTTATCTAAAACCGTTCTTTCCACGTACCCTTCTTTTGCTGGCCATGATTCACGAAGATTCTTTAAGAAATCTTGACCAGCTTCGGCGATTTCAAAACCTTCTTTTACAATTAATGCTTTCATGTTACCAATTTTTTAGATTTTCAATTGCTTCCGAAGTTTCTTCGGTATTGCTCAATTGACCATTTTTGCCGTTTTCATTCAACTTTGCTTGCTTCAATACATTGGCAAATTGTGGATTTTCTTTTGCTTCTATTGAATTCTGAACATAATTTTCAAAATGCCTGGCAGCAAACAGCGTTGATGGTTGAAGATGCCTTTTCATTTGGGCATTATCTGACCATTCCCAACATTTGA
>CAKZOO010000175.1 GCA_937136455.1 uncultured Flavobacteriaceae bacterium | reverse complement strand
AAAAGAAAAAAGTTGAGGGTGTTATATTCCTTTTCGGGTGAGATGTTAAGTACGGCTGAGGTAACTTGGGTTGGTGCTATGAAAAACGGATTATCCTTAAACCACACAGTTAAAAAAATAAGATTCGAAAACATATCGCCACGGGATTATGCAAATACTTTTATTGTCGAATTGGCAACAAACGACACCTTAGATTTTAGATTTTTAGATGACACCGCAACGGCACAGACGGTGTATTTGTATTCGTGGAATATATCGGCTAGTGAACTATGACACCGCTAAGACATGGGAGAAGAAATACAAAAAAGATATTGAAGGCAATTTTATTCCAGAAACAAAAAAGCCATCTAAAAACAGGGGGGGTTGCTTATCTTAGACCAGAGTCCGATATTTACACAAATAAAAAATAGCAATATGAAAGAGAAGACACTTTTAAAAATCGTTTTTCTGTTTGTCTCGTTTTGGGCATTGATGACTTTAGTTAGTTGCAATCCGAATCGACCACCGACTACAGTTGACGGGTACGAGGCAATTATCATCCTCGAAGGAAACCACCATAGCAACCCGCGAAAGTTTGGGAAAGTGGACAAGGAATATAATGTGCAGCATTGGAGATTTGAAGACGCTGATTATATCCACCATCCAGATAAAGACCCTTTATTTCAAGGGGATCAAAAAGACTGGAATAAGTTACATGGGGATTCTTGGACTCCTTATTTAATTGAGTTTGATTTCAAAGACTTTGATTTCACCCATCCAAACCACGTTAATACTTGCATGGTTGGTTGGCGATGGAACCCAGATACGGAACTAATTGAACTAAATTCGTATAACCATGTTGACGAGGCGAGGCAATTTACTCCCACACTTATGGAGGTGCAATTGCATCAAAACTTCAAAACATGGATTAAACCGATTGGCTTAAATGTTGATGGAAATTCAGTAGTTAGACTATGGATTGAATCAGAAGCCGACCCCGACCGGGGATTTGAACGTCAATTTGTAGAATACTTTATCGAATTTCAAGGACAGCAGTTACCAGAAAGATCAAGAGAGATAAACCCCTGGTTTGGTGGCAACAAAAAAGTACCTAAAGGGGATAAAATTTTAATTTACAACAAAACTACTTTTACATGGAATTGATTAAGCGAATTATTATCCTTAGCCTATTGGCTATTAGTTTTCAAGCAATGGCATACAATGCCCCGCACCCCAATAAAGGGAAGCTTACTTTTTCCGATTGGGCTACCCCTGCCTCACTCTATGACACTATACCAGTTTATACTGAGGATATGACCAAAGCAGAACAAAAGGCGCTTAAAGCTCAAGCGGTAGACGATTGGGGTAAACCTACTTTCACCCACGAAACAAGGGTACTAATTTATGATGGCCCTGTAGCTGCTGTGAATTGGAGGCGGTACGACTCTGAGAAATGGGAAAGTGTAATGTTGTTTCCTAGATTCACTATAAAATCAAAATGGCAATTTAACATCATCTATGATTGGGTGCTAAGTGTATCTAGGACGCATTTTCAAGATAGATACTACATAGTAAGGAATGATCATGATGTGATCGATGCCGCTTGGGCTGCAGCCGAACACTTTGAACGATTTACTAAGCTCATTGGCGTACCTGTTTCAATTGACTACATGGAGGTATCAGACAGCAAAGGACGGGTATCAGTAGTCAAAGACAAAGGTAAATCAATGACAAAGCCGTCTAAGTTCAATCAAATTGAAACAGGCAAAAAGAGACTTTAATTTTTTCACTTAAATAAATTGACAATGGACACGAATTCTAATTTAAGCTTAACAGCAGCAGCCACGGAGGTTGGCCCGATTGCAGAAAGAGCAATTGAAAATCTCCGGAACCTTCAAAACCTAAACCCTGAAGAATTTCGAGACACAATAGAAGATGTACTAAAGGGTATCATCATTGTTGAAGTCCCTTTGGCTGATGGTTTCCAGTGGACTACCGACTTGATTCAGTTGCTCCAAATCCAGCCAGTCATTCAGGAGATTTTCAACGATGCTGGTACGTTTTACGGCGAGCTAGTGAATATCATAGCCAAAGACCCTTCTAAGGCCGTAACATCGATCAAAGCCGCTTACAACAATGTAAAGTTAGGCTTCAAATTTGGTAAGGTTTCTACAGCCTTTGCAAATGTCCTTTTTGTATTGGCCAATAATGCGGACGCCGCCTACAAGACTTACGATTTAGGATTGCTTCAAAAAACACTTTGGGAGCAATTATTGAAAGGGGCGAACCTACTGGAAGAAGGAAATGCAGGAACACTAGGACTAGTATAATGTATTTGGGTTAAAGGTGTCTTATGTTGGACAGGCCATTCGGACAGTCGTTAATTCGGCTGTCCTTTTTTTTTGTTTTTATCTCAGTGAAAGCCAACGATTTGCGCAAATGTGGAACTATGGCCATTTGCTTTTCGTATATAAAAAGAAGTATATTTGTGCAAATCTCAACTAAATTAATCATTATGACTTTACAAGAATTCGCTAAAAAGTATGACAAATCTATCCGAACCGTTCAACGGTGGATTAAGGCTTTCGATCCAGAAATGAGCGCAGGAGCAACCACTATTGTATCAGAAAGCGAGGAACTATTTACCTTTCTTTTGGATAAATGTGGGGTTGGATCATCAGATGAAATACCTGTAAAAAAGAAGGTAGAAATCAATGCTGGTGCAATTGACAATTTAAGCCGAAACAACGAAGCTCCAAGCCTTCCACCCATTGCTGTTAATCCCCAAAAAAAAGAGTCTAGTTTCTTCAATGAAGACGGCACACCAAAAGGGCGAAAAAAGGCTAAGAAAAAGCCAGTTATTTTGGAGTCAAAAGAGGAACAAAAAATTGACCTTTCCGACCTTGCAAAATTCTTTTCAAATAACATTTTTGTTGGGATGGTTTATTGTGCTGTTGCAATGGAATTTTCATTCGCAATGCACACGCTTTCGAGTGCTGTTTTTGACTCACAATTGAAGGTGATTTTTGCAACCGTTTTAGGCGCTCTTTTGGGCCTTGGAATGGTAACCGCTTCCATGCTTACAAAGAGTAGCGAAAAGCGTCGAATTAAGGACGTTTCTTTTGCTGTAATTCACTTCGTAATGGTGCTCTGTATGTTCCCTGAATTAGCTTGGCAAAGCTTCGCTATAGCTATGACAAGTGTCACAATTGCATACATGTTACGTGTCGCAATCGGTGACAAAATCTATAAAGACTAAAATGTCATAGTATGACAAATGTCATAATTTTTGTCATAGTAGTTATGACAACTATGACAAGTTACTATGACAACTATGACACGAGTTATGACACGGACTATGACAACTATGACAAAAAAGGTATGACAAATCCACTATGACAAATGACATGTCATAGTATGACAACTAAAAAAATCAATCATGAGATCAATTATTAATTCCCTTTTCAGTTCTCCCAAAAACCCTAACCTACCCTCATACTACGATGAGCCAGAAGTAAGACCAGAACCTAAGAAGATTAAGACGCTACCTAGTACAGCTAAAATGATCCATTGGGGGCCAAAGAGCTTAGGGAAGAGGCTTGCCATTGTAACACATGGTAAGAACTTCACAGACTGGAAGCTTTGCAATATAGATGAGGCTAGAGAATTACAGTTCGATGTAAAACCAGACTTGGACAAGTACGATTTTTCAGTAATAGAGGATTATACTTTGAATGCAGAAACTTACCAGATGTGTAAAGTAGATGTGTTAAATGGTATTACTTATAAGGTTATCGGAGATCGACACGATAAGTCAGAATCTTGGGTTAAGTCGGTAGGTAAGTATATCAAATTAGCTCACGATAACAGATTGTCAGAAATGACCTAAACCCCTATCGGGGGAGGGGTTTGAAGCAAAAAGACCGTCAAAAAGACCGAAAAAGACCAAAAAAGACCGTCGAAAAAGTCTTTTTCAAAGCTCGAAACCCCTGTAAACACTGGACTTTTACTAAAAATGTACTAAAAAGACCAAAAAAGACCCCCCTCTCCCCTCTTCTGAAGGTGGGGGAGGGGTTCAAGGGTCACAAATCAAACAGCAATGAAAGAAGTAATTGACATCAAAAAAATCAAACTAGCTCTTTCGGATTTAAAGATCAGAGAACCAAAGAAGCCAGTACGGTCGGCCTATGGCCCAATGAGACGTAGAACGGAAAACTATAGCCAGTACGTACAAAAGGAAAGGTTTGAAATTCCACCTAGAGTTGTAAGCGTAACTAGTTTTGCAGCTGGTTATACTGGTTGGCTGGTTGGTGGATTAGCTAGCATATCACTAAAGGCCATTGGATTCACTTGTAAGCTTTCTTTTACCGCATTATCTATGATCGTGGCCTCAGTTTCAAGATCAATCAACAGAGGGCTTGATAAAGGCTTTGTTGATTATGATTGGAGTAAAAGCTCTGATTCAATTAATAGCGGTGCAGGATTCAAGCACACTACAAAATACCAGGATATTACAATCACCGTAGAAAAGCCCTAACTATGACAAATGTCATAATACATGTCATAATGGTTGTCATAGCTTTTGTCATACCTGTTGTCATAGTTCGTGTCATAGTTGTCATAGGGTTTGTCACACCTTGTCATAGCAAATGTCATAGTTTGTCATACTTGTCACACCTTGTCATAGTTGTCATAATTTTTGTCATAGTCGTTGTCATAGTCATTTTATCAACATCTTAAATCAGTCAAAAAATAAAATCATGAAGTACTTAACGTATATTATTTTAATCGGGTTTGTCTTTGGAATTTCGATGTACTATTTGCCTTTGAATTTTGCCTTAATGGTAACAGCTTTATTGATTGCAATTCTATATGGAATTGTAGTCGAATTGAGAGACAGAAAAGAGCGACTTTTGGCCACTAATAGATATGATGATTATTTCGTAATTAGCGATCATCCAGAGACAGGAAAAGAGGTCTATTTTGGAGAGTTTCAAAAGTACGTTTCAAGTGTCCCTTTCGATAAGGTAGAGGCAGAAAAAGAACGCCTTGAAAAACTGCTTTATTCAGTGGGTAATGAGTGGATAAATCCTAAGCAAATTCCAGCGGATAAATTGCTAAGAGTTCACACCTATATTTACCAGCATGGTGAAAGGGTTTCTGAAGATTGGGAGCAATTCGAAGAGTATGTACTTTTAGACATGAAAAAGAAATTAGAGACTCGCCATAAGTGGCTATCTAGACATAAGCAAGTTTGGTATTCCAGAGTAAAAGATCAGCAAACGGGCTACCAAGCAAATTGGCTATCTGTTTTCTTCCAAAGAGTTTAGTTGAGTTGTCATTACTTTTATTGCTATGGGGGCTCAGGGTAAAATCTGGGCCTCTTTTTTTATACCCTATTTACGGTATATTTTGAAAGATTTGCGCAAATTTCTTGCAAGTGAATTAAAGCCCCCATATATTTGTGCAAATTCTTACAGTAAATTAAAACTTCTCAAAATGAACTTACAACAACTTTCCAGCTTAAAAGAATCAATCGAACTTCTACAGATTCAAGCAAACGAAATCAAAGAACAATTACTAGTTGATTACTCAGATGCCACAGAAGGATCAGATGCCGACTTTCACTTAGACTCTGCCGTAAATAATGCTGAATACTTAGTAAAGCAACTAGGGCGATCCCTAGACACTTGTAAGACTATTCAAGCTGCTTACAATTCCTCTAAACCTCAAAACGCTTAATATCATGCACATTCCTTATACAACACCAACCAGCGCACAAACTTTAATGAACCGTTACGAAGCAGCAGAGCTTCACTTTGAGGACTTGGTTGAAGAATTGAGCCTAGTAGCTGAAAACCTTGACGCTGTAGATTGCCCAAACCATGCACACGAAATAGATTCACTTATTGAGCAAGTCCGATCTTATCACAGATTGCAAGAATAGTCGAAACCCATTTTAGGGGTCTTAGGGAGGTCGCCTACCCTAACTGATGAGACAGGCAAACAGTTCTTTGAAATGCGGAATAACTTTATATACTCACTGCCAGACGGGGACGCGAAAGGATTCGACAGCCTTAGTGGGTACTAATTTTTTAATCAAAATCAATTATCATGACACTTAAAGAATCTAAAATGCTTGATTTGTACTTAAACTTAACTGACAGCTTAGAATTTTTACAGGAAGAATCAGACAATCAGTTAAAAAAGTTCGAAGAATCGCAAAGCGATGAAGACAATAACAGGTATTACCAACTTAATTTAGCGATCAGTGAGGGTGGTAAAATGCGTGATGCACTAGAATTGATTGTTAATAATAAATGCTAAATTCTATTTCCTAACATTTTATAATCCAAAAAAATGAGATTACTAACAACTCTCCTTTTAATGACTTTTTCATTTGCCTTATTCAGTCAAGAACGACTCAACGACTTAGACTACTGGAAAACAAACGAAGGAATAACCCTAAGTTGGGGGGACAACTTCGAATGGTCAATCGTTGAAGTATGGGGCATGGGTAAAACCATCCATGTTTCAAAGGCAATACAGAAAGGGAAAAGAGGTCGATACTTTATCCCTAATAGCCTATTAGATGGCCAACAATGGAAAACAGTATCAATCTTTGTTACCAGAAACCACAATGGGATTATCTTTAGAGATAATGTAATGATACCTATCCAAGGGAAAAGACATGTAGAGCTAAGGACGCCACCTCAAAACAAATAAGATATTTTTTCATACAGATTACATTATTCCCCCCTTTCCTTTATTGGATTGGGGGCTTTTTTACCACCTTATATTAAAGATCAATGGATATGTTTTTATCAAATGGCCAATTGTGCCGAGTTATTGAACAAACCGAAAAAGGGTACTATGTACGCCCTGTTTTTTTTTATGAAGGTTACGAGGATGAGGTTGAAGTCGTTGGTAGCATCGCATTAGTAGAAAAAGTCTATGAAAAGCCACCTGTCAAGGCTTTTAATGAAACTATACATACTTTGTCAAAAAAAGTCAAAAGCCTATCAGAAAAGCGGGATATGATTATAGCCCAAATGCGAGACATTAACGGAACGATCCGAAAGCTAGAGGCTAAAAAAGGTGAAGTCTCACGGGGCTTTGTTGATCTAAGCTTGATCAAGGCAAAAGACTGGAAGATTCAAGTATTATTTAGAAATGATTGGTTTGCTCCTAGGATTATCGACCGTGAAAAGATGGAAGTTGAAAATATTCAATCAATCAGCACACAACAGAGAGTTGACCGATACGGAAAAATAACCGCATGGTTTACTTTATCAGATAGCCGTGATTCCATGTACAATTACAGCCACCAAATGGATATAGCTTGGGGCATCAAGAATGATCCAGATATGAATGAAGTATTAGAATTTGCTCACAATAAATTCAGGGCTAAATCTGATAGTTTTCTTCAAGGTACAGCCAAGAACCTTATTCCGAATTTAAAATGGGTACCTGTAGAGTACCATAAGCAAATTGAGGAAAAAGCAGCATCGGAGAAAGCAAAGGAACAAGAACGACTTCAAAGAGAGATTGAAAGCCAGCAACGGAAACTAGACACCCTTAAATCACAACAGTAACCATAAAAATATTTTCTAAAATCAAAATCAATCATCATGCTGCAATACAACTGCACACCAGAACAAGAACAAGCAATTCAATCTCACATTAAAAACTTGTGGGAAAATATGACTAAGGAGAAAAAGAAGCAATTAAATGTTGTTTCTTTCCCAGGGTATATATCTAAAGCATTTAAGGTTGATTACTGCAAATTTGAAACAGTAGCCCCGTGTAAAGATGTAGATATAACACTGGCTTACTCTTTTGGAACTGCTGACATTAGAACTAATGAAGGCATAGAAAGGCGACCATGTGTATTATATTGGGCTTTTTGGGCTAAGAAATCAGCTATTTAATAATCAATAAAAAAGGCAATGGCAAAGAGAGATCAATTTACTAGGAGTTGGATAATTGAAAACTCACTGGAAATAATAGACACTTATTCAAAAGGTGTTTTAACTATCAGGGCGCTACATTACAGGTTAGTTAGCCGTGGTATGACAAATTCAACCCAACACTACGCGCGTGTTAAATCAGCAATGACGGTTGCACGTAGAGATAAAAGGGTTGATTATGATGTTTTTTCAGATCATGAACGGGCTATGATTGGCGAGACCAATTGGGAGGAAACTAGCGTAAAAAGGGCTTTACCGTCAGCACAAAGACAGGTTGGGCTTTGGATGAAAAACTACTCTAAAAATCGATGGGAAAATCAGCCATATTACCCTGAAGTGTGGATCGAAAAAAAAGCCCTACAAGGTAGTTTTCAAGACATTTGCAGTAAAAACCGGGTCACTTTAGGGGCTTGTAAGGGCTATCCATCTTTAACGTTTTTACATGATGCTTCTTTGAGGTTTTACAATGCTATTGAAGAAGGTAAAAACCCTATAATACTTTACTTTGGTGATTACGATGCAAGCGGCGAAAATATACCAGATGTTATTAAGCGGAACTTGTATGATGACTTCAATACAGACGTAGAGGTAAGGCGTGTTGCTTTAATGGAGCACCAAGTTATAGACTGGGGCTTACCTGTTGCACCAACCAAGCAAACTGATTCTAGGGCTAAAGAATGGGACGGTTTAGGGCAAGTTGAATTAGACGCCATTGAGCCTTCAGAGTTAAGGAGGTTATGCCAGGAAAGCATTGATGAAATATTTGATAAT
>CAKZOO010000174.1 GCA_937136455.1 uncultured Flavobacteriaceae bacterium | reverse complement strand
TTTGGAGAAATGATTATGAAACACACTTTATACATGGCAAAAGTAACTGAACACGAATGGGAAAGAGGTAGGGGATATAGTACTCGTCCAGATGGAGTAGCCTTTTGTTCAGATAAAGATCTCTTAGTGGATTACTTTAACACTCGACAAGTAGACTCTATTGCAAGTAACACCCCTGCTTACGAACTGTTTGAAACTATAGTAGACCCTGTATTAGTAGAAGTAGATAATAATTGTATACACTTTTACAATTACAAAACAGCTAACACTACTCACAAAGTTTTATGGCTACGTGGAGAAAGTTTGGATGCGTTTATGAAAGGAGTGAGTAAATGAAATTAAACAACCACACCAGAATTATATTCTTTAACAAAGAACATGGCAAAGTTGGCTGGAATAACGTATATTCTTTACGGGTAAGTGGTAATCTTATTCCAGATAAAGAAAAACTGTTACTTACTAAAGGTTACTTTGAAATTGGGAATCCTAAGTTCATAGAGATGTTTGTTCTTGAGAAAAAGATTCCTGTTAAGAATAGAAAGGAGTTGTTTTGTACTGGAGATTCCGAAGCTTACAGTAAAGTTATACAATTATTAGAAGAGTAACATAAATGAAACCAGATCTAGACAAATTAAACAATAAATTTAAAAACACGACAACTATTTCCACAACTGACTTAGATGTGTTTGCAGATAATAATTTCTCGTCAATAGATTCATCTACAGGTAATGAGGTGTTTATGGTAGCGAGACAGTCCGCCAGATGGTTATTACGTGGACTTAAGCATGAACCTTTGACCGAAGCTCAAGCTAAACGTGTAATGCGCCTCAAGGAAGTGTATGCTTATCATGGAAGTAAAACCAGTTTTAGCAAAAAACCTGTAATTATTGATAAAAGTTCTTGCACTTTGAAAGATGGTATTGTAAGATTATATGCAGTTGCTTTGATGAGAGTTGATAACCCATCTTGGCGAGTAAGTTTACCAATTTTATTTGAAGGAGAATAAGTTATGAATGAACGATTACAACAACATTACCTTGACCAAGAGAAAGAAGATCTTATCCTAGAGATTGAAACTCGTACCAAAGAGTTAATTGATTACCAAAATGAGGGTGATGTCTCGGAGAATGTTATTATTCAAATGGCAAAAGATCTGGACAATACCATTACTTATGCCAAAAAGTTAGGAGTAACTATCAATGAGTAATATTTACACAAATAGTTCTTTGGCTCAAGCTTGGAATCAGTTATATAAACAAAATGCTTTACTTAAAAGTTATAATCAGAAAGAGGAGAGTAAATAATGGATGCAGAACAATTTAAACAAGCACTACAACAACGAGAAGATGAACTTTCAGAACTAGTTGATAAATTCATCGAGACAGACCTTTTAGATAAAGCTGATCCTGCTACGGGATATGCTACTTTGACAATGGATTACCTTCCAGAAATGGATTTTGGTAAGTTTAAAAGTATTATGTCGGGAAAAGGTTTTTCTGTAGAAGTGGTATCTGATTTGGTTAAGGTGAGTTGGTGATGGAGTTATTAAACACTTATAAAACGAATCTTTGCAGGAATGCACTGGATCACTGGAGAGTTTATGGCTAAAAGTAAAGTTTTCACGGAAGGGAAAAGATATTATTCTGAAAAGTTTGGATGGGCTGAGATTATTGAATATAAGGATAAGTATAATGTCTTAATCAGGTTTGATAAAACTGGAACTGAAGCTTGGGTAACATGTTCTTCTTTAAGGGGAGGTAGTTTTCAAGATCTAAATCAACCAACTTTGTTAGGCGTAGGGTATAGAGGTTATGGGAAATATTCTACCAGAAACGAAGCAAAGGATGGTAAATCAGATTCATATCTCTACTGGCAAAGAATGTTAAGACGTTGTTATGATGTGAATGATAAGGATTATAAAGATTATGGAGATAAAGGTGTTACTGTTTGTAAAGAGTGGCACAACTTTCAAAACTTTTCGGAGTGGTTTTATTCTCAGAAGAACCACACAAAGAAAGGTTACCATTTAGATAAAGACCTGACCTTCAGAGGTAATGCTACGTATTCTCCTGAAGCTTGTAATCTTATACCTGCGGAATTAAACGTTATGCAAATAGAAAAGGTGGCAAAGAAGTTTGTAAAAACTACAGCAGGTAATTACACATTTGACTCCAGAGTAAAAGGTAGCTACTACCCTTCTTATGAAGAATGTAAGGAAGCTTATATAAAATTTAAAAGGGAAAGGTTTGGAACTCTTATAGTTAAAAATTACGAAGACAGATTGATACCTTATGAAGTTTATAAAAATCTTTTGACAATATTAAATGATAACTACCCTTCAAGGGAAGAAGATAACTACTCCGTGTGTAATTTATATTATCCAGAAGATACTATACTATAGGTACGTTTCTTACTTTATTGAACCAGAAAAGTTCTACCATCTTTTAAGGGTAAAGTTTAATGGGGTAATAAGTACTATAAATTAATTTAAAATAATTGTTGACATCTAAGCTTGGGGTCATTATTATGGTTTCAAGCTTTTTATTTATCAGGAGAACAATATGACACAATTTAATGAATCATTTTACACAGATGACTTTGACCAAGAAATGTTGGACTTTATTAAAGAGGATTTTAAGATTACCAAGGATATCAATGAATGGGATTTAAGTCACGAAGGTTTAATACATGGTGAACCTCTTTGTTATTTTTGGACAGATTCTATCTGTGATTATATTACAGACGACTTCAAATATCTTACAAAACAAGAATTTAAGGATAAAATTGGTATGACAGATAAAGAAAACACTACTCAACAAAATAACACTTTCACCAAAGACATGTTAGTTAGTGGTGAACATGTGGTAGAGACTCGTGAAGGGATTCGTTACCTTGTTGCAGGAGGTATGATTATTAATCTAAATGGTTATCAACCAATCGGCAGTTACGAAGAAGATTTAGAGTTCAAGAATTTACCGCTTATGTCTATAGATAAGATTTACTCAGGACGATACCACGATGATGAGATAGATTGTCCTCGGAATGTTAAAGAGTATCATGCTGGTGATGGTTTTAAAGATTACCTACAAAATGTAGAAAATTTTACCCTTATTTGGAAACGTGAATCACCTGAGAAGCAAAAACAACGTGAAGTGATACAAACACTAGAGGAAGACTTAAAACGTGCTCAGAATGCGTTAGAGGAAGCTAAAAGTAAGTTGGAGGAAATGTAATGACTAAACCAACACTAGAAGAATATATCCAATTACAAATATCATCTACGCCTCCCGAATGGTGGGATGAAAACGGGAATAGTAGTCGGGCAATACTAACACGAGGTCTCGGAAAGGAATTCATTTGGCAATGTAAGAAACTTTTCCCTACATTTATTTCTGATTTAAAATATCATTGGCAAGGATGGGATACACCTGTTAGTTATTTCATTTCTGTGCCAATTTGGTTAATGTTTTTCTGGAGTTTTCCATTTTTCAGAACGTGGTATTCTATTCGCAGAGCGAAGAAGGATTATCAGGAAGATTGGGAGAGGTTGTAATAACTATACAAATATGTATAAAACTGTTATAATAATTTTAAATTAAACTATAGGAGAATATAGTATGGATAATAACCTTAAGAGTTTTATGTGTGAATACCTTTCAAAATATAAAACAGATAATAAGTTCACTTATCAAGACTTCAAAGGTCAATTAAAAGAGGATGGATACCCCTTAACAGATGCACAGCTTAATGCAATATTTAATAATAAAGGTAAAGGGGTAAGTATTGACGTGGTAGAGAGGATTTATAAATCAATAGGTATTGTTTATGTATTAAACATTTACGAAGAGGATGGAGTGTAATGCAAGTATACATACCGAAGGATATCATCAAATTCTTAGATCAACACAAGGATGTGAAGCATTCAAGGGAAAGTTTGATAGTAAAAATGTTAGGTCATTTGATTGATGAAGGTGTAGACATGAACAACGTGAAGCAAAGAGGAAAGTCTAAAAATGATAACAAGAATGGAGCGCTGCAAGAGCCTTAAAAACACTATTTTAGTATTTAAAATCATACAGTTACGACAGTATGTAAAATCGAAAACAATTATATTAGAGGCTAATAGTCATCTGACGCCAGTAGAGACTCTTGTTAAGGGTATTAAGTATGTATGTTCTTAGTAATAGATTACCTGTTAACTACAAAGATCTCTATAATAAACTACTATCTGATTATAAAGATTATTTATATGGGATCGGTGTAAACTTGAAACGGAATATTAAGAGTTATGAAGATAGTGTTAAGTGCTTCTTATACAATGAGTCTCGTGCTACAAAATCTCTCATGATCTCTTTAGACCAGAAGGTCTATAACAAACCTTCTATAGTAAACGGTAAAGCTAGTAAATTAAAGATTAGTTACATATTCACTAAACGTCTTATAGATTTCTTAGAGCAAGAATGTTACCTTAAGAAAGAAGTAGGTGGTTATGAATCCACTCATTATATTTTCAACCCTGAGTATACAGAAGGGGGAAGACAAGATAAGTGGAAGAAAGAACACAAGTTTAAGAGCAGCAGAGTTGTATTTTATGATAAATGGAGAAAACTCAAAGAAGAGTTAGTAACAGAGGATGTTGTAACACCTGAGATTAATGTTCTATACTTCAAGAACAAAGATAAACAGATTGTTAATAGAACACTAGACCATTATTTAAAAGATAAAAGAGACTTCTTACAGGAAGTTAATAAGTTTAATGCAGAGTATTACGTAGATGTTGATGGTGTAAGGTATTCATTACAATCCTATAAGGTCTATAATGACAGTAAGAAGACTGTAGGAGGTAAAACATATACTTTCTGTGGATATCAGAATCTACCTAAAGTAGATAGGGAGAAAACAGTGATTAATGGTGTTGAAACCGTTTGTTTAGATTTTAAGTGTTTCGAGGCATCAGTTCTTTATACACTAGAACAAGAGCTTATTCCAGAAACCGATTTATATTATGTTGGCATAGAAGGTTTCGATCCTAAAGTAGAAAGATCTCTTATGAAGACTATCTTTATCATAATGATGAATACCTCTTCAAGATTATCGGCTACATCTGCAGTAAATCGTTACCTTAAAGAAGAGTTTCCTTGTGAGAAGTTCTATAAGGCAGGAATGATCCCGACTAAATTCTTATCTGCAAAGAAACTTATTAATTATGTTTTAGATAAGCACTATAAAATAAAAAACAGGTTCTTCAAAGGTAAGTGTTCGAAAAATAACATCCAACACATAACTTCCGAAGTAAATGATTACATTGTTTCTAGTTTGATGGGTAAAGATATCGTTACAGCCCAAGTTCATGATGGTTTTGTAGTTCAACACCAACACGAGCAAATCTTACGTGAAACTATGAGTAAAGGTTACGAGATTGTCTTAGGTGACAACTCGAATTGTAGAATCTCAAAAGAATTTTAAACAAACTTGTTGACACTAGATTAAGCTTTGTGTAAGATTATAACAACAAACAAATAAGGAGAAATATTATGAATAGACCAAGAATAGTTGACTTAGAGTTAGAAGACTTATGTGCAAATTATAACTCCGATACATGTAAAACCTTAGAATATATAGAAGCTTTAGAGAAAAAGGTTGAAAAGTTAAAGTTGCAGCTTTATGGTACACATTGCGATACTGAAATGGTCAACCCGCCCACAAATCTAGCCATGTAAATAACCTCCTAGAAGCCCCTCTACGGGGCTTTCCTTTTTACCCATACAATTTACCATCCTGACACAAAAATCATCTCTCCGTCGATTCTAGTCCTCTTAAAATCCATTTCTTTACTTACTCCACACCAACCACAAAAATGATCACCTGATCAAATTCTCATCTTGACGGAAATTTGACCTTAACATAAAATTCATTTTCTCAGAACCAGACGTAAATCTCATCAACACTTACCATTTCGGAACCAGATTAAATTTTCATCTACGCCTATCAATTTTTGATCAAAAGCAGTTTTTCATCCTAGTCCAGCCTTTCCCCAAAAATTTCTATAGAACACAAAACTCATCCTACCACCAAAAATATTATTGAATAAAAACTATTCTCATTTGCGAATAATTATCATTACTGGTGAATAATAAAAATAATACAACTGATAATTATTATCATTCAAAGTGGATAATGTATATTGTAGATTGTATACAATTTAATAGAAGTGTTAATGTAAATGAGAGTGATTCGCGTTTAGTGGTATATTGTATACAATCTGAATTTCAGGCTCTCTCGGTGTTTGTCTTCGGGAATTTAAACCCGCCTCGTTCCTTTGAATATAAGTATATAAAAGCC
>CAKZOO010000173.1 GCA_937136455.1 uncultured Flavobacteriaceae bacterium | reverse complement strand
AATTACACTCTTCTAATCATAGGTTTCATCATCGTTACCCTTGGAGCCTTATTAAAAATCTTAAAAATTGACAATTCAGATTATTTAGTATGGCTAGGTCTTATAATTGAATTGATTGCAATAATAAAAATGATAAGAAATACGCTATCGAATCATAAAACAAAATAGAATCTATTCTTTATCTAGGGCATCAATTATTTAATACAGAAATACTATCTTGCAAGTAAATAACCCTCAGATGAAAAGAAGAAATTTTATTCAAAAAGCAGGATTGAGTGTTGCCGGTATCGCCGCTACTCCCCTCTTGGCAAAGGATCGAATTGAAAAACCTACACAAAAGACTTTTTCTACAAAAAACATACCTATTGTTATCTGTACTTGGAATTGTCCTAATGCAACTGCTAAAGCATGGGAAGTATTAGAAGCAGATGGATTAGCACTAGATGCCGTTGAACAAGGTGTGATGGTAGAAGAATCTGATGTTGCAAATCAGTCTGTAGGCAAAGGTGGTCGCCCTGACCGAGAAGGGAATGTCACCTTAGATGCTTGTATTATGGATCATACAGGAAATGCTGGATCCGTAGTTTATCTTCAAAATATTGAACACCCTGTATCGGTAGCTAGAAAGGTAATGGAAGACACTCCTCATGTTATTTTAGCTGGTAAAGGTGCTGAGCAATTCGCTTATGAGCAGGGCTTTGAAAAGGTAAACTTACTTACTGAAAAGTCAAAAAATGAGTGGATTGAATGGAAAAAAGAATCCAAATACAAACCCATTATCAATATTGAAAATCACGACACCATTGGAATGTTAGCCATCGACAAAAAAGGTAGAATTTCTGGAGCTTGTACCACTTCTGGTATGGCTTACAAAATGGCTGGAAGAGTTGGAGATTCACCGATCATTGGATCGGGTCTATTTATAGATGATGAAGTCGGAGGTGCTACTGCAACAGGAATGGGCGAACTCGTTTTAAAAACTGTTGGAAGCTTTTTAATAGTTGAATTGATGCGACAAGGATACAGCCCACAAGAAGCCTGTGAAGAAGCCATTCGAAGAATCGTTGCAAAAAACACCAACTACAAAGACTTCCAAATCGGCTATTTAGCCATTAACAAAGCAGGTGAAGTTGGTTGTTACTGCCTCCATCAAGGATTTAGTTACAGCAAGTACACTAAAGACGGTCAAGTGGAGATTAATTCAGACTCCTATCTAAACAGTTAAATTTAAGTCTCCATATCTTTCGTATAAAACTCAATTCTTTGTAGTTTTACCCCAATAGCTTATCGATATGTCAGACAAAAAAAGACTTTTTCTCGTAGATGCCTACGCACTTATTTTTAGAGGGTACTACGCACTTATAAAAAATCCTAGAATCAATTCAAAAGGAATGGATACCTCAGCTATATTGGGGTTTATGAATTCGCTATTTGATGTCATTAAAAGGGAAAAACCAGATCATTTAGCAGTTTGTTTTGACAAAGGAGGAAGTAGTGAACGTATTGCCATTTTTCCTGAATACAAGGCTAATAGAGCTGCAACTCCTGATGCAATAAAAATTGCCGTTCCCTATATTCATCAAATACTCGAGGGAATGAACATTCCAATTATCGAACAGGAAGGAATGGAAGCAGATGACCTTATTGGAACATTAGCAAAACAGGCTGAAAAAGAAAACTACGAAGTTTTTATGGTAACTCCAGATAAAGACTTTGGTCAATTGGTTTCTGAAAACATCTTTATGTATCGCCCAGCTCGAATGGGAAATGGAATTGAAATCTGGGGGATTCCAGAGGTTCAAAACCGTTTTGGTGTTCAAACACCTCAACAAGTCATCGATTATCTAGGAATGATGGGAGATGCTAGTGATAACATCCCTGGACTACCTGGTGTTGGGGATAAGACCGCTAAGAAATTCATTGAAACTTACGGCTCTATGGAAGGCCTTTTAGCCAACACTCATGAGCTCAAAGGAAAAATGAAAGAACGTATCGAAGAAAATAAAGAATTAGGTCTGTTATCAAAAGAACTTGCAACCATCAATCTGAATTGCGATGTGACTTTTGATGAAAAATCATTTGAACTATCGGAGCCTGACAGTCAAAAGGTCCAAGAGATCTTCGAAGAGTTAGAATTTAGAAGACTCAAAGAACAGTTTCTAAAACTCTTTTATAAATCAACAGAACCCGAACCATCGGTATCTGAAGCTCCAATTGCATCCAAACCAATCGAAACAAAATCTGTCTCAGCTGGAGCTGGACAATTCTCCCTATTTGATTCTTCAGGAAATGCAACAGCTGAAACAGAAGTATACAGCAGTCGAAAAAGTGCTTCAGATTGTGCACATCTATATCAATTAATCGACAGTGAATTTGCATTGGAATTATTTGTGGAAAAGCTGTCAAAACAAGATAGAGTAGCTTTTGCATGTTTGAGTGATCACCCAGATCCACTACAAGCAAATCTGATAGGAATTGCTTTTTCTTGGGAAGCTCATAAAGGCTATTACATCCCTATTGAACAAGATCGTATTCAAGCTGAAAAAAAACTCAGTTATCTCAAGAACTTCTTTTTAGATACTTCTATTCTAAAATTAGGACACCAACTCAAACAGGACGCCAAGCTTTTAAACAGTTATCAACTCAAACTTGCAGCTCCAATTTTTGACAGCTCACTTGCTCATTATTTAGTCAACCCTGATATGAGACACGATCTTGCTGTATTGAGTGAAACCTATTTAAACTACAGCCCAATGAGCATAGAAGACCTCATTGGCAAAGGACGTTCCAAAATAACGATCAACGACTCCCCGATTGAAAAACAAACTACCTATTGTTGTGAATTAGCAGATTTGAGCTTACAGCTTTCTGATCATTTTCAATCAGAATTAAAAGAAGCGAACACGCTTGAACTCTACAATAAAATAGAGCTTCCACTTCTAATGGTTTTGTCTTCAATGGAAATTGAAGGAATCAATTTAGATGTCGACTTTTTAAACAACTTAAAAGAAGACCTCAATCAAGATATTTTAAACTTAGAACAAAAAATTTACGAGTTAGCAGGTGAAGAGTTTAATATCAGTTCTCCTAAACAATTAGGAGACATCCTCTTTGACAAACTCAAACTTGTTGACAAACCCAAAAAGACCAAGACGGGTCAGTATTCCACAGCAGAAGACGTCCTGTCCTATCTAGCGAAAGATCATGAAATCGTCTCTAAGGTTATTGAATTCAGAGGCTTATCAAAACTCAAAAGTACCTATGTTGATGCCCTTCCAGAGCAAATCAATCCAGCGACTAAAAGAGTTCACACCGAGTATTCTCAAACAGTAGCTGCAACTGGTCGATTGAGCTCAATCAATCCAAACCTCCAAAATATTCCAATACGAACCGAGCGAGGTCGACAAATACGCAAGGCCTTCATTCCTAGAAATGAGGACTACATCCTCATGGCTGCCGATTACTCTCAAATTGAACTTAGAATCATCGCTGCCCTTTCAGAGGAAACTACCATGATTGAATCCTTTCAGAGAGGAGAAGATATTCATGCCGCTACTGCTGCACAAGTATTTGGGGTACCTATTGAAGAAGTAACAAGAGAACAACGTTCCAATGCTAAAACGGTAAATTTTGGAATCATCTATGGGGTATCTGCCTTTGGTCTCTCCAACCAAACTGACCTAAGTAGAAGTGAAGCCAAGGAACTCATCGACACTTATTATGAAACCTATCCAAAGCTTAGAGCCTATATGAACAACCAGGTCAATTTTGCGAGAGATCACGGATACGTAAGTACGGTTCTTGGAAGAAGACGTTATTTAAAAGACATCAATAATAACAATGCCATGGTAAGGGGTGCAGCAGAACGAAACGCTATCAATGCTCCAATACAAGGATCAGCTGCCGATATCATTAAAATTGCTATGATTCAAATTCATAAATTATTAGAAGAAGGAAGCTACAAAACGAAGATGCTTCTTCAGGTACACGATGAATTGGTTTTTGATCTCCACAAAGAAGAACGCGAAACCCTTGCCCCACTCATTAAAAAGGAAATGGAAAATGCCTTTAAACTTTCTGTTCCTCTGATTGTCGATATGGGTTATGGTGACAATTGGCTAGAAGCTCATTGAGAGGAATAATTAAAGAGATCACTTTTTGAACATTTTTTTTAATTTTTTCCTAAAAACACATTTGGTATTCAAACAAATATACTTACATTTGCACCCCGTTTATAGGGAAATCGTGTTTAATATATAAATTAATCAGTGTGGACACATTAAGTTACAAGACAGTTTCTGCCAATAAGAACACCGTTGAAAAGCAGTGGGTGTTAGTTGATGCCGAAGGAGAAACATTAGGAAGATTAGCATCTAAAGTTGCCATCATCCTTAGAGGAAAAAACAAACCAAACTTTACACCTCATGTAGATTGTGGTGATAACGTTATTGTTATAAATGCAGAGAAGGTTCAACTTACAGGAACCAAAATGCAAGTTAAAACCTATATCCGTCACACTGGATATCCAGGAGGTCAACGCTCGTTAACTGCTACTGAATTAATGGAAAAAAATCCAATTGGTTTAGTTGAAAAAGCGGTAAAAGGAATGTTGCCAAAAAACAAATTAGGTTCTGCAATTTACAGAAACTTAAAAGTTTACGCTGGAGCTGAGCACGGTCAAGAAGCACAAAAACCTACAGTAATTAATTTAAAAGATTTTAGGTAATGGGAGTAGTTCACAAAATCGGTAGAAGAAAAACAGCTGTTGCTCGTGTATACCTTTCAGAAGGAAAAGGGAACATCACTATCAACAAAAAAGATGTAGCAGATTACTTCACTACTGCAACCTTACAATACAAAATTAACCAACCATTTGCATTAACTGAGACTGAAGGATCTTACGATGTTAAAGTAAATGTATACGGTGGTGGTATCACAGGACAAGCTGAAGCTGTTCGCCTAGCGATCTCTAGAGCTTTATGTGAAATCAACGAAGAAAACAGAGCTGCTCTAAAGCCTGAAGGATTACTTACAAGAGACCCAAGAATGGTGGAACGTAAGAAATTCGGTCAGAAGAAAGCTCGTAAGAAATTCCAGTTCTCTAAACGTTAAGATCGTTTTAAGATTGGTAGGGGGTTTTTACCCCCTTTGTTGTTCATTAACACGTCCTATTAGGACACCCTGAATAAGTTGTTATCTGGAATAGTTCCAGAAACTAGTTTAGCATCTAAATACTTTATACGAGTGCCACTCAAAAAAAGTATTGCTAATTAAAAAATGTAAAAAGAACGTAAACTAAGTAAAAAATGGCAAAGAAAATTGAAGTAAAAGAATTATTGGAGGCTGGAGTACACTTCGGTCACCTTACCAGAAAATGGAATCCAAACATGGCTCCTTACATCTACATGGAGCGTAATGGGATTCACGTAATCAACCTTTACAAAACTGCTGCAAAGCTTGAAGAAGCTCAAGAAGCGTTAAAAAAAATAGCTGCTTCTGGAAGAAAAGTACTTTTTGTAGCTACTAAAAAACAAGCAAAAGATATCGTTGCTGAAAAAGCAGGATCAGTAAACATGCCTTACATCACTGAAAGATGGCCAGGTGGAATGTTAACTAACTTTGTTACGATCCGTAAAGCTGTTAAGAAAATGGCTTCTATTGATCGTATGAAAAAAGACGGTACGTTTAACACGCTTTCTAAGAAAGAACGTTTACAAGTAGATCGTTTAAGAGCTAAATTAGAAAAGAACTTAGGTTCTATTTCTGATATGACTCGTCTTCCAGGTGCCATCTTTATCGTTGATACCATGAGAGAGCACATCGCCGTTAAAGAGGCTCAAAAATTAAACATCCCTATTTTTGCAATGGTGGATACTAACTCTGATCCAAAACCTATCGATTACATCATTCCTTCAAATGACGATGCTTCAAAATCAATCAATTCTATTTTAGGATATGTTGCAGAAGCGATTCAAGAAGGATTAAGCGAAAGAAAAGCTGATAAAGAATCTGGTGCAAATGATGAAAATGATGATACTGTAGTAGAAGAAGTAACTGCAACAGTAGCTCAAGTAGCATCTGATGATTTAAACGACAAAACTGTCGCTGAATTAAAAGAGCTTGCAAAAGAAAAAGGAGTTAGTGGGATTTCTACAATGAAGAAATCAGATCTAATCGAAGCGTTAAGTTAATCATAAACCTATAATACTCCATACAATGGGAAAAATTACTGCTGCAGAAGTTAATAAATTAAGACAAGCCACTGGTGCTGGTATGATGGATTGCAAAAAAGCCTTAGTAGAAACTGATGGTGATTTTGACAAAGCAATTGAAGCACTAAGAAAAAAAGGACAAAAAGTTGCTGACAACAGAGCTGATAGAGATTCATCAGAGGGTGCTGCTATCGCTAAAATCAACAACGACAATACTACTGGTGTCATAATTTCATTAAACTGTGAAACAGATTTCGTAGCAAAGAACGATTCATTTGTTCAACTCGCTAACACGATTGCTGAATTAGCACTTTCATGTGCTACCAAAGAAGAGTTATTAGCTAGTGACTTAGGTGGTATTACTGTTGCTGAAAAATTAATCGAACAAACAGGAGTTATCGGTGAAAAAATCGAAATCGGTGGATTCGATAAATTAGATGCTGCATTTGTTGGTGGCTATATCCACGCTGGAAACAAGATCGCTACTTTAGTAGGTCTTTCAGCTAGTGTTGAGGGTGCTGAAGTTGCTGCTAAAGATGTTGCAATGCAAGCCGCTGCTATGAATCCAGTTGCTCTTGATCAAGATGGTGTTGATCAATCAGTAATCGATAAAGAAATTGAAATCGCTAAAGATCAATTACGTCAAGAAGGAAAACCAGAAGCGATGCTAGATAAAATTGCTCAAGGTAAATTAGGTCGTTTTTTCAAAGACAATACTTTAGTGAACCAAGATTTCATCAAAGACAGTAAGTTAAGCGTTGCTCAATATGTTCAATCATTTGACAAAGACTTAAAAGTAACTTCATTTGTAAGAATTGCTTTAGGTTAAGCTTAAAATTCAATCATATCTAAAAGCCGTTTTTCTTCGTAAAAACGGCTTTTTTTAATTAATTTTGTCAAAACAATTCTCAAGGCATGTCTTATAAAAGAATCTTACTCAAACTATCTGGAGAAGCCCTCATGGGTGAACAGCTATACGGAATCGATCCCAATCGTCTAGCAGAGTATGCTCAAGAAATTAAAGAAGTAGTCGAAAAAGGTGTCGAAGTCGCCATTGTAATTGGAGGCGGTAATATCTTTAGAGGACTTACTGGAGCCAGTAATGGCATGGATCGCGTACAAGGGGACCACATGGGAATGTTGGCTACCATCATCAACGGATTGGCGTTGCAATCTGCTTTGGAGCATATTGAAGTACAAACTCGATTACAAACAGCCATTAAGATTAACGAAGTAGCCGAGCCGTTTATTCGCAGAAGAGCCATTCGTCATTTAGAGAAAGGCAGAGTTGTTATTTTTGGTGGAGGCACAGGAAACCCCTACTTCACTACAGACTCAGCTGCTGTACTTAGAGCTATTGAAATCGAAGCGGATGTGATCCTTAAAGGAACTCGTGTGGATGGAATTTATACCTCTGATCCAGAAAAAGACAAGAATGCCACTAAATTTGACACCATCAGTTTTAATGATGTCTTAACTAAAGGGCTTAAGGTGATGGATACTACAGCATTTACACTTAGTCAAGAAAACGAACTACCCATTGTCGTTTTCGATATGAATACCAAAGGAAATTTACTCAAACTCCTCTCTGGAGAGAATATTGGAACCGTTGTTAATTTATAAACTAAACCTCAACTCATGGAAGAAGAAATTCAATTTGTTTTAGATAGCAGTAAAGAAAGCATGAATAAGGCTATTACTCATCTTGAAAAAGCATTTATTAAAATTAGAGCTGGCAAGGCCAGTCCATCCATGCTCTCCAGTGTGATGGTTGATTACTACGGTTCACAAACACCACTTTCACAGGTATCTAATATCAACACTCCAGATGCTAGAACCATCTCTGTTCAACCATGGGAAAAGAACTTATTAGGAGAGATTGAAAAAGCAATTCTTCAAGCAAATTTAGGGTTCAATCCTATGAATAATGGTGATCTAATTATCATCAATGTTCCACCATTAACGGAGGAACGAAGAAGAGATCTTTCAAAACTTGCAAAATCTGAAGCGGAAGATGCCAAAGTAGGTGTTCGTTCCGTACGTCAAGATGCCATGAAAGAACTCAAAAACTTAGACCTAACCGAAGATTTCTTAAAAGATGCTGAGGCCTCTGTACAGGAGCTCACTAATAAATTCATCGCAAAGATTGATGAAACCTATCAGCACAAAGAAGCAGAGATAATGAAAGTTTAATGAGCTCTAAAAGCTATAAAGGGTTTTGGGATCATCTTGCCCGTATCATTCTCAGAAATAGAATTGGAATTTTAATTCTGATTGTCGGTTTCACATTGTTTTTGTCGACTCAGTGGAAGTATATGCGTTTTTCCAATACGGAAGCGAATCTTCTACCTGATGATCATATTGAGAACATCATCTTCAATGAATTTGTTGAAGAATTTGGTGGCCAAGAGAATATCATTGCTATAGCTGTTAAGGACTCTGCACTATTTGAACTCGAAAATTTTAATCGTTGGCAACGACTCAGTAAACAACTCAGAGCATTACCAGAGGTAAAAAATGTCATTTCTACTGAAAATGTCGAAGAACTCGTTCGCAATAAAGCTGAAAATCGCTTTGAATTAGACATCATTTTTGAAGATGAATACAGTTCTCAAGAGCAATTAGACCGTGATTTAAGAACGCTGATTGATTACCAGCCTTTCTACGAAAAACTACTCTATAACAGAGAAACGAGAACCTTAAGATCCCTCATATATATCGATGATGATATCTTAGATACTTCGGTTCGTAAAACCTTTATTCTCGAGGACTTAAATCGAATTACCACTCAATTTGAGAGCGACACCAATATCGACCTTCACGTTTCAGGGATGCCCTATATTAGAACGATGAACGCTCAGAGTATCATCAGTGAAATTGGTCTTTTTATTGGTGCTGCACTACTGGTAACCTCACTGATATTTTTCCTCTTTTTCAGAAGTTTTAGAGCTACCATCATTTCGATGAGTATTGTAGGAGTTGGAGTAATGTGGGCTTTTGGAATCTTAGGTCTTTTAGAATACGAGATTACGGTATTAACCGCCTTGATTCCTCCTCTAATCATAGTAATTGGAATTCCAAACTGCATCTTCTTGATCAACAAATATCAAAATGAGGTAAGAAATCACGGTAATCAAGCAAAATCACTTCAACGTGTCATTACCAAAATTGGTAATGCAACGCTGATGACCAACCTGACAACCGCTTCAGGTTTTGCCACCTTTATCTTTACCAACTCAAAACTTTTGAAAGAGTTTGGTATTGTTGCTTCCATCAACATCATTGGGATTTTCATCCTCTCCTTATTGGTGATTCCCATCATCTATAGTTTTATGGGAAAACCAAAGGAAAAACACCTCAAGCATTTAGAGAACAAATGGATTGATGGCCTTGTACTTTGGATGGAAAAAATCGTAAGAGAAAAACGAATTGCAGTCTATATCACTGCAATCATCGCTTTGGTGGTGAGTATTATTGGCATCTACAATATTGAAACCTCTGGTTCACCAATTGAAGACATGCCTAAGAATGCTGATTTTGTAAATGAAATTCGATTCTTTGAGGAAGAATTCAACGCTATTATGCCGATTGAAATTGTCATTGACACCAAACGCAGAAATGGTGCCTTTAATGCCGGAAATCTCAAGCGTGCTGAAGAGCTTCAGAACTTCATTAAAGAAACCCCTGAATTAGCACAACCAATTTCTGTTGTCAATTTAATAAAATACACAAAACAAGCCTATTACAAAGGACTTAGAAGATATTATCAACTTCCGACTTCACAGGAACGAAACTTTCTTTTGAGCACCATCAACAATTCAGGAGGTGATACCGCTTTGTTGGGTAGTTTTACGGATAGTTTATCTCAGAAATTTAGAATTTCAACAGCGATCAGAGATATTAAAACGGATCGAATGGAAGAAATTGAATCGGATCTTTTAAAACGTATTGAAAAGTTATTTCCAGAAGAGCGCTATTCAACCTATGTCACTGGAAAAGCATTACTATTTTTAAAGGGAACCAAATACCTAGTCAACAACCTAGTGATCTCGCTCTCTTTAGCCATCTTGTTGATTTCCCTTTTTATGGCCTATCAATTCAGGTCCTTTAGAATGATCATCATTTCATTGGTCCCAAATTTACTGCCATTACTAATCACTGCAGGTATCATGGGATTTGTGGGTGTCCCGATTAAGCCTTCAACCATTCTTGTATTTAGTATTGCATTTGGAATTTCTGTGGATGACACTATCCACTTCTTGGCAAAATACCGACAAGAACTCATCGAAAACAATTGGGTCATTCGACCTTCTGTATATGCAGCACTGAGAGAAACTGGAATTAGTATGTTTTATACTTCTATTGTACTCTTCTTTGGATTCTCAGTATTTACAATTTCTAGTTTTGGTGGAACCATTGCATTAGGGTCTTTAGTCTCTGTAACTTTACTATTGGCAATGTTCTCAAATTTGATTCTTTTACCTTCACTTCTACTCTCTTTAGAGCGAAGTATTGCCAATACGGTAACCCTTAAAGAACCTCAAATTGATATTCTTCCAGATGATTCAGAAGAAGACAATTCAAGCGAGGAATAAGTAGATAAAAATAGTATCTTTGTGCTCGTTAAATACAACGATATCATTGATATGAAAACAGCGAACATCAAAAACATTTTATCAGAAGGAGTAGTACACTCAAAAGTAAGCCTTAAAGGATGGGTAAAATCATTTAGAAGCAATCGATTTATAGCTTTAAATGACGGTTCTA
This sequence comes from uncultured Flavobacteriaceae bacterium, assembly GCA_937136455.1. GTDB lineage: Bacteria > Bacteroidota > Bacteroidia > Flavobacteriales > Flavobacteriaceae > MAG-120531. Next base: position 9,387 of record CAKZOO010000173.1, on the reverse strand, counting down.
CCCTTTCAAATTTACAATGTGTTATCGACTTTGAAACTACTGATGAATCGCTGATTAAAAAAATTAGTGTTGGAGCTGCGATCGCTGTAGAGGGAACTCTTGAAGAGAGTCAAGGAAAAGGACAAGCTCTAGAAATTCAAGTTTCATCAATTGAAATCTTAGGAGAATCTGATCCTGAGACTTATCCAATCCAACCAAAAAAACACTCTTTAGAATTTTTAAGAGAAAAAGCTCATCTTAGAGTGAGAACCAATACCTTTAGTGCTATTATGAGAGTACGTGCTGCATTATCTTTTGCAGTGCATCAATACTTTAATCAAAATGGTTTTGTCAACGTACACACTCCTATTATAACTGGATCTGATGCTGAAGGAGCTGGAGAAATGTTTCGAGTGACCACTCTTGACAGCAAAAATCCTCCTTTGAATGAAGATGGATCGATCAACTACAAAGAAGATTTCTTTGGTAAAGAAACCAATCTTACGGTATCTGGTCAATTAGAAGCTGAAACTTTTGCGATGGCTCTTGGTAAGGTTTACACCTTTGGTCCTACTTTTAGAGCTGAAAACTCGAACACCTCAAGACACCTTGCAGAGTTTTGGATGATCGAACCTGAAATGGCATTTTTTGATCTTAATGATAATATGGATCTCGCTGAAGACTTCATTAAGAGTGTCATCAGCTATGTTTTAGAAAACTGCAAGGAAGATCTCACATTCTTAGATCAGCGTTTTAGTGATGAAGAAAAGCAAAAACCTCAAGCTCAGCGTTCAGAAATGACGCTGCTCGAGAAGTTAAAATTTGTTACTGAAAACAACTTTAAGCGTGTTTCTTATACAGAGGCCATCGATATCCTCAGAAATTCTAAACCTAACAAGAAGAAGAAATTCGATTATATCATTGAGGAGTGGGGAGCAGATCTTCAGAGTGAACACGAACGCTATTTAGTTGAAAAGCACTTTAACTGTCCAGTGATTCTTTACGATTACCCAGCCAACATTAAGGCCTTCTATATGCGTATGAACGAAGACGGTAAGACCGTTAGAGCGATGGACATCCTCTTCCCTGGTATTGGTGAAATCGTTGGAGGTTCTCAACGTGAAGAACGCTTAGAGGTGCTCCAAGAGCGTATTAAAGCTCTTGACATCGATGAAAAAGAACTGTGGTGGTACTTAGACCTAAGACGATACGGATCTGCTGTACACTCAGGATTTGGGCTTGGATTTGAGCGATTGGTACAATTTGCGACAGGAATGGGGAACATCAGAGATGTCATTCCTTTTCCTAGAACTCCACAAAACGCAGAATTCTAAGTAAATTTTGTAACTTAAGGTATTGAATCCTTGACCCTATGTTAAAACAGTATCTTCAGTATAAGCTTTCACAAAAGCTGTCTCCTCAACAGATTCAGCTCATGAAACTTATTCAATTATCTACTTTAGGTTTCGAACAGCGCATACAAGAAGAACTTGAAGATAATCCTGCTTTGGAAAGTGGAAAGGAAGAGATTGAAGAATTTCAAGATCCTTACGATGATCTCTACGAAGAAGGCACTGAACATATCGATATAGAGGATATCAATATCGATGAGTACCTCAGTGATGATGACATTCCAGACTATAGACTTCAAGCAAATAATTACTCGACAGATGATGAAGGTGCTAATATCCCCTATGCGGCTGGAACTTCCTTTTACGAACATCTCCATGCACAATTACAAAATCAATTCCTAGAAGATCAAAACTATATCATCGCTTCATTTCTAGTTGGATGTATCGATGAAAGTGGTTATATCAGAAGACCAATTTTGGATATTGTCGATGATTTAGCCTTCACTGAAAACATCTACACCTCTGAGCAGGAACTCAAAAAGATTTTAAAGCAGCACATTCACAAATTGGATCCTCCAGGGGTTGGAGCGACCAGTCTTCAAGAGTGCCTACTCTTACAACTCGACAGAAAAGAAGAGACCAATGCAATTGTTCTAGCCAAAAAGATCATCGTTGATTCCTTTGATCACTTTAGCAAAAAGCATTACAAAAAATTACTTGCAAAATACTCAATTGAAGAAGAACAGCTCAAAGATGCTCTTAGTGAGATCGAACGACTAAATCCCAAACCAGGATCTTCATTTGCAGATAGCACTAAGATTATTTCCAATATAGTTCCTGACTTTATACTTCGTGTAATCGATGGTGAATTAGATCTTAAACTCAATGCTAGAAATGCTCCAGAGCTTCATATTTCAAAATCTTATGGAGAAATGCTCGCTGGTTATAAGGAAGCTAAGATTAAGACTCAAGAACAAAAGAAAACCCTTCAATTCATCAAACAAAAACTCGATGGAGCAAAATGGTTTATCGATGCTATAAAACAGCGTCAAGAGACTTTATTTGTAACCATGAGCGCCATTGTAGATTATCAAAAAGAATACTTTTTAACGGGTAATGAGCGAAAATTAAAACCGATGATTTTAAAGGATATCGCTGATCTAATTGGAATGGATATCTCAACCGTATCAAGGGTAGCTAATTCGAAGTATATCGACACTCCTTATGGCACCAAGCTCATCAAGAACTACTTTTCAGAAGGGATGACCAATGAAAAAGGAGAAGAGGTCTCTACCTCAGGAATTAAAAAGATCCTTGAAACCATAATCGGTAAAGAAGATAAAAAAAAGCCAATTACCGATGAAAAACTTGCTGTAGCACTTAAGGAAAAAGGATATCCTGTAGCTAGAAGAACAGTTGCCAAGTACCGAGAACAACTCAATATTCCAGTGGCAAGACTTAGAAAAGAAATTTAAACTTCCTTATGTATATAATTAAAAAAGGGCTTCCAAATGGAGGCCCTTTCCTATTAATAAATTTAAGCTGTACTTATTGTAAATTTAAGAAAGCATTACCCTCATAAGTAGTGTAATTAACTTTCAAAGCATTTACTTTTCTTAGCTCTAATTTGATATCTTGAACAATACCCATATTAGAGTGCTTATCTATTTTTAGTGATGTAGTCAATACATTCTGTAATTCTTGAGCTTTCTTAGCACGCTCTTCAAGAATGTAATCACCTACGTCAGTAGCATTAGCAAATTTATCGTTCAATTGTATTTTGGTTTCTGTACCAAATTGCTTTTGATACTCTCTAGTAGGTTTTCCAGCATAGATATAAATCACTCGGTCTTTTTTCTCGAGTTTTTTAATCTGATCTGCATTAGGAAGGTTGTTCTCTACATTGAGTGTACTATCTTTCATAACAGTAACTGTCATAAAGAAAAACAAAAGCATGAATACAATATCTGGCAAAGATGCTGTAGATACTGGTGGTAACTCACCACTTTTTTTCTTATTAAACTTAGACATAATTGTTCGTTTGTTTATTTTTTAGATGTTTCTGCTTCTGAAAACTTTTGAGGAAATAAATCTTGAATCGTCTTTACTTTCTCTTTGAGTTCATCCTTTAGACTTTCATCCGTTTCTGGATTTAAATAAGCGGCTTCTAAATCAGTGAAATCTTGTTTGTACAAACGCTGAGCTTCTCTATTACGAAGTTCATTGTATGCAGCTACGATTTCATTCTGTACTGTGATATAGACACCGTATTTAGTTTCTCTGTCATTCTTAAGAGAGATAATCGCTTTTGATGGATTGTCAGAAGATGATGTGTTCCTAGCTCCTTTACAGTAACTACAAGTTCCATCTCCACCATTATCTAAAAATGCTTTAGCACGCTCTCTTAGATCTTCAATGGTAACAATCTGATCATCGGCAAATATTCTACCTTCTTTATTCACGTTGACCATGAATATGTTTTTCTCTTTAATCACCACATCGCTATCGGGCGGTTCGATTGGAGGTAACATTCTGTCGAGTCCTGCATCTGTTTCAATGGTAGTTGTTACCAAGAAAAAGATCAAGAGCAAGAATGCTATATCCGCCATAGAACCGGCGTTAACTTCTGGTGCTCCACCTCTTCTAGCCATAATAAATTATTTTTTAAAGAGTTTCTTAATACTAGGTACTACCATTAACACCACCGCAATGGTTGTTAAAATGTAAAATACATTGAGTCCCATTCCTATATTCTTTACAGTTGAAGGATCAGCCTCAATTCCTGAAACAACAGTAACATCAGAATCAGACGCAGTAGCGTAAGAAATGATTACTACTAAAATAATTGCTCCAAGAGACATTAAAGTTCTCTTTGTATTAGAAGTTTTAGAAAATACTTTTTTAAGTGTAAACAACAAGCTGACAGCAGCTGCTATTACAATTAAGATATAAGTGATCACTAACATCGCGTTGAGTGCACCACTATTTACAGCTTGTGAAGCTGGCATATCTGAATCAGGTAACTGAGTCCATAAAATGGCTCCCAAAACACCGATTACAATCAATGCTATTTTTAAAAATTTATGCATAACACTTTTTTTTTGGACGTTAGTAGCTATTACTTTTTAGTATCTACAAGTAAATCGATTAATGCGATTGAAGAATCCTCCATATCGTTAATGATACTATCGATTTTAGCGATAATATAGTTGTAGAAAATTTGAAGAATAATCGCTGTAATAAGTCCAAATACTGTTGTTAAAAGTGCCACCTGGATATCACCTGCAATAAGTGAAGCAGATAAGTTACCAACCGCTGCAATCTTTTGGAATGCTTGAATCATACCGATTACAGTTCCCATGAACCCAAGCATCGGAGCGATCGCGATAAATAATGATAACCAAGAAACGTTTTTCTCAAGTTGTCCCATTTGAACACCACCGTAAGCTACTACAGCTTTTTCAGCAGCCTCAACTCCTTCGTTTACTCTGTCTAAACCTTGGTAATAGATAGAAGCAACAGGACCTTTAGTATTTCTACAAAGCTCTTTAGCAGCTTCAACACCTCCAGATTTTAAAGCTTCTTCTACATCGTCTCTTAATTTAGCAGTGTTTGTAGTAGAAAGATTTAAGAATATAATTCTTTCAATAGCTACTGCTAATCCTAAGATTAAACATAAAAGTACAATTCCCATGAAGGCAGCACCCCCTTGGATAAATTGCTCTTTTAATACTTGAGTAAATCCTTTAGCTTGTTCGCCGTTTTCTTGCAACATTACAGCTGCGTTTGCAACATTTGTACTTAATACAAATAACCCTGATACAGTAAGGGTAGAGAATAATCTTTTCATTTTGATGAAACTTAAATTTAGTTAATAGGTTTTAAAGATATAAAATTTTTACAATTAATTAAGTAAAACTTCACTGCAGAGAGGAAGGGATTCGAACCCTCGATACACTTTTGGTGTATACACACTTTCCAGGCGTGCGCCTTCGACCACTCGGCCACCTCTCTATTAGTTTCGTTTTGGGGCTCCAAATAACAAAAAAAAAGATAAAAAATAAAACAAAGTCACGCTTTTATTTCATTTCACCCCTAATTTCTTTTTCAAAGCTCTCTTTATAAGTAGAATATGGAGTTTTATTACCTAAAAGCAGCATCATTTTAGCTAAAGCGGCTTCAGTAGTAAGGTCTTTTCCGTTAATAATTTGATCATTTATTCTAGCTAGTGAGGTTTCGTAGTGAGAAGGTAACACACTGCCTCCAAAACACTGTGTAATATTAACAATAAGTATCCCTTTTGTGACTAATTCATCGATGAGCTTTTTAAACCAGTCAAACATAGGGGCATTTCCAGATCCAAAGCTCTCAACAATGATTCCTTTGAGTCCTTTTGTTTGAACAAGAGATCTCAATATTGATTCATTTAGCCCAGGAAACAACTTTAATATAAGGACCGAACTATCAATACACTTACTAAACTCAGTAGCTTTTGTTTTGTTTGCTCGATACAAAGCTGGACTATTTACTTCTAAGCTCACCCCTGATTCAATAAGCGCAGGATAATTTGGGGAAGTAAAGGCATTAAAGTGAGCGGCACTAATCTTTGTAGTTCTATTAGCTCTGTAGAGTTTGTACTCAAAGTACAGCCCTACTTCCTGTACAACTGCCTCTCCATCCTCTTGTAATGCTGCAATCTCAATTGCTGTAATCAAATTTTCTTTGGCATCTGTTCTCAAATCTCCAATAGGCAGTTGAGAACCCGTAAAGATGATTGGTTTGTGAAGGTGATCAATCATAAAGCTGATCGCTGATGCAGTATAGCTCATGGTATCAGAACCGTGTAATACCACAAAACCATCATAAGAGTGATAATTCTTTTCAATAAGCTCCACCAAAGCAATCCAATGATCAGGAGTGATATTACTTGAGTCGATAGGGTGCTCAAAAGACCAACTAGAAATTTTACAGTCGATCTGTTTGAGTTCTGGGATTTGTTTTTCGAGATTTGAGAAATCAAAAGCTTTTAAGGCTCCAGACTTATAATCCTTAACCATTCCAATGGTACCACCAGTATAGATTAACAAAATAGAGGGTTTGGTAGTTGTCATAGCGATTATAGCTTAAAGAGTTTTTTTGAGTTTTCACTTGTTATTCTAGCTATTTCTTCAAGAGGCACCTCATATAACAGTGCTAGTTTTTGAGCGATGAGCTTGAGGTACTCTGGATTGTTTCGCTTTCCTCTAAAAGGAGCAGGTGCCAAATAAGGAGCATCCGTTTCTAATACGATATGTTCCAAAGGGATCTCTTTTAAAAACTGATCGATCTTTCCGTTTTTAAAAGTAACCACTCCTCCTATTCCAAGTTTTAATCCAAAATCAATAGCACGCTTCGCCTGCTGGTAGGTACCCGTAAAACAGTGGAAGATTCCATTATAGGGTCCTTGAAGGGTTTCTAATACTTCAAAAACCTCATCAAAGGCATCTCTACAGTGAATCGCAAAAGGAAGACCGTAATCTTGAGCCCATTTAATTTGAATAGCAAAGGCGTTTTGTTGCTGCTTTAAAAAGGTTTTATCCCAATACAGATCAATTCCTATTTCTCCAACAGCACAATAATTACCTGATTTTAATTCATTTTGCACCACCAAGAGTTCCTCCTCTACATTTTCTTTGACATGAGTAGGATGCAAACCCGCCATTAAATGCATATGATTCGGAAATTCTTCCTTTAATAATTTCATTGCCTGATAGTAAGTTGAATCGATCGCAGGAAGAAAAAATTGATGAATTCCCTGATCGATTGCCTTTTGAATTTCAAGGGTTCTATCCTCATCAAATGCTTCTGAATACAAATGAGTATGTGTGTCTGTTAAAAACATAGCACAAAGTTAATGGAATTTTAAGATCAACAACTAATTGTCCGATGACTATCAACAAAAAAGGCCAGCAATGCTGACCTTTGTATATACTGACAATAACTTCTTAAAGTTCTAAAGCTTTATTAATATCTCCATCCATTAAGAATTCTTGTGGATTTTCAATAGCTTCTTTAATTGCAACTAGGAATCCTACAGATTCTTTACCGTCGATAATTCTGTGATCGTAAGAAAGTGCCAAATACATTACTGGAGCAATAACAACTTCTCCATTCTTAGCTATTGGACGCTCTACAATATTATGCATTCCTAAAATACCTGATTGAGGAGGATTGATAATTGGCGTTGACAACATGGAACCAAATACACCACCATTAGTAATGGTAAAAGTACCTCCGGTCATTTCATCAACAGTGATCTCCCCTTCTCTTGCTCTGATCGCTAATCTTTTAACTTCATTTTCGACTCCTGCAAATGAAAGATTTTCAGCATTTCTGATGACTGGAACCATAAGTCCCTTAGGTCCAGAAACTGCGATAGAGATATCACAAAAATCATACGAAATCATATCCTTACCATCAATCATTGAGTTGACAGCTGGATACATTTTTAAAGCTCGAATTACAGCAAGAGTAAAAAAGGACATAAATCCAAGATTAACTCCGTGCTTTTGAGCAAAGGCTTCTTTGTATTCTTTTCTTAGATTAAACACTGCAGTCATATCTACTTCGTTGAAAGTAGTTAGCATAGCAGTTTCATTTTTAGCAGCGACCAAACGCTCAGCTACTTTTCTTCTGAGCATTGAAAGCTTCGTTCTAGAAACGCCGCGCTGTCCACCTACAGGCATCGTTCCCATAGAAGGCACTGCTTGTATAGCGTCTTCTTTGGTAACTCTTCCATCTTTTCCAGTTCCTTTGATCTGTGCAGCCTCTATTCCTTTTTCAGCTAATATTTTCTTAGCTGCAGGTGATGCTGAACCTGTTGCGTAGGTCTGTTGTTCAACAACAGGTGCTGGAGCTGCTTTTGGAGCAGGAGCTTCTTTTACAGGAGCTGCGGAACTTCCTTCAGGTTTTTGAGCAGCAGTGTCAATTAAACATACTACTTGCCCTACAGCAACAGCATCTCCTTCTTCAGCTTTTAAAGTGATGATACCACTTTCTTCAGCTGGTAATTCAAGAGTTGCTTTGTCTGAATCTACTTCAGCTATGGCTTGGTCTTTTTCAACATAATCACCGTCTTCAACGAGCCAAGTTGCGATTTCTACTTCCGTAATGGATTCCCCAGGAGAGGGAACTTTCATTTCTAAAATCATGCTTAATATAATTTGCCTTATTTGTTATTGTTTTTTGATGAATCGAAAACGTAATCGATCACTTCTTGATGTCTTTTCTTTGCACGAGTAGGACTACCCGCAGCAGGAGCTGCATAAACTCTTTGAGAGGCTAACCTGAACTTCATAATCGGCTCATAGTGCATCAACAAATGCCCCCAAGCTCCCATGTTTTTAGGTTCTTCTTGAGCCCATACCAAATCAGTTGCATTCGAATACTTCTTTATAACTGCATCCATCTGTGCCTCTGGTAATGGGAACAATTGTTCCAATCGAACCAATGCCACCTCTTCTTCTTTTCCTAATTGCTCTCTTTCCGCTAATAGGTCGTAATAGAACTTCCCCGTACAGAATACCACTTGTTTTACTTTTTCAGCAGTAACAGAATGATCATCGATTAATTCCTGAAATGAACCATTCGCTAATTCTTCCATAGAAGACATTGCTAGTGGATGTCTTAGCAAACTCTTAGGAGTAAATACCACTAAGGGTTTTCTATAGTTTGCTTTTAATTGTCTTCTGAGCAAGTGGAACATATTTGCAGGAGTAGTACAATCAGCAACAAACATATTGTCTTTAGCACAGAGTTGTAAATAACGCTCCATACGTGCTGAAGAGTGTTCTGCTCCTTGACCTTCGTAACCATGAGGCAATAACATCACCAATCCGTTTTGCAATTTCCACTTGTCTTCTGCAGCTGAAATATACTGGTCGATCATGATTTGAGCACCGTTACTAAAGTCCCCAAATTGAGCTTCCCAAATCGTCAATGAATTTGGATTTGCCATGGCATAACCGTAATCAAAACCAAGAACACCATACTCTGATAAAAGTGAATTATAGATGTG
>CAKZOO010000172.1 GCA_937136455.1 uncultured Flavobacteriaceae bacterium | reverse complement strand
CAGTTTTATAAAACAGATTACCAGAAAGAGCGTTGTATTTTAGATACCTACATCCCCGAAGGGGTGAGTGATTTTCCGACTTTGGTGTATTTTCACGGAGGTGGATTAAAAGGTGGAAACAAAAACATACCCGAATACCTCAAAGGAAAAGGGATTGCAGTGATTGCTGCCAACTATCGCTTTTTTCCACAGGTGAGCACTGATGTGGTGGTTGATGATGCCGCTGCAGCAGTAGCATGGACCTTTAACAATATAGAGGCGCTTGGAGGTTCTAAAGAAAAGATATTTTTGTCAGGACACTCTGCGGGAGGATATTTGACTTCCATGCTTGGATTGGATAAGCATTTTTTAGCAAAATACGATATCGATGCGGATCAAATCGCTGGTTTAATTCCTTTAAGTGGTCATACCATTACCCATATGACTGTTAGAGAAGAACGAAATATTGGCCCTTTAAAACCATTGGTAGATGAGTGGGCTCCTTTATATCACGTCAGAGCAGATGCTCCTCCTTATATTATGATCACTGGAGATCGTGAATTAGAAATGCTCGGTAGGTATGAAGAAAACGCTTATATGTGGAGAATGATGCAACTCGTAAAACACCCGCAAACAGAACTATATGAAATAGATGGATACGGCCATATGATGGTGTATCCAGCTATTCCAATAGTTGTTAGAAAAATCAAAGAGCTCACAAAAGCAATTGATTCTAATAACTAAGTTTTAAGCACAACGTACAGTGACCGAATGGGTATGAGCGTCATCGCTTGATGAGGTCACTGTAATCGATTGATTGGATTGTAGGGTAGAAAATTGACTGGAAGTAATTGTTACTGTATGGGGGTGATTTGAAGTACCTTGAATATTATAGGTCTTATCACTTCCCTCTAAAACATCGGCCTTAGACACTATAAGTGTATGGCCGTGATTGGAACTTATAGACGAACTCGTTCCATTGTCTAAACAACTTTTTGCTGTAGGGGTTGTTCCTCCTGTATCATCTTCTTCTTTTGAACAAGAAGAGATACTAGGTACTGCTGAAATAAATAGCAGAGCTCCGATACTTCTGTGTAGAAATGTAGTTCTGTTCATGATGCTATTTTTAATGCTTCTTAATAAGGTAAGAAGTATTTCGAAACAAATAGCATTATAAACTGTTAAATAAGAATTATTTAACAGTTTGTATTTGAATAAAATGAGGCTTAAAAATTAAAACCAAGCTTTGTTAAAGCTGCTTGAATCTCCTGATCTTTCATGAACATATTCCATAAAAGTCCAGATCTGTAATTCTCGATCATCACTACGATAGGCCCTTGGTCGATGGCTAAATACCCATCGGAAATCCAATTATCACCTACGCTAAAAGCATCGTAAAAACCATAGGGTCCCCATAGTTCCTTATGATCGTAATAAAAATGACGAACAGCTCTTAGAGATTGACTAGATGAATAAGGAATCGATGAAAGAGCAGCTGTTGGAGTTATGACTCCTTTGTCGTTAGTAGGAGAATGAGCACTGTAACCATTGACACTGTAACTAGCTGTTAGACCCCAACATTTATCACTGTAATGAGGATAAGATTTTGGATTTGCTTTACAGTATTCGTAATTGATTAAACTGTGCATTTTATTCTGATTCCAGTAATTTGCATAGGTATCAGATAGGTTTCTTGGATCCAATCCTAAAAACGAATAATGTGAAAAAAACAACGGCCCTCCATAACTTGGACCTAATGGTAATTTGAGATTATTATAGTAAGTAGCACCATTGTAAAAATTTCCTTTGGTCCATAGGTTGTGATAGAGATCCGTGTCTATAGGATGGGTAGGTGAAGCTGCTCCCAAGATATAGGTGATTAATACTTCATTCCAACCCTTTAATTGATGATTCTTTGAAAATCCGTAATTTGGAGACCAGTGCCATAAGTAAGTGGTTCCTTCTTTGGTATACCAATCCCATTCTACCTCTTCCCAAAGCTGAGTGATTTTAGCTCTTAGAGACGCTTCTTCTGTTGTGTTTTGATTGAAGTATTGTCGAGCAGTAAGCAATCCTTGAATCATAAATGCCGTTTCGACAATATCACCTCCGTTATCATCAGAAGAAAATGGTTTTACTTTTCCAGTATCTCCGTAATACCAATGTGGAAAAGCCCCGTGAAAACGATCTGAGTTCAATAAGAAATCACATATTTTATCAATCTTTTGTCTTGCTTCTGTTCTGGTCAAAAAACCTCGATTCACTCCAGCGATGATGGCCATGACTCCGAATCCACTACCACCTGAGGTTACCGTATTCAAATCAAAATTGTTACGAGCAGGGTGATTTCGTTCCCTAGCCATACCACTACTGTGAGCAGCATCCGTAAAATACTTGAGTGTATAATACTGAATGCTGTCCAATAGTTGGTTATCGGTAAGTTCCTCTTCAAGTTTTGGATTCAACTGATCAAATATATCAGGATCCGCATCTTGACTAGGCGAGGGCTTGGAACAAGATATGATTACGAGTCCCAATAAGAATAGACCACATACGGTGTTTCTTGTCATTTATTCTAGGATGAAAGAATTTGTTAAATCAGTATCACTATTAGGTGCGATGTTAAATTTAAAGGTTCCAGCTTCTACTTTAAACTCCCCTTGATTCCAAAAACCTAAATCTTCTCTAGAGAGTTTAAAACGAACTGTTTGCTCTTCTCCAGCTTTGATCCAAACCTTTTCAAAACCTTTGAGTTCTTTTGCAGGTCTAGTTATCGATGCTGCCACATCTTGAATGTACAGTTGAACGATTTCATAACCATCGATTTTAGAAGTGTTTTCTACACTCACTGAAAAATCTAATACTTCTACTCCATTTTCAACCTTCTTATCTAGAGTGACATTTGAGTATTCAAATTTAGAATAACTCAAACCATACCCAAATGAAAATAAGGGTTTATTAGGAATGTCTTGGTAAAAAGAACGATAATCTCCTTTAGGGTTTTTTGGATTCATCGGTCTTCCAGTTGTTTTATTAGAGTAAAACACTGGTACCTGTCCTACATTTACTGGAAAACTAATCGCTAGTTTAGCAGATGGATTGGTTTTACCGTAGATAATTTCTGCAATAGCCTGACCCCCCATAGTCCCTGGGAACCAAGCTTCCAATACAGCATCCGCATTATTAACTTCCTCAGTAATATCTAAAGGTCTTCCATTCATTAATACTAAAACAAGTGGTTTGTTTGGATTTTGCATGCGAATCTCAGCCAATAAATCTGATTGGTTACCAGGCAAATTGATAGAAGATCTACTTGCTGCTTCACCACTCATATTAGAATCTTCACCTAATACCATGACAATAGCTTCTGCTTTTTTAGCGGCTTTTAATGCCGCTTTAAATCCAGAAGTGTCACTGGTTTCAATTTTAGTTCCCTGAACTGCCTTTAAATTAGGTAATTGAAGTAACTCACTCAATCCTTCTTGAACACTGATCGCTTTGCCTTTTCGATCTCCCTTTGCTGCCCAATCTCCAATGATACTGCTCTGATCGTCTGCAAGAGGTCCTATCAGTGCAATATTTGAAGTTTTTAATGGAAGAACAGCCTTGTTGTTTTGAAGTAATACGATAGATTGACGAGCAGCTTCTACTGCTGCTTCAAGTATATCTGAACGGTAAATCGTTTCAGCTTCACGATCAAGGTCGCTATAACGATAAGGATCTTCAAACAATCCTAATTCAAATTTAAGAGTCAAGATACGACGAACTGAATCGTCTAGAAGCTCTATACTTAGAGCCCCTTCTTCGATCAATTCCTTGAGATGTGAACGGTATAGATCTCCCATCATATCCATATCAAGGGTGGCACTAAACGATTTTTGTGCAGCATCCTTTCCATCAGCAGCATAACCATGTGGAATCATTTCATTGATAGAGGTATAATCCGACACCACCAATCCTTCAAACCCCCATTCATCTCTTAAAATATCCTTTAAGGTGTATTTATTACCAGAAGCAGGAACATCGTTGATCACATTAAAGGAAGTCATTAGTGTTCGAGCTCCAGCATCAATTCCCGCTTTAAAAGGAGGCAAATACGTATTTCTAAGTTCGTTATCCCCCATATCAACGGTATTGTAGTCTCTACCAGCTAAAGCAGCACCATAACCAATATAGTGTTTCATACAGGCTGCAATGGTTGTTGGAAGCGATAGATCATCACCCTGATACCCTCTTACATAGGCCTCAGCCATTTTAATACCCAAATAAACATCTTCTCCTGAACCTTCTGAAATTCTTCCCCAACGCGGGTCACGTGCAATATCCACCATAGGTGAAAAAGTCCAATGAATTCCTTCTGCAGCAGCTTCCAGTGCAGCTTTCTCTGCAGTGAGTTGAACGAGCTGTGGATTCCAACTCGACGAGAGTCCTAGATTTATGGGAAAGATCGTTTTATAACCGTGAATAACGTCATATCCAATTAACAAAGGGATCCCTAAACGAGTTCCTTCAACAGCCAATTTTTGAATATCCTTAGTCGCTTTTGCAGTTACTAAATTCAAAAAAGAACCTATTTGTCCCTGTTTGACAAGATCTTCATTGACATCACTAACCGTAGGACCAGTGACATCCCAACCTCCACTAAATTGAACAGTTTGTCCAATTTTTTCTTCGATGGTCATCAATTGCATCAAAGAGTCAACTTGTTTTGAATAATCTTTTTGTTGTTGTGCAAAACTAACTGATGACAACAGTCCTAAGAGTAGTAATGATTTTTTCATTGTTTTATTCTTTAATCGTAAATCCTAAACGTTTAAGTCCGTGTTGAACTTCAGTATTGGTCATAAATAAATCCCAAAGTAATCCTGTTCTGTAATTTTCAATCATCACAGGAATTGGTCCTTGATCAATTGCCAAATACCTAGGAAGCATCCAGTTATCGTTTAAACTAAAAGCGTCATAAGGACCGTATTCTCCAATGAGGTCTTTGTGATTTTCATAAAGATTTACGAGCATTTTTTTTGAATTTTCAGGTGTATAAGGCATCGAAGACAAAGCAGCCGTTGGAGCAATCACTCCAAGATCGTTACCTGGTCGATGACCTGCGTAGCCTCTCATCGAATAACTTGAGGTCAATCCCCACATTTGATCGCTATATCCCTTGAAATTTTTAGGGTTATCAATCGCATATGCTAAGTGAATTTTAGCGTGATTCGTAGTAAGAGTTCCATAATCAGCATAGCGATCACTGATCTTAAATGGGTTGAGCCCTAAATAGGAATAGTGTGCCCAAAAAAGAGGTCCAATCTTTGCCTCATTGTGCTGGTAGTAATCAACTACGGTAGGAATACCGTACATTTCAGCATTAGATGAAAGTGTTTCATTTCGAGCCCAGCCTTTGTGATATACCTCAGGACTGATAGGATAAGTAGGTGATGCTGCAGCTAGTACATACATGATCAGGCATTCGTTATACCCTCCAACTGCAAAATTCATCTTCCATCCGTTATTAGGAGACCAGTGCCAATAAAGCACCTCCTTGCCTTGAGTATACCAACTCCATTCTACTTCTTCCCAAAGGGTTTGAATGCGATTTACAAGCTCTTGTTCACGTTGACTTCCATCTTTATAATAGGCTTGTACTGTTAACAATCCCTGGATTAAAAAAGCTGTTTCAACGAGATCTCCACCATCGTCATTTTTGCTAAAAGGAACTACTTTACCTGTATTTCCATCCATCCAATGCGGCCAAGCCCCATGAAAACGATCTGCCTTTTCTAAAAAAGTTACAATGCGTTCAAAACGCTCTAATCCAGCCTGTGGATTAATAAACCCTCTTTCAATTCCAGCGATTAAAGCCATCAATCCAAAACCTGACCCTCCTGTGGTAATCACATTTGAATCGTTTTGAGGATAAATATTATCCATATGTACTCGTTCTGGAGCTAATCCTGAGAGTGTTTTATCTGCTTCTTTCCAAAAGTAATTGATGGTCTGTAATTGGATGGTATCGAGATAACGATCTTCAGTAGAAATCGCCTCCTTGCTTTGATTCTCTGCAGTTGGCTTACATGATACCACAGCAATAAGTGTAACAAACAGTAAAACTGTGTTATAGATATGTTTCATTTTATAATTTTTGAAAATAAAGGTTTGTGGAAAAAAGGAGAAACCTTAAGCTTCTCCTTTTTAAACAAAAAACTAAACTTAAATTTTAACCTTTATGATTAAAAATTCATTACGGTTGTAATCTCTTCTGCTGTTAGTGCTTTATTAAAGAATCTCAATTCGTCTATTAAACTTGAATCTGATTTGTGATTCCAATAGCTGAATGTAGGTCCTCCAGATCCAATTACTAGTTCAGAACATCCTGTCCAGTCAATAGGAGCTGCTAAATCAGAAGAGCGCACTTCTACACCATTAAAATAAACGGTAGATTTTGTCTCAGTAACAGTAAATGCAACGTGTACCCACTCTCCAGCAGCCACATCAATCACATCTCCATCATTCCAAGATTCACCAACACCAGTTCCAACATTTAATTTGATACGTTGTGAATCACCATTGCCTTCTCTAAAAACTCTTATTCCTTGTTTGCGATCAGTTGCATCATCTCCAATAGTCAAAATTCCTGCTCTAGTTGGGTCAGCATTGACCTTATACCAGAACGCACCGGTAAATTCAGAAGACTCTATAGCAGCAGATGGATACGTTAAATAACTATCAGTTGCTCCTTGGAATGAATTATCTCCTGTGTGTCCTGCTCCAAAGTCAGTGTCACCAACTTCAGTTGCAAGAGCAGCGTTTACAAAGTCTTTATAGTCTCCTTCGAATGGCATATAGAACACTTCCGAGTCAAAATCAGGAACATAAGTCGGTGCTCCTTGATCTCCCATCACATTGATCATCTCAGCAGTAGTAAGTGCAGTAGAGAACAAACGAACTTCGTCGATTCCAGATTGATCTGTTTTGTGATTCCAGTAAGAGAAACTTGGTCCACCTGCACCAATCACAATATTTTGAACATCTGTCCAATCCATTGGACCATCAAGTGTTATTTCTTTGACTATCGTTCCATTGATATACACTCTAGCTGTATCTGCAGAAACAGTTAATCCAAGATGTGTCCACACTCCATTATCTGGAACTACATCAGCATTTGATCCACCATCAACCCAATGGTCTTTGGTTCCAACACCGATATTCGCTTTGATACGTTGTTTTCCTCCAGCATTTTCTCTAAAGAATCTGAATCCTTGTTTTCTAGAAGTTGAATCTCCAAAATCAGCTGAAATAATACCAGCGCGATCTGGTGAAGAATTTAAGTTAATCCAAAGTGAAGCACTAAATCCGTCTGCAGCTGTAAATGCAGTAGCAGGAACTGATAAATAACTATCAGCTGGTAATTCCAACGCATTCTCTCCGATTTTTCCAGTTCCGTAATAGCTATCACTTCCTGTAACTACTGGATTTGAAGTGGTTACTAAATCAATGATAGATCCGTCAAATGGAAAATAGAATTCTTCTCCACTGTACTTAGGTGAATAAGGCGATGCCTTGGTGAAATTCACCGTTTTAGTGGTAGCTTTTCCGTCTAAATCAGTAGCAGTAATCGCCAATTGGTGATTTCCGCTAGCTACTTGATCGTAAACAATTTCATCTAGAAAACGTCTGTAATCAGTAAAGCTATCATAGGATGCAATTGAAGCTCCATCGATCTTAACATCGACAGTACTCAATTCGATATCATCAGTAGTTTCGAATTTAATAGTGATGGTTGCAAATTCCTCGGGAACTCTTATAAATGTTCCTTCAGTTGGATAGCTGATCACTAATTCAGGGGCTGAAGCATCAGCTCCTGGAGCAATTTCAGTAATCGGATCTAAATCATAATCGCATGATAGAAGCGATACTGTCGCTAGTATTGAAAATATATATTTTAATTGTTTCATGGTCTTTATGGTTTAATTAGTTCTGTAAAGCTGGTAATAAATCTACCTGTGCCTGTGGATAAGGAAAATAACGCTTGCTATCGTCGTAATTGGCTCCATTTTGATTTAAATGTGAGGTGTTTCCTGTACGAACAGAATCGTAAAAACGATCTCCCCATTCCATTGCGAGCTCTGCAAGTTTTTCCTCCATAACATCTGAAGAAGTCACTCCAGATAATGGTGCCATTCCGGCTCTAGATCTTACTGCGTTTACAGCTTGATCTGCAGTCATACCACTTCCGTTTGCCCCATTGGTCAATGCTTCCGCATGCATCAACAATACTTCAGCGTATCGAAGCACTGGGAAGTTTTTGTTAGAACCATAAGAAGTTCTTCCTGGAATTAAATAAGAAGATGGCATATAGTGCTTCCCTGAAGCATACATTGCTCTTGGATAATCCTGGAAGGTGTCTCCATAAGGAGTCGTATTTGAGACATAAGAAGGCAGTGAATAACCATCAGCTTCTAACTCACTCATTCCTCTTGGAGTAAAGAGTACAGAAGCGACTAAACGCTCTTCTTCTCCTCTATCCAACATGAATTTGATGTATTCTTTAGAAGGCTCCCAGAATCCCCATCCTCCGCCTGCACCAGATACGGCAGGAGTCCATTTTTGTGGACCATAGAAGGCAAATAAGTGATACGAACGGTCACCAGAACCTTGATTGTAATCAGAGTGTTGCATTTCCAAAAGCATTTCATCTGAAAGCTTCCCATCAAGTTTAAATGCCTCAGAGAAATCCTCCACTAACGAAAATCCTCCATTAGCGATGATCTGTGAAGTTGCATCAGCTACCGCCTGATAATCATTGAGTTCTAAACTCACTTTTGCTTTTAAAGCTAAAGCAGTCGCCTTAGTAACCCCACCTTTAATATCGGTACGCTGATTCGGTCTTCCCTCTGGTAGATTTGGAATAGCCTCATCTAAAAGTGATTGAAGGTAAGCAAAAACCTCATCTCTTGGAGTTAACTCTGCCACCAATAAATCAGATGGCGATGAAGTAGTTGGAATTAAAATATCACCCCAAGCTCTTCCTAATTGCAATAAGAAAAAGGCTTTTAAGGTTTTAATTTCTGCTACGTATTGTTCCGCTTTTGAGGCAGAAGCACCAGCTTCCATATAATTGTACACCTCGTCGATAGCCACTTGCATTTTGTAGATATCACTGTACAATCCTTGCCAAGCTGAATTTAACATCCAGAAATCTTTGTTGTAATTGCTAAAATCATCGATGTCTTTAAGATCTTTTTGATCTCCGAGACCACCTTTGTTAACATCGTCACCACGCACTGCTAATAATGGGTTTAGTTCCCATCCCATATTTGAGAAATTAGCATAAGCACCAATTAGTGGTAAGATCATATTGTCAGAAATACTGTAATCAGTAGTTTCTGTAAATGCTTTGTTTTCAGGGAGCTCATTTACAACATCAGTACATGAGATTGTCAAGGTTAATGCCCCCAATGCTAAAGCGAAACTTTTGAATAATTTATTTTTCATTTTGTTTTCGTTTTAAGATTAAAATTTGAGGTTTACTCCCAATGTAAATACTGCAGGTATTGGATAGGTTTGATTGTCAATACCACTAGCAACCTCTGGGTTAAATCCATTGTAATTAAACATGGTTAAAGGACGATCTGCAGTCAATGTCAATCTCGTTTGTGGGAAATTGTTTGGCTTTAAAGTATAGCCTAACTGCACGTTTTGAACTCTGAAGAATGAACCGTCTTCTACGTAGAAATTACTCATCTTTTGATTCCATCCTCTTCTAAGTCCTGATGAAGAAGGATACGTATTTGAGGTTCCTGCTCCGTGCCATCTGTTGACTGCTAAATCAGCATCGATATTGGTATCGTTCGTCCAAATATACTCTCCTCTTTTTCTGTTGAGAATTTTATTTCCAGATTGTCCCATCCAACTAATTGAAAGCGATAATTGATCGTATTGGAAATTCATATTACCTCCATAAGTAAAGTCTGGTAAATAAGATCCTAAATCAACTCGATCCTCACCGTCGATTACACCATCGTTGTTTTGATCGACAAATTTTAAATCTCCAGGAACTAAGTTATTTGCAACAGCAATTGGGTCTGCAGCAATTTCAGCTTCTGTTTGGTAAACTCCAGCTCTCTCCCATCCGTAGAACGCAAGGATAGAACCACCAACAGTAGTACGTTGTCTAAACTCAGCTTGACCACCGTTTAGGTAATCTTGACCGTAAAGATCTAACACTTCATTTTTAAGAGTTCCAATATTAGCAGAAATCTCATAAGAGAAACGATCTGATACTTGATTTGACCAAGTAGTAGACAATTCAACACCAGAGTTTCTAATTGTTCCTACGTTTCTAAGAATGGATCCTCCAACTACTGGAAGCAATACGGGGATCACTGCATTATTGGTATCTCTGATAAAATAATCTGCATCGATACTCAATTTGTTGTCAAACAATTTTGAAGTTAAACCAATATTGGTTTCTTCAACTACTTCCCATCCTAATGATGAAAAATTGTTAGTTGTAACTGTACCAGCTGTTAAGGTATCGTCAATCGCTGTATTGATAACAGAAGTCGTTGCAGCTCCATCTGAAGCAGCTACTTTATCATTACCTAATTGACCCCAGCTAGCGCGTAACTTTAGATAACTAACGATATCATTTTTAAAGAAATCCTCTTCTGAAACGATCCAACCGAGTGATAAAGTTGGGAAATAACCCCATTTTTCTTGGTATTTTGAAGATCCATCAGCTCTCATTGTTCCGTAGAACATATACTTGTCTTTATAAGAGTACTGTACTCTTGAAAAATAAGAAAGTCCATATTGTACATATCCTCCATCTCCTACAGCCTCTGAAGGAACTGTCGCTGCTTGATCGATATACCATGATTTTTCATCGTCATATGGAAAATTCAATCCTTGAGCACCAAGAGATTGTCCACGCTCGTTTCTATAAGCAGAACCAACCATTAAGGTGTAACGGTGATCTTTAACTTGATCTTGATAAGTCAAGACGTTATCGATGATTTGATTTGAAAAAGTGCTAAAGCTTTTAGAAATACTAGCATCTACTCTTTGAAAACCATTACTTAAATAGAAAGGTAATCGAGTATATCTTCCGTAGTTATCTCCATAGGAATGGTAATAAGTCGTTTTAAAGTCTAACTTATTTGGAATTAGCTCTACTTGTGCATATAGATTAGACACGGTTTGTTTCCCTTGAATTCTGTTATCGCTATAACGCATAGCAGGGAATGGGTTTTGACCTCCTCTATAACCTAAGGTACGCGCTGAGGCAAAATTGTCAGGCCATGCTCCTTCTGTATTGTCCTCGTTGTAAATAGGAAGAATAGGAACTGCCGTATAAGCCGATTTCCAAGCACCGTATTCTGGAGCAAATTTCTCGGTATTGGTTGTGATAAAATTAGCACCCACTTTTAACCAATCATTCGCCTGAAAATCAACTCTAGCTCTAAAGTTAATTTTAGTGTATTCATTTTTCATATCGAGAATACCCTCTTGAGCTAAATAATTTCCTCCCATCGAATAGGTTGCCTTATTAGATCCTCCTGAAATATTAATCGAATGATTTTGAATTGCAGCTGGTCTCATAATTTCCTTATACCAGTTGGTGTTCACATCTGGAATATTTGGATTCACACGACTACGACCAAAAAGCTGCATTGCATTTAAGAGGTATTCAATATCAGGAGTAGATCCTGATTCCAATACCATTGTTGTAAACTGCTCAGCATTTGCCATCTTCAAAACGTTCTGTGCTAGCTGAGTACCAAAGTAACCATCGTAAACCACTTGAGTTTCTTGATTTGCCTTACCTGATTTTGTTTCAATTAAAATTACACCATTCGCAGCTCGAACTCCATAAATGGCAGCTGATGACGCATCTTTTAAAACAGATACAGAATCGATATCAGATGGGTTTAAGAAATCGATATTGTTAAAGAACATTCCATCCACCACATATAATGGTGTTGAATTTCCTCCAACAGGATAAGAACCCACACCTCTCACTCGAATGGTTGGAGCTTCACCAGGAGCACCGCTAGATACAACTTGAAGTCCAGCTACTTTTCCCTGCAAAGCTTGCATTACTTGAGAAGATGGTGTTTTTTGGATCTCTTCTGATCCAACGGTACTAATAGATGATGTTAAATCCTTAACCTTCATTGTACCGTATCCAACAACAACTACTTCTGATAGATTAGTCGTATTGGTTTTCATTGTTACCTCTAAAGTGTCTGATTCAACAACAATAGATTGTGACTCAAATCCGATAGAAGAAAAGATAAGCGTATCACCTACACTTGCTTCAATTGTAAAGTTTCCATCAAAATCTGAAAATGTCCCTCTTTCAGTACCCTCTACTACAATACTCACACCTGGCAAACTCAAGCCATCATCTGAACTGATGATATGACCAGAAATGCTCTGTGCGAAAACAGTAGCAATACCCAAAAGAAACATTGTAATAAATAAATAGTTTGTTTTCATTTGAATTAATTGTTTAGTTATAAGCTCAAATGTATACAACTAACACAGGAAACAAACGTATTGATAGGAACATCGCTACGTCATTAATCAAATAAATACAAAAAGCTTATTTTCAGCTATTTAAAAGCCTAATGAAAAATATATTTGAGTTGCTAAATTTAAAAATGACGTACTAATGAAGTAGGGTTAAAGTAGTACTTTAAAGCGTCTTAATGAACTCAAATATGTTCTCTTCTTTAAGATCGAGCTTTTTCTTTAATCGAAAGCGATGCGTTTCAACTCCACGTACAGTGATGTTCATAAGAGGAGCTATTTCTTTGTTGGAAAGATTCATTTTAATATAGGCACAAAGCTTTAAATCTTTAGGGGTAAGCTTATTGTTTATCTGTGCTAATTTTTTAAAGAACTCTTCGTGAACTTGATTGAAATTTCGCTCAAACAACGCCCACTGATCCTTATCTTCAATCTCTTTATTGATTTGTCGAATCACTTTCTTTAACCAATACTCATTGTTGATGTACTCTCTGTTGTGTAGCAACTCATTTCTGAGATTCTGAAAAGCCTCATTTTTCTTTCCCAGTTCCATCGCTGAATCAGCGAGTCTTTTACTCTTCAATTTAAGCTCACTTTTAAGAGCATTTGCCTTGAGTTCCAAAAGCTTTTGTTGAGCCTCAATTTCCTTCTCTTCAAGAAGTAATTTTTGCTTTCGATCAAAATCTGCTTTGATTTGAGCCTCTTTTCGTTTGAGCTTTCTTCTTTGATAAAGGTATATTACAACCACAATCAATAACCCTATTGAGGTGAAAATGAAATAACCCAAAGAGGTTGCATACCAAGGTGGCAATACCACAAAACTGAATTGCGAGCTTTCTGAATAATTGTAATTAGAGTTCACAACTCTATATTCGAGATTGTAGATTCGCTCTTTGAGATTCTCTAAAAATAGTTTGTTACTCGCTAGACTTTTCCATGTGTCCTCGTGATGAAGTCTATACTGGTATTGATAGGCTTCGTTTTTGGGAGCTGTAAAATACAGTTCTATAGAATTGTTTCGATAGGGCAATTCGACTTCAAAATCGAGAGGAACCGATTCTTGATCCACTACAATTTTTGCGATACGTGCAGGTTGAAGTTTTAGGTCTTTCTCAAAGGTATTTACAAAGGAAAATCCATCGACTATATTGATAATCGTCTTTGAATTAACCTTAGTTAACAGCTCCTTACCGATGAGAATTTTTTTGTGAATGATCGGATTTACAACTGACACAGAGGTCGTATCTAAAATGTGTTCCTTGATAAAAATACCTTTACTATTTTTTATTCCCACTTGAGTTCCACTGGTCTCACTAAAAAGTATAGAACTATCAGGACCGATAGAATTGTTCAAGAGGTCATCATCCACTAACTCATCGAGAACTTCATCGTATTTCATCCAACCCGAATTCGTCTTAAAGCGAATCCCTCCATTGACATTGACAATCTTCACATTGTATTCAGAGCTTAAACCCTTATTTTTAAAATTGATCATCTGATCAAAAGAACCATCTTCATTTAATTTAAAACGGTATAACCCTTTATAGGCATGGGCCGCCCAAATGACATAGGGTGTTTCAAATTCTACATAACGAAATGGCATTGTAGTTGTACTCAAGCGTGTAGAAATCCACTTTCCGTTTTCTTTTTTTAGATGTGCTAACCCAATATAAGATCCAATGACATATTCGTTGGAACGATTTGGAAATGCCTTTAGGGTCCAACCTCCTGCAAAATCAGAAATTTGATCAAAACTTTTTTCTGACACCAAAAAGGTTCCAGAATTATGACCGCATATCAACTCTCCGTCAATCACTTTTAAGAACCAAACTTGTCCCTGTGATCCTTCTACAAAATGAAGTATATCATTTTGAACGAAATAGAGTCCAGTATTGGAACCTAGGAATAATTTACCTTGATACTCAGTTACTGCATATACGACTCCCAATTGACCCGTCTTATCTCTAAAATAACTTGGTTGATCAAGAAAAACCTTAGAAAGACCATTGTCCAAGGCAACCCAAAGAGTTTTATTATCAAAGGCGGTATGATTGAGAACCGTATTGTTATCTAGACTGTTTTCTTTGTTAAAATGATAGAGAACGGTCCCCTGATCGGATGCTATATACAAGCCATTTTTAATGGTTCCAAACAGCATTCTACCGTCGTCGAGAACGCTAAAACTATTGAGTAAATCTTCCTTGATACGATCGTTGATTTCAGATTTAAACTCCTGAAGTCCTTCCGTTTTATTGTATACGAAACAACCGTTCAAAGAAGTCGTAATAAAAAGATTTGCACCCTTTTTTGAAACGGAAATAATATTCGATTCATGCAGAACTCGATGGTCGACAACAGGAACGACAATATCATCGTGAAGCATAAAAACCCCATTGGATTTTGTAGATAAATACAATTGATCCTCTACTACATTAATAGCTATAAGTAATGAGGGTAGTTCTATAACACTTAGCTGTTGATCTTTTAGTCGAAAAAGACGGCCAAATGACTGAAAGAAGACTTCATCACCAATTGACTTTATCTTCCAGATTTCTTGATCCTTAATTTGATCTAGTTCTAAAGACTTCTTTAAGGAAGTATACGTTAAATCTCCGTAGCTGTTCCACTGCCAAAAACCAAATTCCTCATAAGATCCAGTGTAAATCTTATCACCTAGCGCAAGTACAGATCGAATAACGGTTCTATTAGGTAACTGGTATAAGTTCCAAACTAAACCATCAAATCTCAAAAGCCCCATGGTATTAGCCACATATACTGAACCATCATCGGCTTGAGCAACACCCCAGTTTTGATTAGAAGCTCCAATAGCGTTTAATTCAAAGTTTTCAACAGGAAGTTGATATTGTGAAAACACCTTGACAGTAACTGCAAAAAACAACACTATCCCTATGATTGTTGTTTTTATACTTGTTATGTTGCTGACACTTACCATCTTCTTTAGTTATAATACAAAGATATTAGATATTGCTTTAGTTGTACGGTGTTCTTATTTCATTTATTCGAGAACCTATTGTATCATCTGAATGTCACTTCTTTCTGAAATTCCATTTTCATTAAAAGATTCAATTGAAAAATAATATGAGGTATCCCGATCCAAACATCTCATAAAATGAGTATTGGTATCATAAACCAACCATGATTGATACAATTTATCAGGAGCAATTCCCCAACGAATGTTATACCCTTGAGCCCCTTCAACAGCATCCCAAGAAAAAGCGACATCCCTGCGATCTGTTTGACGATTTATCTCAAAATTAGACACTGGATTTGGAACTTCTCCATAACCCAAACCAAAAACTCTGAGTTCAGACATCGCAAAATTGGCACCGGGAACTTCAATATTGTTATAGCGGACGTATTTTGCATTGACAGGGGTCTCTAATTCTATATACGCATTGGGTGTGTCTTTTTGACTCTTACTTCTATCGACCACCGTTTGCCAATTCGCTCCGTCTTCGGATACCTCAATACTAAAACGGTGCTTTAAGCCTTCTGTACGGGTGTATATTCCCGACTCATAATCGTGAAAATTTAACTGAAAAGCGTATATTTTTCCTGATTGCTGCATTTCAATTTGAATCCATTGCTGGTCATCATTTGCCTGGGCAATCCAAAAAGACTTTGGGTTCTCATCTGTCAATACATTCGAAATAATAGCCCCCTGATCATTTTTTTCAAGTGGTAATTCTGTTACTTTAACCTCATCATCATTTGAGGTAAATTTAACAACTTGAGAGAGTGAAGATGAAACTAAAACCGATCCCTTATAGGAAAGTAACATCCACCCATTGTGCTGACCAGATTTTGTAGGATGGTCTGCTCCAAAACGAGGATAATCTCCATAATCTGTATTGGTATACATCAGTCCATCATCATCAAAATAAGTTGGAAACATACAAAGTCGACGCTCCCACTGAGAATTTGACGCTAAAGCCATCGTAGCAAAATGCCAATACTGTCCATTGGTTTGTTTTACAGTAATTCCATGGCCCGCCCCATTCGTAAATCCACCAGGTTTAAAACTCATCGGATTGCTTTTCATATAGGTAAATGGTCCCAGTGGCGAGTCTCCTATATAAACCCCATCTGCATACACATTAAATTGTGTGCCCGGAGCAGCATATTGCAAATAATACTTTCCGTTGTGTTTTGTCATGGAAGCCCCTTCCATATAGCCTTCCTTTAAGGTTGGATGAAAATTATTCTCTCCAAAACGCTCCCAACCGTGTTCTTCCTCAACAAGATTAATCAAGTCTTTTCGAACTCCTGTTTCTAAAAAACGATCCTCTCTATTGAGCATCTTAACGCGAATAGGATGAACGTTTGAAGATCCCCAGTATAAATATGATTTCCCATCATCATCGATGAATAATTCAGAATCTTGAATGTTATTTGAAATAGATGCTGTAGGTTTCCACAATCCACTTTTAGGATCATCAGTATAGAGTATGCTTCCATAACCGGCAGGGTCCCCAGCAAAATACACCAAGGAATCATTGTAATTAAAAGCTGTTGGTGCATTACTTCCTTCGAAATACCACTGTTGTGGCTTAATAAATTTCCAATGCACTAAATCTTTAGAATGCCAATAACCAAAAGATCGCGTAACGAACATATAGTACTCTCCTTTGAATTCAATGACGGCGGGATCGGCTCCTGAACGATACGAAATATTTCTGCTTGAATTGTAAACCATATAGCTATAATCAATGTCAATAGGATTGCAATAGGTTGTTCCCTGATAATCTGCATTGGTAATCGTATCATCGGATTCTTTTGTAGAACAGGAGATACTTAGTATCCCTATGACGCTCAAAACAAATAGTATATTCTTCATCTTAACGTTCAATTAGTTTATCAGATCTTCCCCTTAATTTTTCAAAGTTTTTATAGGCACGATCTACTTTTTCCTTAGGGGTCTTTTTAAATTCATTATCAGTCACACCGTACTGAGCCTGTAATTCTTTTAGTCGAGCATGTAGTTGTGATTGAACCTCAGCATACTGCTTGTCTCCGTAAAGATTGTTTGCCTCTGTAGGGTCCTTTTCTAAATCGTATAGCTCCCATTGATCATTGTCGTCGTAAAAATGCATCAATTTATAGCGATCCGTTCTCACGCCGTAATGACGTTTAACCATATGAAAGGCTGGAAAATCGTAGTAGTGATAATAGATTGCATCTCTAAATACTCCTTCAGAATTATTTTCAACTAATGATTTGAGTGATTTTCCTTGAAAATCTTCAGGAATAGGCACCCCTGCATAATCTAAAAAGGTAGGAGCAAAATCTAAGTTTTGAGTCATTTCTTCAATCACTGTCCCTGCTTTAATTCCTTTTGGATATCTCATCACCATCGGCATTGCAAGAGAAGGTTCATACATAAAACGCTTGTCAAACCATCCATTTTCCCCTAAATAAAACCCCTGATCAGTTGTGTAAATAACGATCGTATTCTCGGCTAAACCAGATTCGTCTAAATAATCTAATAGGGCTCCTACTCCATCATCAACAGCTCTAATGGTTGCTAAATAATCTTGCATATAGCGTTGAAACTTCCACTCAGCAAGTGCTTTACCACTGAGATTCGCCTTGTGAAAAGCATTGTTTTTTGGCAAATAAGCAGCATCCCAAATTGCTCTTTGTTCTTCATTCATTCTAGTGAAATCTCTAGTCCAAGGATTGTGTGCTAGCTCTGTAGATCCGTACTCTTTGCTCATTCGAAGATCATGTCCCTCATACATATCGTTGTAGATGGTTTGCAATTGATCTTCTGAAGCCTCTTGCTTTTCGAAATGGCGATAATAGCTATCTGGTATCGGAAATTGAATTGAATCAAACAAATGAAGGTAACGAAGGGGTGGCATCCAGTTTCGATGTGGTGCCTTGTGATGTACCATCATCATGATTGGTTTACCTGAATCTTTATTGGCCTTTAAAAAATTAAGTGCCTTTTCAGTGATAAGATCTGTGGCATATCCTGTTTCAATAATCGTATCGTATTTCTTATCATTAGAATCAGATTCGCGTATAAACTCAGGGTTGTAATAATTCCCCTGGTCGTTTAGAATATCCCAAGAATCAAAACCTTGCGGAGCTCCACCAATATGCCACTTTCCAAAGAGAGCGGTTGTATAGTTGTGTTTCTGAAGCATTTTTGGAAAAGTTCGTTGATTGTTATCAAACTGCTCACCATTCATTCTAAATCCATTGATATGAGAATGCAAACCCGTTAATACTACTGCTCTACTTGGACCACAAAGAGAGTTCGTACAATAATTGCGCTTAAACAAGGCTCCTTCTTTTGCAATACGATCAATATTTGGAGTTGGGGCTAATTGACTTACAGGATGACCATAGGCGCTAATGGCTTGCTCGGCGTGATCATCAGCCATGATATAGATAATATTAGGTGCTTGAGCGACTTCTTGATCTTTTTCAGAACACGAAAAGACAAAGAACATACTCAAGAACATTCCAAGAGGAAATAAGTGCTTCATTTATTTAATTTTAATAGGTGACGTAGTTGTGTTGATTAAGGACTTATTTAATCAATCCTTTATTAATAGTAGCTGCAAATTATAAATTTAAAGTCCACCTACATAAAAATAGCAAAAATGAAGTAGTTATGTAGTACTATATCGCAATTGTACTATTGTATAAAATCAGCTATTTAATGACTTTAAACACCCATAGTATTCTGAGTATTTTATTCAATAAACAGCTGTTTTTAGTACTACGTTACTACTTCAAAGCGAAAAACAATTTTATTGCTGCTTTTAAAATCTTATATTTAATAACTAACAAACAACACCTATTAACTTTATTTCTATACACAAATGAAACTAAAAGCCCTCTGCTTAGTTCTTCTATGTAGTGTTCCTCTTTTAGGACTATCTCAAGAATGGACTCCCTTATTTAACGGTGAAAATTTTAACGGTTGGAAAAAACTAGGTGGAAATGCTACCTATCAAATCAATGGCAATACCATTACAGGTATTTCAAAAATGGGAACTCCCAACACCTTTTTAGCGACTAAAAAAAACTATAGTGATTTTATACTCGAACTAGATCTAAAAGTAGATCAGGGATTGAATTCAGGAATACAAATACGTTCATTGAGCACTAAAGAGTATAACAATTTCCGAGTTCACGGATATCAAGTTGAAATCGATCCCAGCCAGCGTAAGTGGTCTGGAGGACTCTATGATGAGGCTCGAAGAGGATGGCTCTATCCCCTTTCACTCAATCCAAAAGGCACAGAGGCTTTCAAACATGGAGAGTGGAATCACTATCGAATTGAAGCCATTGGTAACAAGATTAAGGTGTGGATCAACGGTGTTCAAACAGCCCATATTGTTGACGACATGACGGCTGAGGGTTTTATCGCCTTACAAGTACATTCCATTCACGATGAATCCCTCGATGGTTTAACTGTGTCTTGGAAAGACATAAAAATAATCACCAAAGATGTAGAAAACTATCAAATGAGTGATGACCCACAGGTACCACAAGTGAGTTACTTAAAAAATCAATTGACTGATCTGGAAAAAAGAAAAGGGTGGAGATTGCTTTGGGATGGTAAGTCTACTAATGGATGGATCAGTGCTAAAGCCGATCATTTTCCAAAAATGGGATGGGAACTCAAAGACGGAGAACTTACTGTTCTCGAATCTGGAGGTGGTGAAGCAGAGCACGGAGGAGACATCGTTACCGTTGACAACTTCAGAAACTTTGAACTCTCCTTAGAATTTAAAATAACTGAGGAGGCTAATTCAGGAATCAAATATTTTGTAGATCCAAATCTCAATAAGGGAAAGGGTTCTGCTATTGGACTCGAATATCAGCTCCTCGATAATGAAAAACACCCAGATGCTAAAATGGGAGTCAAAGGAAATCGAACCCTGGGATCTCTCTATGATTTAATTCCTGCATTTAACCTTTCAGAAGATAGTTCCTATTTGAGATTCAAAGGAGTTAATCAGTGGAATAGAGCCAGAATTAAAGTAGTTGACGGAGCTGTTGAACACTGGTTAAATGGAGTGAAGATCGTGGAGTATAACCGTTTTACTCAAATTTTTGAAAGTCTAGTTAACTATAGTAAATACAAAGTATATCCAGGTTTTGGACAGGCAAATGAAGGTAAGATACTCCTTCAGGATCACGGAAATAAAGTATCTTTTAGATCGATCAAAATAAGAGAATTTTAAGATGAGTAGAAGAAGATTTATCAAACAAACAGCCCTAGGAGCCACTGCCTTAAGCGTCGCTCCATCGCTGATGAGCATGAGCAAAAGCAGTTACAATCGCATCCTGGGAGCAAACGAACGAATTCACATTGGATTTATTGGACTTGGGAGACGTTATCCTGCCTATATTCCTTCATTATTAAACAAGGACAACAATGTACATCTGTCCTATTTCTGTGATGTAATGCAATCACAAATCGATAAGCGCAAATCAGAATTAAAAGACAAATTGGATTATGTGCCAACTACTACCGATGATATTCGAAGAGTTTTGGATGATCAAGAGGTCGATGCGGTATTTAACGCTACGCCTGATCACTGGCATACTCCGGGGACATTGATGGCCTTAAAGGCCGGCAAACACGTTTACGTCGAAAAACCTTGTTCGAATACAATGGAAGAAAATGAACTGATCGTAGCTGCTCAAAAAAAATACGGAAAATTCGTTCAAATGGGGAACCAACAACGCTCATCGGACTACACCATCAAACTTATGCGAGACATTGCCGATGGAGCCATTGGAACACCTTTTAAAGCCGTAGCTTTTTACAGAAATGCAAGAGGTCGCGTTCCCAACCAACAGGCTGCAGCTATTCCTGAAGGTTTAAACTGGGAACTCTTTCAAGGTCCGGCACCTAGAAGAGCCTATACCTCTGAAACCTGGGATTACAACTGGCATTGGTACGGTTGGGATTACGGAACTGCAGAAGCTGGAAATAACGGTACTCACGAATTGGATATCGCTCGTTGGGCTCTTGGTGTTGAATTCCCTTACTCGGTAACAATAGATGGTGGTAAACACCATTTCTTAGACGATGGATGGGAAATGTACGATACCATGGAAGCCAAATTTAAGTTTGAAAATAACAAGACCATCGTTTGGGATGGCAAGAGTCGAAACAATTACGACACCTATGGTGGTGGTAGAGGAACGGTAATCTACGGAAGCGAGGGCTCTGCCTTTGTCAATAGATCTAAATGGGCGCTGTTTGATCGCAATGGAAAACAACTAAGCGGTGCTGATGCAGAGGCTAAAGAAACAGGTGTTCAATTAGGTGGCGAGGGTGAAATGTCTACAGCCCATGTCGATAATTTCTTTAACACCATTAGAGGTAAAGCAAAATTAAACGCTCCTATCGATGATGCAGCCGTTTCTATGGCTATGGTTCATTACATCAATTTAGCATATCGTGTCGGTGAAGATTTCAACATCAATCCAGACGGAAGCATTGACCACAAAAAAGCCATGAAGCTCTGGAGTAGAGCATACGAAAATGGATGGAAACCAACATTATAATTGAGAATAATGAAACAAATCAATAGAAAAGAATTTTTAAAAAAGACAGGGGTCGCTGCCACAGGAGCTCTTGTACTGCCGCATCTTAGCTTTGCTAAATCCATCAACCTCAACGCTACAGTTAGTTTGGGAGTCATTGGAACAGGAATCAGAGGTCAAGAGCTCACTAAACTCATCAATACCATAGATCAGATGCAGGTCATCGCATGTTGTGATGTCTTGGATTTTAGATTAAAACAAGGCGTTGAGGCTGTCGAAGGAAAAACACCAAAAGCCTATAAGGATTATAGAAAACTACTCGAAAACAAGGATGTAGATGCGGTAATTATTACCGCTCCACTACATATGCACTCTGAAATTGCTATTGCAGCTCTAGATGCTGGCAAACACGTCTATTGCGAAAAGACGATGGCCAAGGGAATTGAGGGAACCCAAAATCTCGTTAAGGCTGTTAGAAATTCTAATAAGACTTTTCAGGTGGGGCATCAATACCACCAATCGAGAATGTACGTCACCCTTAAACAAATGATCGATGAGGGTAAAATTGGAAAATTAGTATCTCTAGAATCCCAATGGAATAGAAACGGGAATTGGAGAAGACCGATACCCTCTCCAGAATTTGAACGTCAAATCAACTGGAGAATGTACCGAGACTACTCTTATGGTCTACTGGCTGAACTCAGCTCTCATCATATTGATTTCACCAACTGGGCTCTTGAAGACCATCCAGAAAAAGTGGTGGGTATGGGAGGTATTGACTATTGGAAAGACGGAAGAGAAACCTACGACAATATCCACCTGACTTACGGCTACAAAAGTGGTTTTAAAGCCTCCTTTACTTGTTTGACTGCTAATGCATATGAAGGGTATCGAATCATTATCAAAGGGGATCAAGGAAGCTTGATTGCCTATATGACCGAGGCCTTCTTTTATCCTGAGGGAAAAGAAGAAGAAAAAATCACTGGAACCGTGGATGGGTACTCTGGAGCGACTATTGGATGGACCAAGAATAAGGGAATTCCACTGAATCTTGACAATACCGACCCTACCATCCATTCCCTAAGAGATTTTAGAGATACCATTTGGGACCGTAAATTACCCCTATCCAATATTCACTCAGGAGCTCAAACAGCCTACGCTGTTGAAATGGGAATTCAAGCCATGGACTCAGGAAATACCATCTTCTGGGATGACAATACGATGATCTATTGATTAAAACTTCAACTGAGCAATCAGTGGATAATGATCTGAAGGATAACTGATTCCATAGGTCTCAATAAGGGTTAAAAAGCTTTTAACCCTAATTCCTTCACTGACAAAAATATAATCGATTCTTCGATCAGCATCTTTAGTGAGATCAAATCCATTAAAGGTCTTATTGATCTTTGATTGGAGTCTTTTAGCTACAAAAAGAGCATCGCTTAGCTTTGACTGTAACTTCTTTACAGCAGTGTGATCGTCGTTTAAATTTAGGTCCCCTTGAACAATATAGGGATCGTTTTGAATATTTAATTCCTTTACTTTTGAGAGAATTAAATCAATGGAATTGATACGCGCCTGCTCTCCAATATGATCAAAGTGCGTATTAAAAACCCAAAAGATTTTTCCTGATTGATCTTTTAAGCGAACATAAGAACACACTCTGTTTAAAGCTGCATCCCATCCTTTAGAGGGAATATTTGGAGTTTCAGAGAGCCAAAAAGTACCCCCTTCCAACTTTTCAAAGAGATCTCTCTTGTAAAATACAGCTGAATACTCTCCTTTGTTAGCTCCGTCATCTCGACCGACTCCTTCCATTTCAAAGTTTGGAAAGGCATTTTTAAAATCCTCTATTTGATTGGGCATTCCCTCTTGGATTCCAAATACTGATACTCCAGACGATTTAATTTGCTCAAAAACTTTAGATTTTCGAACAGACCAAGGATCTGAATTCTTAGCAGTATAATCCAAGCGAATATTATAGGTCATGATCTTGTGCTGAGCATTCATTTGAATACTAAAAACACTGAGTAGGGTTAGGACTAAAAATTGCTTTATTAAGTTCATTATCTTGATATGATTTTAGCGATAGGTGTACCTTCAACAACAGTTGAGTTAAAGAAATCAAATACATCGGTTAAATCTCCAAATGGAATTCCAGAGATTTCATGACGTCCTTTTTCATATGAATAAAATAGATAAGATGTTCCAAGGCGGTCCAGTCGATCCACAATCTTATCGGATCCATTGAGCACTAAATAACCCACATCTTTTGGATTGCAATAATGATGTGAAGCTTTTGAATAAGGAACTAAATTATCAGCAATTCCGTGAAAGAGCACTGTTGGAACTGCCCTCTTTGCTGTAATTTCATCTAGATTGACAAGAGCTCCAGCCAAAGAAAACACTCCAGCAAATGAAATGTGATCATAGGCCCCATCTAAATAAAAATCAGGCATATATACAGCTGAAAGTATGGCCTCAGCTCCTGCTGAAGATCCTCCAGCAATTATTTTATCCGTATCGATATGCAATTCATCGCTATTGTCAATTAAAAACGAAACCGCATCCATATAATCGATAGCTGCTTGTTTAAAGGTTTCTTTCTTTTCAGCAGCTGGACAATCACAACCAAAATAGGTTGCTGTTCCTTTTCGAAGTAAGCGATAACTTATTGATACGGCAACAAATCCTTGCTCCGCTGCAGTTTCACATAATTTTATTTCGCTTTGATTATCTCTAACTCCTCCAGAGAACCCCCCTCCATGCATCCACACAAGAGTTGGTAACTTTTCTGAT
The DNA here is from genome assembly GCA_937136455.1 of uncultured Flavobacteriaceae bacterium. Classification (GTDB taxonomy): domain Bacteria; phylum Bacteroidota; class Bacteroidia; order Flavobacteriales; family Flavobacteriaceae; genus MAG-120531. The sequence continues at coordinate 5,457 of CAKZOO010000172.1, read as the reverse complement.
TTGGAACTAAATTCAGGCGAGTAGACGTCTAATTGTAATTCTTGTCCCTCTTTTATAGCATAGGTATAGGTCTTCTTTTGTTGTGCAAAGAGCAGGGTACTAAAGCTCAATAAGAGCACCCCTACAGATATCTTTAATTTCATTTGTAAGTTTTTAACTAAAGTAATCCATTTAAAGACTTTGTTCAAATGAATTCCTACGTCATTACTACGCTAATTCAACTGAACATCTTCATTTAAGCTTGGAATAGCAATAGAACTCCACTGTTTTTTTGATTCTAGGAGCTCTTTAAATGCCTTACTTGAACTCGGCTCACCGTGAATCAAAAAACACTTCTGAGGTGGGCTTTCGAGTTCAGAAAGCCAATCGATTAACTCTGATTGATCTCCGTGTCCTGAGAATTGACTTAGATTTTTAATTTGAGCTCGAACCTCATAATACTTCCCTCTTATTTTAATACTGTCAATACCTTCAAGCAAATCCCTTCCCCTAGTTCCCTCTGCTTGATATCCAGTAAGCATAATGGTTGTTGACTTTTTTGAACCAAAAGCCTGCAAATAGGTAAGCATTCTACCTCCTGTTAGCATTCCAGAACCTGCAACCACAATTTTTTTAGAAGCTGAGTCGATGACTTCCCAAGTCTGTGCATAATCTTCAACGATTTCAAATGCATCAATAAAAGAGTATAAATCAGGTTCACTTATGTGATGATAGGAGTTATGAGTTTTAAAAACTTCTAAAACTTTAGTAGCCATTGGACTATCCATCACTAAATCGATATTTGGAAGCGCCCCTTCTTCTTTTAGTTTCCAGAGCAAGTACATCATCAGCTGCGTTCGTTCAATCGCAAAACTAGGCAGTAATAAGACCTTACCTCCTTTTGAAAAATGTCCCAGTACTTCTCTTTTAAATTCCTTATAAGGTGCACCCTGAGGATGCAAACGATCTCCATAAGTCGTTTCCATAAACAGGTAATCGGCTTTTAATGGTTTTTTATAAGGGTTTAACAAAAAATCTGATTTTCTACCTAAATCACCTGAAAACACCAATCGTTTGGATTGAAGTTCCAGTTCTATAAAACAGGAACCGATAATGTGTCCATTGTATTGAAAACGAACGCTTATCCCTTCAAATAAATCGATCCATTCTCCTTCATTTACTACTCTCATTAAAGGTAGTGTCTGTTGAACGTCTTTTGAAGTATAGAGGGGTTTTGCAATAGGGTGTTTCGAATACCCTTCCCGATTGGCCTGCTGGGCTTCTTCCTCCATGATTTTAGCAGAATCCGATATCACAATTTCAGTGAGTGCTAAGGTTGGAGAAGTCCCCAAAACTCTTCCTTTAAAGCCCTGCTGTACTAGCTTTGGCAAATAACTTGAATGATCTAAATGACCATGAGTAAGAAGCACTAAATCAACCTGATCAATATCGATAGGTAAGGGTTCCCAATTGAGCAAACGCAATTCCTTCAGACCTTGAAACATCCCACAATCGATCATGATTTGATGCCCTAGAGCTTTAACTAAGAATTTAGAGCCGGTTACGGTTCCTGCCCCTCCTAAGAATTTAATATCAATGTTTGATGCTTCCATTAGATGATAAATAACACACAAAACGACATTCTTCAACAACTCTGTCAATTCTATTTTTAGAAAGTCCAATTTTATCTAATAATCCTCGATCTTTATTGAGCTGACTACAGAGTACTACATCCATCTGCAACAACTCCTTTTTTTCCTCTTGTGAAAGGCTCGAGAGTACGGTAATAGGATACAATTGATGCTTGTCCACCAGCATTTTAAGTGAAAAATCCAATGGATAATTCCAAGAGATCAATTTCATATGACAACAACGCGCATAATCAATGGCGTCCTTAGTAAAACGAGTATTAGTGACTACCCATTGTTTAAAGGATTGATACTGCTGCTTTTTTTGAGTGTCAAATCCATTGACAACATCCATAAATCGGGATTGTAAATAAAGAGGATCCTTGACATTACACACTCGAGTGCGATCAGAGTGAAACTTGCATTCAATAAGATATAAGGAATCCTTTTTCTGTGCTAAAATATCGATCTCATGACTGATGCATTGACCCGTTAAATATTGATTGAGCTCAGAAGTAAATCCCTCTCTAATTAAAAGTTCATTGATGTATTTTTCAAATGGAAAACCAGAGGGTCCCAATTCAAATAGAGCCTTTTTAATCTTGTATCGAGCTCCGTAAAATGAAGAGTGCTCCATAAGCATCTCATAGGCCAAATCGTAAATTTCTTCTGTTGTAATGGATGGGTATAACAATCCATTGATACGCTTAATGATCGAACCAATAATCGATGCTGAAGCTCCAGAAAAGGACAGCGAATTTCGCAATTTATCCTCATCGTATACAACACGATCACCTGATGATTTGACAATATTTAATTTAGATCTAGCCATAGAAGCTTTGTTCAATCATATCCATAAGAAACAAAAATAACTTCAAATTATTTTATTGAAATGAGAGTATTGAGATTACTTTCGAAGTGAGGCTGCAATCAGCTCTTTGTATTTGGTAGCACTCCAACCGTGAGATCTATCCAAGTAATATACTTCAATTCCTAAATCATCAGCAGTGTAAGACTTGTTTTTGTAATCATCACCTAAAAACCTGAGATCAAATGAGCCATTTTCTATAAGTTCATAGAGTTCGCGCTCGTATGTATAAGTAATCACACGATCAATAAATTTAATCGAATCCAAAAGGTCCTTACGCTCATTAGTTGAAAATATGGGTTTTAATTTTTCAGGACGCTCCACCGTTGGATCCGTTTGTAAAAACACCACAAATTCTTCACAGAGTTCCTTACAAGTTCTAAACATCTGAATATAGCCTGGATGAACTACATCGAAGTTTCCAGCAACAAATCCTCTTTTGTAAGCTTTTTTCATGAATTAAAGATAAAACTTAATAGGATCCTATTTCTGAATCCATCCAATTCAATCGATTGGACAGAAAATTCCTCAATTGACTGATACGATCGTTATAGTCAAATGATAGGATGGGCCAACGATTGTAGTTTCGTTCGATTGCTCCATTTTCAATGAGGTAAGTAGCTGTTTGATCCACTAGACCCAGTATCTGATCATCGCTAAAAACACTTGCTCTAAGTGCAAACCATCTCGTTTTTAACTGAGATCTAAATTGAGGATCCTGCATCAATCGTTTCCACCAAAAATGCACTAACCACAAATCATTTGGTTCAAAGTCATTGTAATTAATAATCCAATTGTCATCAGGTACTCGACCACCAATATTATATGCGATGTTCAAATCCCAAATGGGTCCCATTTTAAGTTTTCCTCCCTTGTCTTTATGCATATAAGTACTCAAACGATAGCCATCGACATTTTTGGTGAGCTCATTAATAATAAAATAATCTACAAAACTCTCAACGTCGATAAAGTTGGTATACGTTCTACTATCACTCGTAAAATCGTCATTGAGCAAAGCGAGTTCAAACTCGTGAATATAGTTTTGGATGTAGGCTTTTTGTTGATCACTAATGCGATCAGCCTTTGGATATTCGTATAAAAAGTAGGTCTCTTGGGATGTTTTATTCCCATAAGGTTCTGAATTCAATGGCGCTCCAAAAGAATCAAAAGCGGATCTAAAAGAATTATCTTGAGTGTACTTTGCATCGTCTCCCCAATTGTTTAAATAGTACTCTAAAGGCTGACCTGGAGCAACGTCTCCTCCTGCTGTTTTATCAATCTTAAGAATATACCCTCCTGTTACATTCAACTCATCATTCTCATTTGGAAGCAAATCATCGATATCGATTCGATCTCCATCTTCCTTAAGCTTTTCCATAAATAGATAGACTCCCTTGTATTTACCATTGATTTCAAGGTCTACAAAAGTGCTTCTTGAGGCGTAATGCCCCATAGCTGCATACCATTTATAACCCAAATAATGATGTAAGAAAGTTGCATCCCAAACCCAATTTTCGTTGACATTGAGTACTTGTCCTGTAAACATAAAGTCCTCTCCTAGGGGATAATCTAACAATTGAATATCGGTATCTGCACCAGAGGCATCCCAGGCTTCAATTCCATAGGATTTCTTATCAGACAATCTAAAGGAAGTTGACCCCCTATACTCAATACCAATATTTGATTCAAGGGTTTTAATCTTGTTTTCAAAAAGTTTTAAAACTGCAGGTACTTTAGGCTCATTTTGAATGACTTCAGCCACTTCTATCTTAAAATAAGGCAATTGGCTTCCACTAATATCGACAGCAAATACTTCTTCATCATTTTTAGTATCATCAACATCTTTGGCACAACCAAATAGCAGTAGCCCAACCAATAGAAAAAGGATTTTTTTCAATTCAATACAATTTAACTAATTCGAGTAAGGGTTTCTGGTCTCATATTTAACATGGAAGCTAAATACTTTTTTGGAATGCGATCAAATAAACTAGGAGGAGTTATTTTAATAAAAAATTCATAGCGATCCTTTGCATTTGGAATGCGTGCTAAGTAAGATCGGATTTCTGAATTTGAATAGTATTCTTCTATTGTTTTTCTATAGACAGCGTTAATTTTAGGAAAATTTGCGATAGCGTAATTCAAATCATCATAATTAAAACACTCAAATTCACAGTGCTCTAAACACTGTATATTTTCAAGTGCTGGTGATTGTGAAAAAAAACCTTGAACAGAAGTAACTAATGAGTTTTCTGCACAAATCCAAGTTGTAATTTGCTTGTTGTCGTGATCAAAATAAGCACGTACCAATCCCTGAGTTAAAAAGAAAAATTGATTACAAACTTCTCCAGACTTAATAATTACATCACCTTTAGAAAATGATTTGCGAATCATTTTAGAGGTAACAAAATTTCTAGCTTCATCACAAAGTTCAACCTGAGCTCCAATTTGCTCTAAAAAATATACTTTATTTCTATATTGCTCCATTAACAAATAAAGATATTAAAAAGAACTTTAATACAATAGGAATTTCAATAATAATTGACATATGTCATTGACTTATCACCTCTGTGAACCTGGAACTAGCTCATTGGTACTTATTTGAACTGCGTTGTAATAATTAGTTCCGTCAAAGAATTGAATTTGTAAAAGTTCAGTTGCACTTAGGTTATTTGAGATCATAAGGTGTGCCGAAGAGGAGGTGCCGCCCTCGGAAACTCCATAAGTTCCTTCCCAACCGGATATAGTCAAAGTATAAGTATTTAGATTTAATTGGTTTACCGTATAGGTGTTGGTTCCTGAAGCAATAGCTAACTTACTATTGCTATACAGGTTTATATTTGGCAAGGTACTCGAAGCAGCTGTAAATTGAACTGCTCCCTCACTTAAATAGCCATTACCATAGATGCGCAACTCCCTCGAGTTTAAGGTAATTCCTCCATCGAGCACCAATGATCCTCCACTTATATAATTGTAGCTCGCTGC
>CAKZOO010000171.1 GCA_937136455.1 uncultured Flavobacteriaceae bacterium | reverse complement strand
AAGTTTTCTCCAGATCACACAAATTATTCCGATAGTCCGGTGTTTAGAAGTTCGCAGGTAGACAAGTTTAACAATATTTGGGTTTTAAATGATAATTATACGAATTTACTACGCTTTGATGGAGCACACTACCATGGTTATCCAAGTTATTGGTACGACAGAGCACTTAATGATTTTATAGTTACAAACTCCGGCGATCCTTTAATAGCCAATCAAGAGGGTTTATTCATATATCAAGAGACTCCAGATTTCAGTGGCTTTAGCCTACTATTGAATGAACCGGTAGTGGATTTATTTACCAATGCTAAAGGGGACCGTACATTCTATCAAAGTCTGAATGCCTTATATGAGTACAAAAAAGGTAACCTTGAACTCCTTTACAGGTTTGATTTTAAGTCTATTATACCTAGTTGGGAGCAGTCAATTCGTTTGTACATGATTGATGTGAGCAGATTTGTTGTATTAGTTGATGGCACATTATCACTCTTAGAACTCAAGCCTAACAAGACCGTCGAGATGCGAGAAATACTCTCATCAATTGATCAGATAAGTTACTCTAATTTAGAGGAGCTCCACATTACCAAAGGAAGTAACATATATAAATTTGATACCAAGATTGAAAAACTCAGAATAATAGATAGCAAAGTGTTTGTTCAGGGGTTTTTTTCTGATGATATAAACAAAATTTCAGCTATGACTCCTGAAGGGGTACGTGATTTTAGTATTTATGCCTATAAGGATAGTGTGATCATTGGTTCTGAATTTATTAAGGGTATCACGGGTGTTACGGATATGATTATTGACAGACAAGGGGGTATATGGATAACAACTGGAAGGTTTGGTTTGGTGAAAATTCGTAGAAATCAAATCAAAAACTTCATTAACCAAGATATACCTGTGAATTCGTATTCCATTACAGAATGGGAAGGTACGATGTATGGAACTTCTCAATTTGGACTGTTTCAACTAGATGAGAATGAAGATATTTCTGACTCAAGGCTCAGTAATGCAGGCTTGCCAGCGTCGTTGCTTGCTTACACTTATAAGAATCGACGTAATGAGTTACTAGCATCTCCATTTAGAGAAGGTTTATGGGGCTATGATGATAAAAATAACCGATGGTTTGAGCAGGAGGCACTTAATAATACATTTTCTGAAGAGTTTATCAGAATCCATTCGATATTAGAGACGGATAGTATTTCGTATATAGCCGCCTCTCAGGGAGTCGTTACGACTAAAGATTGGGAGTCATTCTCCCTTTTGCTTAAACCACAAAATATTGGTTCAAAGGAGATAGGATCAATATCATTATGGGGGAGTGGAGATTTATTGGTAGCAACAATTGATAACGGATTATGGGGGATCCGTAACAATCAATCACCAAAACAAATAAACTTTGAGGCAGGAAGCTTAGATAATATTCGTCAAATTTATGTGCACACAAAAGACACTGTATTTTTAGCAGGTTGGAATCGAGGAATAAGAAGGTTGGTGATCGATACATTAGACTATTCCATTCAAGATTATAAA
>CAKZOO010000170.1 GCA_937136455.1 uncultured Flavobacteriaceae bacterium | reverse complement strand
AAGTTTTCTCCAGATCACACAAATTATTCCGATAGTCCGGTGTTTAGAAGTTCGCAGGTAGACAAGTTTAACAATATCTGGGTTTTAAATGATGATTATACGAATGTACTACGCTTTGATGGAGAGCACTACCATGGTTATCCAAGTTATTGGTACGACAGAGCACTTAATGATTTCATAGTCACAACCTCTGGCGATCCTTTAATAGCCAACCAAGAGGGTTTATTCATATATCAAGAGACTCCAGATTTCAGTGGCTTTAGCCTACTAATGAATGAACCGGTTGTGGATTTATTTTCCAACGCAAAAGGGGACCGTACGTTTTATCAAAGTCTGAATGCCTTATATGAGTACAAAAAAGGTAAACTTGAACTCCTTTACAGGTTCGATTTTAAGTCCATTATACCTCGTTGGGAGCAGCCGATTCGATTGTACATGATAGATGAGAGCAGATTTGTTGTTTTAGTTGATGGCACGTTATCGCTCTTACGCCTCACGCCTAATGAGACCGTCGAAATGCGAGAAATACTCTCATCTATTGATCAGATAAGTTACTCTAATTTAGATGAGCTACACATTGCCAGAGGAAGTAACATTTATAAATTTGATGCCAAAATTGAAGAACTCAGACTAATAGATAGCGAAGTGTTTGTTCAGGGGTTTTTTTCTGATGATATAAACAAAATTTCAGCTATGACTCCTGAAGGGTTACGAGATTTTAGTATTTATGCCTACAAGGATAGTGTGATCATTGGATCTGAATTTATTAAGGGTATCACGGGTGTTACGGATATGATTATTGACAGACAAGGGCTTGTATGGTTAACAACTGGAAGGTTTGGTTTGGTGAAAATTCGTAGAAATCAAATCAAAAACTTCATTAACCAAGATATACCTGTGAATTCGTATTCCATTACAGAATGGGAAGGTACGATGTATGGAACTTCTCAATTTGGACTGTTTCAACTAGATGAGAATGAAGATATTTCTGACTCAAGGCTCAGTAATGCAGGCTTGCCAGCGTCGTTGCTTGCTTATACTTATAAGAATCGACGTAATGAGTTACTAGCCTCTCCATTTAGAATAGGTTTATGGGGCTACGACGATAAAAATAACCGATGGGTTGAGCAAAAGGCACTAAATAAAACATTTTCTGAAGAGTTTATCAGAATCCATTCGATATTAGAGACGGATAGTATTTCGTATATAGCTGCCTCTCAGGGAGTCGTTATGACTAAAGATTGGGAGTCATTCTCTCTTTTGCTTAAACCACAAAATATTGGTTCAAAGGAGATAGAGTCTATATCATTGTGGGGGAGTGGAGATTTATTGGTAGCAACAGTTGATAACGGATTGTGGGGAATCCGTAATAATCAATCACCAAAACGAATAAACTTTGAGGCAGGAAGCTTAGATAATATTCGTCAAATTTATGTGCACACAAAAGACACTTTATTTTTAGCAGGTTGGAATCGAGGAATAAGAAGGTTGGTGATCGATACATTAGACTATTCCATTCAAGATTATAAA
>CAKZOO010000169.1 GCA_937136455.1 uncultured Flavobacteriaceae bacterium | reverse complement strand
TTAAAAGTTCTTTAATCGCATTGTAATGTTGTTCTGCTAAAATCTCTGTCGGAGCCATTAAACAGGCTTGGAAACCATTGTCAATGGCGATGAGCATCGAAAGTACAGCGACTATTGTTTTTCCAGAACCAACATCCCCTTGAAGTAGTCTGTTCATTTGGGCATTTGAACCCATATCACTTCTAATTTCTTTAACAACGCGCTTTTGAGCATTAGTCAGTGGAAAAGGCAGATGTTCTTTGTAGAAACTATTAAAACTTTCACCGACAATTTTAAAGGGATAGCCTTTGATCTTTTGCTTTCGCTTCATCTTATTGGCAAGGAGCTGAAGTTGAATAAAGAAAAACTCTTCAAATTTTAATCGGTACTGTGCAGCAGCTAAATACTTGGAGTTTTTAGGAAAGTGTATTTGCTTTAGCGCTCGTTCTAAGGACATCAGTTTTTGCTGATCCATAATTTCAGAAGAGAGCGTCTCTGCAATTTCATTTCCGTAAATGTTAAGCAGTTCCAATACCATCTTAGAAATGACTTTGTTGGTAATTCCGGCATTACTCAGTTTTTCGGTACTTGGATAAATGGGCTGCATACTGATTTGAAATCCCTTTTCGTATTCAGCTAAAAGTTCCAAATCAGGATGAGGCATGGAATACACACTGTTAAACCAATTAACACGTCCAAAAGCAACGTATTCTTGATTGGGTTTTAACTGTTGAGCAATCCATTTAATCCCTCGAAACCACACCAGTTCCATACTCCCTGTTTCATCGACAAAGGTCGCAACCAGGCGTTCTCCTCTTTTTTGAGGTACCTTTTTTAAATCAGTAATTTTTCCGATGATTTGAACTTCTGCACTGGATTGTTCGAGTTCCGCTATTTTGTGAAAACGCGTTCGATCAATATAACGATTGGGAAATAAGTGCAATAAATCTTGATAGGTGTGAATGTTCAATTCAGTAGCCAACAACTTAGACCGATTGGGTCCAACTCCTTTGAGATAGGTAATAGGCGTTTGAAAAACATTCATTTGACAAGATTATTTTTTACAAAATACGAATATCTACTCTTACAAATCAAGAGTTTTCACTTGATTGTTGTTTCTTACCAATTTTACAACTAAATTTGATAGAAGACCAAATAAAATGAGAGCTTTAGTTATTTCAGGTGGAGGAAGTAAAGGAGCTTTTGCAGGAGGAGTTGCTCAATTTCTAATGCAAGAGCAGGGAAGGTCTTACGATATTTTAGTGGGAACATCTACAGGTAGTTTACTCATTCCTCAATTGGCATTAGGAGGCATTGATAAACTCCATCACGCATACACCAATGTCAAACAAACCGATATTTTTAGTGTCAATCCGTTCATAGTCAGAAGAAAAGACGATCGTGAATACGTATCGATCAATTATTTGACAACACTCTTACAATTTATAAAACGCAGAAGGACTTTCGGTGAGAGTAAATCGCTTAGAAAGACGATCAAACGATATTTTACAGAGGAAGATCACCAAAGAATTATTGAATCCGGCAAGGAGGTAATTGTATCGGTTTCCAACCTCTCAAGAAACAGAGTTGAATACAAATCGATTAGAGATTACACCTATGAAGAATTTGTCGATTGGATTTGGATTTCATCAAATTACATTCCATTCATGTCACTTGTTGAAAAAAATGGTTTTGAATATGGAGATGGAGGACTTGGAAGTATCGTTCCTATTAGAGAAGCAATTCGAAGAGGAGCAAAAGAAGTCGATGTGGTTATCCTCGAATCTGAGCAGATGAAACACAATCGAGTTCTTGGTAAAAACCCCTTTTCTCTGATGATGAACATCTTTGGGTTTTTGGTCGATCAGGTGAAACAACACGATATATCAGAAGGGATTCTTTCAGCAAAACACAATGATGTGAGTTTGCATTTGTATTATACGCCCACCCAACTGACTGAAAATTCATTGATTTTTAATCAACAATTAATGTCAGAATGGTGGACGCAAGGATTTGAATACGCAAAGAATCGTTTTGACACACATTCATCTCCAATATTAAAGAAAGTAGATTAGTTTAACTACTTTCTAATACATCTATTTATTTAAGTCTTTTTGTAATATTTTTTTAAATAATTTTTCTAATTATTTAAGTAATCAATACTCATTTCAGAAAGTGCTTTTACTCCTAATAAGAGTCCACTGTCATCAATTTTGAAATCAGGAGTGTGATGAGGATAAGACTCTGTTGTTCCAGGAGTCATTCCTCCTAAGAAAAAGTAGAACCCTGGGATTTCATCTTGAAAAAACGAAAAGTCTTCAGCTCCAGTAATCGCTTTTTGCAACACAACTTGATTAGCTCCAGCAACGCGTTTCATCGTTGGCAACATTTGATCTACAAGTGCAGGGTCATTATAGGTAATTGATGTTCCATCGGCAATAGTACAGGTCGCTTCACCACCATAAGCTTTAGCGATCGTAGCAACCATTTCAACCATGCGATCGTTGATTTTCTTTTGCATTCCGTAATCTAAAGTTCTAATAGTCCCGATCATTTGAGCTGATTCTGGGATTATGTTAAAACGAACACCAGAAGTGATTTTACCAACTGTAATGACTGCTGCTTCTTTGGTAAGTTCAGTTTCTCTACTGATGATGGTTTGCAAACCATCAATAATTTTAGCAGAAATTAAGATAGGATCTACTCCGCCCCATGGTTGTGAACCATGTGATTGTTTCCCTTTCACATTGATAACAAAACGCTGAGATGAAGCCATGGTTCCTTCTGGTTTGTAACGAATCATTCCCACTGGTGTTTGTGAGTTGATATGAAGTCCAAAAATGGCATCAACATCAGGATTTTTAAGTACCCCTTCTTTAATCATTAGTGCAGCACCACCTTCTTCTCCCTCAGGAGCTCCTTCCTCTGAAGGTTGAAAGATGAATTTAACAGTTCCGTGGATTTTGTCTTTATTTTTAGAAAGTACTTCAGCAACACCCATTAAGATTGCAGTATGCGTATCGTGACCACAGGCGTGCATCACTCCAACTTCTTCACCCATAAATGTAGACTTGACATTAGATTTAAAGGGTAAATCATTTCTTTCAGTTACAGGAAGAGCGTCGATATCTGCTCTGAGTCCGATAACCTTACCAGGATGATCTCCTTTTAAAAGTCCAACAACTCCGGTATGAGCAACATTTTCGGTTACTTCAATCCCTAATTTTTTTAAATGCTGTGCAATTTTAGCTGCAGTTTTAAATTCTCTGTTTCCGAGTTCAGGATTTTGATGTATATCTCTTCTCCATTCAACGACTTTTTTCTCCATTGATTGGTAATCTTTTTCTGAGATCTGATTTTGAGCATGTAGCGACATAAAGCTCATTGAGATACACGCGAGTAGTAGTTTTTTCATTGGTTTGTTTTTTTTAGAAAAATAAATATATAAAAATCAGATGAATAATAATGAGCACATAAGAATGTTTATAACTCCTTAGAGCAATGTTTTTTAAGACTGAATTTAAATAGTTAATTTCACCCTCTGAAACAGGCATCATGCAAGATTATATCAAACAACTTAACGAAGCACAACAAAAGGCGGTCCTACACAAGGATGGACCTCTAATGGTTATAGCTGGAGCTGGTTCAGGAAAGACCAGGGTTCTGACTTTTCGAATAGCCTATTTGATGTCAAAAGGAGTTGACTCATTTAATATTCTCGCATTGACTTTTACCAATAAGGCTGCTCGAGAAATGAAGAACAGAATTTCCTCTATAGTAGGGGGTTCGGAGGCGAAAAATTTATGGATGGGAACCTTTCACTCGGTGTTTGCTAAATTGCTTAGAGTTGATGGTCACCATTTGGGATATCCTTCTAATTTTACGATTTACGATACTCAAGATTCTCAACGCCTTATCGCTTCCATAATCAAAGAAATGGGGCTCGATAAGGATGTTTACAAATACAAGCAAATACAGCAGCGTATATCTTCCTACAAAAATTCGTTGATTACGGTAAAAGCTTATTATAAAAATCCTGAACTAGTTGAAGCAGACGCCATGGCCAAAAGACCTCGAATGGGGGATATCTATCAGAATTATGTAGATCGTTGCTTTAAGGCTGGAGCTATGGATTTTGACGATCTTTTGCTTCGCACCAATGAGCTATTGACGCGTTTTCCAGAGGTTTTATCCAAATATCAAAATCGATTTAAATACATCTTAGTGGATGAGTATCAGGACACCAACCACTCACAGTATTTAATTGTCAAAGCGCTTGCAGATCGCTTTCAAAACATCTGTGTCGTAGGAGATGACGCACAGAGTATTTATTCATTTAGAGGGGCCAATATCAGTAATATCCTCAACTTTCAACGCGATTATGACAATGTAGCACAGTATCGATTGGAGCAAAACTACCGTTCGAGCCACACGATTGTAGAGGCTGCCAACTGTGTGATAGCAAACAATAAAAATCAGATCGAAAAAAAGGTTTGGACCGATAATGCTCTAGGATCACCTCTCAGTGTTCACTGTAGTGTAACCGACGCAGAAGAAGGCCGCTTTGTTGCAGAACAGATCTTTGAAGGCCGTATGCAACAACAGCGATCCAACAGTGAGTTCGCTGTTCTCTACAGAACAAATTCACAATCGAGAGCGATTGAAGACGCCCTGCGAAAAAGAGATATTCCCTATAAAATATTTGGCGGGCTCTCCTTTTATCAACGCAAAGAGATCAAAGATGTTCTCGCTTATCTAAGAATTGTTGAAAATCCTAACGATGAGGAGGCTCTTAAACGCATTATAAATTTTCCAGCAAGAGGAATAGGTCAAACGACCATAGATCGTTTGTCCCTTGCTGCGAATCACTTTAAAAAATCCATTTTTGAAGTGATGGAGCATGCTGATAAAATTGAAGATCTCAATATCAATGCTGGAACCAAGAGAAAACTCAATGATTTTGTAACCATGATCAAGAGTTTTCAATTGACCAATAGCACTGCTGATGCCTTTGTACTCACAGACCAGATAGTTAAAAAGACAGGGTTGTTTTTAGAATTTAAAAAAGATGGCACTCCAGAAGGGATTGCCAAACTCGAAAATATAGAAGAACTTTTAAACGGTATTCAGGATTTTGTCAATGGACAGCAAGAAATCGATGGTCAAGAAGGTAAATTATCAGAGTTTTTAGAAGATGTGGCCTTAGCTACAGATATGGACAAAGACACCTCTGACGATGACCGAGTAGCCCTTATGACCATACATTTAGCCAAAGGATTGGAGTTTCCTGTCGTCTTTGTTGTTGGAATGGAAGAAGACCTTTTCCCATCTGCGATGAGTATGAACACCAGAAGTGAACTAGAGGAGGAGCGAAGACTGTTTTATGTAGCCCTTACAAGAGCAGAACAACAGGCTTACCTTACCTATGCTCAAACAAGATATCGCTGGGGTAATTTAATCGATTGTGAACCGAGTCGTTTTATCGAGGAAATCGATGAATCCTATCTCAACTATTTAACTCCAAAGAGCAATTATAGGTATAAACCGCAAATTGATGCTGATATCTTTGGCGAAGTCGATAAATCAAAACTTCGACAAACCAAGCCCATATCTGGAACACCACCTACCAATCACAAGCCTAATGAGGAACAACTCAAGCGATTGCGCAAATTAAAACCAGGTCTCGCTAACCCAAAAGAAAAGAAAGACAATGCTCTTAATTTAGAGCTTCAAGAAGGAACTAAAGTAAAACACATGCGTTTTGGTAACGGAATAGTTCTTAACTTGGAAGGAATGGGTACCGATAAAAAGGCTGAAATTCATTTTGAAACAGGAGGTACAAAGAAACTTTTACTCCGTTTTGCTCAACTAACGATCATTGAATAATGGCAGAATTTATAAAGATATATCCTGAAAATCCCAATGAGAAAGCTATCAATAAAGTAGTTGATGTTCTCAAAAATGGCGGTGTGATCATCTATCCCACTGATACTGTTTATGCCATGGGTTGTGACATTACAAACAATAAGGCACTTGAAAAACTTGCTCGACTCAAAGGAATTAAACTTCAAAAGAATCGATGGTCCTTTGTTTGTGAAGATTTTAGTCATCTTTCCGACTATGTTAAACAGTTGGATGGAAGCACCTTTAAATTGATCAAAAGAGCCTTGCCTGGTCCCTATACTTTTATTCTACCAGGAAGTAACAATCTTCCAAAAAACTTTAAAAACAGAAAAACAGTAGGAATACGTATCAGTAGTAATTCAATCGTTCAAGCAATACTCAAAAAACTAGGAAACCCTATTGTAACAACTTCTATCTATGATCAGGATGAAATCATCGAATACACAACTGATCCAGAAATCATCTACGACAACTACAAAAATCAAGTTGATCTAATTATCGATGGAGGTTTTGGTGGAAATGTCCCTTCTACAATTGTGGATCTTACGACCTATGAACCAGAGGTTATCAGAGAGGGTAAGGGAGATATCAATAGTATCTTATAATAAAAAAAGCAGCATGGTAAATGCTGCTTTTCTATAGTTGTTTAAAGTGTAGCTTAGTTAATTGCTACATCTTTTAATCCTTCCTCAATCATATCGTAGAATTGATCAACTCTTGGAAGAACAACGATTCGTGTTCTTCTGTTTCTAGCTAAATCTTCTTTCGATACTGGAATGTATTGTGAACGTCCTGCTGCAGTCATACGAGCAGGGTTGACACCGTAATCGTTTTGTAAGATTCGAACCACAGAGGTAGCTCTTTTAACACTTAGATCCCAGTTATCAACTAAATCTCCTTTAGCAAAGCTACGTTTATCAGTATGTCCTTCAACCATAAACTCGAAGTCTGGTTTATCATTAACTACTTTAGCTACTTTTTCTAAAACAGCTCTCGCTTTTTGTGAAACCACATAGCTTCCAGTGTTAAAGAGTAATTTGTCAGAAATAGACACAAATACAACTCCTTTTTCTACATCGATTTCAATGTCTTCATCATCGATGTTACCAAGAACACCTTTAAGTGATTGTACTAAAGCAAGATTAACAGAATCTCTTCTTGTGATCGCTTGGTTTAATTTTCTAATGGTTAAATCTTTTTCTTTAAGACTTTCTAACGAACGCTCAAGGTTATCTGCTCCTTTTGAAGTAAGCGTAGTTAAAGATCCTAAGTTATTGATGAGTTCTTGATTATTGGCTTTTAAATAAGCGTTTTGATCTTCTAATAATTTTAAACGAGCTGTGTCTTCCATACAACTGTTTAACTTAACAGTAGCAGCGTCTAACAATGATTGAACATCTCTGTTTTGAGCTTCTAATTCAGCGTACTTTTTTTGAGGTACACATGAAGTAACCAGAAGACTAAGTGATAATAATCCGAATAGTGCCTTTTTCATAGTGATTTTAAATAATTAATAGGGTTTTTAAAGCATATGCAAGTTAGTCAAAGTTTGGTTAAATCAGAAAAATTTTCTTTACCCAAAACAAAATAGGAGTAAACAATTGAAAAGTGTCTGTAATAGGGTTGATTAGACTTGTGTTTGATTCTTTTCTTATAGATCGATTTAGCGTGAAAATAAAAGCTAAAATGAGCTTTAATAATGGCTAGGGTATGTCTTGCCTTCCCTTGAAATAAAAAGACAATTCCAGCAAGGCCATCTAGTATCAATCGAGACAATACAATTGCCAAGGCTTGAAATAGGGGAAGGTTCTTTAAAATGTTAAAGAGCGAATTTCTAAAGTTTAAAAAGGTTTTCTTGGGATTCATATTACTTAGAGTAGAACCGCCAAGGTGATACACTTGAGAAGATCCTATATAGTAAACCTGATAGCCTTGGTTGTTGGCTCTCCAACAAAGATCAATTTCTTCTTGATGTGCAAAATAACTCGAATCAAATCCTCCTAAGGATTTAAATACAGAGGAGCGAACGAACATACAGGCTCCAGTTGCCCAGAATACCTGCCTGCTATCGTCGTATTGTCCCTTGTCTTCTTCTAAGTGCTGAAAAACTCTTCCTCTACAATAAGGATAGCCAAAGAAATCTAAATAGCCGCCTGCAGCACCTGCATATTCAAAACGTATCTTGTCTTTGTAATCCAGAATTTTAGGTTGTGCAATAGCGATCTCCTCTTGTCGTTCGAATAACAATTCAATGGGCTCTAACCAACCTTCAGTTACTTCAATATCAGAATTCAACAAACAAAATAAGTCCTCATCTAAGTTTTCAAGAGCTTTGTTATAACCTACAAAACCGTAATTTTTATCGAGTTGTATCCATTTGACAGCAGGAAATAATTTAGCAACAGTTTCTTTAGAATGGTCCGTAGAACCATTATCAGCAACGTAAATTTGTGCGGATGCACTGTGTTTTACCACCGAGGGTAAGAACCGCTCTAAAAGAGTTGCACCATTCCAATTAAGTATGACAATAGCTGTTTTCAATGAGCTGCTAATTAAACTTTAAAATCAGGGATTTCAGGTATAAAACTGTATTTTTCTTCCTTGTAATTGATTTGGCAATAATAGTGTTTTAAACCGTTACTTACCATGAGATAATTGGATTTTAACGAAAGATTATAACGAGCTATTTGATCAAAGACCTCTTGAGTGATAGCAACTGATGGAGCTTTGCATTCTACTAAGAGTTCAATACCCCCACTTTTATCGAAAACAACGATATCATAACGCCTAGTCATTTGATTTACTTCAAGTTTTTTTTCGACATTGATGTGGCTCTTGGGGTAGTTTTTATGGTAGATTAAATAATGAACTAAGTGTTGACGAACCCATTCTTCCGGTTGTAAGACCACAAACTTTTTACGGATGATATCAAAGATATAGGTTTTATTTTCGCTATTTTTGAAACGAAAGTCAACAGGGGGTACATTCAGTTGATTCATACTACAAATTTCAACATTTTAAATGGAAGAAGTAAATAAAATTGCTTTAGATATAAAAAACAAAAATTTTAAGCCCATCTATTTCTTAATGGGAGATGAGCCTTATTATATTGACAAGCTATGTGACTTCATTCCAAATAGCGTACTAGAAGAGCACGAACAAGCCTTTAATAAAGTAGTGTTCTACGGAAAGGATTCTAAGTTAGATCAAATCTTAAATCAAGCGAAGCAGTTTCCAATGGGGGCCGAGTATCAGGTTGTGATGGTTAAGGAAGCACAACACCTCTCAAGAGAAATTGAACAGTTGAGCAGTTATGCTGAAAATCCACAACCCTCAACTATTTTAGTAATCGCCTATAAAAACAAGAAATTGGACAAGCGTAAAGCGTTGTACAAAGCCCTGGCAAAATCTTCAGTAGTTCTCGACACAAAGAAACTATATGACAATCAAATTCCCAATTGGATACGAACCAATGCTCAAAAGAAAGGGTTTTTATGCTCTCCAATAGCATCTCATTTATTGGCAGAATACTTAGGTACTGATCTTTCTAAGATTGACAAAGAAATTGAAAAGCTTTCCTTAGTTCTTGACAAAGGAGCTGAGATCACTCCTGAGGTCATTGAGAAAAATATAGGTATTTCTAAAGATTACAATGTTTTTGAGCTAAAGAAAGCACTTGCAGAACGCAACATTGAAAAGATTCTGAGAATTGTACAATACTTCTATCAAAATCCAAAAGAACACCCTTTTGTGGTCACCATAGGTATCTTACACACTTTTTTTTCACAACTGATGCAATATCACAGTTTAAGTGATCACAGCCCAAAAAATGTTGCGAGTTCACTGGGGATCAATCCCTTCTTTGTCAGTGAGTTTAACACTGCGGCACATCACTATCCCATCAAAGAAGTCAGTAGAATACTAAAGGCACTTCGTGAAATGGATCTCAAAGGAAAGGGGGTAGGTTCATATCAGATGAGTAATGAAGATCTTCTAAAAGAATTGATCTTTAAAATACTCTAGGATTTGTCAATACTTATTTTACCAGGTCCTAAAATAAATAGCAATAAAAAGCTCACCAAATAAAGTACTGAAAGCTCCTGCCTTCCAAATCCATCGTTAAGGTGAACAATGAATGCTGCTACAAACATGGTAGCCATGGCCGGTATGGTAGCCAATCGAGTTTTGTAGCCTACGATGATAAAAATAGGAGCGATGACTTCAGCAATGACAGCAAGAATCAAAGTAGGTAATTCTCCTATTCCAATTGGATTCGCAAAAGTAAAATCTCCATTGAGTAATTTGATAGCTTTAGAACTTCCGTGAGTCAACATAGAAGCTGAAATTACAATTCTAAAGAGAAGTAATCCAAAAGATTTAAAACTTGATGATTGCATAGGTTATTACAGATTTAATTTAAATATATAAATTCTTTTTAGAACTCTAATAAATACTCGGATAACTCAAAGGATCTGATTCATGCATCATTTGATAGAGCTTTTCGTAGATCTCATCAACATTAGGCTTTGAAAAATAATCTCCATCAGAAGCGTATGCTGGTCTATGAGCCTGAGCAGTGATGGTCATCGGTTGTGCATCTAAATAGTTATATGCTCCTTGTTTTTCTAGAATTTCTTGTAAGAGATAAGCTGAACATCCACCCGGAACATCCTCGTCAATCACTACCAATCGATTCGTCTTTTTGACAGACTCCACAATTTGATGATCCAAATCAAATGGAACTAAACTCTGAGCATCTATAAGTTCGATGTCGATTCCAACCGCTAATAGCTTTTGAGCAACCTCCCCGACAATTCGTAGGGTAGAGCCATAGGAAACCACTGTAATGTCTGAACCCTCTTTAAGGGTTTCTACAACACCAATAGGCACAGTATATTCTCCGAGATTTGAAGGCATTTTTTCTTTGAGTCGATAACCGTTTAGGCTCTCAATAACAATAGCTGGATCATCACTTTTTAATAAACTGTTGTAAAAACCAGCAGCCACCGTCATATTTCTAGGGGAGAGAATACACATTCCTCTAAGAAAGTGAATCATTCCACCAGTTGGTGATCCCGAATGCCAGATTCCTTCCAAACGATGTCCTCTCGTTCTGATAATTAAGGGAACTTTTTGTTTTCCAAAAGTCCTATAACGTAGACTAGATACATCATCACTCAGGGTTTGAATCGCATAGAGTATATAGTCTAAATATTGAATTTCAGCAATAGGACGCAATCCTCTTAAAGCCATTCCAACTCCCTGACCAACAAGAGTGGTTTCTCTGATTCCCGTATCTGAAACACGGATTTCTCCGTACTTTTCTTGAAGGCCTTCAAGACCTTGATTTACATCTCCAATTTTACCGCAATCCTCACCAAATATAAGCAGTTCAGGATGTTGTTCTAAGAGTTTGTCAAAATTATCTCTGATGATTAATCGTCCATCAACTAATTGAGCGTCAGTGTCATATTCCGCATGAATTGCCTCAACTGCAGTAGCTCTGAATTTTGTTTCACTGTAAAGATGCGAACTGTATGCAGGTTGAGTTTTGGATAAAAAATCTTGGATCCAATTGGCTAGCACTTTCTTAGCTTCAGATTCTTCACCTATCATAAAGCGAATGGCTTCTCTCGCCTTGGAAACTAAATCCTTTTTGATAGGTTCTTCAAGAGCAATTAAATCATTTTTAATCTTTTCTATAAAGACCTTATTGGTAGACGATTTAGCAGCATCACTAAGTTTTAAAATTAAATCTTCTTTTAAGTCCTTATGTTGTGCTAAGAATTCATTCCAAGCTTGTCGCTTTGAATTTCGAACTGTGCGTTTAATTTCTTTTTCATAAGCCTCGAGTTCCTCTTCAGTAGCAATTGAGTGCTCTAAAATCCATGATCTAAACTGTTTATTACAATCCATCTCATCTTCCCATTCTAGTCGATCCTTAGATTTATATCGTTCGTGCGAACCTGAAGTAGAGTGACCCTGCGGTTGTGTTAACTCAACTACGTGAACCAATACTGGCACGTGTTTTTCTCTAGCGATGTCAGCTGCGTTTTCATAAGCGTGTATCAGGGCTGTATAATCCCAACCCTTTACTTTGATGATCTCAAATCCATCCTGGTCTTCAGTTCTTTGAAATCCAGCTAAGACTTCAGAAATTGATGATTTTGTGGTTTGATATTTTGCAGGAACTGAGATACCGTATTCATCATCCCAAACGGAGATCACCATTGGAACTTGGAGAACTCCTGCAGCATTGATGGTTTCAAAAAAACAACCTTCTGAGGTACTCGCATTACCAATAGTTCCCCATGCAATTTCATTTCCGCCATTTGAAAAGAGGTGGGCATTTGGTGTTTGATGATTTCTGTAAACCTTTGAAGCCTGAGCTAATCCTAATAATCGCGGTATTTGAGCAGCAGTAGGAGAAAGGTCAGCACTTGAATTCATTTGCTGTGAAAGGTTCTTCCAATTTCCGTCTTGATCGATTGAGTGCGTTACAAAATGTCCTCCCATTTGCCTACCAGCACTCATGGGTTCCTTCTCTATATCAGTAGTGGCATACAATCCGTGAAATAAATCAAGTGGGGTATAGAGGCCCAAAGCCATCATTAGAGTTTGATCCCTATAATATCCCGATCTAAAATCACCTGGTTTAAATGCACGAGCCATGGCTAACTGAGGCAATTCTTTACCATCTCCAAAAATTCCGAATTTAGCCTTACCAGTAAGGACCTCCCTTCTTCCAAGCAAACTACATTCCCTACTCAAAAAAGCAGTTTTGTAATCAGAGATGATTTGCTCTTTAAATTCGTTGTAGGAAAGTTCTTTTTGCTTTTCTGGGTTTAGTTTCATGTATGTTTGGAATTTTTACAAAATTACCTTTATTTGAGAGGATTTGCAAAAAATAGAGCCTTAAAACCACTGTCTTTTGAAAAGTCCTGAAAGTGTTTTAGTGTTTAAAGCGATTACAAACCTCATTTTAGAACTGTATCCATTATGAGTAAGTTCCCAACCATTGTTGGAGTACAATGGAAAATAAAGCTCTAAATAATCAGTGACTAAATTAAATCGAACTCCAAAATCGTATACCAATTGAGCTTGTGATCCTTTGTTTTTCACAAAACCTACATCATTGTACAGTTCGATCCATCTCCACACGTTTAGACTTGTGTTAGCAACTCCCAACCATTGATTAGCATAGGGATTGGACAATTTTGATTTAAAACCTCCTTCAGCAATTATTAGCTGTTGGGAATAAATTCCTTCTTCTTCAGAACGACCTAAATAGGGATATTCAAAAAGGTAATCTGTTGGGCGATCCAATGCATAGCTAAAGAAATCACCCTGGGTATTGTTGTGTAAAAAGGTTCCCAGATACAACCTGAAATTAAGCTGTTGTTTGTTGTCGTAAAGTTTTCTGGTTTCTACTTCTAAATTCAGTTTTGAAAAATTTGTAGAATATTCTGAATTTACTTTCCACTTAAAGAAATT
Source organism: uncultured Flavobacteriaceae bacterium (assembly GCA_937136455.1). GTDB lineage: Bacteria > Bacteroidota > Bacteroidia > Flavobacteriales > Flavobacteriaceae > MAG-120531. The sequence continues at coordinate 30,894 of CAKZOO010000169.1, read as the reverse complement.
AAGTGCATCTCTGTCAAGACTACCATAACCTAAATTGAACACTCCGTAATTAGGAGTTGCTAATGTAAATGAAGATTTACTGTACTCTCTATTGACATATACATAGCGCACATAAAGTACATTCGTTTTATTTTTTCTCAAATAAGAAGGTCTCCAACCCATACTAAATATAGGGACAAAAGTAGAATAGCGAGCATCTCGATCAAAGTGAAAACTCGAATAGCCCAAACTGAAATTGGTGTAGTACAGATTTGGCTTTTCGTAGTACTTTTGATAATTGGCAGTACCAAAACCTACCCATGAATTTGTAGCCAAGGAATAGGATGGATAGAAACTAAATTCAAAAGCTTTGTCTAGAGGTGTTTTGTTGTGCAAACGAATACCTGGGGTAAATCCATCGTAAAGATTGTATTTCATATTCGGGAAATAGAACAACTGTGAACGGTATGGATTTTCAATATCTTTAAAAAACGTCAAACGCAATCTTCTATTGGTAGATAGAAAACCGTTGACCGATTTCCAATTATCCCTCGGGTTGATTTCAGGAATTTTATGGTCGTAATTGAGAACAATTCGGTCAATATCGTCACTTTTAACAAGAAAGCTTTTATTGAGTTGTTGAGGGTTGATCCATTTTTTAAAAACGACAGAATCCTGCTTTAAACCAAAGAGTGAAATAGGTAGTTTATTGTTTTTATTAGAGCTGATGCGAATTTCTGTACTATCAGACTTGGAGCGAACACGGTCAATTTTAAAATTGATTTTATTATTGGTGTAGATGTATTCTTCAAAAAACCAACTGATATCTTTATCGGTGAAATTTTCTAAAACTTCTCTGAATAATTCACCGGAAATCTCGGATTTATTATAGGTGTTGTAAAATTCTTCGATACACTTATCGAGGCTATAGTCCCCCAAATATTCAGAAAGGTATGACAAGCCTAGTCCTGCCTTGTATTTATTTGCGATTTGATTGTTGAATTTAATCAATGAGTCATTTGAGGTGAGCAGGGCTTGATTGAGGTTTTTTCTCGCAGAATAATTATAGAGTAAGGCGTATTTGTCGTTAAATTTTATCTGACTAGCATAAAAGCCTTTCAGGAGTTTAAAATCAGCTAATTTTCCCAGTAATTTGGTATCGGGATAGTAGGTTTCTACATAGCGAATCATCAAATAATTAACTAGGGCATCACTGACCCATTGTTCTTTTCGAGGATTGATGAAGAAACTTTCATTAAACATGGTGTAGAGCGTTGTTTTAAGCAGATTTAATTCCAATGCAAAAGAATCGGAATAAGGGCTTAAAAAGCTTGGTAAGAGGTTCAATCCATAGATTTGATATCGCTCATTGTTTTTTGACGTGATCAGTAATTGATCATGAGGATAGGGTCCTAATTTGTCATAAATAAAATCGATAACGCGATCTAGGGATTCTCCAACGAGATTTTGATCCATCTTATCATTGATGAGATCAGTCACCAAAATAGTATTTTTTAATTGAAATCGTTTAAAACTATTGACGGGTTCTAAAAAGAGTTCTGCTCCCTTTTGACGATTACCTACGAGTTTAACCCATTGTTGACCCTCCATAACCCTCGATTTAATTTCTGTGTAGTTAGAGTTGAGACTCATTTCTTGTGGGTAAACAAAATTGATCACCGTATTAGTTACTCCCGTATAGAGGTCTTGTAAATCTAAGTTAGAATAAAGCAACCATTCACCATCTTGATAGATTGCAGGGGAGAGGTACCAATCTTTAAGATTGTAAGAACCGTTGGAAAAGTGACCATAGGATGTAAATCGAGCATGAGGCAATTTTACCGTATAGGTTAGAATCAGTTTGATGGTTTCATTAGGCTGAACCGCCTCATTGAGATCAATCTTTATTAAATCATAAGAGGCTAATCGTTCCCATTTAAGTTTTTGAAAGTTAGCATCGATGATGCCAATGATATTGGTAAAACCCCGATCCTTATTACTAGCCACATGGAGGCTCTTTTTAAACTCTTCGCTAAATCGCTTCGCTAAAGGAGTGTTTTTTGAACTATAGGCGTGATTCCAATCGTTAAAATAAAGTTCGTATAAGGGATCCTCGCTTGAATTTTGAAAACTGAAGGTTTGCTGAATATTGATTTGATGATTCTTTGTGTCAATCTTAGCTATAATCTCATTAGTATGCTGTGCGTACAATGAAGTAGCAAAGCACAGTATCACAACTACTGTAATGATTTTATAAGCGATAGTTTTTTTCAATGAATTAGAAATTTGGACTGTGTTCTTTAAGTTCGTAGAATTGCTCAATATGAGAGATTACCTCTAAGGGAGTATCTGCAAGATATACCAATTCCAAGTCGTCCTTACTTATTTTATCATTGTCATACAATTGATTTTTAATCCAATCCATTAGGCCTTTCCAATAGGAACTCCCAACTAAAATGATAGGAAATTTATCAATCTTTTGGGTCTGGATCAGCGTTATTGCCTCAAAGAGTTCATCCAAAGTACCAAATCCACCAGGCATGACCACAAAGGCTTGTGCGTATTTGACAAACATAACCTTACGGACAAAGAAATAGTTGAAATGCAAATTGTATTCCCTGTCGATATAGGCATTATCGTGTTGTTCAAAAGGCAAATCAATATTGAGACCAACTGATTTACCTCCAGCTTCTTTAGCTCCTTTATTAGCAGCTTCCATGATACCGGGACCTCCACCAGTAATCACTCCAAATCCTACATTGGCAATTTCATAAGCGATATTTCTAGCGAGTTCATATTCAACCGTTCCTGCCTTCGTACGAGCTGAACCAAAAATTGATACACAGGGACCAATAAGTCCCATTTCTTCAAATCCATTGACAAATTCTCCCATGATTTTAAAGAGTGCCCAGGAATCATTCGTCTTGGTCTCATTCCATTTTTTACTTTGTTCGTTTGTCATTGTTTATGCTTTTAATTCTTCTTTTAAAAAGGGTGCTGTAAAACTCACTTTAGATGTTGCAACGATTTCAGGGGTGCCCTCTGCTACTAACTCACCTCCGTATTTACCTCCTTCAGGGCCAATGTCAATAAGATGATCAACTACTTTTAAGACATCTAAATTGTGTTCGATAACTACTACTGTATTTCCTTTGTCAACTAACTTTTGCAACACGTCTAATAAAACTCTAATGTCTTCAAAATGTAGACCAGTAGTTGGTTCATCTAAGATATAAAAAGTATTACCAGTATCTATTTTTGACAATTCAGTTGCTAGTTTTATACGTTGTGCTTCACCTCCAGATAGGGTTGTCGATTGCTGTCCGAGTGATATATACCCCAAACCAACATCTTGTATGGTTTTTAGCTTTCTGTGAATTTTAGGAATGGATTCAAAAAATGACACTGCTTCATCAATTGTCATTTCTAAAACATCTGAAATAGATTTACCCTTATATCTAATTTCAAGTGTTTCTCGGTTAAAACGCTTACCAAAACACTCATCACATGGAACGTAGATGTCTGGTAAGAAATTCATCTCAATCGCTTTTAGTCCACCACCAGCACAGGTTTCACATCTTCCACCTGCTACGTTAAAGCTAAACCTGCCAGGTTTATAACCACGAATCGAAGCCTCAATCGTTTTTGCAAACAAGCTTCTTATTTCGCCAAAAACACCTGTATAAGTGGCTGGATTTGATCTGGGAGTTCTGCCAATTGGTGATTGATTGATATCGATCACTTTATCGATATGTTCCAATCCTTGAATCGTATCGTATTCTAAAGGTTTTTTAACACCATTAAAAAAATGAGCGTTTAAAATAGGGTAGAGGGTTTCGTTAATTAAAGAAGATTTTCCACTTCCAGAAACCCCGCTAATTCCGATAAATTTACCCAGAGGAAAAGTTACATCAATATTTTTGAGGTTGTTTCCTCTGCAGCCTTTGAGGATTAATGAGTTTCCATTTCCACCTCTTCGAATCTTTGGAATTTCTATTTTCATTGAACCACACAGATAGGCCGCGGTCGTAGTATTGGTTTTTTGTAATTCCTTAGGAGTCCCTTTAGAGATAATTTCACCACCGTGTTTACCCGCATGAGGTCCAATATCAATTACATAATCCGCTTCGAGAATCATGTCTTTATCGTGTTCAACGACTAAAATTGAGTTTCCTAAATCACGAAGAGATTTCAAAGAACGAATCAATCTGTTGTTGTCTCGCTGATGCAATCCTATCGAGGGTTCATCTAGTATATAGAGTACACCAACTAATTGAGAACCTATTTGAGTTGCTAAACGAATTCGTTGTGCCTCTCCACCGGAAAGTGATTTTGAGCTTCGATTGAGACTCAAATAATTGAGTCCCACATCTAATAGAAAACTCAGTCGCGCCTTTATTTCTTTAAGGATTTCTTGAGCGATAATTTTTTGATCTCCCTTTAAATTCGATTCTGATGTAAGGATGAAATCATTGAGGTCTACTAAATCCATGGCAGCTAATTCCGCAATATTCTTGCCTTGATATTTAAAAAACAAAGCTTCTTTTTGAAGTCGACTTCCCTCACAGGTGGAGCAAAAGGTTTTATCCATATAGGATTCAGCCCAACGTCTCAAAGTAGAAGTATGGGCGTCATCACTCTGAGATTGAATAAAATTGCAAATACCCTCATATTCGATCTTGTAGGATTTGGATACCCCAGCTGTTTTTGAAAATACTTCAAAGGATTCATTACCTCCATAAAGGATGATATTCATAGCTTGTTCAGGAATATTTGAAATAGGAGTGCTAAGATCAAATTGGTACTTAAGTGCGATGGCCTCTAATTGTTTAAAGGCCCAAGTGCTTCTTTTTTTACCCAAAGGTTCAATTCCTCCTTCTTCGATACTGAGTTTTTCATCAGGGATAACCTTTTCTAAACTTATTTCAAAATGATGTCCCAATCCATTGCATTTTGGACACATCCCCTTTGGAGAGTTAAATGAAAAGCTATTGGGTTCTGGGACAGGATAAGAGATACCAGTACTTGGACACATAAGATCCCTGCTAAAGAATTCAATTTCTTGACTTTCTTGTTCTAGAACTAATAAAAGATCTGAACCCTCACTCATGGCAGTTAAAATACTTTCAGAGAGTCTTTTCTGTGTCGCTGTATCACTAGTAACAGCTATTCGATCAATAACGATCTCGATATCGTGAGTTTTGTATCGATCGAGTTTCATTCCTCTTACAATGTCCATGATAACACCATCAACGCGAACTTTTAAAAAACCTCTTTTGGCAATTTGCTCAAAGAGTTCTCTGTAATGTCCTTTTCGAGCACGTATTACAGGTGCTAAAATACTGATGCGTTTATCTAAATAACGTTCGCTAATACGCTCTTGAATCTGATCATCTGTATACGAAACCATCTTTTCTCCAGTATTGTAGGAGTACGCATCCGAGGCTCTTGCAAACAAGAGTCTTAAAAAGTCGTAGACTTCTGTAATGGTTCCAACAGTTGAGCGCGGAGATTTAGAAGTTGTTTTTTGTTCAATGGCAATCACAGGGGATAGGCCGTCAATCTTATCGACATCAGGTCGTTCCAGTGATCCTAAAAATTGTCTGGCATAGGCAGAGAAAGTTTCAATATAACGACGCTGACCTTCAGCATAAATGGTATCAAAAGCAAGTGAAGACTTTCCACTACCGGATAATCCAGTAATGACGACAAGTTGCTCCCTTGGAATATCAATATCGATATTTTTAAGGTTGTGAACTCGAGCTCCTTGTACTGCTATAGTGTTATTCGTGTTGTCCATATTCAAGCAAGCAATTTACTATTTTAAATAATCAAAAGAAAGTAAATCTCATCCTTGTTTTTAGGTATTTCAAACAGACTGTTGGAAAATTTCCAATTTTTAATTTTGGAAATATTCCATATAATTCTATCTTTATACAAATACTTTATTATGATGATTACAGAACGATTTATTGCTCTTAGAAAACAACTTGGTTTAACACAAGAAAGTTTTGGACAACTTCTTGGAGATGCAAAAACCACTGCTGATATTGAACGAGAGAAAAGCGAACTCAGCGCTAATGGATTAATGCGTATTGTCAAAGAATTTGGTGTAAATCCACTGTGGCTCTACGAAGAGAATCAACCTCAATATTTAGATTACAGTTCAAAAGATTGTTCTCCAAAGGTCATCAGTCTCGCTAATGAAGAGTCTGAAAACATCATCCTAGTCAACGCAAAGGCTGCTGCTGGTTATCCTCAGAATGTCGCTGACACAAGTTGGTACAAACAATTACCTGCCTTTGAATTTCCGATTCCTCAATTCAAAAACTCAACTTATAGAGGTTTTCAGATCGAAGGAGATAGTATGCTTCCAAACCTAAGAGCAAATGATTGGGTTCTTGCTAGAGCCGTTGAAAAACTCTCTCACATCAATTCAAACAAAATTTATGTAGTGGTACTCTTTGATTCTATAATGGTTAAAAAGATCAATGTATTAGAAAATGGACTCTATGAATTAGTCTCTATAAATCCAGATTACGAACCCTATAAAATATCAGCCCTTCAAATCCAAGAGGTATGGGAGGTCAGTAGTCGAATCAGTTTCGGGATTGAAGAGCCTCAAGAGAGTAAATTGCTACTACAATTAAAAGAGTCCATGAATACCCTTAAAAGACAATTAGAAGAAGCGACGCTAAATTAATTAGAATCCAACTGCTGCATCGTCCCCTCTAGGATCTGCACCTGCTTCCAATCGTCCGTCTTTTAGACGTTTGATCGCATCTACTTTTCCGATAATTCTTGTTCTTCCCTGTCGAATCGTATACCCTTTTGCTTCTAATGCCGCTTTGAGCTCATCGGAATATCCAGTAGCTTCTAACACGATTTCATCGGGTAACCACTGATGATGGAATCGTTTAGCATTGACTGCTTCTTGCATTCCCATCTCGAATTCGTAGAGATTTAAAATTGTTTGTGCTACTGCGGTGATAATGGTTGATCCTCCTGGAGTTCCAACAACCGCATAGAGCTCCTTGTCTTTTTCTACGATACTTGGAGTCATGGATGAGAGCATACGTTTTTGAGGTTCAATGGCATTGGCCTGGGCACCGATAAGTCCAAACATATTGGGAACCCCTACCTTAGAGGAGAAATCATCCATTTCATTGTTTAAAAAGATGCCTAATTCTTCACAAAATAGTTTCGATCCAAAAGCTCCGTTTAGAGTAGTGGTCACAGATACGCCATTTCCAAATGGGTCTACAATAGAGTAGTGGGTGGTCTCATCGCTTTCCACTACCTCTACAGTTCCTCTTGCTACTTCAGAGGATGGGGTAGCAGCATCAAAACTAAAAGTGTCAAAACGCTCTTTTAAATAAGAATCACTCAATAAAACATCTAATGGAATATCCACAAAATCAGGATCTCCTAAAAAGTAGTTGCGGTCTGCATAAGCCCTTCTAGAAGCTTCTGTAAAGAGTTGAATGGCTTCTAAAGAATTGTGCTCGTACTGACCAATATTATAGGGCTCGATCATCTTAAAGATTTGATTCATAGTGACTCCACCACTAGAGGGAGGGCTCATAGATATAATTTTCAAATCTTTGTAATTAAAAATCACAGGTTGCCTCCAAACAGCCTCATAAGCTGCTAAATCATCCTCAGTTATATATCCTCCCTTGTCCATGACAAATTTTGAGAGAATTTTCGCTGTTTCTCCCTTGTAGAATTCATCTCTACCATTTTTGATAACGCGTTTAAGCGTGTTTGCAAAAGCAACGTTTTTAATCGTATCCCCAACTTTGTAATCTAAAGTGTAAAGCGAGTTTTCACCATTTACTTCAACCAATAATTCTCTGTAATACTTAAGTCTATCTGCTTGACGCTGTGTCACAACAACACCGCGCTCAGCAAGGTCAATTACTGGCTGTATCAATTGTTCTATGGGAAGACTTCCAAACTTTTCATGGACTTCAAAAAGTCCAGCAAGGGTTCCAGGAACTCCTATAGCAGTAGCACCCTTTGTGCTCATACCTTCAATAACATTTCCCTCTGTGTCCAAATACATATCTCTATGGGCAGACATCGGAGCCTTTTCTCTGTAATCAATTCCTCCATAGGTTCCTTCATTAGTTCTGTAGACCATAAACCCACCTCCTCCGATGTTTCCAGCAAAGGGATAGGCAACGGCAAGGGCGAGTTCTGTAGAAACCATAGCATCAAATGCGTTACCACCTTGTTGCATCACAGCAGATCCTATTGCAGAAGCTTCCGCTCTTGCAGAAACCACCATCGCATTATCGGTTATTAATCCTAGGGATTGATCCTCTTTTGTAGTGGAACAACTCAGTGTTATAACTCCTAAAAGAAGAATGAGGGATTTTTTCATAATTCGTTGATTTTTGATTTTGAAAAGATAGTAATTTCTTCAAAAAATTGACTGAATTCATTTTGAAATTCATCGGTGTATAACTCAATTAGTTCAGATGCTGAATCCATAGAAGAACCGTAGTTGGCACGTGAGTGCATTCCTTTAAAGATGCGATCGATACCCGATATGGATTGATACATAACTAGCCAATTGGATTTTGACATATAGTGTAATACATACTGAGCCTTATTTGGAAGTAGTTCATTGTTGGATTTTAATAAGTCGTAAAAACCCTGGGAATAAGTCTCTAGATCATTATTGGAATACTGATTCCAATTCTTTGCCAAAAAATGATCGTACACGATATCGATAACCACTCTGGCATAATGTCCTTGATGAGAAAAGATTCGTCTACACGACTTTTTGTAAAGGGGGTGTGAATCTGTAAAATCATCAATAGCTCTATGGAGAAGGATACCTTTTTGAATCCCCATCGGAAACTCAGAGAGATTGGAACCCTTCACCTGATCTGCAATAAAGTTTCCAATGATCAGATCTGAATCTCCAAAAGACAAATAAGAATGTGCTAATATATTCACAGTATTTATTTGCTTCTAAAATAGCAATTAGCCTTTAGAAAGTACAAGGTTTACTTATATTTGTTAAAAAAATAACTCTATGACTCTTATAAAATCGATTTCAGGTTTTCGCGGAACCATTGGAGGGGAAGTGGATAACAATCTCACTCCCTTAGACTTAGTTAAATTTGCATCCGCTTATGGTTCTTGGATTAAGCAACATTCCACCAATGATCGAGTTAAAATCGTCATTGGAAGAGATGCTCGTTTATCTGGAGCGATGGTGGAAGCGATTGTTGTCAACTCCCTTTTAGCACTTGGAATCGATGTCATTAACTTAGGGCTTTCGACCACCCCAACTGTGGAACTGGCTGTACCAATGGAAGGGGCAGATGGTGGAATCATTCTCACCGCAAGTCACAATCCAAAACAGTGGAATGCCTTAAAGTTACTCAATAGCAAAGGGGAGTTTATCGATGCAAATGCTGGAGAAATGATATTAGAAAGTGCTGCAAAAGAGGATTTTAATTATGCTGAAGTAGATGAATTAGGAATTGAAACCAAGGATGCTTCTTATCTTCAAAAACATATTGATGCAGTACTGAACTTAAAATTAGTTCATAAAGAACAAATCGCGAAAAAGGGCTTTAAAGTAGTTGTTGATGGAGTGAATTCAACAGGAGGTATATTTATTCCTGCTCTTTTAGAACAATTAGGAGTAGAGGTGGTAAAATTGTACTGTGATCCTACAGGACATTTTCCACACAACCCAGAACCCTTGGAAAAGCATTTAGGAGCAATTATGGAAGCTGTTGTAACACATAAAGCTGACTTTGGTATTGTAGTGGATCCAGATGTCGATCGTTTGGCATTTATTTCTGAAGATGGAACAATGTTTGGAGAGGAATACACCCTAGTGGCTTGTGCTGATTACGTCCTGAGTAAAACTCCTGGTAGCACTGTTTCTAATCTTTCTTCTTCGAGAGCGCTTAGCGATATAACAAATTTACACAAGGGTAGCTATACTGCTGCATCTGTAGGTGAGGTCAATGTGGTACAATGTATGAAGGATACCAATGCCATTATCGGTGGTGAAGGTAATGGAGGTATTATCTACCCAGAAAGTCACTATGGTAGAGATGCCTTAGTTGGAACTGCACTCTTTTTAATGTTACTCAGTGAAAAGAATATTAAGGTGTCTGAACTCAGGGCTTCCTATCCAGCTTATTTTATGAGAAAGGACAAGATTGAACTCGATGCGAGTATCGATGTTGACAGTCTACTAAAAGCAGTTGAAGAGCGCTATCAACACGAGCGTATCAATACACAAGACGGTGTGAAGATCGACTTTGAAAATCACTGGATACACCTTAGAAAATCTAATACAGAGCCCATCATCCGAGTGTATACCGAGGCGAAGTCTGTTTCAGAGGCTGAATCAGTTGCCAATGCGATGATGGATGAAATAAAAGGCTTGGTTTAAGGTTTTTTACCTGCGTGTTTCCAACGTTTGTGCGTCCAAAAATAATAGGCAGGTTCCTGGTTAATTTGCGCTTCTAAGGCCTTAAAATAGGCTTTGGTAAGTGCTATTTCATCTGTTTTAGAAGCATCCTTTACAAGCTCTACAAACTCAACTTCATAATGGTTTTTAGAGACTCTATGAGTTTTGATATAGAATACTTGCATTTTTGATTTAACAGCCAAGGATGCTGCTCCACTGTGAACAGGTACTTCAACACCCATAAAAGGAAGCCATAACTTTGCCATTGACAACATAGGTGATTGATCAGATACCATCGTATAGATTGCTTTTAGGCCTTTTCGCTGGTTTTGAAGGACTGTTTTAGCTACTTTTCCATTGGGAACCATGATCGATCCAAATCTAGATCTAATTTGATGTACGAGTTTGTCAAAATAACCACTGCTGATAGGTTGATAGACGACATAAGAGGGTTTGGATACCCAACAAGCAATTGAGCAAACCCAGTCCCAGTTAGCATAATGCCCACCCATAAGCAATACCGATCCATTTTCTGCTGCTTTATCAACTAGATCTACATTGAGTAGTTTGTAATGCTTTTTAATTTGCTGCTCATTCCAAGCCAATGGCTGAATCGTTTCCATAAACACATCGATCAGGTGTTTGTAGAATTGTTTTCGAAGCTTCTTAAGGGATTGTAGGGATCGATCTGGAAAAGCAAGTTGTAAGTTATCGAGTACTACCGTTTTGCGGTATCCAAATATGTAATAGATCACTATAAATAGTTTTAATTCTAATAAATACTTGAGCCATTTTGGTAGATGAACTACGAGTTTTATTAAAATATAGAGTAACTGATACATATAGAGATAAAGGTAGAAAATTATAGGGCAAATATAAGTATATTTGGTTTTTAAGCTATGAATTCATTACATCCATTAAGTCTGTTTATTATTATCTCCAATGTCCTAATCACTTATAAAGGATTTAAGGATGATCATTTTTTTGAACGCTATAAATTTAATGTTGCTGCCGTTGAAAGAGGGCAGTGGGAACGTATTTTTACTGCGGGTTTTCTTCATGTTGATTATTCGCATCTACTGTTCAATATGTTTACCTTTTACTTTTTTGGGGATATTGTCATCTATCGATTAGGTGTGCTAGGGTTTTTAGCCGTTTACTTTATCAGTTTAATAGCTGGAAATCTTTTTAGTTTTATTTACTATCGAAAAAATCTACTCTACAGTGCTGTTGGAGCCAGTGGTGCGATTACTGGAATCTTATATGCAGCAATTTTGCTCTATCCAGAAATGAGACTCGGAATTATGTTTATACCGATTCCACTTCCTGCTTATTTAGTAGGTTTAGGATATATGCTCTACACCTTATACGGAATCAAACGAGCTAATGACAATATTGGTCATGCAGCACATTTTGCAGGGGCCATTGCAGGTTTAGCAATCGCCCTATTCCTAGTTCCAATGAGCATCTTTAAGGATCCTATTGCAGTTGTAGCACTTTTAATACCGCTAGTATTGTTTGTACTACTGGAACGCAAAAAGATTTAGTTTCCGAATATTTTTAAAAGAGCTTCATCCACTTGAGATCCGTAGATGTAGCGCTCAAGTATTTTTCCTTCACTATCTACAATGATGGCAGATGGAATAGAACGAATATTAAAACTAGTCGCTATAGGTCCATCAAAATATTGAAGATGAGAAACTTGTAACCAAGGTAAATCGTCTTCTTCGATAGCTTTTAACCACTCTTCTTTAGACTTATCCAAAGAAACTCCAATGACTTCTAGACCTTGATCTTTGTACTTAGCATAAAGTTCTTTTATATGTGGATTTGCAGCTCTACAAGGCTTACACCAAGCAGCCCAAAAATCGATAAGCGTTGCTTTAGAGCCAAGATTTTCACTGAGTTTAAGCGTTCCACCATCTGGTGTAGGAGCTTCAAAATCTTGAACAGTAGCACCGATTGCAATCGACTTTGATTTTTCAATCATCTCAGCTAATTTTTTAGCTTCTTCTGTTTGTTTGATTCGATCGCTAAAAGCATTGAAATGTAGTTCTACATCTTCAATCTCCAGCTCACTCATCTGGTGCATTCTATTCAACAATAAATACGATAGAAATGAATCGGTATAGTCAGTGATATAACTTTTTTCGTAAACTTTAATCTCATCGACTAAGTCGTTGTATTCCTGACGTAGGGAAGCTACTTGTGATTCTTTTCTTTGAGATTGTGCACTTCTTAAATCATTAGCAATTGCTTGAATTTGATTTCTATAAATCATCGTATTGTCGATGTAGTCTTGATAGTATTCATTTTGAGAAGTTCCACCCACCTTGTAGGTCTTGGGATCTTTAACATCTCCTTTAACCGTGATAGTACCATCTTCTAAAAATACGGGTATGTTTATATTGGAATGGTTGACATTTAGGTAATACATACGAAGTGGTGGTATGGCTCCACTAATGCTAAATACTCCATTAATAGGAGTCACTGAATCCAATGTCGCTTGCGTTCTATTGGGTTTAACATCGATTATGTATATATGATCGTTTTCTTCTAAACCTACTAATTCTCCTTCTAAAGTGTATTGAGGGGTCGTGTTACACGAAATCGTCATCAGTGCAGCAATCGCAATGATAAACCTGGTAAAATTTTTAATCATTTCTTATTTTTTAGTCTTTCAAAAGTATTATTTAAATACCGAATAGAAAAAGGATAACTCATATTTAACAAGCCTTTAATGTTAAGCTGATAATTTTTAACTCTTTTCAATTAATTTTAATGGGATTCCTTTAAGAATCATTTATTTTTGAAAAAAAAATTTAGACTTGAATCAAGATCTTCTAAAACAGCTTCAACAACGAATCGATGGAACGCTTCATTGGGATGCTCTCAGTAAAGCAATTTATGCTACCGATGCTTCCGTATATAGAAAAACACCAACTGCAGTTGCCTATCCTAAAAACGTAGAGGATATAAAGACCATAATCGAATTTGCCAGAGAACATCAAATCGGTTTAATTCCTAGAACTGCTGGGACTTCACTTGCAGGTCAATGTGTAGGTACTGGTATTGTAGTGGATGTGTCAAAGCATTTTACTGAGATTCTTGAACTCGATCTTGAAAAGAAACAGGTAAGAGTTCAACCAGGGGTGATTAGAGATGAACTCAATCAATACCTAAAACCACATGGACTGTTTTTTGGTCCGAATACGTCTACCTCTAATCGTTGTATGATCGGTGGAATGGTTGGAAATAACTCTTCTGGAACTACATCCATCAAATACGGAGTCACTCGAGAAAAATTGGTAAGTCTCAAAACCGTATTATTCGATGGATCAGAAGTTGAATTTTCATCGATAAGCAAAGAAGCTTTTAATGCTAAAACAGAAGAAAATACATTTGAAGGGTTAGTTTACAAAAGTATTTATAACCTACTCAAAGACAAGAAAGTACAAGATCAAATTAAAGCTGAATTTCCAAAAGAAAGTATCCACAGAAGAAATGTTGGATATGCAGTTGACGAGCTTTTAAAAAGCGACGTTTTTGGAGGAAATGAGCTCTTTAATATGAGTCATTTACTCTCGGGAAGTGAAGGAACTCTTGCCTTTTCAACTGAAATCACACTTCAATTAGACGATTTACCTCCATCTTTTGCAGCGATGTTGGTTCCTCATTACAAAACTCTTGAGGATTGTTTAGCTGATGTTGCTCCAGTAATGGAAGAAGGGTTGTACACCTGTGAGATGATGGATAAAATCATTCTCGATTGTACGAAGAGCAATCGAGAGCAGATGGCCAATCGTTTCTTTATCGAAGGGGATCCCGCTGCAGTACTCATGTTAGAGGTAAGAGCTGATAGTGAATCTGAACTTGATACTAAGATTCAATCTCTCGAAAAAAGATTAAAAAACACGGGGCTTAGTTATGCTTCTGCGACTCTAAAAGATGAAAATATTAATAAGGCGAACGAACTCAGAAAGGCTGGTTTAGGGCTTTTGGGAAATATGATCGGGGATCGCAAAGCAGTAGCTTGTATCGAAGATACGGCGGTAGCACTTGAAGATCTCAAAGATTTTATCGCTGATTTTACTAAAATAATGGCTTCCTACCAGCAGCAGGCGGTTTATTACGCACATGCTGGAGCAGGGGAGTTACACCTAAGACCAATTCTCAACTTAAAAAAGGGGGAAGATGTAAAACTATTTAGATCCATTACGACTGATGTTGCAAAACTCACTAAAGCCTATAAGGGATCTTTTAGTGGTGAACACGGTGATGGTATCGTAAGAGCAGAGTTTATCCCTATGTTAATAGGTGAGGAAAACTATCAGCTGCTGATCAAATTAAAGTCAATATTTGACCCAACCGATATTTTCAATCCTGGAAAAATTGTAGAAGCTTTTCCGATGGATGAATCGCTTCGCTACGAAGTAGGTCGAGAAGAACCAAAGATCGAAACCCTGATGGATTTCTCAGATAAAATGGGGATTCTAAGAATAGCAGAGGCTTGTAATGGTTCAGGAGATTGTAGAAAGACTGAGAAGTCAGCAGGGGGTATGTGTCCTTCCTATCAAGCGACAAAAGACGAAAAAGATACCACTCGTGCAAGAGCGAATGCTTTTAGAGAATTCTTGACCAATGGTACTACTTCCAATAAATTTGATTCAAAAGAATTAAAAGAAGTACTCGATCTATGCGTAAGCTGTAAGGCCTGTGCTAGTGAGTGCCCTTCTAATGTAGATATCACGGCTTTAAAAGCTGAATTCCTATACCAATATCAAAAAGAAAATGGGTTCTCCCTTAGATCTAAATTCTTTGCCTATAGTACAGCTTTAAACAAAATGATGAGTAAGGCCAGTTGGTTTTTTAATTCTTTTAATGGCAATAAATTAACTGGAGGAATTGTAAAAGCTACCATCGGAATTGCCCAAGAGCGTTCCATTCCAAAAGTATATAACTGCAATTTCGACAAACATTTAAAGAAGCTAAAAGATCTCTACAATCCAAAAGGAAAAGAAGTGGTGCTCTTTGTCGATGAATTCATTCGCTATATGGATGTGGAAATAGGAAAAGATGCTATAGAACTCTTGACGCGTTTAGGCTATCAAGTACAATTGTTCTACGGTGATAGTGGAAGAACCTTTCTTTCGAAAGGATTCCTCAAACAAGCTCAAAAGCTAGCAGAAAACAATCTCGATAATCTTGAAAGTATCTTAGATAAAAATCTACCAATTATAGGAATTGAACCTTCAGCAGTATTGAGTTTTAAAGACGAATACAAACGCCTTTTAGCTCCCTGTGATGATAGAGATAACTTAGAAAGAAACGCTTTAACGATCAGTAAATTTTTAGCTGATGAAATGAATACTGGTTCAATATCTAAGTGCCAATTTACAAGTGATGCAACAGAAATTAAATTACACGCACACTGTCATGAAAAGTCTATTGAAACTTCTAAGGGAAGTTTTGACGTCTTAAATTTTCCTGAAAACTATAAAGTTACCTTGATCAATTCAGGTTGCTGTGGTATGGCTGGTTCTTTTGGTTATGAAAAGGAACACTATGAAACCTCTATGAAAATAGGAAGTCTTCGATTGTTTCCAGCTATTGAAAAAACAGCTCCTAATGTGATTATTGCAGCTACAGGAACATCTTGTAGACATCAAATTAAAGATGGAACTTCAAGAGACGCATTACATCCTGTAACCATATTAAAAAATGCATTGGTAAAAACCATTGGGTGCTGTGCCTAAAAGCATTTTTAATAGTTGCAGTCGACAATTAGATAGCGTATCTTTGAGCTTATAAAACGAGGATATGGCAGGAAATATTTTTGGAAACTTATTTAGACTCTCTAGTTATGGAGAATCACATGGAGAAGCAATCGGGGGTGTAATTGATGGTTGTCCTTCTGGATTAGAATTGGATTTTGAAGCCATTCAAAAGGATTTAGATCGCAGAAAACCAGGTCAATCGAGAATTGTAACCCAGCGTAAAGAACCGGATGAGGTTCAATTTCTTTCTGGAATTTTTGAAGGAAAAACTACCGGTACACCAATTGGTTTTGCTATTTATAACACCAATCAAAAATCTCAAGACTACAGTCATATCAAAGATTCATATAGGCCTTCTCATGCGGATTATGTCTATGATCAAAAATACGGGCACAGAGACTATAGAGGAGGAGGGAGAAGTTCTGCAAGAGAAACCGCAGCAAGAGTTGTTGCTGGTGCGATTGCAAAACAATTAATTGCTCCAATGACCATTAAAGCCTATGTGTCTCAGGTGGGTGATTTAACACTGCACACTCCCTATAGTGAATTGGATTTAAATGCCATCGAATCAAATGATGTACGCTGTCCTGATGCTACCATGGCTTCTGCTATGGAAGATTTAATCATGAAGGTGAAGAAAGAAGGTGATACCATTGGAGGAGTTATTAGCTGTGTGATTCAAAACGTTCCAATTGGACTGGGTGAGCCTGTATTCGATAAATTACATGCAGAACTTGGAAAAGCAATGCTTTCCATTAATGCGGTAAAGGGATTTGAATACGGATCTGGTTTTGCTGGAGTTCGAATGAAAGGAAGTGAGCACAATGATGCCTTTAATTCAGATGGATCTACTGTGACCAATCACAGTGGAGGAATCCAAGGTGGAATTAGTAATGGAATGGATATTTACTTTAAAGTTGCTTTCAAACCAGTAGCTACAGTAATTCAACCCTACACCACTATAGACAAAGACGGAAATACCGTTGAAACCAAAGGAAAAGGAAGACACGATCCCTGTGTTGTTCCAAGAGCAGTCCCTATTGTAGAAGCTATGGCAGCAATGGTTATGGCTG
This sequence comes from uncultured Flavobacteriaceae bacterium, assembly GCA_937136455.1. GTDB lineage: Bacteria > Bacteroidota > Bacteroidia > Flavobacteriales > Flavobacteriaceae > MAG-120531. The sequence goes on along the minus strand of CAKZOO010000169.1, from coordinate 13,615 downwards.
ATTATATGTTATTTAATCAAATACACAAGAATCAGTTATAAATTCCTATCTTTCGCCTTATTTAATTGAAAAATCTAACAAGGATGAAAAAACTTGCACTGCATTGGCAAATTATTTTAGGAATGGTATTAGGGGTGGTATTTGCACTCGTAATGGTCCAGTTTGAATGGGGGCCTAAAATCGTATCAGATTGGGTAAAACCATTTGGAACTATTTTCATCAATTCTTTAAAGCTGATTGCAGTACCATTAATCCTTGCGTCCCTTATCAAAGGAGTATCTGATTTGAAAGATATTTCCAAGCTCTCTAAAATGGGAGGAAGAACCATCGGAATGTATTTGATGACAACCGTAATTGCCGTATCTATTGGTTTGGCTGTTGTCAATGTAATCAAGCCTGGTAATTCTGTTGGTGAAGCTACCAGAAATGAACTCATCGAAAACTACAAAGGTGATGCGGATTCAAAAATTCAAGCTGCAGAAAAGCAACGTGAATCAGGTCCTTTACAAGCTTTAGAAGATTTAGTTCCATCTAATATTTTTAATGCTGCATCTGATAACGGAAATATGCTTCAAGTCATTTTCTTTGCGGTATTCTTTGGAATAGGCCTCATTTTAATTCCAGAAGCTAAAGCTGCTCCAGCAAAAAAATTCTTTGACTCCTTTAATGAAGTCATACTCAAACTCATCGATTTAATCATGTTAGGTGCTCCCTATGGAGTTTTTGCCTTGTTAGCAGCACTTGTTGCTGAGTCACCTAGTTTGGATCTGTTTAAAGCATTAGCTTGGTATGCTGTATCTGTACTTATAGGTCTTACATTAATGCTTGTGGTTTATATGTTGATCGTCTATTTTGTGACAGGTAAAACCCCTAAATTCTTATTTCAAGGTTTGGCTCCAGCACAGTTGTTAGCTTTTTCAACCAGTTCAAGTGCAGCGACACTTCCTGTAACTATGGAACGTGTTGAAGAACACTTAGGAGTGGATGAAGAGGTGAGTAGTTTTGTGCTTCCTATCGGAGCGACCATCAATATGGATGGAACAAGTCTTTATCAAGCTGTTGCTGCGGTTTTTATCGCTCAGACCTTTGGTATGGACTTGAGTTTTGGAACTCAATTGGGAATCATCGCTACAGCAACACTGGCTTCTATTGGATCAGCAGCTGTTCCAGGAGCTGGTATGGTGATGCTTGTGATTGTTCTAGCTCAAGCAGGTATTCCTGAGGCAGGTCTTGCCTTGATTTTTGCTGTTGACAGACCACTCGATATGTGTAGAACCGTTGTCAATGTGACTGGTGATGCTTCCGTTTCAATGGTTGTTGGAAAATCAGTTGGAAAATTAGGAGAACCTAAAGCAAAAGAATGGGACGATAATTACAAAAAGTAATTAGACCTCTCTAAAATACTTCATATCGATTTTTGATGGAATTGCGCACTGTGGTTTTTTAAACCATTTTAAGCGACGTTTTGCAATAAAATCATAGGTCCAATCCCCAAAACAAGTTGGCAACATTAGTAGTGGATAGACAAGTTTCCACAATCCTCCAAGGGCGTTTAAACTCTTGAGAACTGCTCTTGACTTTATAAAATAAGCCACCTTTTGTTCGATTAAAACAATACTGTCAATTCGCTTGGTATCGATCCCCGATTGATTGGTAAGTTCAATTCCCAATGGTGATTTTAGTGGAACGAATGTTAATCGATGCTTGCGATCTCTCTTGTATAAAAAACGCACGGATCGATGACAAAGACCGCAGTCTCCATCGTACAATAAGATATAGGGAGTTTCTATACTCATTTTGCAGCTTGAACCAATTCTAAATTATCTAAAGCCACATGAGTGGTAAACATTCCGTAATTGACAATAGCCTTGTCTTTTTCAATGGTATCGATTGAACCTACGGCCTTACCATCTATCAATCGAACGCGATCACCAACTTTAAAAGTTGGTCTAGGTTTTGGTTTCTGAGCTATTTTTTGTTCTATAGCAGCCTTTTTCTTCTTTTCTTTTCGAACGACAGTAATTTCCTTTTGCAATTCTTCGGCAACCTTTCTTTTTTCCTCTTTTAACTGCTTTCGCTTATCCTTCTCGACTTTCTTACGCTTGCTATTTTCAACTTGAACGATCTCAAGCAACTGAGAAATCAATTTGCGTTTGTTGTTATCCACAAAGAACTGCTCTGACAATTCATCGAGTTTGGTTCCCAGATGAATCATCTTGGTATTGTAATCGTAAAGCTCTTGAAAGTTTACTAATTTATCTTTGAGCTTGGCATTGATTTTTTCTAATTTATCAGCTTCTTGACGAGCTTTAATCTCTTCGTCTTTTAGTTTAGATCCTGTAGAGCGTATTTCGGAGCGTTCTTTTTGAAGTTTGGCAATGGTAGCATCAAATCGCACTTTTCCGCGCTCAATCTTCTTTTTAGCTTGATTGATAAATCGATAGGGGATGCCATTTTTTTGAGCTACTTCAAAAGTAAAGGAACTCCCAGCTTCTCCGAGTACTAATTGAAAGGTGGGCTCTAAAGATTTTGGATCAAAGAGCATATTGGCATTCGAGGCTGCTTCTAATTCATTTGCCAGCATCTTAAGGTTGGAGTAATGAGTTGTGATCACTCCATAAGCTCCTTTTTCGTAAAAGACTTCTAAAAAGGTTTCTGCAAGGGCTCCACCGAGTTCTGGATCAGAACCCGAACCAAACTCATCGATCAAGAACAAAGTACTGTGATTGCACTTTTTTAAGAACTGATTCATGTTCTTAAGTCGATAACTATAGGTACTTAAATGATTTTCAATGGATTGATTGTCACCAATATCAGTTAATATACGATCAAATATACAGGCTTTGGATCGCTCATGTACGGGTATCAAAATACCTGATTGCAGCATGAGTTGCAAGAGACCGATCGTTTTTAGGGTGATGGATTTTCCTCCTGCATTAGGCCCTGAAATAACGACAATTCTGTTGGATTCATTGAGACTGATATCCTGAGGAAAGGTCTTGGCTCCAGTTTTATTGTTGGCTACTAGAAGTAATGGATGATAGGCTTTTTTAAAATCGAGTACAGGCTGATCGACAATAATTGGCATCAAAGCATTGATCTTTTTAGCGTACTTCGCTTTAGCTGCCGTATAGTCCATATGAACCAAATAGTCCTGAAAATCTTTTAATACGTCTCTATAAGGCCTCAAAGAATCTGTTAAATCCGCTAGAATTTTTCTGATTTCTTGTTCCTCTTCATAAATGAGATTATTGAGCGTTCTATTGTGCTGCATACTAGCATCCGGCTCAATAAAAACGATGGATCCGGTTTTTGAACTACCCAGAACTGAACCCTTTACCTTTTTGCGATACATTGATTTTACCGCTAATACACGTTTGTTTTCAATTACTGATTCTCTAATGTCATCCAAATAATCAGAAGCACTGTAGGTAGAAAGTGCAGAATTAAAACTCTTGTTGATCTTATCTTTTACAGCTCCTAATTTTTTTCGAATCTCGTAGAGCTCATTTGACGCAGCGTTTTTAATCTCTCCGTATTTATCAAAAACCTTATCAATGGCTTCTGGTATTTCTTTTTCAACCGTAAAATTCTCTGTGTGTAAGTAGAGCAGTGGGTAATAGGTTTTAAACTTTCTAAAGAACTTAATATGCTCATTGACACAAACACACAGGCTCTGTATCCGTTTAAAACTCTCTTGTTCTAAAACCGTGTTTTCAATTAACAACAATTTTAGTTCTGCACTAATGGCTTCAAATTCATTTGAGGGAATTCGATTGTCGTTGTCAAAAGAGGCTAGGTATTCAGAAGTTTCTTTTAAGGCATTTTTAATGGCGTCCACCTCTCTAAAAGGAATTAAGACATCTAGAGCTTGTTTTCCTAAATCAGTTATAGCATTCTCTTTAATTTGAGAAACTACTGTTTGAAACTCTAGATCTTGAAGTGTTTTAGATTGTATTTTGTTTAGGGTCATTAAAGCCTTATTTTAGAGGTACAAAAATAATCAATTTAATGAAGCTGATCCTTCCTAATGATTGGAACTTAGAATTAAAAGAGTTAGTAGACACAGATTCTTTTAAAAAACTTGAGGAGTATATCCTAAAAGAATACGAAACAAAGGTTTGTTACCCTCCTTTTAATCATATATTTAAAGCTTTTGAGCACTGTAGCTTAAAGGAAGTTAAAGCAGTGCTTTTAGGTCAGGATCCGTATCACGGAGCCCATCAAGCGACAGGGATGTCCTTTTCGGTTCCTCTAGGAGTCAAACACCCCCCATCACTGGTTAATATTTTTAGAGAGCTGGAAACCGATCAAGATACCTCCTATCCCATTTCAGGAGAATTAGACCCTTGGGCACAGCAGGGAGTTCTACTTTTAAATACAGCCTTATCTGTTGTTGAATCATCTCCAGGTGCTCATCTCAAAGAGTGGAGTTTTTTTACCGATGCGATTATTGAACATATTTCAAAAAGCAGCGAGGGAGTGGTCTTTATGCTTTGGGGAGGTTTTGCTCATAAAAAGGAAAAGCTAATTAACACAACTAGGCACTGTGTTTTAAAAAGCGGACATCCTTCACCACTGAGTGCTAACAAAGGACATTGGTTTGGAAATGGGCATTTTTCAAAGGCGAATCACTATTTAGAACTTATTGGAAAAGACCCTATAGATTGGAGGCTATAATCGAAAGTGTCTTTTCGATAAGCTTTTGAATACTCTTTTGGGGATCCTTTGAAAAACTTCCCTTGGTACGTTGAGCGAGAATACAGTTGAGTGAAACGGCTTGATGTCCCATTAAACTAGAAAAGGCGTAAATCGCTGATGTCTCCATTTCTAAATTGGTCACATTTAAGTCTTTGTAGTGATAATGGCTCAGTTGATCGATAAAATTAGGAGTCTTGGAGGGCAATCGAAGTGCTCTGCCTTGAGGTCCGTAAAAACCAACAAAAGTAGCGGTTAAACCTCTGTGAAAATCAGTGGTATCAAACCAATTAAGCATATGAGAATCAGCCTTTGACAAATAAGGGCTCAGGTTTTTTAATCCTGTTTTTAATCTAAAATCATCTATAAATCCGTGGTCTTCTACTTGATAAAAGTGGATTGCTTGATCGAAACCAATAGCAGCCTCACTGACTACAAACTGATCGACATCGATTTGTTCATCAATAGATCCTGAAGTCCCTATGCGAATGATTTTAAGTGAGCTGAGCTGTTCTTTAACAGTTCTGGTCTCAAAGTCAATATTGACTAAGGCATCGAGTTCGTTAAAGACGATATCGATATTATCAGCTCCTATTCCTGTTGATATGACAGAGATTCGATTTCCCTTATAGGTTCCGGTATGTGTTACAAATTCTCGCGAAGATTTTTTGAGTTCAACAGCATCAAAACAATCGCTAATCATTGCGACGCGATTGGGATCTCCAACTGTAATAATCATTGGAGCAATATCCTCTGGTTTGAGATTGAGATGATAGATGGATCCATCATCATTTAAGATAAGTTCAGAAGATTTTAAACTTTTCATCCTCCGACACGTTTAACTTTATAACCCATGGTTTGTAAATCTTCCATGATGACTTTTCTGTAATCACCTTGGATAATCATCGCTCCGTTTTTGACAGAACCACCTACGCCTAGTTTGGATTTAATTTTTTTAGCTAAAGCTTTAAACTCTTCTTCGGAACCTTGAAAGTCCTCGACAATGGTGATGGGTTTCCCTTTGCGTTTTTCGTATTTACAAATCAATGGTTCCTCTTGAGCAGAGAATTCAGAGACATCTGATACTTCCTCTTCACTAGGAACATGGTCTGGAAACAGGTTCTTTAATTGATCTTGTAAATCCATTATTCTTTGATAAGTCCTAATTCGACAAGTCTTTCGTGAAGGTATTCTCCTGCAGTACAGTCTTCAAATTGTTTGGGGTGATCAGCATCAACACAGCCTTCCAAACAGTTTAGTTTCATACTCGATATAGGATGCATAAAGAACGGAATGGAATACCTAGAGGATCCCCACAGTTCACGTTCTGGATTGACAACCTGATGAATGGTTGATTTGAGTTTGTTATTCGACAATCTAGAGAGCATATCTCCAACATTAATCATCAACTGATCAGGACGTGCTATAGCATCGTGCCATACGCCCTGATGATCTTGAACTTGTAATCCTTTTCCCTGAGCACCCATTAAAAGAGTGATGAGATTGATGTCGCCGTGCGCTGCTGCTCGAACAGCATCTTTAGGTTCATCAACTATAGGAGGGTAGTGGATCGGTCTTAAAATAGAATTTCCATTTTGAACGTATTGATCAAAGTAGAGTTCATCCAATCCCAAGTAATGTGCAAGGGCTCTAAGTACATATACAGCTGTTTTCTCTAATTGTTTATAGGCCTTTTTTCCAACTACATTAAAATTGGGAACCTCACTGACCATAACATTAGCAGGATATTCAGATTTTAAGGCTTCTGGAATCTCATATTGTCCAAAATGCCAAAACTCCTTTAAATCACCAGCCTTGTATCCTTTAGCAGATTCTTTTCCAAAAGAAGTATAACCTCGTTGACCACCGATTCCCTCGATTTCATAGTTCTTTTTAGTGTCTTCATCCAAATTAAAAAAGGACTTGACTTCAGAATAGAGCTCATCGATTAAATTTTGATCGAGAAAATGTCCACTTAAAGCCACAAAACCTATATCGCTAAAGGCAGCGCCAATTTCTTGAACAAATTGCTGTTTGTCTTCAGCTTTGTCGCTGAGGAAAAGTCTTAAGTCTACACTAGGTATTCTACTCATGATGATTGATTTAATATTTTCAAATTTAACAAATAGTTTTCAAGTCCATTTGATATACTATTTAATATTTTTTTACATTTATATAACAAATCGCCTGTATGAAGTATGATATAAAACAATTGTCAAAAGAACAGCTACTGCTTCTCTATAAGGCAATGCTTAAGCCCCGTTTGATTGAAGAGAAGATGCTGGTCTTACTTCGACAGGGAAAAATATCCAAATGGTTTAGTGGAATTGGCCAAGAAGCCATTGCTGTAGGAGTAACTCTTGCATTGGATAAGGATGAGTACATTCTACCAATGCATCGCAATTTGGGAGTGTTCACATCTAGAGAAATTCCCCTTTATCGCCTTTTTACACAGTGGCAAGGAAAGGAGAGCGGTTTTACTAAAGGTAGAGATCGTTCCTTTCACTTTGGAACCCAACAGTACAAAATCATTGGTATGATTTCTCATTTAGGTCCTCAATTAGGGGTTGCTGATGGGATTGCTCTTGCCAATAAACTCAAAAATAACAATCAGATAACTGCTGTCTTTAGTGGGGAAGGGGCTACTTCTGAAGGTGATTTTCACGAGGCCTTAAACATAGCCTCCGTTTGGGATCTTCCTGTGATGTTCTGTATCGAACACAACGGTTATGGATTATCAACACCCTCCATTGATCAATTTAAATGTAAGGATATTGCCGATAAAGGAGTAGGTTATGGAATGGAATCTCATATTATAGAGGGAAACAATATTTTAGAAGTTTATCACAAAGTGTCAGAGCTCAGAGCCTCGATGATTGAAAACCCTAGACCTATCTTAGTGGAGTTTAAAACCTTTAGAATTAGAGGGCATGAAGAGGCGAGTGGTACTAAATACGTACCTGATGATCTTATTGAGTTTTGGAAGAAAAAAGATCCTGTATCGAACTTTGAAGGTTTTTTATTAACACAAAATATCCTCAATAAAAAGCTTATCCAACAGTATCAACAAGATATTCAACAGGAAATCGATCAGCATTTAAAAGCTGCTTTTGATGAAAATGAAATTGAATTTGATGCTCAAAAAGAGCTCAATGATGTTTATAAACCCTTTCAATTACAAGGACATAAACCTTCTTCAAAGAAGCAAAACATTCGATTCATCGACAGTGTAAGAGAAGGCCTTTATCAATCGATGGAGCAACATCCTAGTCTTGTGATTATGGGGCAGGATATCGCTGAGTACGGAGGTGTTTTTAAAGTGACGGAGGGTTTTGTGGATGCTTTTGGTTTGGATCGCGTTCGAAACACACCTATCTGTGAATCTGGAATTGTAGAAACCGCTATTGGTCTATCCATCAATGGGTACAAGGCGGTTGTAGAATTACAATTTGCAGATTTTGTAAGTTCTGGATTTAATCCTATTGTTAACTATGCTGCAAAGATGCACTATCGCTGGGGAGAACACTGTGATGTCGTCTTTAGAATGCCCTGTGGAGCAGGAGTAGGGGCTGGTCCATTCCACTCCCAAACCAATGAAGCCTGGTTTACCAAGACCCCTGGTTTAAAAGTTATTTACCCAGCTTTTCCATACGATGCTAAAGGGTTGCTCTGTGCAGCGATCGAAGATCCAAATCCTGTCATGTTCTTTGAACACAAAGCACTCTACAGAAGAATTACACAAGATGTTCCTGAAAATTACTACACCATAGAGATCGGTAAAGCTGCGCTTATCAAAGAGGGGACACAACTCTCCATCATCAGTTATGGAGCAGGAGTTCATTGGGCCCTAGCGTATTTAGAACAACACACTGAAATTTCAGCTGACCTAATTGACCTTAGAACCATACAACCTATTGATTATAAATCAATTGTCGATTCTGTAAAGAAAACTTCTAGAGTTGTGATCATTCAGGAAGACAGCCTCTTTGGAGGCCTTGCTAGTGAACTTTCAGCCTATCTGACAGAGCATCATTTCGAATTGCTCGATGCACCCATAAAACGCATTGGAAGTATGGATACACCGATACCTTTTGCTAAAAATTTAGAAGAGGGATACCTTCCAATAGCTCAAATTCAAGGGGCCATTGAAGATTTAATCAACTATTAAAACAGCTGAAATCCTCCGCTAATTAGAAACTCTTTTCCTTTTAACGCAGCACTGTCAAAAGCGATATGTGTTGGATCTGTTCTATGAATCTCAACAAGTTGCTTTTTAAACTGATAACCACCTTCATCTTTTTTGTCTAAAATCAAGACATAAGTGTGATCATCCGCAGTGATAAAAGCTTCTTTTGGTAAAGCCTCTAACTGCTCTGGCTGAGCGTATACTAGTGCATTGACAAACAATCCAGGGATTAATTTAGATAAAGGCCTCTCTAAATCTGCATGAACAGTAACAGTACGAAGTTCTTCTTCAACTTCACTACCGATGAGTTCCAATTTGGCTTTATAGGTTTTTGAACTTCCAACAACATTAAACTCGATCTTTTGTCCTTTTTCTAAAAGGTCTAAATCTTTTTCAAAAACGTCTAATTCTAAATGCAAATCGCTGTTGTTGACTAGTTCCATCATCATGCTTTGAGCTGGAATATAAACCCCTAAATTGAGTTCTACATGTGAAATCACTCCATCAATAGGTGATAGGATTGAAATTTCAGATTGAATGGTACCTGATTGTAATTCTTCGAGGTCTACTGAGAGTAATTCTAATTGAGCACCAAGTGATTCAACATCTGCGACTGCACTCTTGAACATTCTTCGAATTTCTTGAAAATCCTTATCGGCAATCACTTGTTTTTGATAGAGTTGTTCTTGGCGATTAAAGTCGACTTTGAGATACTGATAGCTTTCAAAAGCTTTGATATAATTTTCTTGAAGTTCAATAAATTCAGGGTTTTTCATCTTGATGAGCAATTGACCCTTTTTAACGGTATCACCAATTAAATATGGGCTGTAACTGATATATCCGCCGTAATAAGTAGAAATAGTTGCCTTATTGTGAGGAGCAACCTCTGTATGTCCATTTAGGGCAATTTTTGTAGCAAATGAATGAGATTCTAAGCTTCCCAATTCCATTCGAGCGTGCTCAAATTGTTCGTTGCTTATTTGAACTATAGAATCATCTTCAAAAGCGATTTCTGAAGTTACTTCTTGGTCCTTACAAGAGAATAATAAGACTGCTAAAGTGAATACTAGATAGTTATTGAAATACTTCATGATTTATTTTTGTTTTATTTTATTAAAGATAGAGTAGAGGATTGGTAGTACGATGAGTGTCAATAGCGTAGAAGTGATTAGTCCTCCTATAACGACAGTTGCTAGAGGACGTTGAACTTCTGCTCCTGAGTTTTCAGAAAGTGCCATTGGAATAAAACCAAGGGCTGCTGAGGCAGCGGTCAGCAATACGGGACGTAAACGATCCAATGCTCCTTCTACCACCATTTTATCTATAGGTAATTTAGAATATTCACTCATTGATTTAAAGTGTTCAATCATCACAATACCATTGAGTACTGCAATCCCGAATAGGGCTATAAAACCAACACCTGCTGAGATGCTAAATGGTAAATCGCGTAAGGCTAAAAAGAAGACGCCACCAACTGCTGCAAATGGAATAGCAGAGTAGATTATCAATACTTCCTTAACCGATTTAAAAGCAAAGTACAGAAGGATAAATATGAGCACTAATGCCACTGGAACAGCAATTGCTAAGCGCTTTTTAGCTGATTGTAGGTTTTCAAATTGACCACCATAGGTAACTGTATATCCCACAGGGAATTCAATATGCTGATTGACTAAACCTTGAATCTCTTCGACAACAGATTCTAAATCGCGATTGCGGACATTAACTCCAACTACAATTCTTCGCTGAGTATCATCTCTAGATATTTTAGCAGCTCCAAATGTTTGGGTCACTTCTGCTAAGGCTTCTAAAGGTATTCTGTTTCCGCTTGGAGTATCTACATATAAATTCTTTAAGTCTTCAAAAGAGCCTTTGTGATCACTGTCAAATCGCACTGCAATATCAAATTGCTTTTCTCCTTCAAAAACCTGACCACTGATACGACCTGCAAATCCCATAGCGATCACATCGTTTACCTTCTCTATACTCAAGCCGTATTGGGCAAGTTTTTGACGGTTAAACTTTACGTTCATCTGAGGAAGACCTACTGTTTTTTCCAAGCTGACATCCGAAGCTCCCTCTACATCTTCAATGAGATCTTTAACTGCAACACCTAATCGATTCAACTCAGATAAATCAGATCCAAAAATCTTGATGGCAATGTCAGAACGCACTCCTGTAATCAATTCGTTAAAGCGCATTTCAATAGGTTGGGTGAATTCTACTTCCAATCCTGGAATTACCTTGAGTGCCTCTTTAAATTTATCAGCAAGTTCATCTTTAGAAGTAGCAGAAACCCACTCGTCTCTATCCTTTAATTGAATGATGACATCGCTTTCTTCCATAGACATGGGATCCGTTGGAACTTCAGCAGCTCCAATACGAGTAACAACTTGATTGACCTCCGGAAACTCATCTAATAGAATACGCTCAATATCCGTAGTGATTTCAATAGTTTTACTAAGGGATGTTCCTGTTTTAATAACAGGTTGAATTACAAAATCACCTTCATCTAATGTTGGTAAGAATTCACCTCCCATACGCATAAATAGAAGTACAGCTGTAATTAGCAATAATCCAGAAGTGGTTAAAATCCCTCTTTTAAATTTAATAGCCCATTCTAATGATGGTTTGTACCATGATTTTAAGATATCTATTAACTTCACAGAGATGGCAAACTTCTTGCTATCTGGTTTAATAAACATAGCTGATACAGCAGGGACATAGGTCACACAGAGCAACATGGCTCCTATAAGGGCAAAACTAAAACTGAGGGCCATAGGAGTAAACATTTTACCTTCAACACCACTGAGTGAGAGAATAGGAATAAATACGATCAGAATGATAAACTGTCCAAAAATGGCTGAATTCATCATTTTTGAGGAACCTTCAAAGGTGATCTTATCACGAAGAGCGTCTTTTTCTTCTCTAGTGGACAAGAGAGCAAATTCTTCACTACGCCTGTGAATATGAAAGGCGACGTATTCTACTATGATCACCGCACCATCAATGATAATTCCAAAGTCAATAGCTCCTAAACTCATAAGGTTGGCATCGATTTTAAAGATGTACATCATAGTCAGTGCAAAGAACAAACTAAGAGGGATCACCGATGCGACTACTAAACCAGAACGCAAATGTCCTAAAAATAGAACCACAACAAAGATGACAATCAAACATCCTAATACTAGGTTTTCTGTAATGGTAAAAGTGGTTCTTCCAATTAAATCGGAGCGATCTAAGAAAGGTTTGATCGAAACACCAGGAGGAAGGGTAGAGGCTACTTCATCGATACGCTCTTTTACTGCCTGAATAACTCTGTTTGAATCAGAATCTTTGAGCATCATCACCTGTCCTAGGACTTTTTCTCCTTCACCATTGGCGGTGATGGCACCATAACGAGGAGCAGATCCAAACTGAACTTTGGCGATATTCTTAATGAGTAGAGGAGTACCATTACGTACCTCAATCACAATGTTTTCAATATCTTCCAAGGATTCCACTAATCCTTCTCCACGTATAAAATGGGATTGATTTTTCTTTTCAATATAACTACCACCACCGATGGAATTGTTTTGATCGAGGGCATTAAACACATCGGAGATACTAACTTCTAAGGCGTTTAATTTGTCGGTGTCAATAGCGATTTCGTACTGTTTTAAATAACCTCCCCAGGTATTGATTTCAACAACACCAGGGATTCCAGAGAGTTTACGTTTAACAACCCAGTCCTGGATGGTGCGTAAATCCATCACAGAATAACGATCTTTAAAAGCGGGTTCAACATCAATGGTATATTGATAAATTTCTCCTAAACCAGTAGTAATAGGCCCCATTTCTGGGATTCCAAATCCCTTGGGAATTTGTTCACTGGCACTTTTGAGTTTTTCTGCAATAAGTTGACGCGGCAGATAGGTTCCCATTGCATCTTCGAAGACGACAGTAATAACTGAAATTCCGAATTTTGAAATAGAACGAATCTCTGTAACCCCAGGTAAATTGGCTAGTTCAAGCTCAATTGGATAGGTTACAAATTTTTCAATATCCTGTGTAGATAAAGAAGTTGAAGTGGTGATGACCTGGACTTGGTTGTTGGTCACATCGGGTACTGCACCTATAGGTATATTGCTTAGAGAGTAGAGCCCTATAAGTACAATAACAGAAGTAAGTAATAGTACTAATCGCTTATTTAATAAGCTAAATTGAATGATTTTATTAAGCATAGTATAGTGTTAATTAATACAATGAGTATGGGAAAGATTCCAATAATTAAGGTATAAACTATGCTATCCGTGGGGGTTGAATGAGATCTAATGGATTAAATGAAGAACTACCAGGAGTGTATCTAAAATTGTTTAGATATGAATCCAAATGATTGAATTCTGATAAATTGTAAATAGAGGAATCAATACAATTAACATACAAAATTGTAGATGAGTGTAAATTATTTAATGGTAGTTGTTGATGATCTTTGTGTTCTTCAGGATGATCTTGAGTGTGTTTAGCTTTTAAATCACCGTAATGTAGTGATACAAATTCAACGAATGAATCATCCTTAGTCAATTTGTGATAGTTATAATGCTCAATAAAACTAGCAATCTCAACAATTGCAGAAGACGAAAATGTCACTGATTGAAGCAGAATTACACTAGATAATATGAAGGCCGTTATTTTTAACACAGGCTAAATTTAAAAAAATAATCTGAAGCACCTCATATAGGGGATAGAAAATTA
>CAKZOO010000168.1 GCA_937136455.1 uncultured Flavobacteriaceae bacterium | reverse complement strand
GAATTGTCAATTTTTAAGATTTTTAATAAGGCTCCAAGGGTAACGATGATGAAACCTATGATTAGAAGAGTGTAATTGTTTGTTTTCATGCCATGTATTATCTAGTTAATTATAGAGAGATCACTAAGTTTTGAAATCGAATAAATGATTAAAAAAATGGTCGATAACCTATAGAAGTAATTCCAACCTTCTTTAGATTGTTTGTTCTTTTGTGTGTTTTTTCTGTAGTTGTACCAAGTGATAGAGTTCACCCCTATTGCAACTACAGTTAGTACTAAAATTGCAACATCTTTCATAAGCGTTTAACAATCAACGTTTTATATTTTAAAATAAAAATCAACCATGAGGTTTCTAGGAAATAATTTATAGGATGTTGTGTATATGCTGTATTCATTTATGGTTTGATTTAGATATTGATTTTCGTTGAAAATGTTATTAAATGAAAGGGTGAAATTGTAATTCTTTTCCCTGGGCTTGTAGATTAATTTTACATTTAAAAACTTATAAACCTCATTACCACTACTGTAATTGAATACTTCATTTTGACTTAAGAGTAAAAGCTTAGAGTTTAATTTAATATCTATATCTAAAAATCCTGATTCATTTATAATTGAACGATTATTATATTGATTCAAATAATTATTATACCCTAGATGAAAGTTAACTATTCCATTAAAGGTAGATCTCCATTGAGATTTTATCTTTGATAAATTATTAGTTGTGTTATAGGGAATGGAATTTATGATGTTGTCAAAATTATACTTTGAATAGCTGAATTCTAATTTGAGATTACCTTTTAGTGCTTCTGAAAAATAATTTGCATAAAGATTAAAACTATATATCTGTTGATTTTCCAAAATGATTGGAGTATTCACATTGTAGTTTGGGTTGAGAAGGAGTTGATAACTAGTATAGTTAGGATTTAGTTGATAGATTAAATAGGAATTGATAGTTAAGGGTTTACTCCAATCACCATATTCGTAGGATAATAAAAATTGATGTCCTTTTAATTGAACAAATTGATCTATACCGTGACTGTAGTTTCTAAAACCTGTTTGGATTAATGAAGACCTAATTAAGTAGGGGTCTAGTGTGTTGTTTGTGTAATTGTAAAATCCACTAATAGTACTTCTTTTTTTCCATTTATACAGGCCCCCAATACTTGAGTTCATAGTTAAAGGGGAGTGATTGAGTGAGAATTCTTTGGCGGTTAAATCATATAAGGATTTTTGTAATTTTAAGGATGATTTAAATGTCCAATTCTTAAAGTTTAATTTGTCGATTAACTCTGCAAAGTACTTTGAATGATTTATTCGTTGGGAGTCGTTTAAATGGTTGGTGTCATTTATAGGCAGGGAATTGTTAATCAATTTGATATTCAGTAATTGTTTAGTGTTTGAAATTCCAAATCTAATACTCTGGATAAGTGATTTTTTTCTGGTAACATAGTTAGATTCAAACCCAATAAATGATGTTTTGTGAACACCATTTTGATTGTTCAAAGCTAGATCAGGAATTGCACTATGATTGACGACTTGATAATTGATCGGTTTTCTGTCATAAATGTATCTAGCTGTAGATTCAATAAGTTTTAAATTATTAATCTTATGAGTATAAGCTATTTTGTGATCTTGTTTTGAAGCGCTACCACTTAAAGTTTCTTCTATAGTATCTTGGTTGAAATTTATTTTTGAATTATTGTTTTCTTTTACTTCGACAAGTTTCACATTGTATTCAAAACGATTTTTTGAATTAGAATTTTGTATGTTTAGGTTTGTGTAAAAATTTTTAATTCTATTTCTTTTTTGAGATTCTTCATGAGTTTGAAATTCAGAATCAGCTTTATAGTGGATACGTTCAGTTTTAAAGGTGTCAATTTCATCTGCAGCAAAAAAGCTCACATTTTTAATTTTCCAATTTTTAAAAGGATTATAGATATTGTTTAATGAAACAAATTCGGCTTCGTTGAATTTATTGTTAAAACTTCTAGGAATACTATAACTTCCTAATTGAACGATTTGTTTTGATTGAATATCATCACCAATACTAGAGTTACTATTTATGGAATTTGAATTGAGTAATTCGTAAATGTCTGCTGTTGGATCAATTCCTGAATTGTTAGTGTTTGCGAAGAAGTATGTTTTTGTTTTGTTTCTCAAAGAGATTAAGTTGTTTCTCAAGAGGAATAAATCATCTTGACTATGAGCAATTTCTGCACTTCCAAATACAGGGTTGATGTTTTTTTTTATACTTAAATTGATGGCTACTTTGTCACTTGAATCGATATTCCTGTAAAGTTGATTTTCAAAATAATGATCTAGAACCTCTACTCTTTCAATAAACTGTGCATCTAAATTCTTAGTGAGAATTTTATAACCTTTGTTAAATAAATCATCTCCATCGATCATCACTTTTTCAATTTGCTTACCGTAAGCCTTAATCATACCATCCTCTGAAACTTCAATGCCAGGTAATTTTTTCAATAAATCTTCTGTTGATTTTTCAGAGCCGTTTAAATAGGCTTCAGCCAAATAACTCAGAGTGTCCTTTTTTATTACAACAGGTACTTTTCCATTTACAGAGACTTCATTTAGAACAAATGGCTTTGAATCCATTTGAATGATTATTGGGTAAGTATTTGTATTGTTTTGAATTATAGAGTCCAAAGAAATTGATTTTTTCTTAAATCCCATGCCACTTAAAATTAACGCTACATTTTTTCTTTTGTCACTACTTATTTCGAATTTTCCTAACTCAGATGAATAAGAATAATTTAGAATGGAATTATTTTCAACTAGTGAAATTGAAATCATCGGGATTGGATTGCCAATGGTGTCTTTGACAACTCCTTTAATATGATAGATTTCTTGTGCGAAAATTGATGAGCATATGCTAGAAGCTAAAAGGGTGATTATTTGAAGATAGTGCTTCATTCTTGGGTGTCAAGTGAAAGTTCAAGTTGATTGTTTTGATAACTAAAATTGTCTAGTCTAGCTCCTCTTGGGAGTTTCGATTTAATAGAGTTTTCTATTGACTTCATAAAATTATCTATTAGTGATATGTATTCATTAATACTTATGAATTCCTTAGAGTTCAAAAGGTTCTCTGTTGCAATCTCCTTCGGATTTTCTTCAAAATTGATTTTATAGCATTTAAAAGTTACTATATGATTTTCATCGTAAACTTCTAAAATTGCTCCAGGTAAACCAGTGAATTTCCAAGGACCAATACTCAGTGGTATTTCATCTGCATACCAAGCAATGTATTCTCTCCCTCTAAATTTTAGTTTAGCTTTTTTGCATTCATAACCTAAAATTGATTGAGTTCCATCTAAAAACTCCCAGTTCATAATAGGAATAGCTTCATTTAACAATCTTCTTCTGCCAAATGTAAAAGAGGTTTTAATTTCGTTATCCAAAAAATTTATTTGATTTATTGTTCCTACAGTATCTAAGGCTGAAACAGCTATGTTTAATCCATTATTCTCAAATCTTTCTTCTGTCTTGTTGTTCCAATAAAAGGTGCCTTTATCTTTAGATATATATAGATCTGATTGATAAATTGTCTTATTAGGATTGTAATAAGTTGTAGAATACTTTAACAATAAGGTATTCCCCTGAGCTGAGCTGCTCAAGGGAATTACTATTAAAATGCTAATTTTAAAAAATAAATTCATTGTTTTATTTTTGGATTTCATCTCTTATTTTCTTGACAGCAGCAATAAGTGATTCTACTGCTCCACTTCCAGCTTCAGTGCATGATACAGCGGTTACAGACACAGATACTGAAACCCCATATACTGTAGCAGTTAAGGCAACGGTACATTCATCTTCAATTTCTGTATATGCATACTCACTCACTACTTCAGTTCCGTAATTTGGAGCATATTCGTTTGCAAAAATTGGGATGCTCATCATAACAATCCCAAAGAATAAAATCATTTTTTTCATAATTAATTTTGATTAAATATTTTTCACTTTGTATTCGTATAAATCATTTGATTTATAGTAGTTGTCCAAGATTTGGGGGTTAATGATCATTGAGGCAAAGCTTTTAAATAATGGTGGAAGAATAAAATGGATTCGATGAACGACATAATTTTATCTTTAAACTGCATTTGATTAAATTTGAAGTATGATAGTAGAAGTATGTGCAAGTAGTTTAAAATCAGCTTTGATAGCTCAGAGCGCTGGTGTAGATCGCATTGAATTGTGTACTGCTCTTGGAGTAGGGGGCTTAACTCCATCCTATGGTTTATTAAAGAAGGTTAAGGAACAAGTTTCAATCCCTGTACACGTATTAATAAGACCGAGAATGGGTGATTTTACCTATAGCGATCATGAGTTTCAATGTATGCTCTCTGATATTGAACTGGTTAAATCAATGGGTTTTGAAGGTGTGGTTACAGGAGTTTTAAATCCAGACTTTACTATAGATGTAAATCGAACAAAAGAGCTGAAAAATGCTGCATCAGGAATGACTTTGACCTTTCACAGAGCATTTGATTGGGTCCCAAATCCAGAATTGGCATTGAGAGAGTTAGAAATTGTAGGAGTAGACATTTTACTTAGTTCTGGTCAAAAACCAAAAGCTATTGACGGAATATCATTATTAGAACGTTTGCAATTGCAAACCAACTCAATAGTTATTGTGCCTGGTTCTGGTATAAATGATTCCAATGTTCTAGATTTTGAGCGAACAGGATTTAAAGCCATTCATCTTTCAGGAGTGGTGGCAGAACACAAAATGGATCTAACCGATAAAATCGCTATGAACTCTTCAAGTATGCTCTTGGAAGAGAATTCTTACGAGACTTCAGCAATTGTTTTAAAAAGACTTCAAAAAGCTTTAGGGAAACTTTAATGATTTCGAATTTTTAAAACAATTGCAGTTAGTCCTTTTTATTTCTTTTTCATTTGCCAAACCTTAAAGGTTAAAAGTGCTGTGAAAAATAGAAATCCAATAATTGAAAATGATACTCTCCAATTTTCTAATTCTCCTATTTGTTTTGTTAACACTAAATACAGTGTTCTCAATGAGAAAGTAAACATCAATACAAATAGAATTAATATTCTTTTATTATTCATTTTAATATATATTTAATCACAAAATGTTGCTGCTCCAGTTAGAGCTCCTGAAACACCTCCAATAATACCACCGACAGTTCCACACGCGACAGTTCCTATTAAAGGCACAACTAAAGTACAAGTTGCAGCTGGACCTAAAGCTCCAGCAGTAGCAGCTGCTAAAGATGATCCAACAGTTCCTGCAACACACTTGCCCCAACACGCCCACCATCCATCACATTCTTCTTCTTTAAGAATTGATAATTCTTTTGAATATAAATATTTATCATTTAATTTTTCTATCATTGAAACAAACGATTTCATTAAAGCAATCTTATTTATTAAAGATTGTTTTTCGTTATATGCCAACTCAGAATTATTGACTTTAAAGGATAGAGCATTTAAAGATTTGATATAATTGTATTTAGTTGAAAAATCTAATGAACTAATAAACAATTTTGAAAAATTCAAATACTCATTTGAAAAATTATCTCTTTCTGATTTATTTGAAAAATCTAATGATGTATTCTTAAGCTGTATATTTTTAACAAAATTATATTCAACGACATTAAAGTCTTGTTCATTATTATTTTTAATGGATTCTTCTATCCCTTCATTAAATGAATCTATGATTGAATTTATTAATTCAGTGTCAGGTTCAATTTTGGTAATTTCTATTTTAGTTGATTCCTTATTGCATGATAAAATGAATAAAGATGTAATAAGTGAAAGTGTAAAAGTTAAATAAGATTTTTTCATGATTCTAATATTTTAATTGATAAAAGATTAAAAGATTTGGAAAAACTTAAGTTGGTTTAGACGTCTGTTAACTTTTGTTTTGATATAGTTAGTTAATTTATTCTTTGCTTGTAGTAAACATCGATAAACGAACAATTTTTTATGATGATTGGTGTTAATTGATGTAATTTGAGCAATTTCTAACACCTAAAGCTTTAGGAAAATCTTAAGACTCTATTTCATTTAAGCAATTACCTTTGCAAAAAAAAATCAATGCGTTGGACTCTTTTTTTAGTTTTTTACCTCCTACTGGGTTGGTATTCTTTTCAGGCATTTAAAACAGTGTATTCTAAATGGCCGCTATTAGTTGGGATTGGTGTTGTTTGGGTAGTAGTGATTTTAAATCTCTTTTATCAATTTGTTTGGAGAGCTGACCTTTCTAACGCACTGACTTCCTCAAAGATGTATGCGATGAGTTTTGTGATGGCGATGGTAGTCTTCAAGCTTTTTGTTGTGATATTTCTTCTTTCAGAGGATCTGTATCGATCGCTACATTGGATTGGAGTTAAATTATTTTCTTCCAATACTGCATCGATCCCGTCGAGAAGAAAGTTTATTTCACTTATTGCACTTGGTATTGCATCACTTCCATTTGGAGCATTGCTCTACGGAATGTACAAAGGAAAATACAACTATAAGGTTTTGGAATACGAATTGGAATTCGACGATCTTCCAGAAGCATTTGAAGGTTATCAGATCACTCACATTTCTGATATCCACTCGGGTTCCTTTGACGATTACGACAAGGTAGCTTATGGAGTGGATTTGATCAACAAACAAAAATCAGATGTGATTTTCTTTACAGGTGACCTTGTGAATAATGAAGCTTCAGAGATGAATAATTGGAAAGAGTTGTTTTCGAAGTTAACTGCTAAAGACGGCGTGTTTTCAATCTTAGGAAATCACGATTATGGCGATTACAAGCAGTGGGAATCTGAAGCTGAAAAACAACAGAACTTTAAGGATCTTATTGAATTGCAAAAATCCATGGGATTTGAGTTGCTTTTAAATGAGAACCGCTATATCCATAAAGGGGATCACAAAATAGCGATTGTTGGAGTAGAGAACTGGGGGCAAGGTTTTAAACAAAAGGGAGATTTGGAAAAAGCCTCTGTTGGAATCTCAAAAGAAGATTTTAAAATTCTACTATCGCATGATCCCACCCATTGGGAATCACAGGTTATAAAACACGATGATCACTATCACTTAACATTGAGTGGTCATACCCATGGAATGCAATTTGGTATTGAAATTCCGGGATGGTTTAAATGGAGTCCTGTAAAATGGCGTTATAAGTATTGGGCTGGTATCTATAAAGAGATGGGACAGTATATTAATGTGAATAGGGGGTTTGGTTATTTAGCTTTTCCAGGTCGTGTAGGGATATGGCCAGAAATAACCGTAATTGAACTCAAGAAAGGTAAGCCCCTAGCATAATTAATATTATAACTTGCCATTAAGAAGAAAATGCTTATTTTAGAGAAATACATGACTTAAATACAGATAGAACCTAAATGTAAATTATTATTTCAAAAAAAAACGTAGGTTTGTATACGTGTACTTGACTAATAAACAATAAAGTATGTCAAAATTTGGGGAACTTATAGATGTTGAAATTCCAGTTTTGCTAGATTTCTATACGGAATGGAATGATCAATCAGAGCAGATGCATTTAATCTTAAGAGATGTGGCTGCTGCCCTAGGCGATAAGGCAAAGGTGATAAAAATTGATGTTGAAAAAAATCAAGAATTGGCTGAAGCTCTTCGGGTAAAAACACTTCCAACACTTATTATATACAAAGGCGGTGAAATGAAATGGCGCCAAAGTGGTGAGCAAGATGCTAACGCTCTCATTGGCATTATTCAAGAATACATTTAATTGAATTAAGGTAGCAAGTTAAGTTACGAGTTCAATTAAATAGCATCTTGTAAAGATTCAAAACGAAAGCCTTTGTCATTAAAATAATCTAACATTCTTGGTAATGTGTACTGCATGTTTTTAGATGCTTTGATACTGTCATGAAACACCACAATACTCCCCTGAGTAGTTTTTGCTAAAATATTTTTTAAACAAGTTTCTTTATCTACGGAATGGTCCCAATCAAAAGATAAAATATCCCACATGATTATTTTATAATCTAAGGCGATAAGATGTCTGCCTTGTTTTGGTGTGATTTGACCATATGGTGGTCTGAAAAACTTAATAGCTCCCAGATTTAACCTTTGGTGCTCTATAACCGTTTTAGCTTCAGCAATATTTTTTAAGTAATCTTTCGTGTTGTTTTTCCAACCTTTTATATGGTTTTGAGTATGGTTGCCTATAGCATGCCCCTCAAGTATGG
>CAKZOO010000167.1 GCA_937136455.1 uncultured Flavobacteriaceae bacterium | reverse complement strand
AGTCTTCTATGGTATTTTCGGTGATTCGTGTCATATCAACTCGGAACAAGTCCTGTTTTTAGCTCCAGCTTTTCTTTAAAATCGTTGGGAATATCATTCCAGTATTCAGCGAGTATATCTACTAACTGCTCCCCATCAATAAGACCAATTCTGGGAAAGCCAGCCTCTATCGCTATTGCTTTAGCCTTTTTTTGAAATCCTGCTGTTGTAATGAATGCTCCCTGCCCACCAGCAGGAATATTGGCTCTAAGTGCTTTAACCACATTAGCAGATATTTTAGAGCCCAGCTTATAGCGTTTAGCCTGCACAAACAACTTTATCTTTGCCATATTGGCAACATTCAATTCGCCTGTAACGTCTACACCACCATCACCCACTTTACCAGTATGTTCTGATCCCTCAAACCCAAGGGCATTCAAGATATGAGTAATAAGTATCTCAAACTCTTGATCATCTAGTTCGAGAATGCGATTGAGGATAGATGTGTAGTAGTCAAACTCCAGCCTTTGGTCACTTTCTGGTACCAAGTGAGGTTTGCCAATAGTCGTAAAAAAGTTCTTTTTATGCGAGATATAGAATACCGTGAGAGATGAGCGAATTGTATTTTGAAAAGGAACAGAGAACTGACTTCTCTGAATGGGCACTTTATGCCATTTCACCTTCTTACGGTGTAGATAAGGACAGGTATCTGGCATGCTTGCGTAATAGTAGGCGTCTTCCTGAACGATACCGTAGTATATATACTCTGTGTTTTGGGCAGGAGTAATTACATAGTCTCCAGGGGTGATCTCGAGTAAGAAGCGAGCTATTTGTCCAACTTGTTGACCAATCACCACATTACTGATGTCCTGCGGGTATGCCGATTTGTATAGCGGATAAAGCTCTTCACGAGTTTTGATGTTTGAGAGATCGTTATCCGGTAGCCAACCGATGGCTACATATCCGCCATCTAGAAATTGCTGAGTATAGGTCCCGAACTCGGCTCTCACGCAGTATAACTCAATGTTTTTGTGTTCTGGCATTGTGGGTTCGCTTTTATTACTTAGTTATTACCAGCTAAATATTTACCCGCACCTCCCCACTCATCAACTTCGGCAGCAGCGTATCCCGCAGTGCGGTAAGGGTGCGGATTTGGGTTTGGTTGGATTTTATCTTTTCTTGTACAGGATTGATTACTTCATTGAATTTTTGCCTTGTTTCTTTATCAGGCAAAGGAATAAGCGTTGAGCCTATTTCACCGAGACTTAAATTTGGTTGTACTGCATGGACTATTTTCGAATGAAGATCAAAGGTGACATTTGGATCCTTCAGGGAATACTTCACGTAATAGGGATTGACAAGCTCACTATCTACTCTTAATATTGCTAAGGCTTGATTTACATTAGCAGGAAGAACTTCTTGAGTAACTTCAGATATCCTTCCTATTGTTCCAGCTATTGAATAAAGAAAATCCCCCTCTTGAAGGATTGAGCGTTTAAGTGCTACGTTATGTGTTTCCTCATCAATGAAATTGAACTTATCATAGAGAAAATTACCTTTATCGTCTATACAATTAACCTTGATGAAATTAATTCCTACTTCAACAAACTGTCTTTTTAAGGATGTTGGCGTAGTTCCTTTAGTGATAATTTCACATAAGCTCTTCAAGGTAACTTCCTCCCACCCCTCATCCGCTTCCTCCACAAACCACTGCCGGAACAGCGTCTCCGCCATCTGCTCCAACGTCCGGTTTTGGCGGTGGAGGAGGTCGATTTTGTCGTCTAGGCTGGACAGGACTTCTGCAATCTCATCTTGTTCATTTTTCTCAGGGATTCTAAAAACGAGTCTTTTTAGTTCTTTTAAATTTAAAGTAGGTTGAACAGTATCATTAGTGTTACCATACATTTGGAAAATTGCATCCTCTGTAGCAAATAGGTATTTGATAAAATACTTATTGTATATGTCTTTTATTTTAGCTACGCTAACTGCTCTCGCTACATTCCAACCTTTCAAACTCTCTGGAACAATTGCTGTTTCGCCAACACTTCCAACAACTGTAATTAACAGTTCCCCCCCTTGAAGCCTTGTACGATAATATTTTTCTTCAATTTCTTTGGATACATGGCGAACATCGCTGGTATCTATCACTCCATTTTTAATATTCTGTACTCTAATAATAGGAACTGAGTTTGTCCTTACATCTGAACCTGGTTGCACGATTCCATATGAAATGCTTTCATCAATTAGGCATTCAGCAAATTCTATTTCCTTCCACTCACTCATGTTCTATACCATTTATAAAAAAACGATAAGTTGGTTCAGTTCTTCCGATTTGCACAAACACACCAATCAGGTAATTGTAATTATCATTTGGGTCAGTAAGGTCTTCTAATTTTTGCAAATCAGAAGCTATATCATTATTCCACCAACCCTTAAACTCCGCGACTAATTTGTTTTCTTCACTGGAGTCTCGTCTATGAATAATTAAATCGGGTCTCAATCCATTTGGAAACCTTCTAGATGTCTTGGGATTTCCGTGATTTTTGTTGTATTCAGAATCTAGGTCAAGGTCTTCGTATTCTGTTCCGTCTAAAAGTCGACTCAGATGAACTCCAGTTCTGAATACAAAAGCCTGTTCCAAACCAGCCCTTTCACCTTGGGCAAATTCAAGAAGAAATCTTTCTTCATTATAGACTGAGTTAATGGCATTTCTCAACAAGTCCGCCAATAATTGTTGTTCCTCACTCATCAATGTTCACTTTTTGAAGGTTAGTGAATGGATAGGTGTTGACCCCTAACAGCTTGGTTTTGTTTTCTGACCCCATGCGACGAAAACAATTTAAGGTGTTAGCTGTCAGTGGTTTATATGTATTTATTTCCCAATTCATTTTTGGTTTATTTCTTTTAGAATGTATGCACAGTGATCCATTTCTCATTCAGGTGGCTAAAGTCGCCATCGGTGGTCACCAGTTCTGCTTTGGCTGTACGTGCCAGGGCGGCGATCCAGACGTCATTTTGCCCGATGCCAATAGAGTGCCCGAGCTTGTTTCCCGGCAGGGTATTCTTGCTGTAATTCCAAATTGTGGCGTAGGCGTTCATGAGCTCATCATCCACAGCCGCGATATCGACCACGATCATTTT
>CAKZOO010000166.1 GCA_937136455.1 uncultured Flavobacteriaceae bacterium | reverse complement strand
TATCAGTCCGTTCTCTTTGATTTCTCCTCGTTTTTTTTTTTACAATTGCTTCAAGAACGTTTTATAGGAAAGTAGTGTGATAAATAAAATAAGCTTGAGTATTCTCATGTATTAAAAACATCAGCGTCCTATCATCCTTCATTAGAAAATTTAATTGGCACTGGGTTATGAAAACTACAAAACTATTAATAATTACCATCATGATGATTTCCCTTGTAGGTTGCTGGTTCAATAATGATTTGGACGAAGTTGGCTTACCTCCTGTTACTCAATCTGGAGAAAATACTTTTGGGATGCTTCTAGATGGTGAACCTTGGAAGCCAACAAGCTTAAGTGAATTTTTGAATTCTACAAATGTGTATTTTAAACCAACTCGAGAATTTCTTAGCATACATGTTTCTAATACTAGTAAAAAGGAAGACCTATGGTTGTACGCAAAAGGAATTAAAAGTGTCGGACTTTACACCATATCCTCAATAGACGAAAGTATTACTCCAGTTTGCATAGATAGCACAAGACTTGAATCAAATAATAGTTGTAATGAATCCTTTAAGCTTAGTAACGATGGTAAAAATCAACTTCATATAACTCGACTTGACACTATTGATAGAATTGTTTCAGGAACATTTTTTTTTGATATGATAAACCCTCATGGAGAAACTATCGAAATATCAGAAGGACGATTTGATTTTGAATTTTAAAAAAACTAACATGAAAAATAGATTAATTGTATTATTCATAATTGTTAGTCAAACTAATGCTTTTGGACAACCATTCCCAATACCCCCTACATCAAATCATTCAGGCGGAGAGTACAGAGTTTATCGTAGCCCTACCGAGGACACAATTACACTTAATAATCTTAGAAAATCAATAATTTGGGTTGAAGGGTTTGATGCAAACAACCATATAAATACAGAAACTTTATACAATCAAATTGATCAAGGTACATTAGCCGCACAACTCCATACAGCAGGATATGACATCATCGTACTCAATTTTAATGACGGAGGTGATTTTATTGAGAGGAATGCATTAGTGCTACAGCAACTGATACAAGAAATCAATGCTAATAAACCGCCCACAGATGAATTGGTAGTTATAGGGTTTAGTATGGGTGGACTTGTAGCTCGATATGCATTAGTAAATATGGAGAATATGGATGTTGATCATGAGACTCGTATGTACATATCTTATGATAGTCCACACAATGGAGCTCACATTCCGGTAGGAATTCAAGCTTTGGCTTTGACTTCCCTCTCTCCCTCATATCAAAGTCTATTTCCAGAACTTGAAGAGATTGATAGACAGTTCAATTCTCCTGCTGCAACACAAATGCTCCGTTATCGGCTCACCTCAGCAACACAAAACAATCAGGTACTACAGACAAATCCTGATCATATTGTATTTACAAATCAAATCAATTCCTTAAACAGTAATGGTGGTTTTCCAACAATGACCGACAATATTGGAATATCCTTGGGAAGCTGGACTGGAACACCACAAAGAGCATCTTTTGATACTGATAAGGATGGGTTTAATGATTATCAATATAGTGGTTTTTCTGCATTGTTTATAAACGCTCCACAAGCTGAGGCATCACCGAATATATGGGAGCTAAATCAATGTGAAATAAATTCAACATTTTTTTTTCAATCCTTTTTGTCAACAACCATTGCTACCGATTACCCTTATCACAATGATCGATCTGCATATTTTGGACTTCAAAATTCAAATTATGCCTCCTATTGGTATTCTAACTCTTTTGGTCTCAGTCTTTTTCCTTTAGGAGCATGGAGTAGAATCTACTCATATGAAAACGGGGAAGCCATGGATTTCGCACCAGGAAGTTTTAGCACTTCCTGTGAACAAATAGCTGAGGGATTTAACACTTCCGATGGCTGCACTTTTGCATATTATGATAGAAGTACTTTTGTTCCTACAGTGAGTGCTCTTGCTTACAACACAACAAATCTATTTCACAAAATAAGTAACGACCCAAATAGATTAAGTAAAACTCCTTTTGACGAAATTTTTGGTTTCTGCGGAGATGGTCATTCCCATGATGAAAATGAGACGACAAATTTTGTCTTGGTAAATTGGCTTCTTAGTAAAATACAAGGATATCCTACACCAAATGTTTATTGTGATTGCGATGATTTTTATGAATTCTCTGCTACCAGAAATATCTCCGGAACCTCCTCCCTCTGCACCTCCAATAGTAATTATTCAACCCCAATTATGCATTAGGGAATTAGAAGTTGAGTGAAAACTTCGATTATTCAGGTATATGAGCGATTTTGGTGCT
>CAKZOO010000165.1 GCA_937136455.1 uncultured Flavobacteriaceae bacterium | reverse complement strand
GATTTGATTCTGAAACTGAACCAACCCCAAAATAACCAAAGGGAAGATAGCTTTTGCGGTGCATGTGGAAGTAGCTCTTTTAATCCTGAATCCAACTTTTGTGGAGCTTGTGGCAACAGCAACTTTGGTGGCGATTCCAATTTGGATGTAGGCGACTACATTGATCAGTTGGTGGACATGACCACTTCTCAATTGGAAAAACACTATCAGGAAGTACTGGCAGCCTCCAATAAAAAGCCGGAAGACTTATCTCTTATGGAAGAAGTTCAACTGGTTTGGAATGAATTAAGACAGCGAAAATTAACCACTGAAACCCCAACAAAAGAAGAACCCAAAGACAAAGACCGCTTTTCTGTTTCAAAAGACGGATTAGTGATTTTGGGCTTAACACTGGTTGCCGGTGTACTCATCGGATCCTCCATAAAAAGCAACTAAGATGATTAGAATAGTTAAAGAGGAAAATACACAGGCACTTAATCAGCAATCCAAAGCTGCTCTATCCTTAATAGGTGTAGCAGTTGCCAAAAATCCAAAGCCCTATAAAATGCTTTTGGATAGATACGGTATTCAGGTTCCAACAAGCGATAAAATATCTCTTGCCAATGGATTGGTGGAAGGTTTAGCCCTTCAAAACAAAGCATTCAACAGGGAGCTCACTGAACTACTTAGCAAAATGGTGGAATCAGAAACCGCCTATAATCCCGATGAAGATGAATACCATTATGTACAAGCCATAGCCGGAGCAATTGCCGGAATATCCGGAGCTGTGGGAAGTATTGTTGGTGGCAAGAACAAGCAGAAAATGGCGAAAGAAGAAGCTCGCAGAGAAATGCTGAATAACATGCTTGCCATGAAAGCCCAGGAACAACAAGCTGCTGCCGAAGAACGCAAGTTGGCAGGCAAGAAAAGCCTATACCTCATTATCGGTGTATTGGGCTTACTGGGCATTATCAGCTTCTTCTATTTCCGGCAGAGAAAAAATTCAATCAATGTAAATCCTTCATAAACGATAGATCATGGAATTAAGCAATTATAACTACGGAATAACCGGTCAGCCTACAAATGAGTGGGACAACTTTTTATGCTTTGGCAGAAAATGTAAGCAACGAAAAGCCGAAAGGCATAAGCTAAGAATGGAAAAGCGAAAGCTAAAAAATGACCAAAGGCGTGCCGAGACAGAGTCATTAAGAGCAGAAACAAGTTTAACCAAGCAATTGGCTTCACCTACACCTGCACCAACACCGCAGATGGCTCCACAAATGATGATGCAGCAAGCACCACAACCGACTGCAACGGCACAACCCCCTGCACCGCAAGTGCAAAAAGCAGGCATGGGAAGCCCGGTAATGATTGTCATTGGATTGCTTGTAGTTGGAGGCTTAGTGTATCAATCCATGAAGAAAAAAGGAGCTGCTGCTCCAGTACAAACTGCTTAAAAAATTGAAGTATGATAGCTGCAAATCCATTATATGAATTGAAGTTTTACGGAGGTCTTTTGGAAGAGGAAGACAATTTTGTTGATGGCTTAGGAAATGAATTTGAGTACGATGAATTCATTGGCAAGTGGATCAAAAAGAGAAAGGAAAAGCGAAGCCAAAATCCTAAAGTCATTGCCCGAAGAGAAAAAAGGGATGAAAAACGAATAGCTAAAGGCAGAAGGCCAAGGTTTAGTCGTCCTGCTCCAGTGCGAACTTCCAAACCGGTAGTTAAGCAAATTGCTCCCGATTTACCTCCAAAAAAAGAACCCATAGTTAGTGAACCACAGGTGAAAAAAGCCATGGTGGAGAGCTCTTCTAAATCAGAAGAACCAAGCACTAAACCGATGGAACAAACCGAAACAACGGCTTCGGAAACCACTACCAGTTTAACAACAGAAAGCACAGAAAATCAACCACAACAAGCTTCTATGTTGCCATTTGGCATGAGCAAGAAGACCTTGGTTTTTGTGGGTGTAGGTGTGGCTGCTTTGGTAGTAATTGGAATGATAAGAAAATAATGAACAAGCATGGACATACTCGCTCAAATAACGGAAGAAGAAGCAACAACCAACGGAAACTTACCCCAAGGTTTTCTCTTCGCTTCCATCAAGAACGTGGGAACAAGCACAGCTCTTGTGAACAATGTGCCTTTGCCTCCGGGAGAAGCCAAAAGCTACCCCTTTGTCGGAAAAGGTTATCAGGCGGTAAACTATGAGCCACAAGGTTCTACGCTTAGAATATTAAGAATCCTATAAATGAATCAAGATGATTGCAGGAGAAACAGAATATATCATGCACGGTGGAGAAGATAATTACGATTACTTCTTGAAAAACCTGTTTAAGAAAGATCCCAACAAACAGGCAAAGCCAAAGCGTACTGCCGAAGAAAAAGCAGCTCGAAAAGAGCAACGTCAACAATGGTGGGGAAAGCAAAAAGAGAACTTCCAAAATGCTGGAGGTGTGGAAGGTATTACCAGTACGCTAGGCAATATCGTGGGATTTTTCAAAGACGATACACCATCGGACTATGATATTTCCATGGGTGGTGGACAACCTGCTCCGCAGCCTGAAAAGAAGGGCATTTCAAAAGAAGTAATGATTATCGGGGGAATTGCCGTGCTAGTGATTGCTGCATACGGCTTTTCAGTCATGCAAAAGAATAAGAAAGTACAAATCCAGTCCGCTTAATGTTAGTACCAGTACCAACATACAACAATCGTTTTGTTTTGAAGGTAGGAATCAAAGCCCTTCGACCGGTCATTGTTGCCCTTAAAGGTTATGATGCCCATAGAGCTAATTCCTATTATTTCAGAAGAAAGGTTCCTTTCAAGCCTTCTGCAATAAGAGACGGTATGAATTACAAGGAAATATCTATTCCTATGCCTTTGTCTCCTGAAACCTTGTTGGTAGAAATTTACAATAGCGAAACCAGTGAAGACAATGGCTATGTGATTGAAAAATTTGAGGTGGAAAAAATGAAAGCCTCTGAAATATGGGCTCAACCTGCTATACACCGATTCATTGACTTTGCTCAAAACTTTGCAAAGTATAGCGGTACATACAAACCCGGATTTTTCGATTCACCCGATCACGAGTTTTTGATTCAGTTGCTACCGGTGATTAAAGACCAGTTTGGCAATACCATGGTTACCCCTGCAAGAACCAACCGTCAGACCGGTAGAATACAAGTTTCCAATCAAGCATTCAAGCACTTTACTATTCCTGTAAGGATGTTTGTGCTATTGCATGAACGCCAACACTTTCAGATACCAACGAGAGAAGAACGTCCGGCAGACTTAGCTGCATTAAAGCTCTATTTGGATTTACAATACCCAAAAATCGAAGCGGTATATGCTGCTACAAAAGTATTTGCCATGCATCCCGAAACCGTGGGTAGTCAGCATGTAACAAGAGCTCAGGACATTATCAATTTCATTGACAGGTATCGCAATACCCAAGAAATCATGTTAAACCACAAAGCCAAAGCCGTATGAACAGCAAGCAGAAAATAGGGTTATTGGGAGCTTTGGCGGTGGTTGGCACAGGTTATTTCCTTTTCAAAAACGATAAGGACGAAAAGTCAATAAGTACCTCAGACAAAGAAACTAAGTTGCACGGTGATGATACCGAAAGCAACTTTATTGGTATTTCCAATGCTCGCATTCATCAGGCATTAATGGCTCAAAACCCCAACTATGCTAAAGCCTTTAAAAAGGACTTAAAAACATGGGGAACGGTGTCAGGTGTGATGGATGTTTCCAATGACTTTGATGAAGCCAAACGCAAGAAAAAGAAATTAAAAGCCTTTGCCCAAAAAGCATTGGAAGTTCAGAAGAACTACGAGGAAAAGGCAGTTCATTTACCTGAAATATCCAAAACACAAATTACCCTTACCAATAATGGTACTTCGGTTAGAACCATCAATTTATGGGGAGCCAATATGGGTACTTCTATCAGTAAGCCATTGCCCGGAGATGTTCAGGATCACAAAGTAAATCAAGAAGTACAGACTGGTGTACATCCTCAAAATGTAGGTTTCAATTCGTTCAATGGCTTGCTCTATGTAGCTAATCAGTTGAGTGATAGTGTTACTATCATGGACACATCAGGAGCAATTGTAAAAACCGTTGCTTTGGGTAATGTTTATCCCGGATTTGTTTCTCCAGTGGATGTTGCTTTTAATCCTTTTAATGGAGAAGCATGGGTAGTTTGTTCGGTCGAGAATACAGTTAGAATACTGGATGCTTCCCACAACATCATTCAAACTATACCGGTTGGCAATCGACCAACTTCCATTGCTTACAATCCTGAAAATAGCTGTTTTTATGTGAGCAATTTATTGGATAACACCTTATCCAAAATTGACAGTACTAGCTATAATGTAGTAGCGACTTTAAATACTGGAGAGGATCCAAGAACAGTTTCGGTGTGGAATCAGCAAGGAACGGTTTGGGTAAGCAATTCAAGTTCAGATTCGGTAAGCATTTTTGATACAGCCGATAATCTGCTAAGTGAAATAAATGCGACAGGAGATTATCCAACGGAGTTTACAGAAACGACTACTAGCTTGTTTTTGATAGCCAAGAACAGTAATGAATTACTGGAGCTCAATCCTGAAACTCACAATATTGAAAACACCTATCCACTAGGATTTCAACCTAGCGGAATCATCTATAATCCGGTTAATGGATTTTTATACGTGTTGAGCAATCAAACAGGCTTAATCTATATCTATTCCACTAATGGAACGATTTCAGAAACATTGTCGCTGAACAATTCACCGAACATAGGAATAACTGCCTTACCAAGTGGCGAGGTGTTTACGACCAACACAAGTGGTGGCAACCTTGCTTTTATTGGTTATTCCGATAGCAGTAGCGACATCACCATTAATGAAAGTTATCCTGAAAAGCGAGCTGAATTTCAGTTCAAACCTGCACTAGTGAAGCATGCCAAATTTGTGTTTTCAGATGAAAACCGAGCAAGTGGCTTAAAATTGATTCACCAAAGTCCGACAGGGAAACAACACGTTACCCCGATTTCATTCAACAATTACAAAAGTCCACAAAACTACCTCGATGTAGCAGAAGTAACAGCCGTTCGTGGTGATGTGATTGATGGAAAATCGACATGGGAGTTTAAGATAGCTCCCGGACAGACCATTACCATTTTGGTCTATTACAAACAGCTTCAATTCAAATATTTAATACCAACAATTAAAATTTAAAACAATGGGAAAATTAAACTATCTGGTCATTCACTGTACCGCAAGTCCTGAAGGTAAAGAGCTCACTAAGGACGATATTATTCGCATGCACACCAATCCAAAACATTTGGGAGGAAGAGGTTGGAACCGTCCGGGATATTCGGACATCGTGTACCTCGATGGAGAGCTTGTCAACATTATACCATTCAACCAAGACGATCAAGTGGATCCATGGGAAATATCCAACGGAGTGCGTGGTATCAACGGCAATTCAAGGCATGTGGTTTATGTAGGTGGTGTTGATGAAAGTGGTGAAAAGCCAAAAGACACAAGGACTAAAGAGCAAAAAGGCACTTTGGAAACCTACGTAAAGTTCATGCTATTACGCCATCCTCATATTCAGGTTTTAGGACATAATCAAGCTCCTGGAGCAAGCAAGGCTTGTCCAAGTTTTGATGTTCCTAAGTGGTTGGAAAGCATCGGTATTTCAGAGGCAAACATTTACAAAGAAGAAGACTAATGAGAACGGTAATCACATTGGCAATAGGCTTTTGGCTAGGCAGACAGATCTACATTAAGTACGACAAGCAAACGGCTCTTAAAAAGGAAGAGCAAATCAAAAACCGCTTAAAGTCCTTTTTGGAAGATAATGGCTTAACCAAAAGTGAAGTGAAAGAAACCACAGAAGAAATTATAGGCATATAAATCAATTATTATGGTAGGAGCAGTTGCAGGAGCGAAAGCCGTTGAAGGCTTATCACAGAACAAGGCTACCCCTTATATCATAGGGGGAATTATCCTAGTAGGTATTGGCATTACCTACTTTGGAGTGATACGTCCGATTCTTTGCAAAACAGGAATTGCCGACTGTAAAAGCAGCAAGAAGATTCGTGACATTATGAGCTACAAAGGCTTTGATCCGAATTATGCTCGTCCGGAAAAAATTACACTTTCCCACGATAGAGCAAAACAACTGGCTACCCAAATTTATGATGCCGGTTCCTGGTATAATGATGATGAAGGAGCCATTTATTCAGCTTTAGAAGAAGCCGGAAGTGCTGATAACCTTTCTCTGATTTCTCGAATGTTCAGTGCCATGAAATACGGCAGTTTGGCAGAGTACATCACTTACTACCTAGATGATGCCGATGAAGTGGCACGAGTAAAAGACATTTTAGAAAGCTATTAACCTTTAGAATTATGGATGCAAAGACAAAGAAATATTTAATTATAGGTGGTGTAGCCACGGTCGTTTTAGCCCTTGCAGGATTTGGAGTTCACAAGTTTATCAAGAACCGAAAAAACCGCACTACAAGTGGCAAACAAAAGGAACGAGAAGAGCAAAAGCTCATTGGTAAAAAAGTGCATTACGGATCCGAAGGTTATGTGAATATAAGAAGCTCTGCGAAGGTGGATAATGAGAACTGGACTACCATGGATTTCTCGCACAACCTATTAACACAAGCAGAAAGTAATCCGGTGGGAACCATTTTAGAACGCCTCAAAGGTGAAGATGGCTATTACTGGTACAAAATAAAATTGACCAAACCTGTGGGAGGCAAAACCGAAGGTTATGTGCGTGAAGATGCAGTTGTAGTTCAATATTAAACCCTAAAAGACATGAAGAAAGAGACAATTAAACTAGATAATAAAATGCTATGGATCGGAGCTGGACTGGCAGTTACAGCAGCCGGTTTTGGCGTATGGTATTTTCTGAAAAAGCGAAAAGAGAAACAGCAATTTGCTGCAAGCATTAAGGGAACAACCACTTCGAGCAGTTCTTCAGGAGTTCGCTCATTTAGTTGTATGTATTCCGATAGCAGTTTCCCATTGAAATTCGGAACCTGTGGAACCAATGTAAAGAAACTCCAAAACTACCTGAACTCAAAAGGATCGGGAATAGATACTGATGGCAAGTTTGGTCCGAAAACAGAAGCAGCAGTTCAGAAGGTATTTGGCACTAAAACCGTGTCTCAGGAGAAGTTTAAAACCATAAGCTAATACCATGGAAACAGAAGAAAGAACAGGCATAAAAAACTATTTGGACAATGTGTTTAGCGATGATGGATTAAAAACCGACATCAAAATCACAATGACCGATGAGACTTTGAGAAAGACAAGCTTGTACCTCGTGGGTTCAGGTTTGGTGATTACGCTCATCGTTTTTGGTATTCGAGGAATTGTAAAAAATATGGAAGCTCAGTAATGAATAAGAAGGTCATTGCATTATTCGCTATATCCGTTTTTGCCGGAGCCGGTTATGTGGCTTGGGCGTATTCTCCTTTGGGGAAAACGGTCATTTCTAAACGCTTATTAAGTCGTTGGGAAAAGGATTTAAAGGTGGATGAGGCTAACAAAGAACTTCTTGAAAAAGAGCTCAAAGTATTGGATTACGAACAGCACGTTTTGCTATGGAATTTAACTCGATGGCATTTAGCCAAACCTTCCGAGAGGAAAGAGAAAAAGCTCAAAAAATTGGCTTTGCAGCTAAACGAATCGGGTATAGAAAAGCATGCAGCCCTCAAACAGATAACAGATATGCTCCAATCATAAATGCAAGAATTATGGATACAGGAATTATTACGGAAATAGCGACACAAATTATGGGATATGTGAAAAGCCTTGATTGGGCTTACATTCTCACTTTTATCATTATTGGATATGGTATCAACTCACAAAAGTTTACCAGTCAGATCAAGCAGAAAACCAATATTTCATCCAAACGAAGATACCGGACGGCATTGGTGGGTTTAGTCTATGCAGTGATTCTGTATTTCATTCGAGGATATGAAGTCAAACATATCGAAGTACTGTTTCAGTCCTTCGTTTTTGCCTTTGTTTTTCACAAACTCATTTTAGATGGATTAGTCCGCTATATCACTGGTAAAAGAACGGATTACAAAACGCTAAAGGAAAATGAAAATGCGACTTAGCTATGCCGTCTTGTTGCTTTGGCTGATGACCATAATTGGTTT
Source organism: uncultured Flavobacteriaceae bacterium (assembly GCA_937136455.1). Taxonomy (GTDB): domain Bacteria; phylum Bacteroidota; class Bacteroidia; order Flavobacteriales; family Flavobacteriaceae; genus MAG-120531. The sequence continues at coordinate 20,943 of CAKZOO010000165.1, read as the reverse complement.
TGTATGGTATTGGAGCTCAAAGGATAGGTCGGTTAATCCAAACCCCAATTACGAGCAAACCATCAAGAAACTGGAACAGCAAAACGACAGCCTCCTAGCTATCAATCAGGGTTTGCAAGAGCAAATTGCTGAACAACTGGAAAAACAAGAAGGCATTAAAGAAGAATTAAAAAAACGAAACAAGGATTTAGAACAACTCAAATACAGGAAAAGTGAAAAGATTAGGGCTATTGGTAATTATGATAATGATGAGCTGTATCGGTTTTTCGCAGAATTTAAAACCGACAGTTTACACCATTCAGAATGATACGCTTTTCTGCTTTACAGTAAGTCAGGCAAAAGTAATTGCGATTGAACTGGAAGGGAAAAAGTATCAGGACAGCATTGCAGTTGAGCAATCTACCCAACTGGCTTTGCAAGATTCTTTGATTCAGCAGCAGGATTCAACCATAAAGCTGCTTCAAAGTCAGGCGATCAACTATCAAAGCATCATTGCCAATAATCAAGAGGTGAACAACGAAGTGAACCTGCAATTGGGTTATCTAAAAACAGAAGTGAAACGACATAAACGAGATAAGATTTTCCTAGGAACCGGACTTGGAGTAAGCATTGGCATCATAGGAATCTTAGCCATACTTAATTAAAGAATTATGAGTGCAATTGGTGGATATAGCAGCGATGTAAACCTAAACGATTTAAACTATGTAGGTGATTTTCCGGTGGAAAATAGTCTCGGTGGTTTTGGTGTTACAACCGGTGGAACAGATGACTATGTGTTAGAATTAGATCCTGCATTGAAAAACGCTTACCGACAAGGATTGAGTATTCAAGTGAAATTCAATCATGGTAATTCAGGCGTTTCAACAATCAATATCAATGGTAAGGGAGCGGTTCCAATAATGAAAGCCGTGAATGGTGTATTGGTTGATTTGGCTGCCGATGATTTGGGAACCATCAAACATTATCTATTGCTATTTGATGGGACTTGCTTTCAAGTGTTGGCAGGGTTAAAGTCTAGCATTGAAACGGCATCAGAAACCGTTGAAGGAAAAGCAAGAGTTGCCACGATTGAAGAAGTCAATGCCGGAACAAATAACTCAACTTTTGTTACCCCTCAAAAGCTTGCAAGCTATGTATCAGATAAGGTAACAGGACTTTGGGAAAACAAAGGAACTATTGACTGCTCAACAAATCCTAATTATCCGGCAGCCTTAGCTGGAGATGCCTATACGGTAAGTACAGGAGGTAAAATTGGTGGAGCTGCCGGAGAAGATGTTCAGGAAATGGATGTCATTGTTTGTTTGGTGGATAATGCCGGAGGTGATCAGGCAAGTGTTGGAGCTTCATGGAATGTGATTCAAAGCAATGTTTCGCAAGCAACTGAAACCATAGCAGGGATAATTAAAGTGGCTTCACAAGCCTTGGTGAATGGTGGAACAGATGATTTGAGTGCCATTACGCCTTTGAAGCTAAAAACACTTTTGGATTCAAGACTGGCGACTGAAACACTTATTGGATTAATCGAAATTGCTACTCAGGCAGAAACGGATTTAGGAGCCGATAACCAAAGAGCCATTACACCATTGCGACTAAAAACTCGATTGGATAATTACCTGAATCGAGAATCACTACTCACCATCACGGCTGCACAGATTGGAACGACCATGTATCATACACCGGGAAGAAATCGCTATTCGGTAGTAAATGGAAATATGATACTCATAAAAGATATTCGATTAAAGCGTACAGGTGGAGCCGGTTCAGTTAGTGGTTGGATGATGAATTTTCCAAAACCTAATAATAGTCCAACTGGAGCTTTATCCGGAACACTTACCAGTAATGGTGGGCAGACTTTCTTTTACAACATCGACAGTAATGGAAGGGTGTCCATAAGCGGAACCTTTATAGATCCCAACGATGAATTGCTATTCAATATTCATCCTTATATCGCTAGATACCCAATCGAATACGATGCTACTTCACCTGCTTAAACGATGACTATGGAACTATGGAAAATAATAACGCTGATTTTGGGAGCTACCGGATTTTGGAAGTTGCTTGAAATCCTTGTTCGCCTGCGTACTGATAAAAAAGTAAAGTTGGCAGAGGCTATCAACCTACATGCACAGGCAGAGAATCAGATTGTTGCAAATTGGATACAGTGGTCGCAAATGTTAGAAAAGAGAATTAAAGAATCGGAGGAACATACAGAAGCGTTACAGAAAGTAATAGAGAACCAACGCAAACGCATCCAAGATTTGGAGAAAAAAGTGGTTCACATGGAGAAACAAAACAAGGAATTAATTAACGAGCTAAAACGCATAAAACAGTAAGTCATGAAGGAGAATAAAACAATGAACATCTTGTTTGCAACATTTATGGTTTTGTCCATTGCAAACATTTCAATCAACCTATTGAGAATGAAAAAGAGCTGCAAATGCCAAAGCGGTGAAAGCGGTGGTTGTAGTTGTCAAAAACAAGCATAACAAATGGCTGTTCAGGTAGATAAAAAGGTAGTCTTTATGGGTGTTGGTATCCTTGTAGGTGTCATCGGCATTGCTATTGCAAGCCGTTGGCTTTACAAGAAACTGGATATTCAAACCAAGTTAAAGCTTCGTCAGCTTCGACCTGAAGTAAGAAAGAAGGTCGAGAAGTTTCTCATCAAAGCCCAAAAGGCAGGCATTCCACTTAAAGTAACCAGTGCTTACCGTGATTGTGAAGAGCAAAACAAACTCTATGCACAAGGACGAACAGCTCCCGGAGGAATTGTTACCAATGCCAAATGCGGACAGTCGGACCACAATGTAGGAGTAGCGGTAGATATCGTTCCAATTGTTGATGGACGAGCCAATTACAAAGTGCCTGAATCGGTATGGAATACTATTGGAGCCATTGGTGAAAGTGTTGGTCTGTCATGGGGAGGGCGATGGACTTCTTTTAAAGACCGTCCACATTTTTACGACCGTGGAGGTAAATCCATTGCACAGCTTTGGACTGAACAACAAAACTTAGCAAACCTAGCATAATGAGCGAAGCAACAAGAGTACATAAAAACGCCTATCGAAATGGTAATGCCTCTTCCATGTTAGACTACTTGGAAGAGCTGATACTTATTCAAAGTGGTGAAAACGGAAGGTTCACTATTCCTGAAACTGAGCAAGGATATGAAGACTTGTCAGTTACCGATACGGAAGTGGCTCAATTGACCATTCCTGAAAATGCGATTTCTGCGACCATATCCATTGAAGCTGATGCAAGCATAACGGATAAATCAAGAGTAATTCGTTTCAAAGAAAATGGCAGTGATCCAAGTGCAAATTCGGGTATTGCTTTAGGTGATAATGACCTTTATGAAATTACCGGTCGATGGAATTTGGAAAGCTTTCGAGTTATCGGAATTGAAGCAGGGAAAAACCATGTTTTAAGAGTGCAATACTATCAATCTCCACAGAACGCATGAGGTATATCAATAAACAACGTTTTGTAAAAGCAAGTCAAACCATCGTTGAGCAAACTGGTGGAACAGATCCGGGAGGTGGAACTGGAGGTAGTGAAATTCAACTAACAAACCGTTCGGCTCAGATTTTAGAACCCGGTGATGTGGTAATCATTGAGAAAAACAATCCTTTGTCGGTAACGACTACCAATTTGTATTACAGCGAAGATGTTATTGGTGTAGTGAAAACAGGTGGTGGAATAGGTCAATTGGTAACCATCCAAACATCAGGTATAGCGGATATTAAAATGACTGTTTTTCCTGTAAATATTGGCGACAATATTTATACTGGTGATGTTCATGGAAGAGGCTATGCTTCATCATCTTCCTGGCCGGGCACTTTTGCCAAAGCATTAGAATCAAAACCCAATGCAATTTTAGGAACAGTAAAAGCCCTTTTATCGGGAGGCGTTCCGGAAGTTTATTAAACGAACTGCAATGATTGAAATATTAAAGCTATCCATTCAAGAAAATAACGGTCAAAAAATGATTGGTGTCCGTTACCAAAAAGACGGACAAGCCCAACCGTTTGTAATTTTTCATTATTCCGATCTCGATTCTCCAACTGGCAATGTTGAGTTGAAGCTGGCGGTTATAGCGTATTTAAAATAGAACTAAAATCTCATCTCCTGTATCCGTATCGCATTGAATATTGCCAACAACGCTACTCCCACATCTGCAAAAACCGCTTCCCACATAGTAGCTACGCCACCAGCTCCTAATGCCAGCACAATTAGCTTGACACCAAAAGCCAACCCAATATTCTGCCATACAATTCGTTTCGTAGCTTTTCCTATTTTTATTGCGGTGGCAATCTTGGAAGGATGGTCAGTTTGAATTACAACATCGGCTGTTTCTATGGCAGCATCACTGCCCAGTCCGCCCATTGCCATACCTACATCAGCAATTGTGATAACCGGAGCATCATTTACCCCATCACCTACAAAGGCAACCAGCCTTCCTTCGCTTTTTAATCGCTCCACTTCCTTTACCTTGTCTTCCGGCAACAGACCTCCATAGGCTTTATCCAAGCCTAATTGACCAGCTATTTTATCTACCACTGCCTGCTTATCTCCCGACAGCATAATAACCTCTTTAATACCTGCTTGATGTAATGTTTTTATGGCTTTTTCGGCATCGTCTTTCAAGGTGTCGGCAATGGTTATATGGCCTGCATATTTTCCATTTACGGCAACCAAAACCGTTGTATCTGTAAGGTTATTTAATTGTTTGTCGAAAGACACATTGAATTTGTCGAGCAGTTTTCCATTCCCTGCCAATACTTCATCATTGTTTATTTTTCCTTTCAAGCCATGCCCTGAAATTTCCTCAACTTCAGAAACCGAAACCTCTTTATAAGTCTCACCTACAAATTGAACAATGGCTTGTGCAATTGGATGTGTGGAATTAGCTTCCAATGCAGCTACCATTTTAAGAAAGTCCTTTTCTTCATTAAATTCGGGTGATATAACTTTTTGGACTTCAAAAACCCCTTTGGTCAATGTTCCGGTTTTGTCCATCACCACCGTATCTACCTGTGTTACCTGGTCGAGATAATTGGAGCCTTTAAAAAGGATACCATTTTTCGATGCTGCTCCGATACCACCAAAATATCCGAGTGGAATGGATACCACCAATGCACAAGGGCAGGAAATAACCAAAAAGACAAGTGCCCTGTACAGCCAATCGTTAAAGATATAATCCTCTACAAAGAAATAAGGGAGAAAGGTTAATGCTACGGCAAGAAACACCACAATGGGGGTATATACTTTGGCAAAGCGGGTAATGAACCGTTGTGTTTTAGCTTTCCTGGCAGTGGCATCCTGTACCAGTTTAAGGATTTTAGAGAGCTTGGTGTCTTCGTATGTACTGGTAACTTTTATCTCTGCCAACGTATTTAAGTTGACCATGCCAGCCAAAACGGTATCGCCTTTTTTCTTGTCATCGGGTACGGATTCACCGGTAAGAGCTGCGGTGTTAAAGGCTGCCTGTTCATTAAGCAGTTCACCGTCCAATGCTACCTTTTCACCGGATTTAATCTGTATGATTTGCCCGATTTCAACATCTTTGGGGTGCTTTACTGCTGTTTTCCCATTGTCAATAACTGTAACTTCTTCCACCTGTAATTTCAGCAGGGATTCGATAGAGCGTTTTGCCCTGTTCACGGCTGCTTCCTGAAAGAGTTCACCCACAGTATAAAATAACATGACCGCTACACCTTCGGCATACTCGCCAATGGCAAATGCACCGATGGTGGCCAGGCTCATCAGGAAAAACTCATTGAACAGGTCGGCTGTAAAGAACTTTTTCAATGCTTTCCAGACAACGGGTTTTCCAACGGCATAGTAGGCTATGCCATACACCAGCAACTGCAATTCCTGTTTGAAAATGTCCGGCCTCACCTGGTCGAGCACAATGCCGGTTACCAGCAATACAAAACTGAACACTGCCGGAAAATAAGGACGGTATTTGGCGAACCAGGAATTTTTGTCCTGTTCGTTATTCGATGCTTCGTTACAACAACTTTTACTCATACTATTTTAATGTTTAAAGAAATACGATAATAACCCTAATGCAATCAGCACTATTCCGGTTATCTTTTTTTCATGGTGTTCCAGAAAATGCCATTTGAATTTTTCAATGCTCTTACTGGCGAGACTGACCAGTAAAATGCTTCCGACAACGGTAACTATTAAATAAACTGCTGACAACAATCCGATAGCCCACCGTCCATGCGTTCCGGCAGTAAAGTAGTAGGCTTCTATTTCCAGACAGGGAGAAAAGAACATGCTCAATGCCAGCGTAATGATAATGGCTGGTTTCGACTTGTTCTTTAATTTTTCCTGTGAAGGCAAATGTTCATGATCGCTGTGTTTGAGCGATAGGGAGAAATAAATCAGCCCCATAAGCACCAACACCAACGGAGCCACCACATCGGTGATGACATGGTAGGTGTTGGATAGCTTATACCCGACAAGTCCGATTACCACACCAAGCAGAATGGTACTGAGGGTATGGGCAAAACTGGTGATGGCCGTTACGCCTATCAGTTCCTTTTTGCTCCATTTTTCTGCCCTGCCTATCATTACCACCGGTATCCAGTGGTTTGGAATGGCTGCATGGATGATGCTTAATAATATACTTCCAGCTAATAAGTCAATCATTGCTCATCTTTTGCACTAAATACGCTTCTGCATCCCCAACCTTAGAGATACCTTCTGCATCTTCATCAGGTATGGTTATCTGAAATTCACTTTCAAATTCCATAATGAGTTCTACCATATCGAGTGAATCGGCTCCCAGGTCTTCATTAAATTTTGCTTCGGGTTTAATGTCCTCCTGACTGATGCCGAGTTTGTCAATCAGGAGGGTGTTGAATCTTTCTCTAAAATCTTTCATATCAAATATTTTTAGTGTTCATGTTCCGCTTCGCCCTTCTTCATTTCCGCCAATAGGTAATAGGCATTGTTCCAGGTAACCTTTGTTGCTTCGGGCAATGGTTTCAAGAGCTTAACTTCTATCCAGCCATCGTCCTTGGTTCCGGCAATCACTTCTACCGGCTCAAATGCCCATTCGGTTTCTCCGTTATCGTTTTCTTTTTTGGCGGTGAAAATGAAATACTTGTCGCCTTCCCTTACCACACCAGATTCAGGCAGGGCATGGCTTTGCACATCATCTATCATAATCCGCCCCCTCACATACATACCGGGAATCAATAAACCTTCTTTGTTTTCAATTTCGGCATGGATATGAATGGCTTTGGGATCTTGCTCAAAGGATTTACCTACGGAATAAATAGTAGCTTCCAATTCCTTTTCAGGTAAGGATTCAATGGAAAACCTAACTTTCTGCCCTTCTTTCACCTTGTGCATGTCCTTTTCAAACACCATTAAATTAGCATGAATGTGGTCAATATTCACGATTTCAAACATTTCAGTTTGCGGTTGTACATACTGGCCTGTTTTCACTTCTACTAACCGGATATGGCCGTCAAGCGGACTAACCACCGGAACCTGCTCATATATCTCACCTTTCAGCATTTTATCATAATTCAGCCCCATCAGCTTTAGTTGTGCTTCATAGCCTTTCACCGTCCCTTTCATAGACTGGTAGTCGGCCTGAATTTTCTGAAACTCTTTTCCGGATCCCACTTTTTCTTCGTAGAGTTTCTTTTGTCGTTGGTATTCCTTTTCCAGATATTGAAGCTGATTCCAGCTATTTATATAGTCGGTTTGCAGCTTAATGAGGTCAGGATGGCTTAGGTAGGCCAATACCTGTCCTTTTCTCACCTTATCGCCTTCTATTACCTTGATGCTGGTGATGTTCGCCCCAATAATAGCTGTAACCGCAGCTTCGTTTTGGGGAGGCACTTCCAGTTGACCGTTGGCTTCTACATAAGAAGTAATGTTGCGAAAAGGCAATGTATCTACCTTCATGGCAAGGGATTGAAATTGTTGTTCCGAAAAATGGACTTCTTCTTCATGTCCTTCGCCATGTTCATGGTGTTCAGGTTCTTCACCATTCTCATGTCCATTTTCGTTATGCCCGGAATTGCCACAGGCTGCCAGGAATAAACCTGCTGCTAACAGCAAAGTGTATGTTTTTATGTTCGTCTTCATTTTTATAATTTTTTGATGCGTTATTGATTGATGTAATATTCGATTTGAAACCGACTGTTCAGGTATTGCTCAAAAGACAGCCATGCCGTCATTTCAATTTGCATGGCATCTTTCACATTCTGTAAAAAAGTAACGTAATCAATAGCTCCCTCCCGGTAGGCGGTAACCGCTGCTTTTCGTTGCTCTTTAGCCAGTCCGAGTGCTTCGGTTTCATAGTATTCCCATGACGTTTTCCATTTATAATAGGCTTCCAGTGCGTTTTGGTAGTTATTTTGAAGCTCTAATTGGGTCTGGTACAGGTTCTGTTCGGCAATTTGTTGCCTGATCTTTGCAGATTGTACCATTCCCTGGTTTTTCATAAAGAACAGTGGAATGGAAATTCCTGCCTGGTATTGATAAAAGCCTGTTTGCCCACCTACTTCCTGTGTGCCGTATTGTAAATTGAGCTTGGGTAAAAAACCGGCTTTTGCCGTTTTCACCTCATGGCCGGCCACTTCCGCCTCCTGGTTGGCTATATCGAGTAAAGGGTGGCTGTTGAGTGAATCTTTACCTATTGGCAGGGGTTTTGTCCAGATGGTGATTGCTTCATCATTTACGGTAAATAAAGAATCGCTTACCATCCACAAATTAAACCGCTGCAATGCAATCCGGTAATCTCTGAATGCCTGCTCTTTTTGAATGGTTATCTGCCGGGATTGATTGGATGCTGCGAGATACGCCAGTTTTGAAGTTGCTTCAGTTTCGTACCTGATTTTTGCAGCCCGCTCAAATTCAAGAAATGCTGAATCAAGTTCCATGTATAACTCGTATTGCTTACGGGCTGCGTACAGCGTTCCATAGCTGGTTTTGACCTGGTATTTTAATTCCAATTCAGAGAGGTTTAGTGCAGCTCCCGCCAAAGCAATGCGTTCTTTCTGCAAGCGCATTTTAGGGGCTACTCCAAACACATCTATATTTTGCTGCTGAACCCCAACAATGGTATAAACACCCTGATTACCGCTCAACTCCTCACCTCCGGTGAATACCTTTGTATTTCCCAAATCCCATGCTGTCTTCTTCAAGGCTTCCTGATTCTCCACTTCCAACCGGGCTGCCTGAATTTTGGGATATGCGGATTTTGCTTTTTGTATGGCTTCTTCCAGTGTTATGGGAGATAAGGTATCTTGTGATTGCGCCTTCAACTCACCGGATGAAAAGAAAGTAAGGCCTCCAACAAGTAGCATCACACTCAGGGCTTTTGGCACAGTTACTTTAGCACTTCTGCTTTCCACCCAGCGGTATAAAATGGGCAACACAAATAGTGTCAATAAAGTAGCTGTTATCATTCCGCCAATCACTACGGTGGCCAATGGTTGCTGTACTTCTGCTCCGGCAGAAGTAGATACCGCCATAGGTAAAAAGCCTAAAACGTCTGTTAATGCAGTAAGCAGGATTGGTCTTATTCGCCTTCTTGCTCCTAAACGGATGCGTTCATTCAAATCGGTCATGCCTTCCTCTTTCAATTCGTTCCATCCGCTGATCAGCACCAGTCCGTTCAATACAGCAACGCCAAAGAGAACAATGAACCCAACGCCTGCGGATATACTGAATGGCATATCCCGTAACCATAGGGAGAAAATGCCTCCAATGGCTGCCAATGGAATGGCCATGTATATCATCATGGATTGTTTGAATGATTTTAAAGCGAAGAAAATGAGCAGAAAGATCAATCCAAGTGCAATGGGAACGACTATTTGCAAACGTTTGCTGGCACGTTCCAGATTTTCAAATGCACCGCCATACCTTATATAATATCCTGGTGGTAAGTCGAGCTGTGCATCCATTTTTTGCTGGATTTCTTCCACAAGGGATTTTATATCACGCCCTCTTACGTTGATACCTACGTAGGTTCTCCGATTAGTATTGTCCCTGCTGATCTGCATGGGGCCGGGCTGGTAGCTGACATCAGCGACCTCTTTCAGTGGAATCTGTGAGCCGTTTGGCAAATTGATGTACAGATTTTTAAGGTCGTCAATGCTTTTGCGATGCTGCTTATCCAAGCGGACAACCAGGTCAAAGCGTTTTTCTCCTTCAAAAATCACTCCTGCTTTTCCTCCTGCAAAAGCCGATTGAACAACAGTATTGAGGTCTTCCACATGAATGCCGTACTGTGCCAGTTTATGCCGATTGTATTGCACAGTCATTTGAGGAAGCCCGGTGGTTGCCTCTACCCGCATATCACCAATACCTTTGGTTCCGGCAATGATTTTAGAGATTTCTTCTGCTTTGGTTGCCAGTATGTTTATGTCTTCTCCGTACAGCTTGATGGCTATATCTTCCCGTACTCCTTCCAGTAGTTCGTTAAACCGCATTTCAATAGGTTGGGTAAATTCATAATTGACACCGGGAATCTTTTCCAGTTCCTCTTTCATCATTTCTACCAATTCGTCCTTAGAATCAGTCGTAACCCAATCTTCTTTAGGAGCCATGATTACGAAGATGTCGGCTAAATCCATTGGCATAGGATCGGTAGGAACTTCTGCCACACCAATCCTACTGACTATTTTTTGAACTTCCGGAAATTTCTTCTTAACGATGCCTTCTATTTTTGTAGTGGTTTCAATGGTTTCTGTCAAGGAGCTTCCGGGTTTTAGTATCGCATAAAATGCTATATCGCCTTCATCCAATTGTGGTACAAACTCACCACCCATACGAGAGAATGTAAAAGCAGCCAAACCGAGCAATACAATGGCTGATCCGATCACCCATTTTGCTCTTTTTAATGCCTTGCCCAGTGTAGGTTCATAGATGTTCTCCAACCAAATCACAAAGCGGTCACCCCAGGAGGTTTTGTTTTTCTTACCCATTCGCATAAACCAGGCTGACATCATGGGAACATAAGTAAGGCAGAGAATCATTACGCCTATCATGGCAAACATGAAGGTGAGTGCCATTGGCTTGAACATCTTTCCTTCAACACCCTCTAAGGCCAGGATTGGGATGAATACTATCAGAATAATGAGTTGTCCGAAAAAAGCGGAGTTCATCATTTTGCTGGAAGCGGAACCAGCCACTTCATCCCTTGTCTTAGCATCAATGGTTTGTTTCTTCAACACTTTCTCGTGTAACAGGAATACAGTTCCTTCCACAATGATCACTGCACCATCCACTATTATACCGAAGTCAATAGCCCCCAAACTCATCAGGTTCGCCCATACGTCAAAAACATTCATCAGGATAAAGGCAAACAGTAATGAAAGGGGAATGGTGGAGGCTACAATCAAGCCACCTCTCCAGTTGCCGAGCAGGAACACCAGAACGAAAATCACAATCAATGCTCCTTCCATAAGGTTCTGGCTTACCGTGCCAGTGGTTTTTGCAATGAGCTTACTTCTATCTAGCAACGGTTCTATAATCACACCCTCCGGCAATGACTTCTGAATTTCTGACATGCGTTCTTTCACCCTTTCAATCACATCATTGGAATTGGCTCCTTTTAGCATCATTACCAGTCCTCCCACAACTTCGCCTTCTCCATCTTGTGTCAATGCACCATAACGCACAGCAGAACCAAATTGGACTTTTGCTACATCTTTGATTGTAATGGGAAGTCCATTGACATTTTTGACCACAATATTTTCAATGTCTTTCAGGCTGCGAGCCAGCCCTTCACCTCTTATGAAATTAGCATAGTGGTCTTTTTCTATATAAGCCCCACCAGTGTTCTGGTTGTTTTTTTCAAGGGCTATGAAAATATCGGAAATAGTCAACCCAATGGCTTTGAGTTCATCCGGGTCAACGGCTACTTCGTACTGTTTGATGTTACCACCTATTGCGTTGATTTCAACCACTCCGGGAACCATAGCCATTTGCCGGGCTACGATCCAGTCCTGCATGGTACGCAGGTCGGAAGATGAGTACCGTCCTTTATGGATAGAATCAACCTTTAAGGTATATTGATAGATTTCACCCAACCCTGTGGAGATTGGTCCCATTGATGGCTTTCCGAACCCCTGTGGGATTTCTTCTTTTACTTCCGTGAGTTTTTCGGCTACCAGTTGCCTGGGCAGGTAGGTTCCCATGTCGTCTTCAAAAACGATGGTTACTACCGATAGCCCGAAACGTGAAACGGAGCGAATTTCTGTTACGCCCGGAAGGTTGGCCATTGCCACTTCCACCGGATAGGTAACAAACTGCTCGATGTCTTCCGTCCCCAGGTTCGGAGCTTGTGTGATGACCTGTACCTGATTATTGGTAATATCCGGTACAGCATCGAGCGGAACTTTGGTGATGCTCCATATTCCTCCAATGATGAGGGCAAGGGTGAGCAGACCAATGATCAGCTTATTTTTTATCGAGAACGATATTATTTGATTGATCATAATTATACATGTTTTATCCAAGCCTTGCTGAATGACTCAGAAACAGCAGCTTGAGGCACAATTGCCAGTTTATTAAAATGGGGTTGTACTGTCTCACATAGACAGTGAGGGAAGTCAGCTTTTGAAGTAAAACATACCGGTTCATCCAATAGCTTTCAAGCCACTGTATGTGGTACTATTTCAATTTAAAAACTGATTATGCAGATTGGGGTGGTCTCCAAATGGCGTAGATGATTCCGTTTGGATAAAAATCCTGATAATGGTCAACTTTCTGCTGACCTTGTATAATAGCTAAGGATGTTCCTAATGGGTGATTGGGAATGACTATATGTGTATGGCAACAATGACAAATACAAAAAGGGGAGCAAATATCACATCCAGAAGAATCTCCGTTATGATCGTGCTGTGTAGGAGAATATGTTACCACTCCATCGTTATCAACCACTTCTATATCATCGCAGGGCATTCCTGACAGATATAACATCAAAACGGCTAATATGACGGAAATTAATTTCATTCGATACAAAGATAACGAATGAACAAGTGCAATGGTATTGCAAAGTTACTTTTTACAGTTTCCGCAAGTGCCTTTTATGACCATATTAATCTCTGCCAATTCAAAGTTAACGGGTAGTTGCACCATTGGTACACTGGTTTGGGTAACACAAAATGTCTCTTTGCATACAGTACAATGAAAATGTACATGGAGGTCTTCTGGCTTACATTCACAACCTTCCATGCAAAGGGCATATTTGGGAACTCCGGTTCCATCATCTATACTATGAACAAGGTGGTTTTTTTCAAAAGTTTTGAGGGTACGGTACAAGGTGGTACGATCTGCCTGACCAAATAAATTTTCTAATTCAGTTAACCCTATTGCACTGGAGCGTTGCATCAATTGTTGCAACACCAGTAACCGCATGGTGGTTGGTTTGATTTCTTTTGATAGTAGTTTTTGTTCTAATTTTTCATTCATTTGTAACACAAATATTTAGTTTTATTTCCTTTGATTGTTTCCTGCAATAATTACCCAATCATAATTCCCTGCTCTTCTTTCTCATCGGTAAATGTTGTGGACTTTATCAGGGTATAAGCAAGTGCTAAAGGACCAATTCTTCCTATAAACATGCTCACCATTATAACTGATTTGCCAATTAATGAGAGATCCCGAGTGATACCAGTAGATAAACCAACAGTGCCAAAAGCAGAGATTTCTTCAAATAATAAATCACTCCATTTCTTGTCAGCATCGGAAATCAGTAAAATGACAGTACCAACTGTAATAATGATTAGTGAGTAAACAGTTATTGTTACTGCTTTCTGAACTAATATTTTGGTAAGAAACGACTTGCCATAATTGGTTGGTCTTTCTTTTCTTTTTAATACTGCGATTACTAAGGTTGTAAATGTGGATGTTTTTATGCCTCCTCCTGTTGATCCCGATGAGGCTCCAATAAACATTAATACCATAATCAAGGATAAGGAAAGTAAACCTAAACTACCAAAATCAACAGTGTTAAATCCTGCTGTTCTTGCAGTTATAGATTGAAAAATTGAAGTTGAAATTTTTTCTAAAAATGATTGATTGGAGAGAATATTCTCTTTTTCAATACTAAAAAAGAAAATTGCCCCTAGAACGATTAGTAATACAGAAGAATATACAGCAATCTTACTTTGTACTGGTAAGGGCGTTTTCTTCCATGTCAATAATTTTCCTATTCTGTCAAGATTAAAAATATCTTGTAATGTAGTAAAGCCAATTCCTCCAAGAACAATAAGTACAGCAATAGTGATGTGAATAGGGTAAATGTTTTGCACACTTTCATTTGCAAAACCATTGGTGAACAAGCTAAATCCAGCATTATTAAAGGCTGATACAGAATGAAAAACAGCATAAAATAGTCGTTCACCTCCATTTTTTATAGAACTTCCCCATTGTTGATAAAGTAGTACTGTTCCGATGAATTCAATGAACAGTGTAGTTATTACAACTTTTTTAGCTAACTCCTTTGTTTCTGTTAGTTTGTCGGTATGTAGTAATTCTTTAACAGTAAACCGATGTTTGTGTTTACTAATTGTTCTCCTGAAAAAACTAATAAAATAGGTAGCGAAAGTGATGATGTTTAAGCCTCCAATTTGGATCATCAATAAAAGAAGTATTTTCCCTTTTAACGAAAAAAATGTAGCTGTATCAACAACTATTAATCCAGTAACACAATTGGCACTGATTGATGTAAATAGAGCATCAGAGAAATCCAATCCATTTTCATCAACGGTCATCTCAGGCAACATGAGTAATGAACTGCCTATTACGGTAAGTACAGTAAACGATAAAATAAAAAGAACAGGAGGTGAAAGCTTCCAAAGCGTATTTCTAGTTGTGGCTTTACCCAATTCAATACCAACAAATAACAGCAACCAAGCATGCAATAACAACATATATAAATGATCATGGTTTTCAATATTTGTTGTTGCTGCTATCTTTTTTAGAATCGAAAAGTCTAACAAGAAACTCATTAGCCATTCGATTAATAACAACATGAAAAGGAGATATTCTATCCTATTTAGTTGAAAATAGGTTTTAAAATCTCCTGATAATTTTGCTCGAAACAAAAATTGAAGAATAAAAAAAAGGAAGCATAGATTTAAATATAGAATATGCGGATGCAAATGGTGTGGTTGGTATTGAAACCCATGCCACCACACCAATGTTCCAATCACAGAAATTGAAATGGATAAATTCAGGAAATTGAAAAGTTTTCTAAAAAATTCCATTTACGATGCCATACTGGATTTTAATAATTGAGCATTAACCGCACATATTATTGTACTTAAAGCCATTAATGCAGCTCCAAACGCAGGACTAATCATTAAACCCGGTATAAACCCTGTAGCTAAAGGCAAGGCGACCAAATTGTACCCAGTAGCCCAAACTAAATTTTGAACCATTTTTCGATAAGTTGCTCTTCCAAATAATATAAGATTAGCAATATCTTTGGGGTCACTATCCACTAATACAATGTCGGCTGTTTCTGCCGCAACATCAGTTCCCGAACCAATAGCAATTCCAACGTCAGATTGAGCTAGTGCAGGGGCATCATTTACACCATCGCCTGTCATGGCTACAAATTCTCCTTTGGCTTGTAGTTCCTTAATTTTTTCCTGTTTTTGATCAGGTAAAACTTCAGCCATGTAATTATCCAAATTCAATTCGTTAGCTACGGATTGAGCTACCTTTTGATTATCACCTGTGAGCAATGAACATTTAATACCTTTTTCCTGAAGGGTTTTAACAGCTCCAAATGAACTTTCTCTAATCTGATCGGCAAAGGTGATGTAACCGATTAATTTACCATCAACAATAGTGAAGATTTTGGTTTCTACTGAGTTATCATTATCGTTAGGTGCTTCAATATTCAGTTTATCTAATAAAACGAATCCTCCTGCCTGTATCTTTTTCCCCTCAACTATTCCACTTACACCAATTCCAGCATGATATTCAAAATCAGTAACTCCAGGATAATCAATACTTAATTCTTTCGCTTTTCTTACTAATCCTTTGGAAATATGGTGTTCAGAGGGACTTTCTACAGCTGTGGCAATTTTAAGCAAATCATTCTCTGAGTAATTGGTATCTAGCACTTCTACTTTTGTAACTTCATGCGATCCCTTTGTTAAAGTACCAGTTTTATCAAAAACAATCGTTGATATTTTTCGAGCGTTTTCAAATGCCGTTCTATTTCTAATTAATAGACCATTTTTTGCTGAGATACTCGTAGAAATTGAAGCTACTAGAGGCACAGCCAATCCCAATGCATGAGGACAGCAAATTACCATTACCGTTACCATTCTTTCCAATGCAAAGGACAACTCTTTGCCCATTGCCAACCATGTAAAGAAGGTTCCAAATCCAATAACCAATGCAACTACCGTTAGCCATTTTGCAGCAACATCTGCTAGGCGTTGTGTTTTAGATTTTTGCTTTTGTGCAGACTGAACCATGGTGATTACTTTGGATAAATAAGTGTCTTCACCTATTCCCTTCACCATTACTTTGATAGCTCCGCTACCATTGATCGCACCACCAATCACTTCTTCATCAATTGATTTTCTTACAGGTTTACTCTCACCAGTCAGCATAGATTCGTTTAAATCACTCTCTCCATCAATGATAACGCCATCCGCAGGAACTTTTTCACCTGGTTTGATAAGGATAATATCATCTTGTTTGAGTTCGCTTACTTTTACCTTCATGATATGATCGCCATGTATTAAATTGGCTTCATTAGGCATTAAAGCTGCTAAAGCCTCTAGGGCTTTACTTGCTCCGAGTACGGACTTCATTTCCAACCAATGTCCTAATAGCATCACATCAATTAGGGTGGCTAGTTCCCAAAAGAATGTTTTTCCTGCAAAGCCAAAAATTACGGCAACACTATAGAAATAGGCTGCTGAAACAGCAATGGCAATCAAAGTCATCATACCCGGAGCTTTCTTTTTCAACTCTTCGGCTAAACCTTTCAGAAATGGTAATCCCCCATAAAAAAAGATGACACTTGCTAAGGCAAATAAAATATAATTGTCGCCATTAAATGTCCAATTAACTCCCATCCAACTTTGAATCATAGGAGACAGAAGCAGTACGGGAATAGTAAGGATAGAAGAAACCCAAAATCGCTTCTTAAAATCTTTGATCATCATTTTATGGTGGTCATGATGAGAATGACCTTGCTCATGTCCATGATCATGCATCTCACTCTCTTTATGGTTGTGGAGCATTCCTTCATGTTGGTGAACTGATTGGCTATCTTGATCCATACTTTAATCTTTTAATCTATTTAAAAATGATACTATTGAATCTTTTTGTAAAAGGGTAATAGTAGCATCTGAATGCAACCATAGATATGAAGGCAAAGGCATTTTACTCTTTTCAATCTGTTCTAAAATTGCACGCATTTTATTCCGTTTTCTACGTTCAGAATAATTGGCGAATTCACTAAAATTCAATTCCTCTTTTCCTTCTTCAACGTGATGATCCATAATTAATCTGACAGGCTGAATTTGGCTATACCAAGGGTAATTGGTGTTGTTGCTATGACAATCGTAACAAGAGTTTTCAAGGATATTCATAACATTGTCGGGAACATCGTAAACGTACCTTATATCAGAGGTGGAAATAACCTCTTGTTTGTTCACATCAGTCGGAATAAATTGTATTCCGACCAATGTGATCAAACCAACAATAAAAAACCATTTGAGTGTTTTCTTCATTATTCAATAACTCGATTCACTTTACCGCATTTTGGCATGCTACTCCCCATATATGGGTTACTAATTTCTTCTTTATTACTGATCCAAATAGCTCCTTCATTGTTATTAGCCATTGGACAATAATCTTCGTAAAGCTTTTGTTTAGTACCAATTATTCCAATTAGGTCTTTTATATCGGTACTTAGTGAGACCAAATGTTCCCTTTGATGATCAATTTCACTTTTGGCAATATGTTGGGCGTTTTCAATCGCACTTTCCAATATTTCGTTTACCTCTTTTTGTTCTTCTTCAGATAAATTGGTTGCCTTAAACGATTGAAGTGCTTGCTCTAATTGTCCGCCACTTTTCTGAGCTCTCGAAGCGTCATCCTTTACCAAATGGTTATTCATTTCAAAGTAGGCGTTTAAAATTTGGCTTAAATCACCCTTTAATTCGCCTGAGTTTGAAGAAACACTTCTTTCATTTGATTCAGAGTGCTGATGAGAACCATGGTCATGTTCCATACCTTCGTGATGTTCATGATTCATGTCATTATGGTTTTCTGTATTGCTACTATTTCCACAGCTAGCTAGAAATAAACTTCCTGCAACAGCAAGTGAAAAAAGCGATATGCGTTTGATATTCATGTTTTAAGATTTTATTAATTACTAAATTGATTTACTACAACCGTAAGAAGAATCACAGCAACAGAGAACCAAATAATTCTCTTTACCCAAATCATGAGTTTAGAGGGTGAGGACTGATTCTCTGTTTGACAGCAACTTTTCATGCTTAATTTTTAATGTTGATGATTATGGTGATCCCCATTATTTTCAGGTCTTTCATATTGGCAACAACCCGGTAAACCCTTATAAGCTTTTTCAGTTGCTCTTATTTCATCTGTATCATAGCCTACATCGGCAATTTTTTGTTTGATTTCTGTTAGGGTAATCACTTCCGGATCAAAGGCTACTTCCATCATTTTCGTTTCTTTGTTCCAGTCTGCTTTATCAATCCCTTTCACATTTTTCAGCGATCCTTCTATGGTTTTTTCACACATTCCGCAATTGCCATAAACTTTAAAAGTTTCTGTTTTATGGTCACCATGTACAACTTCTAATTTCGTTGTAAAGTTTGCCATTGCTAATTGATTAACTCCTAATAGGGTTAATGCACTTAATAATCCGATTTTTACTACTTTTTTCTTCATGATATTTATTTTTGAACGTTATTAATCTCTTGTTTCACTTCTCCACATTTAAGCATTGATGCTCCGAAATATGGGTTTTTGATTTCTTTTTCTGTACTCAACCACTCAGCTCCTTGGTCATTATTTGCCATTGGGCAATAATCGACAAATACAGTTTGGTCTATACCTCCAAATGTTTTGATTAGCATAACCATTTGATCTGAAATATTTTTAAAGAGTACTCTCATTTTACCTATTTCATTTGTGCTGCCTGCTTTTCTCAATTCCTTTTCCAACACACTGCTGTGTTTCATCCATACATTGTGTGCTTCACCTGTAAATACCCCCATATTTACTTTACTCAATAGTACACCCATGTCTTTTGAAGCTGATACTGCCTTATCTAGGTTGTCATCCACCAAAGCGTTCTTTAATTTGAAATATTCATTGAATAAAGGATTCAATTCTTCCTTTGCTTTGGAGCTAATGGTGATATTTTTTGAATGTGAGCTATGGTCGGTATTTTGGGGTGTATTTCCTCCGCCATGATTATGACCGGTCATTACCACGCCTCCTTCCGGGTTCATCATGCTTGGTTTTCCAGCTAACTGAGCAGCAGCATCAATACTAAATGTTCCGTTGGTGGCTATTTCTTCTCCCGGTTCAAGCCCTGATTTGATCACATAACTATCGCCTAAAGCCGGACCTAGCGTTACTTCTTTCATCATAAAACTAATTCCTTTAGCATTTGTGATTTTAGTGTAAACAACGGAACGTTCTCCCGTCCACATGACTGCTGATTTTGGCACTATCAATGCCTCATTTTCATTATGAATAGGACTTTCAATTGTACCTAACACAAACATATCAGGCTTTAAACGCATGCCGGGGTTGCTAATTTCTACACGAGCAGATGCAACACGGGTTTTAGGGTTAATTACCGGATCGATAAAAGATATTTTTCCGTTAAAAGTCTCCCCCGGAATAGATTGAACAGTAAACTGAACTTTATCTCCAGTTTTTACCCAAGGTATATCGCTTTCATAAACATCAAACAAGACCCATACCTTACTAAGGTTAGCTACTTCGTATATGGTTTGACCTTTTTTGATGTAATCACCTAAGTTTACTTTCTTGTTCAACACAATTCCGGAAACATCAGCTAGGATAGGAAACTGCTCCTGAACAACTCCACCTTCTAAAATTTGATTAATCTGCTTTTCTGTTAGTTTCCAGTTTTTCAACTTCTCAACCGCAGCTTGATACAAACCGGGTTGTGTTTCTTTTATTTTTTGAGCTTCAAATAGTTCTTCCTGAGCAGTTACCAATTCAGGAGAATAAACATAAGCGAGTACTTGACCTTTTTGAACGGATTCACCAGTAAAGCTTACCATTAATTTTTCAATTCGCCCTGGTATATGCGATGATTGTGAAGTAACATTACGTTCATCTGCCTTAATCTTTCCATTCATTCTTACTTCTTTTATCGGCTTCCTTTTGGTGATAATAGAAGTTTGAACGTTTGCTAATTGCATGGCGGTTGGAGACATTTTTATTTCCATTGGATTATCTTCACTATTACCTTCATCAGAGAGAGGAATTAAATCCATTCCACAAAGAGGGCATTGCCCCGGTTCGTTTTGCCTAATTTGAGGGTGCATGGAGCAAGTCCAAATCGTATTTTTAGAGTGTTCATGTTTTTCCTCATTTGCTTCCTTTTGAGAAGCTCCCCCAAACATCGCCCAACCCAATAATAATCCAATTACTAAAGTTCCTAGAGCTATATAGACTGTATTTTTATTTATATTTTTCATTTGTAATAGTTTTAATTTTTTTGTCAAATGGAATTCGCAAGCTCATTTCATCTTATTCCGTTTTTGAAGTGAGATAATCCAATTTAGCTAGAGCCACATAAAATGCTTTAGTCGCTGTAGCAGTAGCTATTTGATATTTTAATAATTCTTGTTGCATTCGAAGGATTTCTTCAAAGTCCTTTCCTGAATTACTGTAAGCTGTTTCCAGTAATGA
>CAKZOO010000164.1 GCA_937136455.1 uncultured Flavobacteriaceae bacterium | reverse complement strand
AATTTATAAAGGGGAATGCCTATGTCCCCTTAGCTGAGGCAGACTCGGGAGTATATACGTGGGATTGTTGATAGATCGTCCATCGGGCCTTCGTGCTATTTGTGTAACATTGCTACTGATGCTGCTTGCGAGTTCTAAACTCGCGTATGGTCAAGCCGAGTATTCGCCGTTTTGCAAAGTTTTAATTAATGCACCCACACGTATATCTGCATATTGCGATATGCGTTCCACATCGGAATCCCAAAATAATACGGATGAATTAGGTATAACCGCGTTCCTAGGATCTATGCCCAGTGGAATCAAACTTTACATCTCAGATCCACGAGATGAGTTCGAGGACGATTTGCTCATACTAACCTCGAAATTCTGTGACTTGTCAAAAGGAGCGATTAGTTACAAGTCTTCGATAGTCTGCATAAAGATTTAGCCAACCATGTCAAACGACCAAAGATTCGACTGGCCTCCATCGCTTCAAGCGCCATTCATTGAGGCGTTAGTAAACACAATGTTCCCAAAGGCTGATCCACCGAAGTCTGGGCAAAACGTAGCTGAGACCCATAGGAATCGCCTAGTGCTAGCAACACAGGTCATCTCAGCGTTATACCAAGCCTACTCGTCACCTCATGCTCCCAATACAGTCAGTTATCCAAAGAAAGCTGACAGGTACGAACTGGGGCATCATGAAAAACTTGATTACTCAAAACGTAGAGCAATTGACGTTTTCAAGAGGCTAGAAGAACTTGATTGGATTGCTGTCACCCCTGCCGTTACAGGTCAGAAGTACACACGTATTGAAGCCAAGGGCTACCTAGCCGAAGTATTTGATGAAGTTGGTTTGGTCTGGTTTCCGCAGCGGCCTTTACTAAAGCACCGTACAGTATTACTTCGTGACGTTAAAAGAAATAAATCTGGCAAGCCCATCAGGACGGGTAAAAATCAGAAGACAATAAAGGAATGGAAGCCAGTTGTGCAGACTGATGACGTTCTCAGAATGCAGGAAAATCTTTACGAAATAAATAGTTTCTTAAGCAAGCAGTGCATAACGCTCGACTTAAACGATGAGCAATTAAAGCAAGTAGCGTTAGAGGTTCGCAGGAAACAGCAGGACGAGGTTGCTCAAGATTACGAGGATGATACGGAATCTTTTGTAGATTACGTCGAGGATGTCGAAGCCGACAGTCTAGTTGATTTGCGACGAGTTCAGCTTGTACGTATCTTTGCCCGAGGCTCAATGGAAAAAGGCGGTAGATTTTACCGTGGTTGGTGGCAAGGGATTCCTTCAAGGTACAGACCACACCTAAGAATTAATGGGAAGAAAACTGTTGAGATTGACTACTCAACGATGCACCTAAGCATCCTTTATGCAAATGTTGATCTTAAGCCCACTATAGGCCATGACGCCTATGATCTTGGTTTACCCAATTGGGCGGATAAGGATGATCCAAGACGTAAGCATATCAAGGTTGCTGTGAATGCTCTGCTGAATGACGAGGATGGTATCTACAAACTAAATAAGCAGACGGAAGCTGCCATAGGCCTGACTAACGATCAGTTTCATGAAGCGCTAAAGACCAAGCACCCAGAACTTTACGATCGGATGACCTCGGATATTGGCTTGAAACTCCAAAAAATAGATTCTGATATAGCCGAAACGGTGTTACTTTGGTTTACACGTTTAGGGATTCCCTGTTTGCCAATACATGATTCATTCATAGTTACTGTAGCTGATGCTTGGAATCTTGAAGCAAAACTTAAAGAAATATTTAAGACAATCGTAGGCAATGACATTGATGTTGACATTGATGTCGTGAAGAACAGAGAACATTTTAGCATTTCAGCAAATAAGCTTGATGATAAAAATATCCCAGAAGCAGACAGGGTTATTTCAGGGAAAGACACTTACGAAATGATTTTCGGTACAAAATGCCCATCCCTAATGGATGAATACTTAATGAGCTTTGAAAGGTTTATAGCTCATACCGTCTATAAAAATAAGACCAAGCAATAGAATAAAATGGATAAACAATCATGACAAAAACAATAACTGTATTAGCGTTATGGATTTGCCTTATGGCTTGGGCAATTTACAAAGCAAAGAGTAGCAAATCTGATTCCGGATACAGCGGACTTGAAGTGCAAGATATGGTTGGGCTTTTTGTTGGAGGTGTTATCTATGCGATTATCTGTGCAATCATTTACATATACTGGGGCGTAATTGTAGGTTTTGCGAATACTTAAATAGCAAGGAAGTAATTACAAAATAAGGATATAAGAATGAAAAAGTTGATTGGTTTGATCTTTGCATTGATTCTATTTGGAATATTAGCAAATATAAAAATCATTTTAGAACCTATCGTTGTTACTTCAGTAATAAATAGTTTTCCTGATTATTTCTCCACAGATAGATCAAGAACATTAAGAAATGTAGAGGCGCTATGGGAGATAACATTTTTCATTTTTGCTTTTATATTTTCGAGAAAGCTATACCTATTTATTTCTAAAAATAATAATTACCATATTTCTTCGTCGAATAAAGAGGAAGCGGAATAATGCGATATTTAATTCTGTTAGTCACACTAGTTACACCCTTGACTACTCAGGGGGAAATATCAAATACGTTACCTTATGAGTCTTTTGCGTCAACATTAATTGAGCGGGGGATGACAAATAATGGAGATCATAGCAAAGCTCTGGAAGGAGCTAAGAGGTGCATGGCTATTTTTCAGATAGCAGCAGCATATGATTTGATTTCAAGCGATGATGGAAGCCAGATACTTAACAATGCCTATAAAGGTATCGTTTCTGTAGCTTTTATCATCAACACATCAATTATGGATTACGCCGATGGTTCATACACTGTTCCGATGATGATTGAGGATCAGAAAGAATGGCAAAAGTCTTCAACTGAAATAGCGCATGGGTATATAAATTGGCTCGAAAGCAATAATGAGTCTCCGGAAAGCGCAGGAGAATACCATCCTTTTAAAATTGAGCTTAACCAATGTATAACACTTGGTACTTCAATTAGGAACGCTCAAATTCGAACAAGTTCGGACCAAAGTCAATAGTAGATTCGAGAAGACATGGGGTGGCGTCAGGCATGTTATACCGAGCCTAGGGAGTTACTGATGAAGCTAAATGGATGGAACAGGCTGTACATAGTTGCAACCGTGTTTTGGTTGATCCTTAATGCGACTGAAGTGATCAGTGACCTTACGATCAATCTTTCAAACGCATCATGCGAAAGGGAGGGCGACACCAAGGGGCTATATGCCTGTAAACTGTACGATCGGCTAATGACATCTGAAGAAATAGACATTCTTCATGCGAGCTTAAATTCTAAGCCGTCGAGTCAAAACACAAATCCATTCTCTAAGTATGTAACTGACGAAGTTATCTTAGCAAGACTTAACACTGAACATACAATTTGTATTAAAGACCAAAGCGGTTTATTTCCAATGGAGCATAGCAGCTACGTTCATAGAACCTTTGATATTGAGTGGAAGCTGAATACTGAGAGGTTATCTTACGCTGTCATTTTTATACTTGCAGTGCCAATTGCATTATGGACTTCGTTGTTCGTAGTCGTTAGATTATTTCTATGGGTAAAAGAGGGTTTCAATCAGGCTTAACCTTTAGGATTCTAACTAATCCAATCCTCAGGCTCACCTTTAACACCACCACCAGTCTCACTCAGCACTTTGTCAGCCAAGTAGCCAACCTTCTGCGCTAAGGCCTCAATGGCCTCCGTCTTGTCCTCAATGTCACTATGGCACACCTCGACCATCGACTGAGCAAGTACGGCTATCCTGTATAACGCTTCATTGGCTTCCATGGTCGTCTCCTGTGTGAATCTGAAGGGCTATTAGAACGCATCAGAGGAGGTATGTGAGCTGACCTGTGGAGCAGAGTGGTGCTGATGCGCCCTGAGTGACAATTAGGGACGACTTGAAGGATTCGTATTTCTTTCTGCTTATGTATTAGAAATCCATTAGAATTAATAAAGCATTAAGACATCGGTTGATTACTTTGTTGTCTGCCATGAAGAAAGAAATCCATCCTCAAAGTAAAGATAAGTCCCTCCGTACAATACTGCTTGGGTAGAAACCCCCCAAGATCCTGTAGATACATTCTCTCTTGAAGGAAAGCCCCACGAGCAATATGCAGCTAACTTTCTCATACCCCGCTTAATACTTCGTGCGATGACATGATTCACTTCTTGTTTAGTAAAGTTACGCCGTTCTAGTTCACCAGTGAATTTTTGCCGGTTTGTATAATTTACAGCACCTTGAGTATTTCGACATAGTTGAGCATATGGCATAGACATAAGGTCTTCTTCACTTATCTGTTCCGCAATATCGTCAGGTGTTGCACAACTTATCAAACCAACTGCAAGCGACAATGTAATGAATATATTTAGCCACTTCACATCTGTCATAGAAAATACTCCCCTTTTTCCCCTAAGTAACATCGGATACACAGGTATCCCTCTAGTTAAC
>CAKZOO010000163.1 GCA_937136455.1 uncultured Flavobacteriaceae bacterium | reverse complement strand
TTATTACTGCAAAAAAGAGCAAGTAATGAACCAATCAGCGGAGTTTCTATGGGACCTCGCTAAAGAAGAAATTATCGAGAGGGCCCTGCTATTAGTAGGGCTTTCTGCTTTGGGGCCTGGAGGTAAAGTAGTTTCTTTTTTAGTAGGTAGATTTTTAGACAAGGTTGTTAAACCTCAATACCACTTATCAGTAGCTCAAGGAGTTAAGAAGTGGGCAGAGATAGAAGGTAAGAAGAAACTAAAGGAGATGGACGATGCGATCGCTAATAATGACCGTGGTAAAGTTATTGACATTATCGATTCTCTTTAGTGGGTGTCAAAGTCCTTCGTATGAGAGAATAGAGCATTGTACGGTTATTGAATCACTAGATATTTGTCGCTGCTCTGATTACGATTTTAATATACCAGAAAAAATTAATGAACCTTATGACATGCCAGTTAGTCATTGTAAGGAAAAACGTATTTCTATCTCCCTAGAAGATTGGTATTCTAAGATAGAGCCTACTAGGAAAGCTAAGAGGTACTTAGAAGAATCTAAATCACGGAAAGATTTTAAAAAGAGACTAAGGAAGGTCTCGAAATAACCACTTTGATCTTGGAATAATAAGCCCTCACTACGAGGGCTTATCTCTTTAACAGTCGAACAAACTATCACACATAACATTCATTTAAAAATTAATATTAATAAAATGACTGTTAAAGAATATTAAAAGCTTTCATAAATGCTACTGCACCTATTTGTTTATTGACGTAATTATTAGACCACTTACCGTCTGATGCGTAACCACCCTTAGTATATCTGTTAGTGTATCCCCAGATATAAGGTGACTTAACTGGCTCATGGTATTTTCTATATC
Source organism: uncultured Flavobacteriaceae bacterium (assembly GCA_937136455.1). Classification (GTDB taxonomy): domain Bacteria; phylum Bacteroidota; class Bacteroidia; order Flavobacteriales; family Flavobacteriaceae; genus MAG-120531. The sequence goes on along the minus strand of CAKZOO010000163.1, from coordinate 42,116 downwards.
CTAGACCATTATACTGTTCTAAAAACCATAAAGAGTCTACAATAGACCATGAGCTAGGTCTTCGTCTTCTATTCATAGCATCGATCGCTGCGGCCTCCCAAGACCTCCAAGGGCCAAGACCTTTTGGAACGATGGTAGTGACCCTATCCCACCTTTGACCATTATGCAAGCAACCGTTCCAGTCGAAGTCTAGCTCACCTGTCTTTCTATATTTCTTCCAATCGAATCCTGCTTCTCTAATAGTAATGAAAGCTACTACCCACCAAGGAACGAAAGTCGCATCCTCTACAGCTAGGAATCTATGCCTGTTACGAGTAACACACTCTATAATGTTAGCAGGAATCTTCTTGAACATAATCCCTTCACCAAGTAGTCTCTCGTAATCCTTCTTGATATCTAGAGGAACCTGAGTACCTACTGTAATAGGTCTAATTGGTGGTTTAGGTTGAGGCTTCTTGAACCTTCTAACTACTGATCTCCATGCTTTCTTTAACCATCTCATGTAATAATCCTTTTGTTATCTTCTACTTTGATTCCATACTTACCCATTCTAGCCCTATCTCTAGCGGCCTTCTGAATTTCTTGGAGACCTCTAGTACAGTACTCAGTAGGGTAAAGCTCAGAGATTTTAATACCGAGTTCTTCCTCGATTCTCTCTTCACCTACTAGCTCTACAATCTTCCTAACCTTAGCTTCAAATCCATTATAGTGAACTAACATATACGATTGAATCGTATTAAGTAAATCCATCCCCGTCTTATTAGCTAGACTTGTGTGGATAGATAGGACGAAATTAAGTACAGCGAAGTTATTATATTCCTCTGCTGCTGCTTCAATCTTATCTCTCATTGGACCAAAAGTCTTTTCGAGGTGTTCGTCTTGTTGCCTCTTACGACTTTCAAATTCTCTCTTAGCTTGCTCTGAATTTAATCCTTTAAAATCTTCTTCTTTCATTAGACTATTTCCTTTAGGTTATTTATCTTCCTAGATAAAGTTTTTCTAATCATTTTACAGACCTTAGACCCTTCCATATAGTGAGCCCTAGTCTTAGCTTTCTGTGAGACCCTACGAATCCTACGCCTAGCTTGCTCGTTATCTGCCTCTACCCATGATAGATCGTTGAAGACAACATCTCTAGCTCGTGTGAGCGTATGTCCCGTAGACATAGAGCCGATAGTACAAACGAGACAATCAATAGAACCAGACTGCAGTCTCTTAACAAGAGCTGCTCTTTTGTCGGTTGAAGTGGAGCCCGTAATACACTCTGACCCCTTGATTCTTTTAGATATATCAATCGCAGATTGCACATGGTCAGTAAAAACAATGACAGCATCAACGGTTTTAAGTAAATCATTAACGTAATCTCCTGTTGAGTCTGCCTTTGCTAGTGCAGACTTGGCTTTATTTCCTGAGACAGAAGACTCTCCTTTAAGGAACTCTTCGTACATCTCTTCGTCATGCATCTTCATATCTAACGATACAGGTATATGCATCATCTCTGGAATCTCAGCGACTTGATCTAGTGTTCTTCTTTTATACTTCCCACGTAGGAGAGTTTTAAGAAGAGGTATATTTCTAGTCCCTTCAAATCTCGTTATCTTTCTACGGTTGATTGAGAACTCTTCCTTATATGAGAAGGTTTCTTGGAACTTGTAGAAGTCTGAGTAGGTTTCTGATAAGTCCGCACCACTTGTCCCTTTCGGATTGTACGAACACATGGCAAGCAATGAGAAATATTCACCAACCCTGTTTTTGACTGGTGTTCCACTAAGCAGTAAGACCCTTTCTGGCAAGTGCGTTTCGATAATTTCGTGAGCGACTTGCGTTCTTTGGGCTTCTGGGTTGCACAGGTAATGGGCTTCATCGAAAGCGATTGTTTTTGCTTGACTGAGTACTTTGTATGGGAGCTTTGCGAAGAGTCCGTAACTACATATAATAATATCTTTATTAAAATTACACTTCCTAGCATCCACCCCAGTAGCAATAATATCAGCTTCCAAGGTCGAAAATTTTTCGAACTCATCTTTCCAGTTTACCTTTAGTGAACTTGGCACTACACAGATTGCCTTCCCACCTGCTAAAGCTATCGTACTAATAGCTTGAATTGTTTTCCCTACTCCAGGTTCATCACCTAAAATACAGTAGTGATGGGTCATCATCCAATTGATTCCGTCCATCTGAATAGGGAAAGGGAAGTACCCTTCGTTGAGTACTTCCCTTAATTTTTTACTATAATCCATCATCTTCCGTAGCCATACCGTCTTTAACTGCGTCAACGAATGAATCTAATAAGTTTCCTTTCTTATCGAAGATAGGAGTACCAACTAGCTTACCTGATAATTCTTTAGCTAGGGCTCCAAGCTCTGCATCTTTCTTCCAAGTTGGGAAGTGTTCGTTAAGTACAGATGCCATCTTCTTTTTGTGATCTTTATTCTCTCTATCGTAAGTGATAGGTTCATCTTTCTTAGCTGCTTTCTTAGTAGCTTTTTTAGATGCTGCTTTCTTCGCTACCTTTTTAGTAGTTTTCTTTTCTGGTTTCTCTGGAGTAGAACCTGCGTCCATATCCTCTTCGACTTTCTCTTCAGTCTTAGTCTTAGCAGGCTTTGGTGGTTCTTCTACTGGTGCAGAAACTTCTACTGCTCCGTTTTGTACGAAAGACTTAAGCTTTACCATAGCTGCATTAGGGTTTTCACCTTCCGCTACTTGGTATTCTGCATCGATTCTCTCTGAGTTATAGTCACCTAAGTTTCTTGTAATTCCGTAAGTAATTTTTGTAATCATTTTAATCTCCTGTCTTGTTATAATAAATCTTCTTCTTTGTCTTCTAACCAATCTATCTTAGCGAAAGATGATGGCTCGATAAAATCATCCGTATCTGTAAAGACCCAACCTGCAGCTTTAGCAGCTTTAATCTTCTTCAGTCCTTCCATGTATTTCTTTCTACCTACTTCGATCATCTGCTCAGTAGCAGTATATACTTTAGAAGTTCCTAAATCTTTTGATTCAAAAGACCATTTAAACTGCTCGATTAAAGGCTCACCTTTCTTCCCTAGGTACTCGTTAAAAGCATCTAAGTAAAGAGCTGCTGAAAGTTCGTAGCCCATATCTTCAATTTTCTTAACTACTTTCTTCTTGTCTTTAGGGTTTCCAGTAGTTGACTTCATGTCCATGATGTATGGAATACCTTCGTTAAACTCACCCGTAAAAGAAATCCAGTCGGCACGTACTTTAACCTTAACCCCGTGAAGCTCTACAAATAGAGAAACTTCTGCAAGACCTTCTGATCTAAGGTCACTAGATACTTGGTTTTTATCCGCAGCATCAGCGATAAACTTAGCAGTATTGTATTGCTTTTGAGACAAGATTTTCTTACCTTCGTTCTCTTCTTTAAAAGTATCGTAAGCTTTACCTCTCTTAACAGCTCCAGAGAATACAGCAAATCCTTCATCGAATTTGTGTGGCTCTAGTGTTAAGCAATGGTAAGCGTGACCGATATCAAAGTTGTTCTGAGTAGATGAAGAAACTTCCTCTACGATTTCTCCAGTAACATACTTGTCATGGAAGTATTCGATATCTTTTAAAGCGTCTTTAAATTGGGTAGAAGAGTAATGACCCTTCTCCCCGTGATATGCCTCGTCTGGTAGATCAAATACCAGACCCTCTAGTTTAGTTTCTGCTGTCATCTTTAAAGTTCCTCTTGAGGTTTTAGTATTTTATCGAAATGGGCTTTACCTTCTTCGGTAACTGTCTTGTCGATTTCCTCAGCCTCTTTCTTAATTTCATCTACATAACTTACTAATCTAGTAAGTAGTTTCTTAGTAGCATCTGGGTTGCAAATAGCCATTGCTGCTACTGAAGCAGAAATAATTTCTTTCTGAGACTCAAGCAGAGTCGCTACCTTATCTGCATCTAGTTTGTTTTTTAAGAGTATGTTAATTAGGTCTTCTCTTTTCATTACAGCCCCATCTCTTCATCATCTTCTTCATCGTGTGCAGGTGGTAGGTCTTCTTCCTTAACATCTGCATCTGAAGCGATTTGTAGGTCTACTGTGTGTGCCAATTTACCTTTGAATGGTCCTTTCTCTAGCTCTACTTGACCTTCGTATTCAACTCTAATTACAGTACCAATTTCAACATCTTCCATCTTGTAATCAAGTGAACCACAAGAATTTAGACAGAAGTTTTTACCTACTTCTAAATCTTCCATTGAAGTCTCAAGTAGTTCGATGATGTAGTTAGTTTTACCAAACTGGTCTTGACCGACCTCAACTAGTGTACCTACTACAAAGTCTTCCACTTCCCACTCGTTCCACTTCTTGTACTGTCTCTGGCCTTTTACTTTTTTGAAATTAAATTTCGCCATCGCTTTTCTCCTTGCGAGAGTCCTCGCTACTTTTATTGTCCTCATCTTTTGATGATTTCTTTGACCAATCTATTTGATCGTAATTCTCTCTGTATTTATCAGTTACTTTTCTCTTTCCTGATAGGAAAGGAACTCCTGCATCGTTTGTTTTACCCATGGCTATTACACTCCATACAAATTACTTGATCTTCTATTATTCGGGTACAGTTATCACAAGCATTTTCTTCACAACTGTAGCATCTCCACATAAGTCCTTCTTCTAGTTCGTCTTGTGGTTCAAATCCACATACATTACAACTCACAGTAACTCCCATTCTGGTGTGTAGAAATATTTACTAAACTTCTCGTACTCGTTACCTGCTCTCTCGTCTATGTGAATAGTTTCCTGAGACAGGTGTTGAAGTCCGTAAGTTGTACCAATAGCTCTCTTACGCTCTGGTAGTTCCTTAGACCAACACTCAACATCTAACATGATTAATTCGGCATACTCTTCCATATCAGTACCGACATAGAAATGAGTAAAAGCATCACGCATAACCTCACAACAAGCCTGTACAGCTTCCCAATCTTCGAGATCGACCTCGAAGTAGAGGGCATCATGCAAAGGAGCCACAACTCGAAGATCACGATTATGAGCCATTTGGACTGCCTTTCTAAGTATGGCACCACCCATTCCCTGTTTAGGGAAATTTGCCACACTTCGGAAGTTTTCGTTATCACCAAATAAAGTCCATCCATCTGATAGCCTGCCATACCCTCTGTCCGAAAAATCTTCCAGATAGTCCTCAACAGCTTCATAGTGAACTTCATACGTTTCATTAAATCTATCAATGTATTCTTGAGCTTCATCTTCCGTCACCTCTCTACCTAAATCTTGAGACATTTTCTTAGCTAGTCCGATCTTAGTCATAAGATAAGAGATACCCAGTACGGCAGATTTTGCCGATTGTCTTTCAACAGGGTGAGTAGCTTTAGTCGCATATTGAGGAACCATTTCTGAATCCTTAGCGAAGGCCAGGTAAACATCTCCAGACTTATAAGCATCGATCATCTTTAAATCTTTAGAGAATAATCCTGAGATTAAGAACTCTTCTGATTTATAGTCGATACCTACAATCATCTTCCCTTTTGGAGGTACGCAGAGCGAACGCATCCATGCAGGTTTAAGAAAAAGATATCCAGTTGAAGGCGGTTGATATCTTCCTGATAGCGACCCGTAAGGGTTGAGATATGCTCTAACTCTTCTATCACTTCCAACGGAATCCCAGAAAGACTTCGACCCTTTCTTAGGAGAGAAGCCATTAAGTGATTGCTTGAGTTTAAGATATCTGAGTTGTTGGGCCCCAACATTTCCTCTAGGGTAATCATGTCTAAAGTGGAAATGATCGCCAAAAGCATCGAGCGATAAGCTGTAATCTTTCTTAGCCGTGCGTAGCCACTTCTCCTCGACCCCTGATTCATTAATAATCCAATCTTTGACGGGCTTTTGTTTTCGGCTGTATTTTCCTGTAGCTTTTGAATATACGAAAAAATCTCTTTCTGGAAATTGTGCATTAATATCCTCTGCGCACTCATTTAAAATATCTGGTATTTGAAGTGTGAAGTTTCTTAGATTGTTATATGCGATAGGGTATCCATCACGTTCCATGATAGCGTTGTGGGCCATAGTATTCCCACGAACTAACATATCTTGGACCATTAATTTATAATCAGACGGCTCTAAGAGTTTCTTATAATGTCCTGCCATTTTCTTAAGCATCGGCAGAAGATACTTAATGTCGGAAGTACAATAGTCTTGAATCTGAGCTTTATTGTCCAAGATTGCTCTCTTATCACCGCTGATTATAATATCTCTCATTTCATTTTTATGAGAGGTATCAATAGTTTTACCTAAGAACTTAAATACGGCCTGTCCTAGCGAATGTGTAATCTTACCAGACTTACGTTTCTTATCTTCTTCAGTCATCTCATATTTAGGTTTTGGTGGGTAGATAGTCCTAACCTTACCATCGATGAAATGCTTTCCATATTGTAATTCGTGGTTGTGATTTGTAAGACAACGGAACTCAATAAATGTACATATCCATTTGAAGTCTTGAGGTTTAAGACCTAGAGCTAGAAAGCTGCTCGCTTCCGCTGACACACCATGAGCTAGAAAAATATAGTCATCCTTTAAGGAGGTAATTCTTTCTACTAGTTGTTGACGCTCAGTATTGTTACCAAGGAGCCAATATTCTTCTGGGTGGTCATGATCTGAAAGCTTAAGCGAGCAACACACCAACGACAATACTTCCTCAGAAGTACCGAAAAATTCAAAATCTATCTCGCAGTATTTGTTTTTTGTTTGAGTCACTTTATACCTTTATACTTTTTAACTAGTTCATCTCTGATAGTGAATTAACTTTAGTTTTGTTCGTCTATCCCGTCAAGTTCCAAATTTTATTATTTTTAATTGCTGAGATATTACTAGGACTTACGTTAAATTTTTTAGCTATATCTTTACCCTTAACTCCGTCTTTTAGAAGTCTTCTTATTTCCTTTACGACTTCTTCGTTAAGTTTAGTGTTATAACCATGTAGTTTCATCAGCCCATTATCTATACAGATCAACACCTACTCCACTTAGAATATTTTTTATTTCTAGGGATAATTTCTTCGCTTCAAAGTTTTCAGCATCTTGCTCCACATAAGGTAGAGCTTTTCTTAGTAATTTTTCTAGTAGTTCTCTATAGTCTTCCATATCTCACCTTCAAATACTCTTTTAATAATTTCTTTCTATGGGGATAATAAGTTTTCGTAGTAGGGAAAGCCCAATCAAACATAGAAATACCTTTCTCTCTTTCTAGCCAATTTTGAAAGAAATTCTTTTCCTCAGCTCCGTAAATATAGTTAATACAAGCACATAATCCGAAATCGTAATTTGTTCTTAGTTCTCTTAGAACTCTAAAATAAAAAATATAAGATTTTATCCATTTCACAGTAAATCCTCCTCTTCTGGTTCCTGTTCTGTTTTAGTTTCTTGAGAGTTTAACCCATCTAAGTAATTAACTGCATCTTCCATAGAGTCGTGGAATGAACTATTAGCTACTGGTCTCCACTCTTCCTTATCTAATACGTTAATACTTACACCCTTCTCACCTTTAGTAAGTGAGATAGATACATGGGTATACTCTTCTTTATTTATTATGCTTTCTAGTAGTTGTTCTAACATCTAGTAACCCCTCCACATCAGACTTTGAAATCCTATATTTCTCTCCGTCAGTACATTTTACTAAAGCCGTTTCCTGCTTTTCTCTTACCTCTATAGATATTATACAGTCTGGGTTTAAATATACTGAGTACCCTGCCGGTACTATGTTTCCATAGTAATTAATTTGTACAATATTTAATTTAGTCATTCTTAACCTTTAACTGATCTTGTTTTTCTTGGAAGTATTGACGGGCTTTTTTGCCTCCGCACATAACTGGATAATCATCATCACAGATTATCAACCTCTCTTCCGATGAATCATTTTTTATCTTTGTCCAGTTTGGTGACTCAGAAAGTCTATTCCAATTACTTCTTTCTCCATAAAACTCTATAACCTTCTCAGCTTTTTCTAGTTGGTCTTTGAGGGATTGGAGTTCTTTTCTTGCGGACTCCCTATCATGCTCCCAATCTTTTAATATATCCGCTTGCTTTTCTCTAAGAGTTTGGCGTTGCCAAAACTCTAAACTTGTCTCACTCATATTTATTTCCTATAATTAAAATTATCTCACTAGGGCTCATTGATCCTGATATGTAATTATCATGTCTGATTTTTGAGCTTTTTTATTTCTGGTTTGTTTAGGAAGTCATGTTGATCCTGAGTTCTATTAAATAATGACCCCTTTCTAATCATCTCAATCGCCTCCCTAAGTAGCTCGTCTTTAGCGTCTAGCTCGGATTTCATAGTTAAAAGCATTTTCTTTTGATCATACATTATTTGGGATATTTGCATATAGGAATCGTAAGATAGTTCTTTTTTCTCGCCTACTCTCCAATTGCCTTTTTTGTGGTTAGGTTCTTTAATTAAGTCGTCTGTTAGTTCTCTAAACCTTTTATCACTCGACATTATACACCTCTTCTTTGTCGTTTATTATTTCTTAACTCCGTAAATTTTCTCTGTGCTGCTAATCCTTCTTGATGGCTGATATCTTTATACATTGCTTGTATTCTGTGGAAAGTCATTATGTCGCCGTGGTCTCTAGTGAGTAGGTCTTTAGCGAAAATCTTCCTAGAAGAGTCTACGTGCATACTTCTCCTGGCCATAACTTCAACGTGAAATTTATGTTCTGTCCAAGGAACTATAACGGCTTCAAACACTAAATCAGGTCTGAACTCTCTCAATATTTCAGTAGCTTCAAATATAACTTTAACTACGTGGTCAGCTTCACTTCTAATCATAGTAGATCATCCTCTTCTTCAAGTTCAACATCTAGTCCGTAATGGTCGAATTGATCTAAAAGCTCCTGATTTATCTTTAGTAGTAAACCTTTTCCGTCTTTTTCGATCTTTCCTATATTAAACTTATCTTTATATTTATATTCTTTGAGAACCTTATCTAGAGTAGTCTTTCGCCATTGAATCTTTTTCTTACCCATCATCTCATTAGCTAGTTTCTTCTCAATTTCTTTCTTAAATGAGATTTCACCATCTATTACATCACCATTTTCAATCATAGCGACTACGATTTGTAACCAAGTCGGCATGTGATACTCTACAATTTCGTGGAATCTTTCACCTTTGAATGGAAGTACATTATTAAATTCAATATTCTCGAATCTATAAAGTAAGTACTCACCGATAGCTTTAGTTAGTTCTGACTCTGGTTTATTAAGTTCAACAATAAGCTCGTGAATCTGATCTGCGTCCCATAACTCTAAAAGGTTTGTCTTAGTGATATCTAAAACAGAGAATCGCCTGTCATCTCGCTCAATATACATATCACTAACATCATTGTGGAATACCATAAATGAGTTGAAAGTCTCGAACTCTTTATCAGCATCTACCCCTTTCTTTTCAATAGTCTGGTTTTTGTTAATAATCTTCTTTAAAAATAAGTGATTTGATCTAGTGATTTTGTATTCATCTAAGAGAATAAGTCTTTTATCTTTAAGTACATTATTAAAGTGAGATGTTGTTAATGATGCAGGAGCAGTCACACAGTATCTAGGAGAGATTACAGCTTTCATAATCTCGTAGATAGTGTTTTTACCTACACCTTTATCACCGTTTAGTACTAGGTAAGTTTCATTTCTACCGAACACGGCTTCAGCCATCCAAGAAAGACAGTACTCTCTTTGTTCTTCAATAGGTACTAAGTGAGTCATAAACTCATTTAATAATTCTGGAATTTCCTCATTAATATTAGCATTTTTTCTCCACATTGGAGGTGAGTAAGTATTAATGTGGACCATATCTAGCCCAGATACTTCTTTGCGTATTACTTTGCTCGTAATATCGTAAGGATTGAAGTAGAACCTGGCCATTGGCATAGCAGAGTTTAGAACCGCCTTTCGTACATCTATATCTACTGCCTTAATCCAAGACCTATAAGCGACCTCTGATACTTCCCCTAGAGTTTCATCAACTAGAAATACTTCGTCCTCGTCCATACTAACTACTGGAGTTAGGTTTATTAAAGTAGAATCTACTTCTAAGGAACTTTCAAAACTAGGTCTTAATTCTCTTTTGATTGCTTCATAGATATCTTTAGATACATCTTTATACTTATCTTCATCAGTCGCCTTGATCTTCATTAGATCAATACCTTTCTGAGAAGTTATATCTATAATATTAAAAAGTTCTTTTCTGAAGTCGGTAAGGTTGTATCTAATTCCTTCAATAACAACCTTTCCAGATTTTAGTTCAATATCTAGTCCATCAAACAGCTCTAAAAAATCCATTCTATCTCCGTCAATAAATTATATTGTCAGTTATTGTATTGTGTATATACTCCTACTGAAATATAAAATTTTCGTGTGTATTAAATTCTGAAATAGCAAATTACATTATACAATGTATAGTCTTGCGTCATTTTTACTAAGTCTAAACTCTTAGAACAAAACTTTACATTACAAAGGATAGATATAGGAAGTGTTATATCTGGAATAAACTTAAGAATACATTTGCTTAAATTGATATCTGACCTTACATGCACGAAAGGTAGATAGTGGTTAGTAAATGAATTAAAAAATAGATTTCCCATAAAGTCTTCTGTGTTGTTGTTTTGTTCTAAGAGTGTAAATAATATAGGAATAGATGAACGATACGTCAAGAAATAAAAAATCCCTGTAAAAACAGGGACTTTGCTCTCAAACAAAACAAGAAACTATAGGAAAATTTCTTGAAGTTGACAGGATGAACTTGCCAACAGATCAAATATAGTACGTTTGCACCTTATTAGCAAGTAGTATATATTAATTACATGAAGAAAGAAAAGACAGCATCACAGAGAGGTAAGTCAGCGAGATTAAAGGGTAAAACCTTTGAGCGTAAGGTGGCTAATATGTTAACAGATAGGGGTATCGAGTCTCGTAGATCAGTACAATTTAATGGTATGTTTGACTACGATTTAACGACTGAAGTACCCTTCAATTTCGAGTGTAAAGCAGTAGAATCATTGAATATCTACAATGCTATGGAGCAATCCCAAGCTGACGCTAAGAAAGACGGATATATCCCCACGGTAGTTCATAAAAAGAACAATAAACCTATCCTAGTAACTATGGAATTTCAGAACTTTATAGATGTGTTACAATATGCTTTAGGGTATGTAGACGAGAAGAATACAGCTCCTTTAAAGGAATTTAGAGAGAAATTTATAGAGAAAAAACAACTTGAAGAAGATGCGAGTTGTTTATAATGTGCATGCACATTATAAATTGAGGTAGAGAATGTCAAACGATATAATTTATAAAGATTCAGTAGAAATTTACAGAGGTTCGTACCGCAAAGAGTTCGGACATAAGTTAGTACAACACATGGCAAGTGGTAGGTCCTTTGCTAGTTTTGCAGGTTCTATTGGTGTGACTCCTAGTACCCTAAAGAAATGGGAGGAAGAACACCCAGAGTTTAAGGAAGCTATTGAGATAGCAAAATCTGTAAATATGGGTAGGTGGGAAGATATCGCTATTGACCAGGCCACAGGAGATAGTAAAGGGAATAGTGCGACTACTACCTTTATGATGAAGAATTTACACCCTGATGAATATAAAGATAAGCAAGTTGTTGAGAATGAAGGGAATGTAGTCTTTATGATTGATACTGGAGTACCTGATAAAGTACCACAATTAGAAAAAAATGCCCCGATCGAAGTCGAGGCAGTAGTTATTGAGAATGAAGAGGACTTACTTTAAGGCCAATTACTATCTATCCAACTTTTAAAACTACCATAAATAGTCATACCGATTGCAAAGATAGCACCTAAAGTAATTAAGACTGCGGCAACAACTCCGCAGCCTTTTAGTAGTATTAAGTATAGATCAAAAAACGTCATATTAACTCCCTATAAAATCAGCTTCTTTTAATTCATCATTACTTAAGCCGCCATGTTCTTCACAATCATAAATCACGCTCTCCTTTACTTCTATAAAAGAATTACCGTTTAAGATATCTAGTATCTTCTGGAGAGTATCTAAGTCATCTGACTTGATATTGATATCGACTTCGTACTTCATTCTAAATCCCTTATTCTCTCTAGTAACTCTTCTACTTCTTCCTTTTCTAAGTAACCAATTACATCATCGGTTATTGGTGTGTCGTAATCTAGCACCCAATCGTCGTCTTCTTTAAACTTAATAACAGCGAGTTCCCATTGATCGCTATTACGACCATAACTAAAGTCATGTTGAACAACAGAAGCCCCGTATCCATTATCGAATTTATAGATTTTCTGAACTCCCCCGTTTAATTCTCTTTCAAGGTGTGGAATTATCTTAATCATTTCTTAATACCTAGTTTCTCAGGTGGGTAGAAAGCTTCCATTTCTCTCTTAATAGTAAGGAGTTGATACCTTCTAAAGTCTCTACAACCCCAACTATACCTAGTTTTAGTTTCTCTAAAACAACTGTAATAAGTGCTAACTCCTGTGTGATTACCTACTTCTAAATCAAGCACTTTACATAAATCTCTATAGAATTCTCTAGGAGAATAGTCATTCTCAATAGATATTTTTCTCTTTCTCAATACAATAGGTGTAAACTTTTCATCTTTTGGGTAGTAAATAATAACTGAATTATCGTACTTAACTCTACTAAGTGACTGCCAAAAAGGATTAGTTGTAGGTGTATCAGTAATTAATAAATTATCGTCCCTCTTATTACTGTAAATTCTCCATTTTGTGTTCTCTACTTGCATAATTCCTCCTATAGTTTTCGCAATGAGTATCGTCTTTGACGATTTTTCTTGTGTATTTTTGCCCTCGTTTGAGAGTGTGTTAGTCGTATTTCTTCTCTAAGATCTTCTTTAAGTTCTTTACCTAGATCACCTTTAAGCATCGAGAACATATCTACCAGGCCACCACTTTTATAATAAACCTGTAAAGCAGTAGCGAGTGTGGCCCCACTTCTACCAGATTTGATATTGTAAAGAGCAGTTCTGGATATATCTAACCAATCCGCTAATGCTGATAGGTTTACATCGTACCTATCAATCCATTTAGAGAATGATAGTTTCCTATTCCTAGTTGTATCTTCACGACCTAGAGAATTTAATTCTGCATTATTGTCCGTCATACTTGCCCTTTTAATACAGTAGTTATTTTTTCTTCTTTATAGTCTATCTTGCTTAAAGTGTAGTATTCTCTCCACTCTTTACCGCATTTCTCTGATGAGCAATTTACATTGAGAATAACACTATTTCCGTCTATATTTGGTTGATCTAGACTTTCTATATCCGCTAAACCACAGAAAGGGCAAATCTCACCTTCTTTAAAATATTGTTTTAAGTATTTTTCGTTCATAATTTCCCTTTTTAACAGAAAGTAGAGGTGCTTACAGGGTCATTAATATTACTTAGACCAAATTTCGCACCTTCTCTTTGTTTTAAAACCACTTCTTGCTTTAATTTCTCGATAAGCTCTTTATTATCACCTTTTTCTACTAGTTCTAAAGAAGTCTCTAACCTATCTTGTCGATGTGGTTTATTAATCGACATAATAGTTATTTTCTTCCCATTGACTCCAGTAACGATAAATAGAGTCTTACCACGTTTTAATTTTACGGTATCTCCTACTTTCATTATTTACTCTTTTTATTAGCTTTTAAAGATTCACGTACTTTATTGACAGTTTCTACAGGTACTAGTGTTGTTACCATAACACCACCCATAAAATATGATTGAAGCTCTGGTACAGCGGCTAGTAATTTCTTATCAGTAGTGTATGAGTTAAGTACTTGCCTTAGTTCTTCTTGAAACTTAGATTTTTCAGAGTGTAATTTCTTTAGAGCTTTCTTTAGTTTTATTAACTCTTCGGTCATTGTTATTTCAATTCCACTAGAATTAGCTTTTACAGGTTGTGGGTTGTATACACTTTCGTAACCATAATCACTACTCCCCTTATATTTTAGATATATCCCCGTAGTAGTTCTAATGTATCCAGAATCAATCAATTTTTTAGGTATTTTAATTCCCGATTCTTTAAAATCCTTCTTTGCTTGCTTTTCAATAGCTAAAATATACTTCTTTTTAGCTGCATCAATAAGCTTGTTAAATTTCTTGTTAGATTCTTCTTTTACGATTTGGTCTTTTACGGCCATTGTTACTCGTGCCATTTTATTTCCTTTGTTTGAGTTAAACTGTGATAATCACAGTATTAAAAGAGCCGACCAATAGGGCCTGGCCGACTCGATAATACTACGATTCAGAATTTCTAGTTAGTAGCTCATTGATAGAAGTAAGTAGAGCTTGATTTCCTTCTCTAACAACTTCACCCTCAGATACTACCATTTCGATATTCTCGCCTCTAAGAGTTAGTGAAGTAAGTAAAGACTCTTTACCTAGTCCCATTTTCTTAACTTGCTCATTGTTTTCTAGGATAGAAGCTAATGAGATACTAACAGTCGTACTCATTGAAGTATCTTGTCTAAGCTCTACTAATTTCTCTTCACCTAATTTTAATCCGTTTAATCTATTCATTGTCTCTTGCATAGTTTTCTCCTTTAATTCTTTAATTAAAAATTCTTTTCTTTGTTGATCTTGGGCTCTATTGATTTCATATCTCATTACGTCCGACATATCGGCGTGAGTATCTGTCAAATCCCTGTAAATTTCAGCTTGCCTACTATAGATATGCTGAAAAGTTTCCTTTCTAGGTGGTCCTGTAATGTGTTTTGGTTCTGGTCTAGTATCGGTATCAGGCCAAATATCGAGAGTTGCATACGGTCTGTCATAAACCAAGTTATGGGTTTTACGCTCTGTTTTTTCACCGTTACTATGTCTCAGCCATTTTTGATACAGGTCTCTAATTTCAGAAATACCATAACCAAGGTTTTTCTTACCATGCTTCCAATGTAAATGGAATTTTAAGGCTTTATCTTCTGAAATTTTACTACCTAATAGGTCGCAAATAACTAGTTTCTCAGGGTTAGTAGTCCTATACCTTTGACCGTTACCAATATGGTAAAGCCACTCTTTAGTGTAAACATAGGCGGCCCCACCATTACGATACTTTACTATCATACCTTCTTTAAAATCATACAAATCTTCTCCTTTGTTTGAGTCATTACGCTGTTATTAACGCAATTATCGGGACTGACCAAGTAAAGGCCTAGCCAGTCCTATAATTGAATTAAGCTTCTTTATCTAAAGTTTCCGCTATTTTAGAGAGTTCGTCTTTAATATTCTCAATTAACTCTGGTTTAATATCTTCTAATTTATCTATTATTCTACCAATTTCAAAACTAGCATTGACCATTTCTACGCCTTTACCTTGGGCATCGGACTGATATTCGTCCCTATCTTCACAAGCTTTTTCGTACATAGTTTCTAGTAAAGAATGGTAGGCAACTAACTTAGTTAAGATAGTATTAGGGTTATCTATTACTAACCCATATTTAAGTGCATCCTCTAGCGTTGTTGGTACACCATTACAAATTACACTATCCATAAAATACCCCAAATACTAAGAAAACTACGATACAAATAGCAGTCGTATTGTACACATCTAGCTCAAACATTACATATCTCCCAAGTAGTCAATACTAGTGATTAACTCACCCGCTTTACCTTTATTATCTTTAAATATCTTTTCACAGATAATTTTTTCTTTGCCATTAACAAATACACCGAACTTAAACACACATACGTTTTCGTACCCTTTATATTCATCATGGAAACGTCTAGTTGTTATATGTCTTAATAGTTCATGACTATTCTTTGAACTACTACCAACAAAGATAGTAACTTCTCCTGTATCTTTATTTCCGTATGACTTGCTAGACTTGTATTGACAGTTATTTACATCGTTCCAAATTGGCTTTGCATAACTCATTATTTCCCCCACTCTTTAAGGCTTGCAATCATTGAGATAATAATATTCTCTTTATCTCGCGTATCAGCTTGTAAGTATTGAGCGTTAAGGAATTCTAACTTATCTGTGTAAGTGGATAGATTATCTATCTTTTCCAGTAAGTTCATTTTAAATTGTCTACGATTAAATGACATAATTTCTCCTATGTTTTGTTGTTTGAGTAAAGCCTTTATATGAATGATAAATAGGACTGTCAACCACTAGTTTACACTTTAATAAAAATAATTGTGTTAAATGTAATAATTACAGGGTGATAAAAATAAAATAATAACAATTAGGTAAGTGCTAAATGTCTCAAGTGTAGTGACGTACTGTGAGTGGGTAGACTTATGGTGCTATGGTGTAAAGAATAATAAAATCGTGAATATAGTAAGGGTTTATAAATATCTTGTTTTGATAAAGAAAATCTATCAGAATGTGTTTTTTAGCGGAAAACCCACCTCCTTAATACAACTCTCCAGAGATTCACTAATTCTATAGTGTCAACCACTAGTTGACATACCTGTTTTACTCACCTTTCTAGTCTATCATATTGATATCATGGGGGGAATCGGCGTTGAAAGTGTCAACCGCTAGTGGACATGATAGGGGTGGGAGCCCCAACGTGGGAGTGGGAGTGGGGGAGCGGAACCCAATCTATTTGGAATCGACCACAGAGCTTTCCTATAAATTTTATTGATACCAATACTTGAACCTTTAGTGACTTTATTTTAGTAATTACTGTAATTTTAGATATTTAGAGATTTGACATATTGATACCTGAGTATTATACTTTAGATGCTTTAGCCTGTTCGGCAGCCTCTAAAGACGCACCGCAGTCGCGTTTGTATAGTGTGATACTGTTTTTTAGTATCTCTCTAAAATTTCTTTTTTAAATTTCAAAATAGCATTTTACATTATACAATGTATAGTCTTGCGTCATAAATTGAAACTTAAAAAAGAAGGGTTGTAGGGCATGGGATATTTGAATTGCGTATGACTACCGCACTGAATACAGGTTATTGCATTTCGTTCTAATAGTCAATATACTATGAACATGAAAAGTTTACTCAAACAAATAACTAATCATTTAAAACGTATTGAACAATTAGAGAAAGAAGTAGTAGAGTTAAGGCAACAGTTAAACCAACCAACCAAAGAGGTATCTAATGTCAGAGACATTCACAAGAACAGTACTAGGACCAAACGGAATGACAGAAATGACGTTCAAGAAAGAAGCTCCGAAGACACCATCAAAATCTCAGGAAAAACCTACAGTAGTTCCGACAGAGACAAAACCAGAGCCAAGTACAGGGCAATCTACTCAAGCAAATGATTCTATTACTGCTGAGATTACTATTGAACTAATCAGAGCTATGGAGCCACAAGAGTTAAGAGTTCTTGCAGAAGAGAACAATCTTAAGATCGGTAATGTTAAAGACAAGGTTAAGATGCAAGATAAGATTATCAAGCTTCTTAAACTTGAAGATGAATCGGAGGCTCTATAATGTTTGATACACATAAACTTAATGAAAAAGGTTTCGAGGCAGTTAAAGATATTAAGTTCGCTATGAACGACTGTATGGAGTTCATACTTGATAGAATGCCAGAAGGTAGAGAGAAATCTATCTTTAAGACTAAAATTGAAGAAGCTATGTTTTTCGGAACTAAAGCAGTAGCCTCTCACCCAGATCACCATACTGAGGTGATTAAGTATCAAAACTAATGGCTGAACCAAAAGTAAAAAAGATTTCGACAGGGTATATCCCTAGAGATTGGCAGGCTTATGCACACTTGCAAGCCAAACGCCATAATGTACTGGTCTTCCACCGTCGAGGTGGTAAGACCGTATTTACCGTTAATCATCTGATTAACAAAGCTATCAAGTTCGATAAGTTATGTCCTTTAACGGGACGACCTTTAATGAATCCGCAATTTGCATATGTTGCCACTACTCGTTCTCAAGTTGAGAATATTGCTTGGCAGTACTTCAAGGATTACTTAAAAGATATTCCTGGAGTTAAGTTTAATGAATCGAAACTGAGAGTTACTTTCCCTCACCCTAGAGGTAAGTGTACGATTTATCTATTCGGTGCTGAGAACTTTGACGCTATGAGGGGGTTATATCTAGACGGATATGCTCTAGATGAATACGCTGATATGCACCCAGATGTTCGTGATAAGGTTCTACTTCCAACTCTATCAGATAGAGAAGGTTGGGAAATCATTATCGGGACTCCTAAAGGTGAGAACGCGTTTAAGGAAATCTACGATTTCGCCCTAGATAATCCAGAAGATTGGTACACTACTTTAGTCTCTGCTCTAGATTCTGGGATTATAAATGAGAAAGAATTAAAGATGCTTAAGGCCACAATGTCTGATGAAGCTTTTCGTCAGGAGTACTTGTGTGACTTTAATGCTGCACCATCTGGTAAATACTACCAGAGATATATTGACGACCTTAGAAGAAATGGTCAAATCACTAACGTACCGTATGACCCTGCTATTCCAGTAGTAACATATTGGGACCTAGGGTTTAATGACTCGACTTCTATATGGTTTGTTCAAGAATGCGGGAGGGAGATTCATGTCATCGAATACCTTGAAGAACACGGAAAGGGTCTGGAGTACTATGTCGAAGAAGTTAATAAGCGACCTTATAGGTACTCTGCTCATAAACTTCCTCACGATGCTGAACACCATGAACTATCTACTGGACGTACTAGGACCGAATTTCTCAGGGAGTGTGGATTGGACGACATTGAAATCCTCCCCAAGTCTAAGAACGTGGCAGAAGATATACACGCAGTTAGGCAAATACTTCCGAAGTGTTGGTTTGACCGAGAGAAATGTTCTGATGGAATTAAAGCACTCGCAGCTTATGAGAGAAAGTGGGACGCGAAGCTCAAGGTCTACGCGGAAAAACCGCTACACAATTGGGCATCACACGGGTCGGATGCGTTTAGGTATTTCGCGGTAGACTATCAACCTGGCTTCGGTTCTGGTAGAATGGGAAGAGTTAGAGATTTGCCAAGGCAAGTCGAAAGTAATTACAATATACTAGATTGGTAAGGAGGGTTTTATGGCTCAAGAATTTAGAGGGGTTACAGTAACTCCAGAATTACAAAATTTAATTGACCGTAGAAATAAACTGGTTGGAGAAAGTAACGCTATGAGAGGTGATTCGTTTCGTCCAGATTTATCTCCCGACTCTCTGCTATTTGGTGGGGAGAGAAAGAAGAAAATACAAGACCTTAGAGATAGATCATCGGCCCTAACTTCGGGGATTTCCGATCTAGATACTCAGATCAATACAGTTGTTGAGTCTTTAAAGTCTAAGAAACAAAAGAGTGCAGGAGTAGCAGCTCAGACTTTAGCAGGAGGTTCCGCTTTAGTTTCAGCTAATGAAGCATCTGTATTCTCGGCATTGGTGTAGCAATGGCTTCACCACTCCATAATCAGGAATCAGCTAAAAGATTGAAAGACGAGCTTAAGAAGATTAAAGCTCTGACTACTTCGGTACTTGTTGCTGACCCTTCAATGCAAGACAACACATCAGAAATGATTAGCAAAATAGGAGTTCTCGTCAATGGGCGTACAGACAAACGACAACAATGAGAAAGGGGTTCGAGCTGTAAAGCTTCATGAACAACTTAAGAATGATAGAACTACTTGGGACGGACATTGGGACGAAGTAGCTAAATACGTTATTCCTAGAAAAGATGACGTATATGGTCAAGCTGTAAATGGTGAGAAGAAAACTAATGTTCTATTCGATACTAAAGCGATCAAAGCTAATGATGACCTTTCGTCAGCCCTCCACGGTATGTTAACTAACCCAAGTATTATCTGGTTTGGTCTCTCTACTGGAGATGAAGAACTAGATAACGACGAGGAAGTTAAGAAATGGCTATTTGATTCAACTATCAAAACTATCAGCACTATGAACCAATCGAACTTCCAGACTGAGATTCACGAAGTATATCAAGACCTTGGGTCTATCGGTACAGCTTCAATGAGAATCGAAGAGGATGAGGACGATATCGTAAGATATTACTCAGAGCCTATCTACGAAGTAGTACTAAGACCAAATAATAAAGGTCGAATCGATTTTGTATCTAGAGAGTTCGAGTTCGATGGTCGTCAGGTGATGATGGAGTATGAAGATACGATGGACGACGAAGCTCAGAAGTTTATCGAAGACTCACTCAAGGCTAACCCAAATACTAAGTTTAAGATTATTCAGCAGGTATCTAAGAGAACTAAAGCTGAGATGAATGGGCAGGTGGGGTCCAAAGGATTCCCTATCGCTTCAATCCATATTCTTAAGAAGAACGGGATGATTCTTAGAGAGTCAGGTTTTGAAGTATGGCCTTACGCTACACCTAGATCGTCTAAGATCAATAAAGAAACGTACGGTCGTTCTCCTGCTATGAAGACTCTAGCAGATATTAAGATGGCCAATGGTATGAAGAAGGTAACTATTCAAGGAGCCCAACTTACTATTGCACCACCTATGCAAGGTCCTGATAACGGTTTCTTAACACCTACTCAGTTCAAGCCTTTCGGTATGAACTACTATAGGTCAGGTTCTAAAGATAGACTTGAGCCAATCTTTACTGGAGGTAATCCTCAACTAGGTCTAGACCTACTACAGGACGTACATAACTCTATTAGAGAACACTTTATGTTAGATAAGTTAGTTCTTCCTTTACAGGACAGAATGACTGCGACTGAAACTCTTCAGAGAAGAGATGAAAACCTAAGACATTTAGGTCCTCAACTTGGTCGTATGGATACAGAACTACTTAAACCTATTATCGATAGAACAGTTTTCATCTGCGGTAAGAGAGGGGTTTATGATGAACTACCTGCGAAACTAGCCGAAAAAGGTGACGACTTTACTCTAAATATTGTTTATCGTTCTACTATTGCTCAGGCTCAGATGATCGCTCAGTCAGAGAATATTGTTAGAGCTATTAACTCAACAGCTTTCGTTGTAGGTTCTCAACCAGAAGTTATGGACAATATCGATGGTGATAAGTTACTTCAGAAGAACTTCACTACTTATAATGTTGACCCAGATATCTTGCGTTCTAAGGCAGATGTAGATAAGATAAGAAAAGACAGAGCAGAAGCAATACGAGCACAACAGCAATCAGAGCAATCTAATCAAGATGCTCAAACTGTTAAAACATTAGAGGATGCCAATGGCCAGGGAAACGCAAGCTAAGAAAGTAAAAGCAGCATATGAAAAAATATTCGAGTCGGACGATGGAAAGATCGTCCTTCTCGATCTTATTAAGTCTACGGGTTTAATGGCACCTTCATTAAATACTACTAGGCAAATCGAGTCTGGTTTAGAGATGGCCTTCAACGATGGAGCCAAATCGGTAGTTACCAGAATTATCCAACAAGTAAAAATGAAACCAGAGAAATTTCTGGAGATATTAGAGCAGAGCCAAAGTAATGAGGAGTTTCAATTATGAATTTTTTTAGACATTTACTATTAGAAGGTGAACCAGATTCAGCACTAGCAGGTGGTGGTACACCTCCATCAAATGACCCACCACCGAATGACCCTCCTGCAGGAGACCCACCAGTAGACCTATATGATGGTCTTGAGGTTAAATGGCCAGAAGGTTTTGATAATGGACTCGCAGCAGAGCCATCACTTAAGCCTTTTGTAGACAAAGAATCAGGTGTAATCAATTTCGCTAACGTAATGAAATCTTACGTTCACACTAAAAAACAAATCGGTGTAGATAAGATTACTATTCCTGGCGAACACGCTACGGCAGAAGAACTAGATAACTTCCACGCGAAGTTAGGTTATGAACTAGACGAAGAGAAGTACTCTCTTAATAAAGGTGAAGAATCTTTACTTTCTGATGAAGTTGTAGCTAATTTCAAGAAGTTAGCTAGAGAAAATAGACTTCCTGCTGGACAAGCTCAGAAGATGATGGACTTCATGGAAGAACACGTAAAGACTTCTGCGAACGCAAGTACTGAGCAAACGGCAGCAGAAATTAAAGCAGGGCTTGAAGGACTTCAGACGGAATGGGGTGCAGGTTATCAATCTAACTTAGGTCTAGCTCAAAGAGTTCTGACAGAAGTAGTTGCTGATGATTCAGTAATGGAAGCACTTAAAGACCCAAGAATCGGAAGTAACCCTGCAGTCATCAAAGCACTAACAGCTATCGGTAAGAAAGTATTTAGTGAAGATGGTTTTAAAGGTGACTCAACTCCTTCAACTGGTATGACACCAGAAGATGCGACTATTGAGATTAATGAAATTATGGCCGATAGAAAACACGCATACTGGAATAAATCACACCCTGGCCATAACGATGCAGTAAAGAAAATGTTAAAGCTACAAGACTACCGTAAGGGTAGGTCATAATATTAATCTCGGATGAGTTTAATATCTTTCTCACCAAGCCCATAGAAATATGGGCTTTTTTTATTTGACACGAGTAGGTAATTATATTTACAATGAAATTAAGTGAACATGGGATTACCGTTCGGCCCCTTCAAAAATGTTTGCTAGATGGGCCCTCTGTCTAGAGGATTACCAAATTCGACAAGAAATTTATTAACGTGATTTTTTTATCAGGAGAAAAAATATGTCACAACAAATTACTACGTCTATGGTAGATGCTTTCTCGGCGAATGTATTCCACCTAGCACAGCAAGACGGTTCAAGATTAAGAGTACATTGTAGAATGGAAACTCAGGAGGCTGAGTCAAAATTCTGGGATAGAATTGGTGTAAGAGGTAAATCTCGCAAGAAACAGGGTAGACACTCTGATGTTGTGTATGATGACACTCCACATAGTAGACGTATGGTTACTATGGAAGACCTATACCAAGCCGATATGGTAGATGACGCTGATAAGTTAAGAACTATCATGGACCCAGAAAACGAATATGCTAAGGCAATGTCAATGGCTCTAGGTAGAGACATGGACGAAATCGTAATCGAAGGACTACTAGGTAATGCTTTTGGTGGTAAGAAAGGTACGCAAGTAATTGCTTTACCAGACACACAAAAAGTTGTTGCTTTCGTAGCAGGTGAGCTTACAGGTTCACTACTAAATATCCCTACGCTAAGAGCTGTTAGAAAGAAAGCTAAACAGTCAGAAGCTATGGGTAAAAACGAAAAGTGGATTTTCACTTACGCTGCTCAACAAGCAGATGACTTACTAGGAACTACTGAAGTTACTTCTGCTGACTTCAACACAGTAAGGGCCCTAGTAAATGGTGAAACTGATACTTTCATGGGGTTCATGTTCGTATCTACTGAACTACTTCCTTTCAACGATGCTGCTATCGTATATGAGTCTGCTACGGGTAAAATCGATGCAGGTGGTGACGCTACTCTAGCTGCAGGTGAAGGTAGAAGATGTATTGCTTTCAAGCCTAACTCAGCGGTACTTTGTGCCCTAGGTAAAGAAGTAAACGGTAGAGTAACGGAACTTCCAGGAAAACACTACAGTAACCAAGTATATGCTTCATTAACTATGGGTTCTACTCGTATGGAAGAAGTACAGGTTATCGAAGTTCTTTGTAAAGAAGTTTAATTAAAGAAGGGGCTTCGGCTCCTTCAGTTCCATTTAGGAGATAAAAATGGCTACATTTAATGGTGAAAACTACGAAAAAGGATATGTTAATAAGCCGTCTGAAAAGATCGAAAAAGGTGAGTTAGCAGGTAGAAAAAGACTTGTATTTGACAAGCTAACTCTTAGTTCTGCTTTAGCAGTAAACGACGAGATTCTTCTTCCATTTATCCCTGCATCTTCGATCGTAACTGATGCGAAGATCAAGATTGACAAGTCTCTAGGTGCTACTGGTATCTTTGAGCTTGGACATAAAGCTAACGGTGTTGACGCTGAAGATTCTGACGCGTTCGTAGTCGCTGCTGATGGTGGCGGACAAGCTGCACTTAAGAGAGCTAACGAGCTTAACGCAGGTATCTTTAAGAGATTTTCTAAGGAAACTCAACTATTCTTAAAGTGTACTGAAGTAATGGACGGTTCAGTTCTTGACGCTGTTATCTCTGTAGAAGTAGAGTACGTAAACGACTAATCCTCTTCGTGAGGTTTCTGCTGTCTTTTAGGGAGGAATGATGCTTACTGACTTACAAATCGCTAATAATGCTTTAGGGAGGCTAGGTTGTGAGAGGATTTCTTCCTTAGAAGACAATAGTAAACGTGCTAGACTAGTTAATGACTTCTTAGAGTCATCTAGGAAAGTAACTCTAGAAATGGGTCCTTGGGACTTCGCTACTACTAGAGTTCAGCTTTCATCTATCGGTACTCCTGCTTTTGAATTTACTCACCAGTTTGAAGTACCTGACGATCACATTTTCATTATCAAAGAATACAACGATGAAGAGTATAAAGTAGAAGGTGAGTTAATTTTCGCCAACACAGATACTCTTTTACTTGTTTACGTCTACGAAATCGACGAGGACGTAAAGAGATCACCTAATTTCGATAAGGCCTGGTACCTCAACTTAGCTGCTGAGATGGCTTATTCACTTACTCAAAACAATTCCCTTAAGGATTCTCTAATGGCAGAGGCAGAGTTGCTTGCACCTAGAGCAATGAGCTATAATGCTAAAGGGTCTACTCCAACAGAGTACACTATTGATACATTCTTAACTCAGAGGTTGTAATGGCAAGGTTCCTATACACTCAGTATAACTTCTCCAATGGAGAGTTAAGCCCACGTTTGTTGGGTCGTACTGATCTACGCGAGTATTATAACTCGTGCAAATTTATAAATAATTATGTTGTATCCAAAGAAGGTTCATTAAATGAAGTTTCTGGGGTACGAAATCTATATACTTACGGAGTCGGTGATGGGGTCGCTGAGTTCGTAATTGATAGAAAGAGAAGAATTTCTGACTCTCCTAGATTTATCGTAGGGTTTAAAGCTCCATTCTTTCCGACTGAGAGTAACTACGATAATGTCTTAGACATTTACCAAGCTAGTGAAGAGATCGCTTCAGATGTAGGATTTGTACAGTCTGTATCTCTTCTAGAAGTTTCCAACTTTATTCCTGGCGACAAGGTAACTATTAACGATACGACTATTATTACAGATAAGAATGGAACTAATGAGCCAATCGTTATCTACCCTGAGACTCTTCACGGTACAGGGCAATGGAAAGTATCTAACTATACTCATTGGGCTAGAGCTTTAAATACTAATGCGTGGGCAGCAGAGGCAGGATTTAGGTCTATACCTCTTACACCAATTGACCAAGACCCAGCGGTTATTGCTACTGTATCTGGAACTAGTGTAACTATAAATACTGCAGGGTATGTAGTAGAAGATATGGTCAACTCATATTTAGAGTTAATCGACGGTAGTAACAGTTATATCGGTCAGATAGTGGCTCACTCAGTAAATACGGTTACAGTAATCTGGGTAGGTTCAGCAGCACCAAACGGAAACTATGACTTCTTTAGACTTCCAGAATGGTATCAAAATAACTGGCCAAAGGTAGTATCTCTAATAGATCAGAGACTAGTTTTCGCTAACTCTAACGCTAAATCTCAAGGTCTGTGGTTCTCTAGGACAGGTAGTCTTGGAGACTTCACAGTAAAGGACAATGAGACTTTCGCTACTGAGGAGCCTTTCGCTCTACCTATTTCGACTATCGATACGTCAGCTATTTATTGGGCTATTTCAGAGAGACACCTAACTATAGGTACAGCAACAGAAGAGTTCATTATAACTAGAGTAGACGGACAATTTGGTCTAGGTTCTGTTAATGTTCAGTCCGTATCTAAATATGGAAGTGCAGCACCTCACCTGGCCGTAAGGTCTCAATCATCTACTTTCTTCGTAGAAAGAGACGGGAAGACTATCAGACAGATGAGTTTTTCTGAGGAGAACGGTGGCTATGTATCTAAAAACATTGGTATTTTAGGTCCGGAAATTGGCCTGGTATCTAAGATAATTTACGATTACAGCAATAAAAGATTTTATGTAACCGCAGATAATGGACTATTTACTTGCACTATCGAGGCTTCTTCTGGAGTTCTTGGTTGGTCTAGAGTTCAAGAAACTGGAAGAGTACTAGGTACTTTGCAGGGTGACGTAATCTTTGAAGATGGTTCTTCTTTCGGTATTTTAGATATTCATACTGAAGCTGAACTAATCACTATGGACCTTCAAGATAATACCGGAGCTTCAAAACTTACAGATATTGAAATATCAGCTGTAAAAGGAAGGAAGCACATCAGGACTTCTCAAGATATTGAGTTCGGTCCTGCACCTACTTTCACACCTACATATATTAGTAGTTTCACTAACTTGGGTTTCACTATAGGTCAGACAGTAAATATTTTACTGGAGGACTTAACAGTAGAAGAATACACTCTGGTAGATCACTTAGGTAATCCTTCTGCCAAAAATGCTAAGAATATCCTAGCTATTATTGAAGACCCTAAAACTAGTAGAATGGAAACTACACCTATTCAGCAGGGTGCGAGTATCGGTGATTCTCAGTTAGCTTTTCAGAGAGCTGATAAAGTAGCTGTTAGACTTCACGAGGCTAGAGGTGTAATATCTATAGGGACAGCAGACTCAAACAAAGAAACAATGACTTACGAGACTCCTTTCGATGGAGTACACGAGACTCATGTGGACGGGTCGCCAGAAATAGATCATACTATTATTATTGAAAACGATACTAGATATCCAGTTAGTATCTCTAACATCCTCGTAAGAGGTACAGGTCAGGAGGGGTAGATGGCTTTAATGACAGCATTGTCCGTGGGTTCGGCTTTAGTTAGTGCTTATGGTCAATATCAATCTTCTCAGGCTCAAGCAGAACAGCAAAGACAGCAATCACAAATCGATTTTGCTAGAGCTGAAGAAATATTAAGACGTAATGAAATAAATAACGAACTATTAATGGAGTCTGCCCTTGTTCACACAGGGACTCAGAAAGCCCAAGCTGCAGGAGCAGGGGTAGATGTTTCAGGTATCGGCAGATTAGTTCAAGATACTGTGAACAAAGCTATTGAACAGATCGAGCTAGATACTAGAGCTGCTGAGTGGGAGTCAAGAATGGTCAGACTTGGTGCTGAAACTAGGCTTGAAACTGCATCGGATATCGAGTCAGCAGGTACTATCTCAGCGATAGGTAAAGCAGGATTCGGAATCGGAACAGCTTTCCATAATAGTCCAGGTGGGGATAAGAATGGTTAGAATATCATCATTTAACGTAAGACAAAACGTATCTATAGACGAGAGAGTTCAGTCAGGGAACGTGATTAACAGAGGTGCAGGTTCGGTTGCCGCTGCTGTAGGGCAGATCGGGGCTCAAGCTGCTGTTGTCGCTAATCAATTTCTTGCAGAAGAAAAGCTCCAAGAAAGTAAAAGATACAACTTAAATAAATCTACTCAGAAAGATAGAGATAGAGATTTCGAATACAACAGAGCAGTTTCTTCTTACGACCCTTCTAAGGGTACAGTAGTATTTAAAAGCGAAAGTGCAGACGGTAGAGTTTCTGAAGAAGATACAGGTCTCGGGCTTCACGAGTATATGGATAAGTGGGATAAGAATTGGAATGATCTTAATGCTGCCGATGCCCCAACTACTCAAGCTAAGAGACTATTCGAACTTCAAGATTTATCTTCTAGGAAGGTTATGCTTGCTAAGGCCAACAAAGATACCTTAGTTCAGAACCAAGCTTGGGAAGTAGATGCTTTCTCAGAAGTTAGAGAAGAGACAGTAAAATCTCTAGCAAATAAGGGTAAATCTCTTACAAGGATAGAAGGTGAAAATGCTATTCAAAAACTAAATGAAGCTTACCTATCAGCTGATGCGGTAAATACTGCCGATGCAGATAGGAAGATTCTTAAAAATAGTCAGAGGTCAGTATCTAATGGGTGGTTAACTACTCAACTAGAGCACGACAATCTAATGCAGATGGGTAATGTTCTTGAGGTAGATACTTTCGATCTGAAGAGTAATGACGCACAAGCTAAAGTAGTTAGAGATAAGTTAGACGGAATGGTTCAGACTTTCCTTAACGATAATAAAGCTAGAGTAGCTAAACAGGTAATTACTCCAGAGGGGGATCTTCTTGTCCAAATGGAGGACAAAAGAGCTATCCGTTTCCAAAATGATGGGTCAGTTTCCATGACTGATGGGGTATCTGAAGTTATCACTACACCGACAATTGATGTTCAAGGTGAAGTAAGGAAAGGCCCTAACCCTATGAAAGATGCACTTACTGAAGGCGAGTATCTGGGTTGGCTGTCTAAATTTTATAATGGACTTGAAGCTAAAATGAAGCAAAAGAAGTCTCAATTAGTCAATGAATACAAGGGTTTATCTAAGCGTCTAGCTAGTGACGACCCGAATATCGCTCTTAACTATAACGACCCTGAGACTAGAGAAATGGTTCAAGGATACACTAATCAAATCGTAGGTGTTCTTGGAGCTGAGAAAGCGACTCCTTTAGTTACTGATCTAGCAGGTTCAGTAGTTATTAAGTCAATGCAGCAAGAGCCATTCTTACCAGGCCAAAGTATGTTATCTAAGGCTAAGAACTCTTCTAATAATATTGATGCTGTAATAGCAGATTTAGGGGTTTCTGAAGCTATTAATAACAAGAACTTAATGTCAGGAATCAAAGGGAATATTAGAAATAGAGTTGTTAATTGGTCTATCTCTAATGCTTCCCACCAACATAAAGCTGAGTATGTAACTTCTCACGATTCGAGAGCTAGACAACTAGACGCGAATAAGGATGCAGGGGCTACCCAACATCAGGATTATATCTCTAGACTTGATGCTAGATACGATGAAATGCAAATCCCCAAAGGGAAGAGACAATATTACAGACCAGACTACCTATCTCAGGAAGCATCTAAAGTTAATGGATTCCTAGCGAGACAGGACGAGACAGGTCTTAATAGTGCTTTCGAGTGGGGTCATCAACACAGGAGTATTAAGGGTCCAGAGAACTTTAAAAGGTTTATGGATGCTGCGGTTAATCAAGGGAAAATGGACCCTTCGGTAAGACTATCATTACTTCAACCTAATACTGATACGGGGGTAACGGCAGGTAAAGAGATGATGGATAGTATCATCAATAGGAAAGATATTGCTGAAAACCATAAGACAGCTTTCCCTAATGCAGAGTTAAAGCTTCGTAAAGAGGTATTCAGTAAGATCAAAGATATGCAAAACTTCCTAGCTGTGAAGACTAACTATAGTGGTTCTCAAAGTGAAATGAGGGCTTTAAATGATGTAATGCTACTTCAAGCTCAGAAGATTCAATTAAGAAACGGAACTACAAGCGACTCCGATGCAGCGGGTCAAGCTTTCGATGTTCTTATGAAGAACAACTGGACAGTAGTTAAAGAAGGTGAGACAGCGACAGTTTTCTCTCCTATGTTCTTGGCTAATGCAGGGGTGACTCCAGAGCAGACAAAAGGTATGGTTGATGTGTTCTCTAAACCAGAGAACCTAGTTGATATGGTGAAATTAGATTCTATTGTAGACCCTACTTTCGCTAAGACACTATCTGAGTCTGATCTTAAAGATAGAAATACAGTAAACGAGAAATTAAGAGCTTGGTTCTTAGATGGTCAGCACAAGATCGACATTATTCCTGATGGCCCTGTAATGAGATTTAAACTCAGACAGAGTACAGGTATGTCTAAGGGTGTAATGTTACTAGATAAAAACGGTGAAGAACTAACTATCGACCTAAGAGATGCAGCAAATGACCCGAAAGTTATCGAGTCTAATAAGAGTACCCTGGACAAACTACAGGAAGGCTCAGTTAATTTCTTTAACGATATGGTAGCTCCATTGAGGTAATATAATGAATTACGGTTTCGGTGATATATATTCTAATCCTGATAGACTCCCTGAGAATATTGCTCAGTCGAGCCAAGGGATTAGACCAGTATTTACTCCTTGGGCAGGATTCAAGGCAGCTTTTCAAGCACCTAATTTAACTGAGACTATCTACGATAAGGTAGTTTTCAACAGCTTGGGTGACTCAGGAAAAACTCTCAGCCCGACAGAGATCAAGAATCAATTCGGTATTGATGAGGAAGAACCTCTTACGAGAGATCAGGTAGAAATGATATTAAATAAGAGAGAAGCTGAAAGTAACAGAAATTTCATCCTTTCAAATATCGACCCATACGCTACAGGGAATATAGCAGCTCCGCTTACAGGTGGTTTACTTGGCGGTTTATCTGACCCTGCAGCTTTAGGTACAGGTCTATTTTTAGAGTCAATGGCCGTAAAAGGTATGGCAGCTTTAGCTAATGCAGGTCGAGTATCGAGACAGTTATCGGTAGGTCAAAGAATCGCTTTTGGTGGCGGTATTGGACTAGCTGAGGGTGTTATCGAAGATCAAGTATTTAGATCAGCAGCCGATCAATTCGGTACTGAATATACAACAGCGGATTCCCTAATCAACATCGGTTTATCTACAATCGCAGGTGGTTTATTTGAGGGAATAGCCAGAGGTAAAGACTTTATTTCCGAAGCTGATTCAGCGGCTAAGAGGTCGGCTACGACTATCTCTCAAGGCAAAAAGCCTAGAGATATAGATGGTCCAGTAAGAGACTCTGCAATCGATATTCAGAGAAGATCAGAGCCAGAGGTAGCTCGGGAGGAAGGAACTTTCTTCTCAGCTAATAGAACAGATAACGACGTAATTAACGCAGATACTCAAGCTAACTTCGGTACTGGTAGATTCGGAGGTCAGTCTTTCGTATCGAGCAGAAACTTAGCAGGAGCTAGAGTAAGTAATGGTCTTGATGGAGCCAACGGGAAAGTGGTTACAGTAGATGTTGATACGAATAAAATCGTAGAAATAGATTCTGCACTTCCAGATGGCCTGGAGGATTCAGTCAAAGCTAAAGTGGATTCGGAGTTTTCTTCCGAAGTAGCCGAGGCTTTCAACGGTAAATCTACTATCAAAGAAGTTATGGAAGCAGTCGATAGACTCAAAACTTCAGAAGGTAGAGATATCATCCAAGATTCGCTAAATTCAGCCCTAGTCGAAAAAGGTATTGATGGGGTGAGATATAGAGCTATTGACTCTCAAGGCGGTGATCTTGGAGCAGAGGCCCTTACAGTATTTAATAAAAACTCAGTTAAAGCTAGAGGTGTAGAATCAACAGAGCCTACAGCACCACTTACAGAAGATGTTGTAAATTCTGGAAGAGAAGCACACGCTAACTACTTAGAATCAAAAGAATCTAACTTATTATCGGATCCACTTGCTGATGCAGAGGTAGATCAATTATCTCCAGAAGTACAGAAGTCAGGGCTTGGTAGAGATATCGAGGAAACTAAGACTAGGCTATCTGAGATTAGACAAGATATAGTAGAAGGGTCAGAACAAGCAACACAAATGGAAACGGCTCTCAAAGAAAATCTTCCTGATAAAATGAGGACTATCGCTAAAGCTATGTTTGATTGTGTGAGGAGAAGTTAATGTCTTGTGTAGTAGAAGTAATGGAAGCTTTCCCAGATTTATCTAGGAGACAAGCTGAAAGATTAAATAAAGTATTCGATAAGATCATCAAAGAAAATGAGACTGATCTAACTAGAATACAGGAGCTATCTAGAACTGCGGTTGATAGAGCTGAACTTGAAGCTCTGGAAAGAACAGTCGCGAAAGTAGATGCAAATATCAAAAGAAAAGCTAACCTTGAACATCTATCTCAGGAAGGATTCAAGGGAGATATAGTCGAGGGTCTCCTCTCTATTGTTGAAGGTACGACTAGGAAAGTATCTAATAAATTCAATACAGTAGAGAACACTTTCAACACTTTTAAGGCCTCACTTATTCGAGGTTTTAATAATGACTTAGATCATAAAAACATCAGAAAGATTCTAGCGTCAGGTAAATTTGACGAGAAGATCATCGTTGAGATGTTCAACAGAGTTGATGAAGGATATATCAGTAAAATGCCTGATGAAGTTATCAAGGCAGCCGATGCGATCGAGAGACTCAATAAAAGAATTATCAAGCTCCAGAGAGATAATGGCTCAACTATTAAATATAGAGAGGGTTATTTATTTCAACAGACCCATAACCCAGACGAGATTCTGTCAGACGTAGATACTTGGATTAGCGATACATTAGAACTAATCGATGTGGAAAAGTCTTTCGGTGGTCTCCAGAGCCCTAAACAAGCTGCTAAAACTCTAAGAGAAATGGCAGATAATTTAGGGGATATAGGTCTAGGTTCTAAAAGTTTCATGGGTGGGACTAGAGAAATCGTCTTTAGAGACGGTGAGAGTTTCTTTAAGTACAACCAGAAATACGGATTCAACAATCTATATGAAGGGTTAATCGGGACTATTACAGAGGGTGCAAGGAAAGCTTCACTTAATGCAAAGTTCGGAAATAATCCTATGAGTCAAGCTAAAGAGCTTCTAGAGAACGTGTCTAAAGTTCACAATATTTCTCAAGACCATAAGAAAGTAGGTAAGTTCATGGATTCAATCCAAGGATTTTCTGGGTCTTCTCAGAGGTATGATGACTTCGACAGTATCTATGGGAAGTCTTTTAGAGCTATTCAAGCAAAGAAGAAAGTAGATATTTTGAGATTACTTGGTCAAACTGGTTTCACTTCCCTGATGGATTTATCTACTACTATGATGACTCTTAGAACGGCTGATGGTTCTACTATTTCGAACTTCGCTAAAGTACCTATCGAATGGTTAAAAAGTGTAACTCCAGTAGGTAAGAGTAGAAAAGAAATGGCTGAGTTACTACTAATCTCTATCGAAGATACAGCTAGAGAGATCGCAGAGCTTGGACCATCGACTTATAATATGGGTTCAGTTTCATCTATTATGGATACATGGATGACAATTAACCTAACTAAACCAGTTACAAATATTAATAGATCAACTGCTATGAGACTCCACGCTAAGTCTTTAACAGACAATATCGAGACTCCGCTAGGTAATCTTAACGACTTCCAGAAGGGTGTAAGAGAAGCGACAGGTCTTACAGATAAAGAACTATCTGATCTTTCACTTTGGAAGAAACAATCTGGTGAAGAATACGTGAGTCCAGGTATGCTCGAAGAGTTTAGAACAGAAGCTAACTCTAAATATATCGATGGGCTACAGACTAAATTAGGTAACTATTTCAACGAACAAATCAGAAAAGCTTCTCCAGTTAGGGGCCTTAAGGAAGAAAGACAGCTCGGATTGACTAGATCGAAAGACGACCCGATCAGACTTGCTGCTGAACTAGGTACTCAATTTAAGGGTACGGTTCTCAAGTCAGGTCACGTATTTGCTGAGATGCTTAGAGCTTCAGACTCTAAAGGGTCTCTAATATCTACAGAATGGAATAGTTTAGTTTCACTAGCTCAAGGTGTATTTGCTGCGACTCTAGTAGGGACGACAGTAAATTCACTAAAAGATTTTATACGAGGTAGGGAGACAGAAATCACACCTTCTTGGATAGCTAAATCTATGATCGACTCTGGAGCCGCAGGGATGTACGTCGATCTAGTATTAGAGGTATTTACTAGAGACGGGATGAGTAGAGGAGTTTCACCTATTATCCAATCAGCTGATGATGTAGTTAGATTCATAAATAATGAAATTGGTATCGCAGAAGGTAGGAGAGCAGAAAGAAATTCTTTCTTAGAGAGATCGTGGAAATTAATGGCCAGACAGACACTACCTCAAAATCTCTGGTTGATAGAGTTCCTTAACGCACATATAATGAAAGAAGCTATCACGCTACATAAGGGAGAGCTATAATGGCAGGTTCAGCTATAATTTTAGAGTGGGATACTAACACGGCTTTCGCTGTGAATGAGACTATCTACACTTCAACAGACCCAGAGATAAGTATTCAATATCAGAATAAATTCTATAGATGTAAGGAAGCTCATACTTCTTTTTCTTTTGGTTCAGACTTCGGTAATAATTTATGGGAAGAAATGACGGTAAAAGGAATACCAGGCCCACAAGGAATTGAGGGCGATCAAGGTCCAGTAGGTCCACAGGGTCCTACAGGAAATGATGGTGTGAATGGTGGAGATGGAGCAGATGGAATTTTCTCTCAGATTGCTTCAGTAGCCGAGGCTCAGGCAGGTACAGACAATACAAAAGGTATGACTCCTCTTAGGACTCAAGATAATTTTGATTTCAACATAGGGAGTAGAGATGCTGCGATTGGTACTAATACCGCTAATATTACTACTAACACTAATAATATTGCTACAAACACTACAGACATCGCCAATATCAACATCGACTCAGCACAGATCACTCAGAACCAGAATGATATTGCTGGCCTGGTAATTGTTGATGCAGGGTTACAAGCTCAAATTGATGCTATTGTTATTGATAATGCTCAAATTGCTACCAATCAAGCTGACATTGCAACGATCAATAATGTTACGATTCCGAACTTACAAGATCAAATCAACCAAAATAAAGCAGAAATTAACGTAATTAAAAATGCGACTGAGTTAGTTAATGCTTCTGGTGAGCAAGAACTTCTCAATAGTGCAGGACCTATCGACATTACAGGTGAAGATTACGGAGCTACTGGTAAAGGTAACAGGTTTGAGCTTAACTCAGTAGGTGCAAAATCTGCTAGAATTAGAGCAGAGATTTATAGAAAAGATGATGCAGAAACAAGATTCACTATCGCTCACTTAGAGCTGCAGTTTAATAGAGCTACTAATCAATGGATGATCGGTAGGTTCGCAACGACTGTTCTCGCAGGAGAAGACGATGGAGTTACTTTTACTGTTAATACTAGCAACCCTTCCGCTGGCATTTATGTCGGGCAGGTTGCCTATACTACAGATAATATGGTTGGTGGTAACTATGATTCTGCTTCATATATTAGATTCTTACTAGAAGAAATAAGGGAGCTATAATGAGCTTTAAAAATATTCCACAAGATTTAAAAGTAGGTAGGGGTCGTCCTGATGGCTCTGCCGCTTTAGAAGTCGATTCAACAACGAAAGGATTTCTCGGACCGAGAATGACTACTGTTGAGAGACTAGCTATACCTGCCCCAGTAGCAGGTTTAGAAGTTTATGATACTGATGTAAATACTCACTTTGTTTATAATGGAACAGTTTGGGTGAGTTCTTCTGGTATCTCTGGACCTTCTCCAGTAGTAGACGATTCTCTAGTGAGATACGATGGCACTACAGGAGCCCTAGTACAGGGCTCAAACGTAATCTTAAATGATGCAGATGAAATTTCTGGTGTTACTAGACTAGACGTAGATAACGTACAGATTGACGGTAATACAATTACAACTACTGACGTAAACGGTGACTTAAATCTAGGAGCCAACGGTACTGGTAAAGTCGTTATTCAAAACGACCTGCAAGTTAACGGTACTCTTACTGAAGTAAACTCAGCTACTCTAGAAGTAACTGATGCCAACGTGACTGTAAATAAAGCAGGGAATCAGGCTAGTGCAGACGCTCAGGCAGCAGGTATTACCGTAGAGATGACAGATGCAACGGATGCTCAACTTGGGTACGACAGCACTCTAACATCTAAATTCAAAATCGGGGAGGTCGGTTCTGAGGAAGAAGTTGCTACTACTGGTCATGGACAGGAACTAGTCAACAAGACTCTTTCGACTGAAGCTACCCTCCCTGCCAACTTAAGTATCAATGCACAGAGTACGGTACTAGCATCTAAGCCTTGGCCAACAATGACTGAAGCTCAGAGAGATGCGGTCCCTGCACCTCAAATAGGGTGGGTAATCTACAACACTACTCAAAATGAACTTAATATATATGATGGAGCCGATTGGATTCCATATAACATAGGGGTCTATTTTATGATCGAAAACGGATACGAAAGGGACTTCGCAGTTTCTAACTTAGGGACAACTTTCGAGACAATCAAAACAATAACAGGCGGTACATTAAAAGCCTTTGACGTTGTTAATAACTCTGGGAATACTTTATTAGTAAGAGTTACTGTAACTGGAGAGCAAATGATTATCGCCCCAGGTGCGACAAGGCAAATCGGATATAGAGGAAACAACGGCGACGTAGTCCAGATCGCGACAGCATCAGGTACAGCGAACGAAGGTAACATCTATATCAACTTCTTAGGAGTATAATGTGGGTACAAATTTTTGGGCTAAATATGTAAAATTTTTCGGTCATGATGGTATTGAATTTAAGGACGGGACAGTAGTTCTTAAATTACCTAATGACCCTCAAGTAGTAGCGGTAGACGCTCCTCAAAGTTCTTTTGGAGCTTTCGGAAGTAACTTATATGTAAAGACTGATGCAGGTTCTACGATAAACTGGAAACTACTAGCTGATGATGCGGCCCTACAGGCTCACATTTCATCGGGTACGGCTCACGCAGCCGCTAGTATTACTTATGACAATACAACTTCTGGACTGACAGCTACGGATTCTCAAGCTGCTATTGATGAAGTTGAAGGAAGAGTAGATAATGCGGAAGTAAGACTTAGAAACTTACTTGGCTCTGGTCTTCTATCGGGTGGAGATATGTCGGTAGTTAATTCTACAGATATTCAAGTCCTAGCAGGTAAGGGTGTTATCACAGATGATACGGACCCAGATAACCCTACTTATACAGAGGTGACTTGGGTTACTCAGAACTTTACTGTAACAACTACGGGAAATGTTCAATACATCTACATCGACAATGCAGGCGCTATTAAAGAGCAAGCAACAGATTTCACAGCACAAGACAGTAGAGACAAGATTATTCTAGGTCCTGTAAATACTATTGGCGGCCAGGTAAATACTGCGACTAATATTGTAGTACCTCAGATAGATGTATCGAACTTAGTTTGTGACCTATCTAAATCTATCGGTATTATTAATAAGAAAGGCAATACGGTTGGACCTAATGTTTTACTTCAACTATCTAAGACAAGTGGCGAAGTCCACGAACTTGGTGCTAACTACGTAAACAACAAGAAAGACCCTTCAACTATCTCAAACCCTCAGTTTGATACTTCTGTTGTAGCTAAGTATTTAACAGAGTTTTATTCAGATGGTGTAGGGGGTGTATCTTTCACAGCTCCTAGCTCTAGTGTAGACCCTACAAAATGGGATGATGGGAGTGGTACTCTACAGAACGTGGGGAATAATAACTGGTCTGTTAAGAAGATCTACTTAGCTCCTATTTCAAATACTTTCTTTGTTACTTATGGTGCGGAAGAGTACAACGCTTTAAACGTGGCCAAGCAAAGATTTCAGTCGGAAGTTAGTGTGCTTCCTGACTCACCAACACAACTTCTTTTACTAGGTTACTTATTTGTTAGAGGTGGCGCTACTGATCTAAATTTAGATGGTGACGCTTTATTCCTGCAAGCAAATAAGTTTGGTTCTGGTGTTGGGGCAGGTGCTTCGGGTATTGATAACAACCTTCAAGAAACTTATGAAAACTCACCTAATGGTGATACAGTTCTAGATTCAACTAGAGGTGTTTTAGCAGTTAGAGACAATGTAGTACCTCTTGGAACTAATCTGCATGAAGTAACGGACAATGCAGACTCAGTTAAGTACCATGAGGTTTCTGCGGTTAGGACAGCCGTTACAGATAGAGATGGAACTAATGTATTAAGAAAAGATGTCGATGTAATGACTATCGAAGACTTCAAGGTTAATGACCCGACGACTGTGATTACAGTTACAGGCTCTTGGACTCTTGCAAATGAAACTGCCGCATCTGAGAAAATTAGTGGTTTTCAGTCTGCTAGTCTTACTCAGGTCCCTGCATCTCTTGGAGCAACTGCAGAAATCCTAAGCAAGCCTTTAGATAATAAAGCTCTTGGCCTACTAATGGGTCTTTTTTCTGAATTTAAGTACAGCGGAAATGCTAATGAGATTCAGTTAGATGTTCTTCAATCTGACGATGATGTTACTTATGATGTTCTAGAGTCTATGACTCTATCTCAGGCTACTAAAACAACTGTAAGCAAACTACTACACAAGTTTAGATCGACTGCAACACATACAGGTATTCGACTGACTGTAATCAAGCTCAACAATACTGCAAAGCTTATTATTGATAACATCAGATGGGAGTATAACCCAACACCAACTGCTGAATTTGTAGAAACCAACTCTGTAATGCTTGAAGGAAATGATGGTAGAGCGATAACAGCTAATACAGAAGACGTTCAATTCAATGGCTCTGGAAATGGTTGGTTTAGTTCTGGTGACGATCATCACTACAAGGTACAAAACTCTAACTCTCAAGTAGAGCTTTCTGTTGGTGTCCACTTAGCATCAAATCAAGCTTTCAGAATACTTCTATATAAGAACGATGTTTACTATAAAAACTTAACAATGCGTCCTGATCTAGCGTCTCCTGCAAGCTTTAATGCTGCCACTTATATATCTTCAGTAGGTGAGTTTGTTAAAGATGATGAGTTGAGTATAAGAATAGACCCTGGGGCGACACTATTTAATAGTACAGAATTTCACTACTTAAACATTGTAGAGGAGAGAAAATCTACAAACGTCCTCTTTAAAGGTCAGTCTGGTGGGAATACTCAGGAATATATTTTACCTTCAAACATATCTACAAATACATCGGTAACTACTTTCCCTACGGAAGTCGGTGTAGAGTATGAAGTATCGGGTAAGATCAGAGTATCTAGAAACTCTAACGAAATCGACGTAAGGTTTGAATCTGGCGGTACTATTGAACATGAAACAGTATCAACGGGGCCATCTCCAAACAGTTCAACTCAAGACCTATCTTTTAAATTTACTGCTAAAGGCACAACTCTAAATGTAACAACTACAAACGCTACAGGTGCAGTTCTTCTAGGAGCAGGAGACAAAACTAGAGATGGATCATATATTCAACTTACACCAACAGAAACTTTTAACTCTACCCCAATTACAGATCAAGTAGTTAATAAATATTCCGCAACAATCCCATCAAGTGGTACAACTGCAGTATCAGACCTTGGTTTTGTAGAAAGTATTTCATGGGCAGGAAACATTGTTACAATTAATATGAAGGCAGGTTTCTGGGGAGGAGAGACACCTAGGGTTGTAGGACTTGTACCTAAGTTTACAGGCACCCTAAGAAGGGCAGATGTAACGGCAATTTCCGATACTCAAATCATAGTAGTCATGGAAAACTCTGCCGCTGAGTTTGACATTGAACTACAGAGAACGGGTAGTGACTATAGGGCCCCGCAAGGTCATTTTATTGGTAATATGCCATTAAGTAGTGGTGACTTAGCAGGGACAGAATACTGGACTGGTAGAAAGCTTGGTGGTCGTAAAGTAATGGCTAGAACTTGGAGAACAACGGTAAATCATGTTGCCAACGTAACCATTGATACAATACCAACAGGACTAGAGCCAGTAGGGATAATTAATGGTGCAGCTAATATTTGGTACATAGATCAGCTAGCGTTTGATGGAACCAATATAACCTATGTAAGGTACAATGACTCAACAGGTGCCGTAGACTTTTTCTTTACTACTGGTAATCCACCTATAAACTCTGGGTATATATTTACACTAGAGTACTTAGAATAGGAGATATAATGAACTTTCAAGAAATAGAAGAATTAAAATATGGGGCTATCGCCGATAAGGTGTTCGCTCTTATTGGGGAAGCAGTAAAGTTTGAACTGCCTGTTTTATCTGGAGATGATAGAACAGACTACGAAGGTACTAGACTTTATACATTAGATGAATCAGGGAATGAAGTTGACTTCGACCACCCTGAGTTCTCAGTAATCAAAGACCTTATGTCATCAGTTAAAAGCGGTCTTAAAAAAGAAAAGTCGGAAACTAATTTAAACACTATCTTAGCAAGCGATAACTTCGCTAAAGCTATGATTAACCTAGGATTATTTGACCCTAAAGATAGAGTCATCGTCCCTAGAATAGCCAAAAAATTCTGTGAAGAAGACGACACGATAACTATTGAAGCTATATTAGTTGAATCAAAGAGACTAGACGATGCTGATAAAGTTATAGAGGAAGAAGAGAAACTTATCGCTACTGGAGAAGCAGTAGAGAAAGTCTGTACAGCTACTCTCAAACTAGTTACTGGAATGAACGCTACATCTCAAATGGCAGATGCAGATATCGACCAGATGCAAGTTGATTTCGAGGACGTAGAGAATTGGCTTAGAAGAACTAGACCAGAAAAAGCGTTAAAACTTTTAATTAAGATGCAACCTACAACAGTAGTTACTCAAGGTATGATCGACAAGGTTAAGAATTTCTTAACTAAGAAACTCATAGAGATAGGAGCGATCAAGTAATGGAAGGCTTCGTACTGAAAGAAATAGTAAACGGGAATACAGCAGTACTCGTTATCGTTGTATTCTTTATCTACAGAAAACTAGGGGAGCTTAACGGTTCCGTATCTAAACTCAACGACACTTTGGTCGATGTTATAACTATGACAGCAGTACAAAAACAAAAGTTCACTAACCTGGAAGAGAAGGTTAATGAGAATAAAGAAGAGATCAGTAATAGTAGAGCAAATATTCACGAGCTTAGAAGTGAAGTACACTATGTTAAAAATAAGATGGTGACTAGAGATCAAGTCATCGAACTTATGAAGGACTAATAATGAGTACAGAGAAGAAAATTAATTATAACACAAATAGTCAGAATAGTTTCGTGCACAATACTGAGGAAGTTCAGATCGATATTAACGGAGCTACTCTTAAAAAGCTTCCACTACAAAGCTCAGAATTAGTTGTGGCGACTTGCGGAATCGAGGTTAATGCTGATAGGTTCACAGGAAATGGAGTAATTACGCTTGGTCCTGCGGCTTCTAGAAATACATCTGGGGCTGATGCTTATTATGACATGGAAGGTTTTGATGCTAATGGCGAAGGGTATGTAGATTTCGATTCATCAGATGTAGGGACTCAGAATCAATTCTGTATTAGGTTTAAGATTGTATTCCCTTATACAGGGACACCTTCTACATTTAACTATATCGTTACTTCTTATGACTCAACAGTAGCAGGAGGACTTGGTTCTCTTATTACTTTAAGACACGAGACAAACGGTAGTTTATTCTTCGCACTAAGAAATGCAACTAACTCAGCTACATTTAATGGAAACTTCGGAGGGTTCGCACCTGCCGCTGGCCAGGAGTATGAGTTCGAACTTAACGTAGACTACTCTCAATTTAATAACTTCCACAGATTATTTATCGATGGAGTACAGCAAGGTGGGACTTTAGGTACATCTGGTATGACTGCCAACGTAAGAGATGGTCTAAGAATTGGTGGTTACTACACTACTTCAAATAGTTTCAAATCTTCTCATAAGATTAGAGATGTTCAGTTATTCAATACAGTACAGCATATCGCTGACTTCCCCCTAGAAGTTCCAAGACTTGTTAATGTATATCCTCTAGAGTCTCTTATTGAACCTCAAGATATTTCATTAGCGGAAGGGTTTATCAATGCAGTAGATGATTCAGATGGCGGTCCAATCCAATATGTGCTTAAGATTGAGAATCAATATAAGTTTATTTTAGCAGGTTCTCTAGTAAATTCACTTGGGACATTGGCCACTTCAAGTACACTAGCTGAGTTCGTAGCTGCGGAAGCTGAGATTACAACAGCTATCGAAAGTGGGGCCAGAGTGACACTAGTGCCAATCCTGTCATCAGGTACTAAAGGTCTGTTAAATCAGTTAGTTAGATCAACTACTTTGACTTATGACTTCTACGCTCTACCAGTTAGTTGTAATGAGTGTACGGTTTATGGTTTCGTAAAGGATAACTGTAACGATATCGTATCTGGGACAGCTAGAATATACGTGAAAAAACCTATCAGAACTCAGGGTAATGTTATATCATTTGACGAGACAGTAGATATCAGACTACCTAATGGTTTCTTTGAGATACCTGTTGTAATCCCAGAAACGGGTACTGAATACCTTGTGGACTTAAGATGGGTAGATTCAGACGGGAAAAACTGGAAGGTCTTAAAACAGAAAATACAAGTACCTGACGCTACTACAGCGTTATATAATAACATTGTTCAATAGGAGGACAGTATGGAAGAAGCAAAAGTAATTGATTTTAAAGATGGTAAACTACTTATCGAGAAAGCTTTCGAGCTTGACCCGAACAAAGATGGAGAGGCAGTAGGTGGTGTTAAGGTATCACTATGGCTTGATATCGCTGAGATTCCTGATGAAGTGGTTTCTCTTA
>CAKZOO010000162.1 GCA_937136455.1 uncultured Flavobacteriaceae bacterium | reverse complement strand
TCTTTATAAAGTATTTTGTTTTCTGGAAGTGAATCAATTATGTGATCGGTTGAAAAATTACGTATGATCATAACTAACCTTTATTTAGAAATTTTAAATAATATCAAATACACAAGTATTAAAGTAGTGTACTCAAAGCCAATTGCTGTATAAATCATAAATACGCCAAACCCATAAAACAGAAATTCAAGAAAACTGAATACATTAAAAGAATCCTTACTTTCTTCTTTGATCTTGTGATCGAAATAAAACCTTATGGCCTTTGTAATTGAATTATTGAAGTGGCCAATTTTAATTGCTGCTTCTTGGTAGTCTTTTAGTGCATCTTCTTTTAAATCTTTTAGTGGCGTTTTGGCTGATTCCATATGAAGGCTATTAAGAAGTTTTATTTTTTATTTGATACTCTATAAATTCATCAATAGTATTAATCTTTGTGAGGCACAAACACCAACCGTAATAGTTGAATAATTCAACCCAATCATCCTCTGTACTCTCCTTTGTTCCTATTTGTAATTCTATATATTGTCGGAATCCTTTAAAGCTCCAACCTTGATCGTGAACCGCTTTTATATGTTCTTCTTCTGCCTCTTTGTCTAAGTCAGCAAACATTTCTTCTAGCTCAATTTGCTTTAAGTCGATCATTAATAAAGGTATTCTAATAGGTTAATTAATATTCCATTTTTCCTTAAGGGCGGCTTTGTCTGTGCCACAATCCTTCACTACAATTGTGTTGGAGTTTCTGACAGAGAAATATTTATCCTCTCCAATAATTATTAATTTGCTTCCGTTTTGAATCACGTAGTACATGGTGACGAAGGTTTATTTAAATTCACTAATACTTACTAAGTCAAGCCATTTGCTAAAACTCAGCCCATTAAAAAATAGAGTATATCGGTTTGGCGTAGAATAGTAATACATTGATTTGTGCCTTAATTTGAGGTAGCACCGAATTGAATTAGCAGAGTGTTGTTGGTCTAGCTTTACCCTTTCTCCCTTCTCGTTTTTAACCACTGCTCCATTTGCTTCCGCAAGTTGTATTTGAGCAACTAATTCTTGCATATCTATTAATATTCTATCTTCCATTTTAGCTAAGGTTAAAGTGGATTAATTAATTGAATATCTTTTTCAGTGTAATACAATTCATAATCATGTCTAGGA
Source organism: uncultured Flavobacteriaceae bacterium (assembly GCA_937136455.1). GTDB lineage: Bacteria > Bacteroidota > Bacteroidia > Flavobacteriales > Flavobacteriaceae > MAG-120531. Next base: position 1,987 of record CAKZOO010000162.1, on the reverse strand, counting down.
AGGAGCACCGCAATCGGTCTATCAGCACCTTCAATTATCTCTACCACAACCCCTTCTTTCCCTTTGTTATATGAAACACGGTCAACTATTACAACTTTGTCTAATGGCTTAAAGGTGTATTTCTCGACATCCGTTTTTGGCTCTTGAAATTTAAAAACCACTCCTACGCACGGAATAGGAAGAAAATAAAGCCACCTCTTTTTTGAATCCCAAAAAAAGCCAATCCATAAGTCGTACCATGCAAGCAAAAATTCTATTTTCATTTTGGTAAGGTTTTAGGAAACTGCTAAGCAGTGCCCTGATTAATTAATTGTTGCGCTTTTTCTTTATCGGCTTTTATCATCTGCTCAGTGTTTTCGTCGCAAATCTCTCTAAGCACTTCGTTTATCATTTTGTATGACACTCCATATAGCGTAGCCATACCTCCAATAGTGCTTAGAATATTAGCTTTAGCAGTAGCACGGCTGTAACGCATTCTTATTTCATTACTTATATTAGACATACAAATCGACTTTAATTTGAAAATGCGGGCTGGCCGAAACCAGCCCTAATTAATTTGATTCCGATTCTTACCCTGATCGGTCTAAGGTTTGATCTCTTTAGCGGATGAAAGTCGATCAATCTCGCACCCCTGCTACTTTACCAATGACCACCATAGCAGCTTTTATTGATGGATTTATGTATTCTTGAATCCTGCTCGTTTGCAAGAAGGTTTATTCGCCATCTTTTAATAGCTGGTTTTTAAATCTTATTCTAGCTTGTTCAAATTGTTTCTCAATAATCGCTATTAACCTATCTGATATTATATCCGAAATTTCTTCTGCGTTCATTTCTTCAGTAATTTGACGCTTAAGCAAAAGGGATGTTGGAGTTATTGACTTAGGTGGAATCTTATTCATGCCAAAGTTTAAGAGAAGGCCAATTCTTTTTCAATTACACCCTTCTTAGTGACTAAAATATTTTCGTCTTCAAATCCAAATAATTCTGTAATATCAAATGGCATCAATAATTGATTAGGATCTTCTGGAATTGGTTCAGGCGGTTCATTCCATCCATCTTCATCATTGCCCCAATCCCATGACTTAAATTTTGTACAAGTAGGGCTATCATTTATGTATATCCATTCTGGTGGTTGATTGCCTATAAGGGCTTCCAATAACACATCATTGCATTGCCTTTCATTGTCTGGATCAGGGTGTTGATAAAAACACCGATCGCAAAACTCACTAGTAAAATACATTCCTTCGGTGCCATTACTAGGCATATATGGGTGTCCATCTTGAAAGGTGATCATTTAACTAACGTTTATTTAGAAAAAATCAACTGTTATCTGTAAACAAAATTACAATCAATATCTACACAAATATACATTATAATTAATTAAGAGTCAACTGATGTTTCGAAAAACTTGTTTAATAATCACATTTCAATTAATGATAAGTACACCCTTAAAACAGAAATGACCTATACCAAAGCATAGGTCATTTACAAAAGATTATGATACACAAACAAGTCTCTAACATTCGTTGGTGAACTCACAATAGCTCACCTCCATGCTTCCCCAAAAGTTAGTAATCACACCTTGCGCATACACCGTTATATCTTCATCTTCAAACCAACTAATAGGCACTGTCAATACATATTGATCTGGGGCCGAAAGAATTACGACACCTTCACTGTTCACTACACACCAGTCATACGACTCGCTAGACCTCTTAACTTTAAATGCTGCTTCATCTGGCTCATCAAGATAGACACCAGTTGTAAGAGATAGTAATTGAGGAAATGCATTTGTGTTGAAGCAAGGGTAATCCGCTCTGCTTTCAATTACATCTTGTGCAATTAGATCTTCTTTCTCACATGAAGTTGTCAATAGTAGAGAGGCTATTGCGAAGATAAATATTATTTTTTTCATGATAGTTGTTTTTCCGCAAAGCCCTTTTGCCAAAGGTTAGCCAACATTATTCTATTGCGTCTTGTAACGCCT
>CAKZOO010000161.1 GCA_937136455.1 uncultured Flavobacteriaceae bacterium | reverse complement strand
GTTTAAGAGTAAAGGGATGTCTATAAAAGGTGGCAGTTGGTGGCTTCTAACTAATCAAATGTATATTCATTACTTTAGCGGTAAGTTTTACGGCTTAAGTAAGACTTTCTTCAATTTCTTAATTAATGATGATACTACAAGAGGTTTATGTAACCTAATGGTGAGAGATTGGGGTGGATGTGAAGATATGGTTGTCGGTATACTTTACCAAAAGTTTTTAAGATATGGTCAACAAAACTAAAAAATTTGTGTTCGTACATATTCCAAAATGTGGAGGTTCATCAATCACAAAATGTAATTATTTTAATTGTTGGCGGGGTAACTCCCATTTAACTTTGGAGGATTATCATAAGGATATTTTTAAATCTAACTCTTATAAGTACTATTCTATAGTTAGGAATCCTTGGTCTCGCATGCTGAGCGTTTATACTTATTGGAAACAGATGACGCCTGATCATCAACACTATTTTTGGGGCAGGGACGCTTGTCGGAAGATACAGGACAACGATATGAGCTTTAAGGACTTTTTAATTAAAGTTTCAGAACCTCAAACGTATTTCTATCAAACTCAAAAACCTGATGTTGAAATGCCTCATTTAAAAACACAGTACAGTTTTTTGAGCGTTAAGGGCGAATTGAAAATGGATTTTGTCGGTAAAATGGAGAATCTACAGCATGATTTTGATTTTATTTGTAAAGATATTGGGATACCTAGACAAGACTTACCTCATGTCAATAAAAGTGATCACGGACATTATACAGAATATTACGACGATGAGACTAAGGATATCGTTTCGAAAGTTTATCGAGATGATATAAAATATTTTAATTATAACTTTGGAGATTAAATGATTAGTCATAAAGATAAATTTATATTTATACATATACCTAAATGTGGCGGCACTTCAATAGAGAGGTTTATTTTATCTTATTATGGGGTAAGCCATGATTGGACAAGAAAATATCCTTTGGAGGCGTTGCCCATGAAGGTGAGATCTGAATTCAGCATTGGTTTTGAACGGCAACAACACATGACTTTAAGTAATTTTTCTTTAGAAAGACAAAAAGAATACTTTTCCTTTGCTTTTGTGAGGAACCCTTGGGATAGAATTATGTCTTCATACTTGTATTCTAAGAGGCTCGGTTATAAGTTTACTTTTAAATCTTTTTTTAATTCTCCCATATTCGCAAATCATTGCAAAACACAATCCTCTTTCCTTAACGAGAATATAGATTTTATAGGCAGGTTTGAGAATCTACAAGAAGACTTTGATATAGTTTGCGGGAAGTTAGGGCTTAGCGCTAAGAAATTACCACATGAAAATAAAACTATTCATGGTCATTACACAGAATGGTTTACTAATGAAGATAAAAAACTGGTTCAAGATAAATATTCCGAAGATATTGAGGCTTTTAATTATAAATTTGGAGAATAAATGATAAAATTAGACTTCGACCAGTCCATGATAGATGAGGCTGTCAAGAAAGCGGAAGAATTAGGCTCTATTAATAACTCTATCACATCAGGCAGAGGTAACTTAGCTGGTTACTTAGCTGAGATTGCGTTAACAAAGCATTTAGGTTGTAAGAATATATCTTGTAATAAAGGCAGAGATAAATATGACTATGATCTAATCAAAGATGGCCGAAAAATAGATGTCAAAACAAAGAGGAGAACTGTAGATCCAAAGCCTTTTTTTGAAGTATCTATAGCGGGGACGAGTAAGCACCAAAAAACAGATACTTACGCTTTTATTTCTATAACTTTCAAAGAGAAAAGGGGCATGGGTAGTCAAGCGCAGTATTATGGAGTAGAATCAATATGGTTATGTGGGTTTATGTCTAAGGAGGATTACTTTGATAAGGCGATCTTCTGGAAGAAAGGGGCTGTAGATCCGTCTAATGGTTTTAAAGTTCATGCGGATATGTATAACATGCCTATAAGTAGCTTAGGAGAATCGATATGAAAGAAGTATTGGTCACAGGATCTTCTGGATACATAGGTTCTCATCTTTTAAAAAAGGTAGTTGGCGGCTCTCTATATAGAGTTTCGGGCATAGATAAAGAAAATCCAGATAAAGTTCACCCTGATAAATTTTATTATGGAGATATTAGGAATGATAAGTATCTAAAATATAAATACCCTTTTGATTGTGTAGTACATTTAGCTGCTGAAATGAGGGTTGGTGAATCAGTGAAAGATCCAATCCTGTATTATGAAACCAATGTTCTTGGGACTTTGAATGTTTTGAGGAATATAAAGACTAAGCATTTTATCTTTGCTTCGACTGGGGCTGCAGAGGGTTTAGCTTCGCCTTATGGTATTTCTAAGAAATCAGCAGAAGAAATCGTAATCCAATACTGCTTAGAGAATGGTATTCAATATACAATTTTTAGGTTCTATAATGTTATTGGTTCAGATGGTATCCCGATTAAAAATCCAGATGGATTATTTTTTAATCTTTTAAAGTCAAAAGATACAGGTGTATTTACAATTTTTGGTAATGATTATGATACTGAGGATGGCACTTGCATTAGGGATTATGTCCATGTGAATGAAATTTGCGAATCAATTCTTTTATCATTAAGCAAACCTGCGAATGGAATAGAGAATTTAGGGCATGGAGAGGGGAACTCTGTATTGAATATGTTTAATATTTTTAAAAAAGTGAATGATCTGGACGTGTCTTTGCGATATGGCCCTCGTAGAGATGGAGACATACCAGTAAGTGTTCTTAAGAATAAGAGTGCTTACATCAAGAATGAGTATAAATTACAGGATTTACTCAAAGTTATTTCTTGATAATGCTTACATTAAGGTTTAGGATAATAAAATGGAGTCACTTAGAAGACCAGTAGTTTATCAAGGAGTCACTTATCCTGAGTATGAAATGGATTTTTACACCTCACAAGTTTACAGCGTTAGGTATAATGATAAGGTTTTGAAGCCCAGACTACGAAGCAGTTATCTTCATTTTCACATGTCAAACGGTTTAAATCCCGGAGAACATCAATTCTTAGCAGAAACATTTCCTGATCTTTTATCCAAATCTCCTCTAGTATCTCATTACGATTTAAAAATAGGTCAGGACCGACATGAATTAAAAACTCCAATGGGTTTTACTTTTCTTTGCAATATGGTATGCCCTGATCACATTGATAACAACAGAATTAACAATCACCATACCAATATAATGCTTGTGACTCAACATGAGAATCTTCTTAAATGTGGACCTATGATGGGCAAAAAATACAAATGTATGACGAAAACAAGATACGGAACGGATAGAGCTAGAGTTAAATGGCAAAACATACTAGATAAAAATGGTAAAGAGTTTTGCATCTCTAAAACCTTTAAAACAGAAGAAGAAGCAGCATTAAGATATAACAAAATGCTAGAAGAAGCTCTACTTACTGTTTGGGGGCCAGATTTGGGGCCAAAGATGTATGATTTTGCTTATAAGAATGTAATTGAGACTCCTGTTGAAGAATTAAGGTTTAGAATATATGGGTAGCGATCAGTTAGAGCTTTTCGAAAACTTCCACTCTATAGATTCAGATACTGAGGTTAAAACATGCATAAAATGCAAAAAAAAGAAACCTATAGATTCTTTCAGGGCTACAAGAACCGAGTGTCGTACATGTGAGAATAAGTTGGAAAGAGAGAGGAGATACCTGAGGGAAATTACTCCTGCTCCCCCTGATGATTATGTCTGCCCTATCTGTGGCAAAGAAGAAAAAGATCTTTTAGGTAGAGGAGGCAAGAATAATGGTGCTTGGGTCAATGATCATAATCATGAAACAGGCGATTTCCGAGGCTACTTGTGTCACTCGTGCAATAGAAACATAGGAGGCTTTGGTGATAGTATCAAATGTTTAAGAAGAGCTATAAAATACCTTGAAAAAAATGATAAAAAACATAATTAACTTATTAAAAAAAATATTTAGGAAAAAACCCTTGAAGAAAGAGTCATTTGACGTTAACATCGAGTCACAAGATAAATTGAAAGAGATTTTTGGTGTTGATAAGGATATGAAGTATGGAGATTTCTCAGCTCATTCAAAAGAGAGGACTGATCAATTAAAAAAGCTTCTCGAAACTATTTCAAAAGACCCAGATCGACTGTGATTGCGAGAAATGAACAAGTTTAAGAAATCAAAGAGCTGGGAAATGGGTGATAGAGCTGAAATTTTATTCAGCTCAGCTTTAGATAAGAGAGGTATTCCATGGCGTTATGCCAACAAAGAAGAACAAATCCAAAAACATATTGATTTTCATACTGATAGAGGAACGGTAGATGTGAAATCTATGAAGAGAATTAACCGTGTGGATTATAATCCACAGCAAGATTTTGTTTGGTTAGAGTTTCAAAATGTTAAGGGCAATACTGGGTGGTTGTGTTCCAAAGTAGACTATATAGCTTTTGAACGTCCAAATGATTTTGTGATTGTGGATCGCCAACGTTTGTTGGAATTAGCTAAGTCTTTATGTGATTTGACAAGTATTACTAGACAAGGTGGCATAAAAGCTTTATACAGAGGATATCAAAGATGGGGCAACAAAGACATTATCTCAATGATTAAAATGAGTGATGTTTTAACCCTGCCTTTTAAGTCTCTCCTGAAATAGAATATGGCTCTTAAAGAAGATTACTTAATCAAGAAGATAACATACCAAGAGGCGATGGAGATCGTCGTGAATAATCATTACATGAAGCGTAAAGGCCCATGTAGCCATGCTTTTGGTTTGTTTGAGAGGGGAAAATCGCAGGGGGGATTACAATTAGATCTTTTTAACAAGCATGAAGATAGACTTGTAGGTGTTGTTACATATGGTGTTAGCGCAAGCTCTACTCTATTGAGGGGTGTTTGTGGTGATGATGAAGCCAAGAATGTGTATGAGCTTACCCGTTTGTGGATTGAAGACAGTACGCCAAAGAATGCTGAGAGCTACTTTATTGGTAATACCATTAAAACGTTGGATAGAGAGATTGTTGTTTCTTTCTCTGAGATAGATCAAGGTCATGTTGGAACGGTTTATCAAGCATCAAATTTCTTTTATTGTGGTCTTAGCGCTAAGTTTAGAGACCCAAAAGTAAAAGGGTTAGAGCACAAACATCATACAAGTTATGCTCATGGGATGAACATGGCTCAAGTTAGAGAGAAATATGGAGCTGAGAATGTCTATTATGTTGATAGACCCCGCAAACATCGTTATGTTTTCTTTAACGCTAAGAAAAAAAGACGTAAAGAACTAATTGGTAAACTTAAGTATAAGATAGGATCTTACCCAAAAAGCCCAGATCGAACGTGATTATTCCAAATATGGGCTGCGATTTGCCGAGAAATTTTAAAAAAATAAATAAAAATTATTTAACTGTAAAATGAAAAAACTATTTGAGAACTTAACTATTTTGATTGGTTCGATTATCATTGGAATCCCCCTTGGGTTCCTTGTTGGTATGATTTGCTGGTTTAGATTTCCCTATCAAGTCTATCTGGAGTCCAGAGCTAAGCTAGCTAGGAGAAGATTAGACGAAGCGAGAGAATTCGTGGAACAATACGAAAAAGAAAGTTCTGTTGAGGGTATGTGGGAAAGACATATCGAGAGAATAAAAAACAAAAAACAATCTTATGACAATTGAAGAAATCATAATCATGTTGGAGGAGACTACTAACAGTCTCAAGGATACACTAAGAAAGAAAAGCTCTGATTATACAGGTGGGGAAGGTAGTAAAGACCCATTTGCAAATTTCAAAGCAACTGAAACCCTTGATGTTGACCCTGTAATTGGGGTGATGATCAGAATTATGGATAAGATCCAGAGAATTAGATCTTTTGTTTATGATGGTAAGCTCAAGGTTCCTAATGAGAGTGTTTATGATGCCTTTGATGACATCATTGGATACACTATCTTAGCTAAAGCAATGATCCAAGAGAAGCGTGGTAAGAATTTAAATTAAAAAAAACCCAAAAAAGCCTTGCATTGGGGTGTTCGTTGATCCATAATGACCTCGTTATGGAATTCGAACACCCCATTTTTAATACACCTGAAGAGTATGAAGAGTATCACCAGATCATGGCTGAGTTAGCGGAGGAGGCAGAGAGGAATGCTCCTGATCCTCGCCCTCAAGATCTCGGCCTGAATAATAATTCACATTTTAATCAAAAAAATATTGACACCCGCAGAGTCCAAGCTTAATCTACCAACAGTTATGAGTAATACACCAAAACGAGGCCGTGGTCGCCCTAAAGGTTCGACCAGTTTCATCAGCATCAAAGTAGCTGACCTTATCAACAATCTTGGTCCAAACGCTAAGGTTCCTGTTGGTAAGAAGTGGCTAGAGGATATCGGTTTCGAGATCGATGATTCTCCAGCTCCAGCTCTAGCTCCAGCTCCAGTCATGACGATATCATCTACTACTGACGAGCCTAATCCAGAAGAATTAATTCAATTCGAAATTCACTAAAGCTATGTTTGAAACACTTGTAGGCCAAACTGAGGTCAAAAACCGTCTAGGGTTCTATGCTAAAGCCCACAAAGCTGGCTCTATCATTCCCCCTATCATGCTTAATGGGGCCAAGGGGTTAGGTAAGACTGAGTTCGCTAAGGCTTTCGCTAAGGAAATCGGTAAAAAACTCCTTGAGATTAACTGCGGTACGATCCGCAATGCTCAACAGTTCTTTGAGCAGGTCTTTATGCCAGCTATCGCGGGTAATGAGATGATTGTTCTGTTTGATGAGTGCCATGCTTTACCGAAAGATTTGGTTGAGGTGTTCTTGACTGCATTCAATAGCGAGGGAGCCAAGAGTAAGCAGGTTTCAATTGGAGACGGCTTCGCTACATTCGACTTCGAAAAGCAGAATTTCTTGTTCGCTACTACTGAACTTCATAAGATATTCGATCCGCTTAAGGATCGGATGACTGTAGTAGACTTTGAAACTTATAATTCTGTGGATCTTTCTTCGATTATCCAGAAGAAGATTGATTTTATTGAGTTCGATAATGATCTGATACATCAAGTGGCTAAAACTGTTCGCGGTAATGCTCGGAGCGCTATCAAAAGAGCTTTGGAGATCAAAGCCTTCTGCGAGATCAAGAACAAATACAGAATCAATGCTAGAGATTGGCTTGAGATCAAAACTCTCTTGGGTATCAAACCGTATGGCCTCACCAATCTTGAGGTCCAGATACTTGGAGTCCTCAAGTCGAATGGCCCCAGTTCGCTCCAGATGCTCTCTGCTGTCACTGGCATGTCTCGCTCTGCCATCCAGCTGGACGCAGAGAACAACCTCCTACGCAGTGGTTTCATGGAGATTGACGTTAAGCGTAAGATCACCAACAAAGGGTTATCCATACTGAAGGAGCTTTCATGAAGTATATAGTGTCGCAATGGGGGAATGGTTTATCAGTAGGATTGATTGGTAAACCAGAGGAGGTGGAGGAAGATAAGAACTTGGCTCATAATATATTTGGGGCTAAGTCATATAATGATGTGTTTAATGGGCGCATCAATTTTAAGGGTATTTTTTATTTTTATAAATTCCTTTTATATAAACACTCCCTCCCATACATGGCAGAACACAGCTGCTCCCTTCGATCAGCTACCAAAGCCACCAAGGATAGAGTCAAGCAATACACTATCATACACGAGAACTTTATGACAGCTATAAGTAGGTTACCAATACATTATAACATAGGATACTATAATGATGGGGACTTTGGGTATGATTATGAAGACTGATAATTGCAGCTTTGAATATATAATTTAATTCATTTGTAATTACAAAATTCTTTGATTGTTACATATTGTGTCCCCGAACACCAAAACCACAACATATAGTATGCTTTTACGCCAAGTTACCAAACCCAAACAGCCACGTCCAACAACCCCCAATCCCTTATACAACATACAACACACTAAACTTATACATAATAAACATATAAGGGAATATAGTAAAGGGAAATACAGGAGGAGGGTGTTTAAAATGTAGGATGTGGATTGGCCATATTAATTATTTAAAAATATTAAAAAGCCCCCATTCGATAATTTTCCTTGATTTATCAAGGGTTTGAGCCTCTTTGCGTCACGTGGCTGGTGCAGAGAGGTTTTTTTCTTTTGTTTAATTCGGTAAAGCGGAGCAAAGAAAATTATAAAAAAAGTCAATTTCTGTGCGGGGGTAAATACAAAAAGTTTTTAAAACTTTTACCTCACTGCGCAGATCACGTCTAAAAACAATAAAAAAAAGTGCAGGTCGTGCCATTTGCCCCAAATAAACGTCCCCCCAACCGACCAGCGCCCAGATCTAATCAAACGGCGCAAATAATGTTATTGCCCAGATCGCACAAAACTTTTTAAATAACTAGGGCCGCAAATAAACGTGGCTAGTCCAGATCGACGGAGATCGCACAAATAAAACTAAATAAACCCAGATCAAATAAAACACCCCAAATAAAGGGGCGTTTAGCGGGACCAGCCACGTCCCACCGAAGAAAAGAGAATGATCGATCAAAAACGTTCTAAGTCATTGATTGATAGGGAGTTACGGCGAGCGGCGGGGCGTCCGCCCGTAACTCGTTGACTATCAACGAGTTACGAGGGTTTTTTAATCAATCAAAAACTTGCCATTCCTAAAAGTTACTGGTTGCCTTTCCCTTGTTCCTTTTGGCGAGCAAACCAAGAGCTCCCATATACTATCCCTTTTCTTTCAAAGTAAGCATC
>CAKZOO010000160.1 GCA_937136455.1 uncultured Flavobacteriaceae bacterium | reverse complement strand
GTTGTCGTGCCGCGTGTAAGAGTGGCCGCAACAACGGTGTCTATCTCAAACGCCGCACTGGTGCCGACATTGCTGTTACCGCCAGCGCTTGTGATTGTCGCGTGCAACACGTAATCGCCAAGGGTGATCCCATCGACCAGCGTATCAGTAAACGGCGACGGCCATGTGCCGCTCCCGCTGTCCACTGGCGATCCGCCGCCCGATGCTTGCCCGGCTACAATCTCTGCCGCTGTCGGTGCCGTCGCGCCGTCTGCCACAATGACCCAATAGACCGCATTGCCCGTCGCCGCACCACTTGCGGTAATAGATATCGGCAGATTGCCGTCAGCCAACGTGCCGATTGTAACCGCGCTGATGACGACCGGATCAGGAGTGGCCGATACCGCACCAACCGGACCAAGGACGCGCGTTTCGCCGTTGGCGTCCAACCCGAATTTCCCGGTGATCAGGCTGGCCGTTGTCACGGTAATCAATGCCTGCGCCGCTTGTGGAGTGAAGTTGCCATTATCGGCGTCCACAAAATTAGGATCTGTACCCGCACCATCAGCAAAGTTGAAGTTCTGTAGGACCGAAGCCTCAGCCTCCCCTGTGAACTCGTCAGTGATATCGATGTCTGATGTGCTGTTCCATATCAGGTTGCCTGAAAATTCAATTCCTGTGGCAATACCAGCGGATACCATATCTGCATCAAACCAGCCGCCAAGGAACACATCTTTAGTTGTCCCTGAGCGATTGTTATCGACAAGATTGTTAAACCTGAACCGCACAGCATTGAAGCTGCCATCCGGCCCGTCCTTAGTTGGATGACGCTCGCAACGAATACCGGCCTCGTCACAATCGAACACGATGTTGTTATACACGTCAATGCTGTCGAGAGTCTGCTGGAAGAACCCCGCACCCAAAGCAGCTTTAGCGGTGGAGTAATCTGCATATTCAGGAACCGGCGCGGCCTCGCGAGACATGGCGATGCCGATCTGGCATTCGCTGACTGTATTGTTCGAGATATCGCCGTCAGTGACATGAAGGTTCGCCGTGTCGCAGTAAATACCATACTTGCGAAAGTTTTTAACGATGTTGTTTTTGCAGATAAAGTTGCTGACGCCAGCCTTGAAGTCGATGCCGTAGTTGGCCCCATCCCGGCAGTCATTGTCTTGCACATCAATATCATCAACGCCCCAGACAAAGCTGAACATTTCAGTATCTGACCCTACACCATCAGTGTGGTTAAAGTACGCATTAGGCTGATTTGACCGCCGACAAGTGTTGCCTGTGATAACGAAATTTTGCAGGAAAGGCGTGGTTTCTATGTTAAGCAGTCGATCCGTGCCGGGTTTACCTTGCAGCAGAATCGAAGACGAACCTGTGTCCTCGATGGTGTTCCCGGTGAAAGTAAAATTACCGTATGTGTTGCCGTAAGTCCCACCCACAACCTGAATGCCGTTTCCCCAGACGTTTCGGATATTGAGATTGCGAACCGTCCAGTAGTCGCAACGCTCAAAGAATACCCCATGGCGATTTGCCAAGTTGTCATTGAAATCCGCAGGAACGCCAATGCCAGTGCCGCCAGCCTCGACGTGTAAAGCAAGATCACCCTCGACGGCCACCAGAGACGCATCTACAGCGGGATCAGGCTCCAGGATAATGGGGTTGCCGTTTGTTCCTGACACTTCCGAAACCTGAAACGGTCGATGTCGTCCTTCCATTAGACGTATTGTTTCATCAGGTTTTACGGCTTCTAATGCTTGTGTAATTGTCATGGGCAATTCTCGTGCACCATTTCCATCACCACTAGCTTTTGAAGATACATAATAAACTCCAGATGTAGGAATATAAGTAGATCCTTTACCTTTTACTTCTCCTGATTGAATTTCCCAGGATATACGATCTGAACCATTATAACCTCCAACAATAGAAGAAAGATCAATGGTCCATTGTGCAACACGAACAGACAATGCTGATACATCAATACTATCAGATCCACTTTTTCGTAACACAGCTAATGTGTCTGTATCTTTAGCTTCTTTGATTTGTATTTCTTGTCCAACTTTACCAGAAGGATTTGGTGATTCAAAAGGAGATCCACCATTTGCTGGGTAATATAAACCTACACCTGTATCAACAGAATTTACATTTACACCAACTTCATAAACTACATTAGGAACTAAAGGTTCACTTAATGCAGAAATAATCTGTCCATCAGCAAAACTTTTTACTCCTGGTGTATCATCAGAAACCAAATTAGGACTAATAGGAGTTCCAACTAAACTTATTAAATCCTGTTCTACAACTGGATCTTGGTTTTCTCTGTGTAAAGTAATAGAATTAAGAGCAAGACCAAAGGAATTATCATGCTTTACGCTAACGACTTTAATAGTCAAAGTTTGATTTTCTAAATCAACTTCAGCAATCGAGGATAAACCCGATTTAGACAAATAAAGATTATTTTGCCATAAATTCACGCCAATACCAAAAAGCATAATTTCTACCTTTTATAATTAGTATAAAGCCCAGATATCATCTGCTGTACCACCAGACAAAAGAGCAGAAATCATAATTGGATTATATCCAACAGTTACAGGAAAATTAGAATGATCTTCTCCTGCATAGTCAGTAAAATTAATTGTTCCTGCTGTACCGACATTTAAACACTTACAAGTTCCATTGACTAAAGCTTCTCCTTTTGTCAATTGTCGTACAGTCTGAGCAGAACCAAGAAAAACACTTGGTTCAAATTCAGCTACATTGTTATGAGTTTTTTCACCAAGTCGAATAGATGTCATAGTATAACTCCTAATATTTTTATTTCTTTAACTTAGATTTTTAAAATAGTCTACTCTCTTTTCTTGTGGTTTATTTAATAATTAACTAAACCACAAACAATAAATATGAAGGAAACACTAATGTTTACTCAATTACCTCCAGAAATCTTTAAAATGCAACGTGAATTTATTTCTGCTATGAGTGGAAAACTAGATTTTGAATGGACGGCTCTTACTTTGGTAACAGAAGAGACTAAAGAACTAAGAGAAGTTTATGAAGAAAAAACACTTTCAGATGAAAATATACATCAAATTTTTAAAGAAACAGCAGATGTAATTTATGTTGTAGCTCATTTTTATAATACTATGCCAGTTTATGCTCCAGAATTAATAAGTAAAGAGCGAAACCAAAAAATTCAAAATATCTTGGATGATGCTTCTGATATTGTTTCAACTGTTAGTCAAAAACTTCACATTCCTTTGCCTTTAATTATTGAAGCTTATGTTCGTGTCCATAAATCAAACATGAGCAAACTAGATGATAAAGGTAATCCAGTACGTCGTGAAGATGGTAAGATCATGAAAGGCCCTAACTATGCTCCACCAGATCTAACTGATATCGTGGAAGCCTGGAAAGAACTTCAAGCTGCTGAATCTAATGCAATACAAAAAGGAGTACCTATCCAATGATTCGAACTCTTACTGATGCTGATTTCCAATCAGAAGTCCGTGAAAATCTTGAACCAATTATTATTATGTTTACTGGCTCTTGGTGCCAACCGTGTAAACAAATGAAGCCTACATTTGAAGAAATGTCTTCACAGATGAATAAAGATATTCGTTTTGCTGAAATGGACATCGAACAAGTTCCAAAAACAGCCCAACATTTAGGTATTCGCTCCGTTCCTTCTTTGGTTTTATTTACCGACGGTATGGTTCGTGAGATTTATGTTGGAACTATGAACAAGAGTGATCTTCGTTCTTGGATTAACGAAAACGTCTAAGCACCTGGTTTACCAGGAGTCTTTAACGTCAATTCCGTCCTTTGGGTTGGATGGACCCCCATTGAGGGCAGCCCGTGAGACAGTCTAACTAGCTGAATCTAAGCAAGCTCAAGAGAGTGGGGCAACCCAAAGTGTACAGAATAAACCCTTCTGCTGGTAGTTCGGCAGAGGGGTTTTTTATTTTATGTTAGGAGAACAAAAATGCAAGTTATGGACACTCGGGAATTCGAACAGGATCATGTCCTGATCGGAAAAAAAGGTGAGATCGGTAAAGCTACCGTGACTAATGACCCTATCCTCATGTCAATGCTTTCTACGGGACTGTACGCAAACCCATTAAAATCCATGGTACAAGAAGTCACTTTCAATGCTTGGGACGCGCATCGTATGGGTAATTGCCTGGACAAACCAATTGATATATACTTCAACGATACAACTGGCCTCATCATCCGTGACTATGGTCCTGGGATCCCTCCTGGCGAGACCTTCACCAACGTCTATTTCACCTATGGTGGATCTACCAAACGGGATAATGATGATGCTACTGGTGGTTTTGGTTTAGGATCTAAATCCCCCTTCGCTTACACAGATACGTTTAACGTAACCAACCACCACAATGGTCAAAAGCACATGCACATCATGCACCGTGTTCATGATGATAACGATGGTGGTCCTGGTCATACTCCCATTATTGAAGGTGCTTCTACCGATCAGAAAGGTCTGATGGTCTCCATTCCATTCAAGAGTGTACAAGACAAAGTTCGGGCTTACACGTACCTGATCGACATTCTCTATATGTCTGGAATCAAAGCCAATATCCATTTTGATGGTGATGATAAAGGTAACAATATTCCAACTACTCAACTAGTGAAATCTTCTTCTTTGGCTCCAACTGAATTTATCACCAATGAAGAAAACAAACACGGTAATATCTATGCTGTGTATGGTGGCGTCAGTTATGATATCCCTCAACGTGATGAGTATACAAGAGATTACGAATTCTTGCAGAATATCGCCAATCACCTTGGTGATATTTATATTGGTTTTGCTCCCAATACTCTGACACCTCTTCCGACTCGTGAAGGTCTGAACATGAGTGAACGCTCTCTGGAGTCGATCACCTCTGCTCTGGAAACCATCCAAGAACATTTCATGGAACTGGCCATTCCGGTTGTCAAAACTTCGATGCTGGAAGTTCTGAAACAAACCAAAACCATCGGAATTCAACCTCACTTTGTCTATCAAAAATGGAAAAAAGTGCTGGATCTTACTTGTAATTTGAAAGATATGGTTCCAGATGATTCTGCTCTGGTTGAAATTTTCAACCGCAAAAGTCCTAATCAGAACACGGCAAGCTGGAACAGCTTGGCTCGTCTTCTCTTTAAAAACAACCTTATAGTGACAAGTTTGATAGACCGAACCAAGTTCAGCAATATTGGTGCTTTGGTCTGGGCTAAGGTCTATCCAGAACATATGGCCTGGAGAAATTCCTTTATCCCTCCTACTCGAAAGAACCCAGAACTAACATTGAGACCACGCAGAGAAATTATCTCTGCTTGGAGTGTGGATATCATCCAACTGTGGAAAGATCTTTGCGAAGTCACAGATCAGCCGTTGGATCTTCGTGCCAACCCAGGGTATTATAATTCCAAATGGGAAATGCTCACCAACATCCGTGCTGCTGGAGGATATTATCACATCAACAACAGCAGAAAATTAAGTATCATCAAGCGTTTGGACAAAGAGAATAAACTCAAAATCCCAACCAAACCATCTCTCAATCAACTCTGGTGGAAGAAAGATGGTCTAAAGTTTTGCTCTTTGATGATGAGCAAGACCGTGATTGTCGCCAAAACGATCACTGCTCTGAACAAAACAGACTTTCAATTCTTGTTTCAGTCAGTAATGGTTCCTGATTCCAGTCATAAACACTACAACTTGGACTCATCACTAAACTATCAATCCTGGATCGGAAATGATAATGCCAAACCAGTTCCTGCTTTTGTGATTCACAAAAAGAAAGGTCAGTATGATATGGCTGTACAGTGGCTCCAGGATCATGGCTATCATGTCATTGAAGCTGATGAGCCTGAAATCCGGGCCAAGCCTGCTCCCAAGGTTCAGCAAACCACAGATGGAACTGCACCTGTGGCAATTAAATCAGAGAAACCAAAGAGTTATCCGAAAGTCGTTCTTGATGAGTATGATACTTGGGCCAGTGAAAATGAGTATGTCCAAAAACCTTCGACATATCTCTATCTGACCAAAACCCAAATCAATTCCTACGGAGACTATCCCAACAGAGAACTCGTTAGTATCATGCAAAGCTATGCTCCAAACATGGTTCTCGTGAATAACAAACGGATTGCTGAAAAACTGGACAAGCAAGGTGTGCTGTCCATGTGGGAACGTCTGGATAAGGTTGTAGAAGATATCATTACTGATAAAGACCGTCTGGTGACACTCTACATGCATTATTACCTGCATCAGTATTCTAAGTTTCCTAAGTCCATTCTGGAAATGCCTCAGATGCAGAAGCTAATGGGTGTGCCGTACATTCGAACCAAAGACACTAAGAAGTTCTTCAGAGATCTGAATATGCTTCAGTTTGTAGCAAAATATGATCGGTATCGTAACGGACGGGATGTCCCACAAGATCTGCGTCAAAAAGCTGACAAAGCTCTCAAAGATGTACATCGTGATGATTCTCTTTCTTTGGTTCGCAAGATGAACAATGCATCTCAAATGTTCAATAATCTTGCTTTAAAGAACCATATTAAAGATATGACTAGAGGTCAGAAGAAAGTGTTCATCGAAAAACTTGCTCGGTTTTTGCGAACTGTTTGATCAAACTGAAAGGGAAAAACATGTCTTCAAACACGAAAAATATCGTGTCAATGTTGGCTTCGGCAAATAAGACTACCTTGTACACAGAAACAGGTGAAATCTTAGAGTTGAAGAACGACGGGCCACACGATTTAACTCGACTCAGCCGAAAACTGCTGGGTTCTCTGAAAGGCACAAATTCTGTGCCTATCGACCTGAACGATTACTTGATGATCAAAACTGCTATTATCCCAGAAGGATATAAGCAAGAAGGCATCGTAGTAACTCAGATGGTCAATGGACAAGAGATCCAAGGAATCTTCTACCCTTCAAAAGTACAAGTTGTTGTGCAGCATGAAGGAGAAGAAGTAATCATCCCGGATGTGGAGAAGCTACAAAAGCACGCAATTCGTGCCAATGCAGACAATTCACCGGCTGTACGTAATTTCCTACGTCGGATGGCAACCGTGGTTAAATCCCGACTTCATTCTGCTGAAGATCTCATGAAATTCATTGAACGGTCTGAGCTTCCTCTCACCAACGATGGGCTTATCATCGGGTACAAAAAGGTAAATCAAGGAAAAGAACTCGGTACGTTCGTTGATTGTCATACAGGCAACATTGTTCAATCTGTTGGTTCACGAGTCTGGATGACCGTAGAAGATGTTGACCCTTCTCGCTACCGTTCATGCTCTAATGGCCTTCATGTGGCCAATCTTGGCTATCTCAATGGCTTTGGTGGAACTCACACACTGATCGTCCTTATAGACCCTGCAAATTTCATTGCTGTACCTGTAGGGGAGAACGACAAATGTCGTGTCTGTTCTTATGACATCATTGGTGTGATGACTACAGAGGGTCATGAAATGGTAAGCAGCGGCAGTTTTGTCAAACGAGATCAAACATTTAAATCTTTGATTCAAGATGCAGTTGCTGGACGACATATTCAGCCTATTGAGGCTGTAGAGGTCAAAAACAAACAAGTAGTTTCACGAGTACCAATCAAAGATGTTCAGTCGAACACTAATATGTCCTTAGAAGAAGTCAATTCTGAAACTAAAGAATCTTCGGGCAAATCTTTGAATACAGACAAACCATTACCAAATAAACCAAAACAAAAAGACATCTTGAAAATGGCAAAAAATAAAACCAACAATTCCCGAAACATTTGGGACCAAGCTCCAACCGAAGTAATTAAAGTATTCGAGGATCTGCGTCAGGAGAAAGGCTCGAAGACAGCAATTGCTGCTCTGCATAGTACATCGACTCGTTCGATTGGCCGTTGGCAGGATAAGTACGACTACGACGGGTATGTGAAGTTCAAAGCAGGCAATTTGACTGTTGCTGAACAAGCACGCCTCTTCTTCAATCAAGGTGCCTTTGACGCTCTGGTAGCCTTCAAGAAGGCTAAGAAGAAAAGCTACTCTGCACTGGGCTTTACGTCCAAGGAAGAGAAGCAGATCCTGATGGCTACGGCCTAGTCAGTCACACTACTACAGTTTTCAGCCTTAAATTCCGAGTTTTTAAGGTTGAAAACACCACTACTGGGGTTTACTACGATGTTCATATTTTGTTCTACATGACGCTAGTTCCACCTTAGAACAGAAATTGAAAGAGATTTTTCAAATGTGTCGTCGTTCTGAGATCGAAGAAAAAGTATATTCTCTCGTTGAGATACAAGACCTCGGATTCGAGACTCCCTGTCACATTTGGCAAGGCTCCCACTCTGGAGATGGCCGGGGGGGTGGATATCCTCGCATGTGTCTGAATGGTCAAACCATGGCTGTTCACCGTGTGATGTTCACCAACCAATATGGTATCATTCCGGGTAAAAAACAGATAGATCACAAATGCCGTAACCGCATGTGTGTAAACCCAGATCACTTAGAGATGGTAACTCACAAAGAAAATCAACGGAGAAAAAATAATGCTTGAAACCTTATCTCAAAACCAATCCATCGCAACAATGATAATGATCACCACTAGTACAACCTTTGGTCTGATTTTGGTTGGTCTGATCATCCAAGCGATGAACTACGTTCGGATATGTAAACTGGTGACTCAATTTGAGACCACAGAAGCACGACTGGTGGCTCGGATGATGATGGTAGAAACCAAACTAGAAAGCGACATGTTTTCTTTGGGTGTTCCAGCTACACTTGATGATTTAATCAAGCGGGATCTCGAAGACAACTTTCAAGAGCATCCTGATAACCTCGTCTCTTCTACGGACGAAGAACTTCTGAGGATGCTGAAAGATGTCAACGGTAATTCCAAACTTTGACAACATTAGTTTAGATGATGAAGATTCTGGCATCCAATGGATTCCTGGTGTTGGTTTTCGTCCGTTAGATATGACTGAAGAGCTTCCGTTCTTCGGTCAAATGAACTGTGACATAATTGACACAGGTACTCAATGTAAACAGGGTGAGTGTATCTTTGGAAAAAGTAGTGGGAAATATGATCTCACAATCATACCACCAGTTTATGATTTACCAATCATACCATACGCTCCAGCGTATAATCCGCTAATATATGCTGGAACATATGTTTCAATAACTCCGACATGGTGGGATGATCCATGGGATCCACCTACCTGGGACTGTTGCATAATTGCAACATCTACACCCAATGATCCTCCAATCACAGTCACTGATGTTCCTTCAACTGTATCACTCGGTAATACAGGTTTCTTTTTACTAACAGCCCTCTTTGCTGTCACCCTAATCAGGAGATTAATATGATATTTGTATTTGGCTCAAAAAGACAAGCCGTCTCTTGTCGCACTTACATCTTAGGAGAAGATAATGGGTATTCGATTGCATGTTATGTTGGGCTACGGCCTGATGCTTGATGGTGCAGATAAGACAAATCTGGACTGGGAATTTCTCGACAATGGTGAAGCCTTCCGATCCGTCCTGCTTGAAGCTCGCAGCGAGCTAAAGGACGACATCGACAAGCTTACCCTGAGTGACAGCTTCGTTAAAGCGTCGAACCTGTTCGACGTGGTGAAATATGACGAGGAGTTTGGCTTCGAAGACCGACTTCTTCTTATTCCTTTTCCAAACAACAAGGAATTTTCTCGCTACGGCGATCTTCTTGATACTTACATCTACGAAGTGGATCATCCGGGTAGCTATATGTAGAACTCCTGGAAGCAGCTCCCGGGTACGCTCTACCCATACACCGGCTTGATGCGAGCTAATCCGGATGAGCTGCTTGAAATCGAGAAGTATTGGAAGCCTTGCTATCTCGACAAACCGGAATTCAAAGACGCCATCCCGTTTGCACCACTGCACCTTTGGTTTGTCATTAAGGCACTCAAGCTCTGGCCGGAAGAGGAAACAACGAAGCGCTTTCTGACGCTTCGCCCCACAATTTGTAAATACTGGAGCTAACCTATGATTTTCGTATTCGGAAGCAATCTTGCAGGCATTCACGGCGCTGGGGCAGCACTCTATGCTCATAAAAATGAAGGTGCCATTTATGATATTGATGATGACCAGCACATCAGTGATTATCTACAGAAACAAATCGAAAGGATATCCTGATGAACAACAAGAAAAGAAAAGATTTACGGTGGAAGATCTTCAAGCTCTTCGGACCACCCGAAATCCAACAACTGATCGACTATATCGACTCCCTAACACAGGACGGTTCAGATATTGTGATTATCCCAACTGGGGAGTTCGAATTCAGTATCAAAATTTCCACAGAAGATCAAATTCAACCAATGATCTTCGAGACCCGTCTGGAACGTGCAGCTTTCCAAGCCGGGATGAATTACGGGATTGGTTTATTGGGAGGTTCCACGACTGAACTTTCTAAAGAAGAATACGATACTCTTGAATTCATGGAGAAAAAATCTACCCATAGTGGAGGAAGTGGAAATCTGAACTAAATGTACTTGCTACATATCTGAACCACTGGTACATCGAAAGATCCAATTTCACACAAAACCAAAAGGTCATATTATGAGCGATACATATTTTCCTCAACCCATCAGCGAGCAGATCTGGAACCAAAAGTACCGTTTCAAGACGAATCGTGAAGGTTACACGACTGACAATAATGTGGTTGATACTTGGGGGAGAATCGCTACTGCGTGTTCCCAACTCCCTCAACTACACAACGATCATGCAGCACAAGAAGCACTGGAACAACGATTCTTCAGTGCTCTGTATGATTTTAAGTTCTTGCCTGCTGGCAGGATCAATTCCGGTGCAGGGACAGACCGGAACGTGACTCTCTTCAACTGCTACGTTATGGGTACAATCCCTGACAGTCTGATAGGTATCTTCGATATGCTGAAGGAAGCTGCACTTACAATGCAACAAGGTGGTGGAATTGGTTACGACTTCTCGACTCTTCGTCCGAAGGGTTCTCCTGTGAAGGGAGTGGAGAGCTTTTCAAGCGGTCCTCTTACTTTCATGGATGTCTGGGATACAATGTGTAAAACTATCATGTCTGCTGGCTCACGCCGTGGAGCTATGATGGCAACTATGCGTTGTGATCATCCAGATATTATGGAGTTTGTTCAAGCCAAACAGGATCCTCTACGTCTACGTAACTTCAATGTATCAGTACTCTGTACCGATGAATTTATGGAAGCAGTAGCAGCAAATAGTGACTGGGATCTAATATTTAATGGTGTCGTATATGATACCATTAAAGCAGTAGATCTTTGGAACGCAATTCTTCAGAACACTTACGACTATGCTGAACCGGGAGTTATTTTTATCGACCGAATTAACAAAGAAAATAATCTCTGGTTCCTTGAAACCATTGCAGCAACAAACCCTTGTGGTGAGCAACCCTTGCCACCCTACGGTGCGTGTCTGCTTGGCTCAGTCAATCTTGCCCGTCACGTCTTCGCTCCATTTACAGAGCAAGCTGACGTGGATATGGCTGAACTAGAGAAGTCTGTGAGAACAGGCGTTCGATTGTTGGACAGTGTGGTTGATATAAGCAAGTTCCCTCTCCCTGAACAAGAGAAAGAAGCCAAAGAGAAACGTCGGGCTGGTCTCGGTGTGACTGGATTGGCAGACTTGCTTTTCATGACTGGTTATCGTTACGGCAGTCCTGCTGCTGTAAAAGCAACCGAAAATATCATGAAAAATATTGCTATTTGGGCCTACGAAGAGTCCATTCAAATGGCAAAGGAGATGGGTCCAGCACCGTGTCTCCAAACTATCGAAGCCCGTGAAAAGTTCATTCAATCAGGTTTCATGCAACGTATGCCACAATATATTAAAGATGATATCATTAAGTGGGGTATTCGCAACACTCACCTGCTGTCAGTCGCTCCTACTGGAACAATCTCAATGTATGCAGGCAACGTCTCGTCTGGTGGTGAACCTATTTTTGCCCCAGAGTACACCCGAAAAGTAACAAACGACGACGGAACTAAACGAGAAGAGAAAGTCTATGACTATGCTGTTCTTAAATTCCACGATCACTTCGATCAACAACACCCCTTCAATGGGGATGCCAAAGATCTTTGGTGGAAAAACTACATGGCGACGGCTCAAGACCTAGAGCCAAAAGATCATATCGTCATGCAAGCAGTACTCCAAAAGTGGGTGGACTCGTCCATCTCCAAGACAGTAAACCTGCCTAAAGACATCAGCTTTGAGGATTTCAAAGAGGTGTATGACTTGTCTTATTCTATGGAGTGTAAAGGTTGCACTACATACCGGCCAAATGACGTGACAGGCTCCGTCTTGTCCGTTGAAACCAAAGGAGAACCAGAACTTCCGACTGAAATTAGCACAGACATGCGAGTTATCCAGCGTGGATCTGTGATGAATGGCTCCACCTACAAGCTCAAGTGGGCTGGTGATGCTTATTACGTGACCATCAATCACGAACTGATGCCAGAAGGCTGGTATGTTCCAGCAGAGATCTTTATAAATACCAAGAATCCAGAACACCTTTCGTGGATTGGTGCATTGACACGTATGATCTCAGCCATCTTCCAACGAGGAGGAGACATTAACTTCGTCGTAGACGAACTTCAGAGTGTCTTCGATCCTAAAGGTGGCCAGTGGGTGGAAGGACGTTACATTCCTTCTTTGGTTGCTCTGATAGGTAAGACCCTTCAAGAGCATCTCACGATAATCGGGTATCAATCGACCCCGGAACAGATGACTAAAGCTCCTCTCATCGAGGTAGGAGATGAAGTACCAGAAATGCAGTCGCCCGAGCAGGGTGCTCCAATACCTGCTCAATGCTCTAGCTGCAAAGGCTTCAACTTAGTTATCGAATCTGGATGCCCGAAATGTCGTGACTGTGGTCACAGTAAGTGTGGCTAAATGGACCTTGGGTGTTTGTATATGAAAATAACAAGCGGCTTAGTACAGGAAAAGAAGGGGATTCGACCCTGATTATTTATCGTCCTGTCCAACGGAGAGATGTGTCTCTTCGCCCGGTCCACCAGTTTAGGGCGTAGTTCGTGTTTGATATAGCTCCTTATCGGTGTCTATACGAGCTTACTTGCAAGGCGTCCTTTCCCCTCCCTGGGTGATCCAGATGGGAGTAATTACCCAGTCGCCCTTGGGGGGGATAAAACTTACCCTATTTTCTGACAAAGGCTTATTTAAAATGACCTTGATCCCCATCAGTTTTGACAATGTTATGAATGGTCTAAACAAAAACATCCATATGAGATTACTTTGTCCATCCAAACAAGAAGCTCTTAATATGTATTTTCGTGCTCATAACCTTTGGTATATCGATAAATACTCCATTGCTTCTAAATCAGATTTAAAAATTGAAGTTGGTCCTAAAGATGGAGATCGAGTTTTAATACAAATGAAAATTTTCGAAGCCATACATAATAGTTCATGGAGAATTTTCCATGGAGTTTACATGCTTCATCCCAAAATCAAACCCGAACAGGTTTTTCCTCGTCATGCACAGATGTTGGAAGAAATGACATGGCACAATGAAAGGTTCCTAGATAAATGGCAGTCCTAAACCAAGAACAAATAGCAGCGTTTCAAGACGTAATTGCTTTTATAAATGACCCAAATCGAAAGTACCATCGTGTTTCTGGTGGGGCTGGGACTGGCAAAAGTTTCTTCATCTCCAAAGTAGCTGATGATATTCTGAAACACAAGAATCCTGAAGTTCCTCTGACATCTGTGGCGATCACAGCCACTACTAACAAAGCAGCAGCGGTTCTTAAAAACACAATGCAACATCGTCGAGGTGATATTCAAACCATCTATAGCTTCATGAACCTACGTGTCCACAGTGACTTTACGTCTGGTGAGCAGCGAATAGTTCCGACAGCCATATGGGAAGTCCATATGAACACCCTCATCATTATAGATGAATCCTCCATGGTTAGTCGTGTACTTTATGATTTCATCGACAAAGGCACTATGAGTTCTTGTAAGATCCTTTTTGTTGGTGACGCTAATCAGCTTGCTCCAGTGAAAGAGCACATTTCACCAGTCTACTCCAAAACCAAAAGTGAGAGTTTCTTAATTTCTCCTGTGCGTCAGCAGAATCAACAAGCTCTAATGGACTTAGCTGACCTAGCCAAAGATACTGTACTCACAGGAAAGTTCCATAAAATTCAAGAAGTTCCAGGTGTGATTGATTTCATATCTGGGAACCAAATGAAAGGAATTATGGAGCGTGAATACCATCTTGAAAATCCTAACAAACGAATTCTCTGTTATACAAATGACAGAGTTCGTAATTACAATTTGTATGTTCGAGAGCTTCGAGGATATACACAAAACTACGCAGTCGGAGAAATACTAACTAATAACTCGTCAGCAGAACTCGTAGATAAGACACGACTATATACCGACCAAGTAGTTGAGGTGATTGAACGAGGAGAACCATATGAATCAGAAGTCGTTCCTGGTGGTATCTGTGACATGGTGGATCTTGTTGTTCGTGACCCTGAAACCCTCATAGTTTATAATGTAACAGTTACTGAGAATCCCACTGACCGTGAGGAAGTCTTGAAATATTGGAAGTCCCGTAAAAAATGGGACCGTTTCTTTAAGTTTCGTGATAACCATCCTGATCTTAGATCAGTGGCAGCTAGTACGACACATAAAGCACAAGGTTCTACTTATGACGAAGTAATTGTAGATCTTTCTGATATTGGTAAATGTACTCAGGATGAAATGACAGCCCGTCTCCAATACGTGGCTCTCACCCGTCCTAAGAACCGGATCTACATCCGGGGTGAACTTCCAGAAAGATTTTTTAAATGATCAGGAAACATGCACCTACATTCTGGGTTAAGATCTGGATGGCTGGCAACTATACCAAAGCTGAAGACATCTGTCGTCAGTATTGTACTCGTGGTATGTGTGTCTCGATCTGTCCTATGAATTACATCTACACCGGGGGTGAAGAGAGTGGCTTCTGTATCACACTCATCAATTACCCTCGGTTTCCGGCTACATCTTTCGTTGACATTAAGGACAAAGCACACGAACTTGCACTCCTTCTGATGGATGGACTATACCAACAGTCTTTCACTATCGAAGATCCAGTCGATACCCTCTTCTTTTCAAAGAGGCCAGAAGACATGAGGTAAACCATGCAATATGAAATCATTGGCAAAGGTGATCCAGCAAAGATCGCCATTCTGGTTCCACGAATCCAGGTGGCTGAAGTCAAGAAACACTACATGCCAGTGCTTTCCAAGCTGAATCAGGAGATCATGATCTGTGATCTTTATCTCAATCGAAAAAAGAAAAAGACATCTAACACAGAAATTAAAGAATACCTTGATGATCTACTGCCTAATCTCACAAATGCAGGTATAGAAACTCTGATTGTATGTCAGCCTGATTACTTCAAAGTCTTAACTAAGCAAGGAAAAACAGATGCGAACATTGGTGATATTTTTGATGGAGTGGGTGGGTTTAAAGTCACGTACTGCCCCCATTACTCCCGTGTTTTCTACGACCCGGAAAAAACTCGATCCAAAATTGACCAAGCACTTAGCTCCATGGTCAATTTTGTTAACACTGGAAGCAGCAAGAAGCTCGGATCTGATATCATCAAGTCCGCAACGTATCCATCTACAGTAAAAGACAAGCTCGCTTGGCTCGACAAGCTAATCGAGATGGACTGCGATCTAACTTGTGACATTGAGGGTTTCTCACTGAAGCACTTCGACGCTGGTATTGGTACAATCACCTTCTGCTGGAATCAACATGAAGGTGTTGCCTTTGAGGTAGATAACTGCCAAACCAAAGCAGAAAATGCCATCATTCGTCAGGCTCTCAAAACATTCTTCTACCGGTTCAAAGCCGGTGGAAATCGTATGATTTATCACAACATCTCATATGATGTGTACGTGTTGATTTACCAACTGTTCATGGATCATATCCTCGATCAAGAGGGTATACTGGAGGGGTTAGAGGTAATGTTACACAACTGGGAATGTACCCAATTGATAACTTACCTCGCCACAAATTCCTGTGCTGGCAATGAGTTAGGTCTTAAAGCTCAAGCACAGGAGTTTGCCGGTAATTATGCTGTTGAAGAAATCAAAGACATCAGACAGATTCCTCTGGATACCTTGCTGGAATACAATCTGATTGATGGTTTAAGTACATGGTATGTATACAACAAGCATTACCAGACAATGATCGATGATCAGCAAGAAGAAATCTATCGTGATCATTTTAAGCAATGGGTTGTAGACATTATCCAAATGCAATTGACTGGTTTACCTGTAAATATACAGAAAGTCATTAACCTTGATAAACTACTTACAGGTGAATCAGAATACAACGTTTGGAAAATGAAACAGACAAAAATTGTACAAGGATTCATCTACCAACTAGAAGAAGATGCTCTTACTAAAAAGAACGCAAAACTTAAAACCAAAGTTGTTACCAGATCTGACTTGGGCCTTACCAAAGATCTGGAGATTACGTTCAATCCTAGTTCAGCACCTCAGCTTCAAAGGCTGTTGTATTCAAAAGAGTTTCTGGGTTTACCAGTTTTGGATTTAACCGATTCAGGTTTGCCATCAACCGGAGCCGATACTCTTGAAAAATTGCTGAACCATAATATTTCTGAAGAAACAAAAGACTTCCTAAAAATCTTGCTGGAGTATAAAGCAAGTGCCATCATTTTGAGCACATTTCTTCCAGCATTCTTAAAAGCAGAACCTGGATCTGATGGTTGGCATTACCTATTTGGTAATTTTCGAATTGGTGGTACATTGTCAGGTAGATTGTCATCAAACAATCCAAATCTCCAGAACATTCCAAGCTCTGCTGGTGGTCCTCTTAAATCAAGACTTGCCAAGCTGATCAAAGAATGCTTTGAAGCTCCTCCCGGTTGGTTGTTCATAGGTCTTGACTTCGATTCTCTTGAGGATCGAATTTCTGCACTACAAACCAAAGACCCTGAAAAACTGAAGGTCTACATGGGCCACATTGTTTATGAGCTTGAAATCGACGGAGTAATCCATCATATCAGAGATGATTCTGAGGTCGAATATGATGGAAATACTTACACCGGAGAAAAGTTTTATGAGATGTGGAATAGCAAAATTTGAAGAAAAATATGAGATCACCAGTGGTGGTCTCATTTGGAACAAACAAAAAGAAAAATGGCAAAATCAAACACAAAATCCTAATGGGTATATGAAGGTTCAATTGAACTTTATGGGAGAGAAAAAACAGTTACTAGTACATCGTCTAGTAGCTTTACATTTTATTCCAAACCCCTATGAGCACCCATTGGTGAATCACATTGATGGAAATAAATCCAACAATGATTGTCAAAATCTTGAATGGATAGATGAGTCTGGCAACGCCCAACACGCTTTCAAAACTGGTCTTCGTAAAGGCTTTGTTTCTCTTGAAGTACGAAGAGAACTTCTTCATCGAGTCTTAAAAGGAGAACAAGTCAAAAATATTTGGGAAGGTATTACTTCTCATCCAAATACACTTAGCAGAATGCTTCGACAGACTGCTGAGAAAGATGGATTACAAGATCAATGGTCAGAAGTGATGAAAAGGAATCGAACTAATGCAGCTAAACTCAATCTTAAAAGGGCCAACAATTTCAATACCAACCGCTGCTAAAGTGTCGATTAAGAAAGTCGGTCAAACTGACGGTTATGATGGTCACTCACTACGTGCTTACGGATACTTTGGAGATCAGATGCCAGATATTGACCCTTCTTCTGTGGATTCGATTAACTCGATAGCCAAGAAGTACAAACCTTTGAGACAGGAAAGCAAGGCTCCGACTTTTGCTCTCACCTATCAAGGAACTTTTCATACACTAATGACCAACTGTGGTTTCAGTAAAGAAAAAGCTCAAATGGTTGAGAGTAAATATAAAAAAATGTATGCAGCCTCTATTCAATACGTTAACGATAAGCTGGAGCAAGCTACACACGATGGTTACATCACTGTAGCTTTCGGTTTAAGAGTTAGAACACCTCTGCTTGCACAAACTATCTTGAACGTCTCTAAGACGCCAAGAGAAGCAGCAGCAGAAGGAAGAACAGCAGGTAATGCAATGGGCCAGTCTTACTGCATGTTAAACTCCAGAGCAGCTAGTGCCTTCATGAAAAAAGTCAGAAAATCCAAGCACCGTCTGGATATCAGACCCTGTGCTCACATTCACGATGCTCAATACTATCTCGTTAGAGATGGAGCATATGAAGCTCTGATATATCTTAACAATGAGCTTCCTAAAGATGTAGCATGGCAAAATGATCCTGAGATCTGGCATGACGAAGTTAAGTTGTCTGGTTCAGTTGAGATCTTTTATCCAAACTGGAACCATGGCTTCGACATTCCAAATGCAGCTAATGAAAATCAAATCAAAGAAAAGATCGTCAAACACTTAGCCGATCTCAAAGAACAAGGAATAGCAGCATGAAAAAAGTAACTAACAACCATCAGATTGATCTTCCTATTGCAGTATGGTTACTTCAACAAGGCTATTACAGCGGTGCTGATGTAGCTCCTAAAGGTGAATTGATTAGTGTAACAACCTTGATGAAACCTACTCGTAGGCTCATTTTGGAACGTCAAGTAGATCAGAATACAGTCCAAATGGATGTTTCTGATTTGATTGCTTCGCGAGTAGGACATGGACTACATGATTCTATTGAGCGAGCGTGGACAGAAGGCGACTGGAAGGGAGCTATGCGACGTCTCCATTATCCCCAGTCAGTGATTGATCGTGTTTTGATTAATCCAGATCCTTCTGAAGTCGGTGAGGATGATATCCCAATATTTCTTGAACAACGAGGATTCAAAGAAGTAGGTGGTATCATCCTCACTGGCCAACTTGATTTTGCAATTAATGGTGCATACCGTGATGTAAAAACTACATCTACTTTTTCCTATACTAGTGGAAAAAAAGATGCAGATTATATTCTTCAAGGTTCTATGTATCGTTACATTATGCCTGAATTAATTTGGCAAGATAAAATGCGAATTGAATTTATTTTTACAGATTGGCAGAAATTTAGAGCTAAAGCAGATCCAAACTATCCTCAAACTAAAGTAACTCACAAAGAGTTTCCGTTAATGTCAATTGAAGAAACAGAAAAATGGATTATTGCTAAACTTTCTGAAATTCAATTGAATGCTAAATATACTCATCAACAAAACAAATTAATTCGTTGTTCAGATTATGATCTTTGGAAACAAGCAGATTCATATAAATACTATGCTAATGCTGAAACAGCAAAAAGAAATGGTAGATCACAAAAAACCTTTGATAATCTTGCTGATGCTGAACAACATAAAGCTGAAAAAGGGAAAGGTGTAGTTATTACCGTTAAAGGAGAAGTCAAAGCATGTGATTATTGTCCTGCTTTTTCGATTTGTGAACAGCGGAAAGAATATTTCCCAGATGTTTGACGATCTGTCTTACGACCCCGACACTGGTGCTCTGACTTGGCTAGTCTCAGTAGGCTCAGTCAAGGCAGGCACTATCGCTGGTGTTCTTGACCATGAAGGATATCGTTCCATTCAGTACCAAGGTAAGAAATATCGAGCAGCATCAATAGCTTGGTACAAAATCCATGGATATTGGCCCAAAGGCGTTGACCATAGGGATCGGAACAGAGACAACAATCGTCCTTCGAATCTTCGAGAGACCATTCATCAACAGAACTGTCTTAACCGAGACAGAACACTTCCTTCTTCGGGTTTCCGAGGGGTGTATGCCAAAGGCAAACGCTGGGAAGCTAAAGTCACAATGAACGGTCAGACCGAAAGACTTGGGACATTCGAAACACCTGAGCTTGCTTCTGACGCATATCAGAAACGAGCCAAAGAAATTCACAAGGAGTATTTCCCAGATGTCTAGTTTTTATGACCTACAGGTTATTGAAAACACGCCACACTTTCCCGCAATGCAAGAACTGGTTGACCTCCTGTGCCATCGCACAGGTAATGTAAATCGTGACTTCTTTCAGGCTGAAGTGGCGTACTTCCTTGGCCTTATACCTTCATCCATGAGATGTAAAATCCGTTCACCTGAACGTGGTGTACTTCCTGTGAACATATATTCCATTGCTCTGGCTACGTCAGGTTTTGGTAAAGGTCACTCAGTGAGTCTCATGGAAGATGTGCTTCTTGGTTTTCGAGAAGCCTTTATGAAAAATACTTTTCATCAAATAGCTGAAACCAACCTTTTTAATCTTGCAGTAGATATTGCTGCTGCCAAAGGTGGTGATGAGACTAAAGAATTGGAAATACTAGAGAATGATTTTAAACGTCAGGGACATGCTCCATTTATCTTCGACAGTGGTACTGGACCTGCTGTAAAACAGTTAAGGTATAAACTGCTCCTCGCAGGATTAGGATCTATTAATTTTCAAATGGATGAAATGGGTTCCAATCTGTTAGGCAATAACGAAGTGCTCAACATCTTGCTTGAGCTATATGATCTTGGTAAAATCAAGGCAAAGCTCGTCAAAAATACTCCAGACAATGAACGAGGTTTAGATATTGCTGGTTCTACACCAGCCAATACTTTGATGTTTGGTACTACTTCCAAACTATTTGACGGATCTAAAATTGAAGAAGAGTTTTACTCTTTCTTAGCAACGGGTTATGCCCGACGCTGTTTTTTTGGAATGGGCCGAAGCGAAACTAAGTTTGCAACAGTTGATCCAAAAGATGTCTACAAAGGACTAGTAAATAAAAGCCAAAATCTTACTATTAGTCGTTGGCAAACATTCTTCACTAAGTTTTCCGATCCCAAATACTTTGATACAGAGTTGCAAGTTCCAGAAGACGTGGGCATTGAGTTGATAAGCTACCGTCTTCATTGTGAAGCGACAGCCAATGAGATGCCAGAGCATGAAGAAATACGTAAAGCTGAACTATCGCACAGATATTTCAAATCTCTGAAACTTGCTGGGGTATATGCTTTCTTAGATGATTCTCAGGATATACAAATCCAGCATATTCGGCAGGCTATCAAGGTTGCCGAAGAGTCAGGTGCATCATTTCAGAAGCTCCTTAAAAGAGAACGAAACTTTGTTCGATTAGCGAAGTACATTGCAACTAGTCCTGATAATCTCACTCATGCAGACTTAGTTGAAGATCTACCTTATTACCCTACCTCGACCGTCGCTCGTAAAGAGATAATGGACTTGGCTATGGCATGGGGCGTTAGCAATCATGTTGTCATCACTAAGAACACAGTACAAAGTGTGGAATTTTTCAGTGGTTCAACTTTAAAAGAAACTGATTTTAACAAACTGAAGTTTTCCATGAGCGATCATTTCGCTTATGATTACGAACCAGTGGAACAACCATTGGCAAACCTGGAAAAACTCTTCAAAGCCCCAGGAATACATTGGTGTAACCACACATTCGAAGGTGAGCACCGATCAGAAGACAAGGTAATTCCTGGCTTCAATATGATTGTGATCGACATTGATGGTGACATGTACAACAAATCTGGAGAGCAAATCAAACATGCTGTCCGTATTGAACATGTACATGATTTGTTAAAAAACTATACTTTTGCAACTTACACCACCAAAAGTCACACTGAAGAAGAGCACAGGTTCCGATTAATACTACCAACTAACTATGTCCTTCATTTGGACAAGGATGATTACAAGGAATTCATGAACTCTTTTGCTATGTGGCTACCGTTTGATTCAGACACTGCTGCAAACCAACGTAGTCGTAAATGGCGTACTAACGACCTTGCAACTGTCTTCATCAATCGAGGACCACAAGTCCTTGATGTGCTTCCATTTATTCCTAAAACCAAAGCAAATAACGAGTATGTACAAAGCGTTGTAGATCTTGGAAATATGGATGCATTGGAGCGTTGGTTCTTGAATAATATGGACGTAGGTGGTAGGAATAACACCCTACTCAATTACGCTATGATGCTCAAAGATGCAGGGGCTGACTACGACAGTATCGAAGCGAAAGTTTTGAAACTCAACAAAGACTCTGGAGTGCCATTGAAAAAAGATGAAATCTATACGACTGTCCTGAAATCTGTGGCTCAGAAGATGTCTAAATAAGGAGATCCCATGGGAACCTCAATCAATCCACACAGCCTACTCATCTGTGGTGAGTCAGGAGCAGGGAAATCTATGTCTCTGTACAACATGAGAGATCGGACTGATGTCCTTTACCTCAACTGTGAGGGTGGTAAACCACTACCCTTTAAAAATCAATTCAAGAATAAAGTGATAAATGATCCTGAAGATATCCTTACTATGCTTGAATTTCTGGCAGACTCAGAAAATAAAAATCCATTTAATTTTATTGTGATCGACACAATTTCTTTTATGATGGATATGTACGAGACTATTCATGTTCTGCCAGCACGAGACACTCAGAAAATGTGGGGTCAATATGCTCAGTTTTTTAAACGACTGATCAATGAATCCTCCAAAGTCGATTCATTCTTTATTATGCTTGGTCATTTAGATCGTCAGTTAGATGAAGAAGCTGGGATGTATCGTACCAGTGTACCTGTTAAAGGTGCTTTGGCCAAAAAAGGCTTAGAAGCCTACTTCACCACAGTAATCAACGTCAGTAAAGAGACAGTCAAAGATCTCAAAAAATCTGACAATAATATGCTGAACATATCAGAGGATGATGAAGAGCTTGGTTTCAAGCACGTTTTTCAAACTCGCACGACAAAGAAAACGATGGGTGATCGGATTCGTAGCCCTATGGGCATGTGGAAAAAAGAGGAGTTATTTATCGACAACGATCTCGCTTCGGTGATCAAGCGACTAATTCAATACTACGAAGACTGACTTTATTCTTCTGGTTTGAAATAGTTATAACCTCATGAACAAGAAGGAAAAAATCATGGGAAATATTTTTGCGAACAAGAAACCCGCTGCTAAGGCTGAAGTCGAAGACGATTTCATTGGTGGTGGTGGTGTCCTAGATACGGACATCTATGCAGGAGAGATCAAGTATGCCTATATTGGCAAAGCTGCGAACTCTGATGCTCAGAATGTGACACTCTGTCTCAAATTGGGATCTCAAGAGATTACCAAGTCGATTTGGATGACGAACCGTAAAGGTGATGTCACCTACACCGACAAGAAAACCAAGGAAGAAAAAAATCTTCCTGGTTACAACCAGATCAACGGCCTCTGCATGTTACTTTGCAGTAAAGAAGTCGGTGACATGGATGTGGAAGAGAAGACATTGAATCTCTACGACTATGAGTCGAAGAAAGAAATCCCTCAAGCTGTTCAATGTTTCACAGAACTGCATGGTCTGTCTCTTCAAGTGGCTATCCAAAAACAGACAGTGGACAAAACTAAGAAGAACGAATCCACTGGTGAGTATGAACCAACGGGTGAAACTCGTGACGTAAATGAATTCATCAAGTTCTTCCCTGAAGATCGTCTCGTGACCATCTCCGAGGTTGCTTACTTTGTGAAAAGCCTGGGTGGTGAGTTCAATGAGATCCTTGAAGAAGGTCAAATCTCCAAAGCCATCAACAAGATGGAAGAAGATGGTGCATATGCAACCACCTGGCTCGAAAAGAACCGTGGACAGGTCTACGATAAATCTACTGGCAAAAAAGAAGGTAAATCTTTTGGCGGTGGAAAATCTTCAGAAGGTGGATCCTCTGAAAAGAAAAAGTCTTCAGCGGGACTCTTTGACGATTGACGCCATACGACTTTAATGAGGTTTTTGATAGGGTGGTGGATTCTTATAGTGTACGAATCCCCACCTATGTTAACGTCAGTAAAAAAAAGCGAAAAGCCGTAAACCTGAACATATATCGAAACCTTCATCACCATCATCTTAGCACACAAAAGAAAAACTTCTCAGATGAGGTGACTCCAGATTTAAGGGATAAGCCACGAGCAGAAGAAGTCTGG
Source organism: uncultured Flavobacteriaceae bacterium (assembly GCA_937136455.1). Taxonomy (GTDB): domain Bacteria; phylum Bacteroidota; class Bacteroidia; order Flavobacteriales; family Flavobacteriaceae; genus MAG-120531. Next base: position 90,822 of record CAKZOO010000160.1, on the reverse strand, counting down.
ATCCACTATACAGTCTTCGCCCCTAGTAGGAGACGACTCGACACCATGAATGTCGGATCCATCGCTGATAAGTATTTCAGTGACACGATGGTGGAAGCCAAGAAAATAAAAGATGATAACACCGATCATATTGTCCTTTCGACATTTTCTTTTGGTGGTTTGACTATCCTGGATGGTCATGCCATCGCTACAATTAACATCCTGAAACCAAAGGAGAACCCCAACATGAGAATCTTGCTTGATCAAGATGATATCCAGAACGCTCTCAACGATTTCGTTAAAGGTCTAAGTATCCCAAATGCTGATAAAGCAACCGTGGAGCTTGGCATCGAAAACGATGAGATCGTCGCTGAAGTTGTCATGGGCGATGCCCCTGTAAAAAACAAAGGTGGACGACCTCGTAAGGCTCGTGCAAAGTCTACAACTACAACCAAAGAAGAGGTGACAGATGCTCCTGAAGAGTCTGCTGATAGCGGCGACGAAGGAATTGGCACTGACACTGATTCAAGAAGCGGTAACTCAGCAACGCCAGACGTTGAAGAAGGAACGAAAACTCCTGCTGACAAACCAAAAACCGACACAAAGACGACAGGCTCCAAGTCAAAAAACCTTTTCGGGGAAGAGGAAAACCAATCCTCGGAATCAGTCGAGAAGAAGACTGAGGATAGTTCCCCCAAAAAGACTGTCGTAAAGCCTGCTGGTAAGAAGTCGAGCATCTTCGATGTTGACTAAAATTTTTGGCTCCATCATCGGAACTATCGCCACCATCTTTACGTTGGTGATGATTGCAATAATAGGAGTAGCCGTTGTTTTCATCGGCTACTTCCTTTTCTGGGGCATTCTAGGACTATTTATAGTCTCTGGTATTGTCTTTATAATCTTGGCTGCCATTGAAGAATTTCGAAAAGGTTAGTCTGAGATCAGGTTCATCCAAGGATTCAGTTCGGGTGCTTCAAAGAGCATATCAAAACCCATGGAATAATCGAGGCGACCTTCTCCAATCACAGTGAGAAGGTTGTCTTCGATTGGACCGCCAACATCCACTGCCATGTTCAGAGCTAAAGATCGAACAGGATTGTCACGTATCTGCTTTGCAGCAATCTTCATAATTCGGATCTTAAAGTTCATGAACCATGTCAGACCATTAGACTCCAAAGCGGAGCGAACACGACCTGGAAGCACAGAGTAGTTAACAAATTCTTCGTTAATCATTGCCTGTGCAACCTCATCGCTAAGTCCCTGATCAATCAGGTGGTCGTAGTAAATAGACTTAGCAATGAAATCACCATACTGAGTTGCTCTATTGAGCACCTGATACAGTTTGGTTGATTTCGACACCAATCCCACATGAGCTAAATTAGAAGCATTCTCAGGTAACTTGTCTGCCATCTTTTCTACATACTCACCTAAACGACCGGAGGACAGTTCAACGTCTACGTCAGTGATACCCTCAGACAGTTGTTTAAACTGACCAGCACGGATTAGTGGAGCAATAGTCATACGCTGTTCAAGATCTTCCAGGACTTGAATTTTATCCTGCAAAATTCGCTTTTGATTGGCATTACGAGCAATCCGTTCTTTCTGTTTCAGATCTTCGATCTTGGTACGGTTGTTTACATACTCTTCAGCTTCAGCCAACTTAGCACGATATCCTTTGTTGATCTGCTTCAGAGGAATACCAGCATTTGCTAACTGAACCACGTTAGCTTGAAGGTTGGCCACAGGAACCACCAGAGATCGAACCACGATCACATCTTTGGCTGTAGATACAACACCTTGAAAGATTTCCTCACCACCTGACAGCCAGCGCATAGCATTACGCCCCATGGCTTTCTCAGTCACAGCCACCACAGTTTTTTGCAATGCTTCAGGCATACGAGATTTACCTGTCCACATGTCTGTAATTGAAGGTTCACGATATCCTACTGCAAGGTTTGCCATCGACTTGGGAACCATGAAACTACCTTTGAATTTTGACTCTATGTAGTTTTTGGTAGACTGAGGTATCAGTTTCCAAGACTCTGCATAGATAGGATCAGTTGAAGTTTTCATATCCTCGAACTGATTTTCAGAGCCATTTTCACGGTTTGTCCAGATTTCATGAAGGTTATCAATGAGTTCCTGGTTATATTGATCAGCAGTCTGTTCTTCGACCTGACGACCAGCCCATGCTCCCAGCATAACCCCAAGGTTTTCATCACGACCAAAGTGTGTCTCCTGTACATCAGTAGAGATTGCACGCTCAAAACCCATCACTGTACCATCACCAGCAAAAACAGGCATAAGAGCTTCTTTCTCATTATCCAATACAGTGTTGGGATCCAGTTGGTTTTTGACAATACGATCAATAGAAGAGTCACCACCTACAAAACCAGCTACAGAATTATCCACAGTCAAACCTGTGTTGGTATCCACACCTCGATAAGTCATGGCCACATTCTGCATCACACCTTGGGAGTACATACCCTGACGACGTACATTAGAAATATAGTAGGACTTAGAGAATACCGAGTCTGTTTCACCTTCATAAGGAATATCCAGTTTAGTGTATCCAGCACGAGCCAAACGATCTTCACCACTATCCAGATCTACTATGATGCTAGTATTATGCTTCCCTTCATTCGGAACGTAACCCTTGTATCCATTTAGACGAGCCTGTTCAGTGATTACTTTACCATCCTCTTCAGCATTCAGGTACTGTAGATAACCCATGATCGAAGCCACACCATTAGGATCTTCTTGAGCTAAACGAACTGTTTCTTCCCTAATCTCTGCATCCATACGATGAATTGCATAGACCGAAGTCAGACGGTCGATAATTGGTACTAAATTTTCATCAAAATCACCATCCATATTTTTAGCAATAGTATAAGCATTTCTCACAAGAAGTTTTCCAACGGCTACGCCGTTCATAAAATCAGCCAATTGCTGTGCTTTTTGTATGACATCAGCGAAATTTGAGGGTGTAAGACGCTGTTGTAGTTGTTTTTCTAACGAGGTGATCTCAGCAGTACGTGCAGCACGTTCTTCAAGAAGACGCATAGGCTGACGACTGTTGCCGTCATACAACAGAGAGAAGTCAGTTTTTGCCAGAGTTTTAAACATAGATTTCCACTGGTTCTCGTCTGGAGGAGTTTGAAATTCACGCTCCAAGATACCCGGTAGGTCTTCACGAAAAGCCTGACGTGTACCAGACACAGCAGCGTTCACTCGGTTCAAAAGAGCCACAACAGCAGAGTTCTGTTTATCTGTACCTACGACCTCAGTTACGAACTCACGGATAGGAATAGGAACTACAATGCCAGAATGTGTCACAATTTTGGCAGCATTTGCAGTCTGTTCAGCACGGGTCTTATCCAGCAGATTGGTTCCCAGAGTAACTACAGATGCCAGACGTTGCTTCACAGTACCCTGAGAAGTTTTACGAAGCTCTTGCTCAGTCTTTCCCATCCAGTCAGCGCTACTCGACAACTTACCACTTACCCAAGCGTCAGCAGCCGTCAAAGAACCTGTAATGCGATTTAGAATACGGAATTCTTTATCTTTGTCATGATCTATAATGACCTCTGCAATTGCATCCAGCACTTCCTGGGGTGCATTGTTGGTATTCATCATACCCATCACTTTTTGCATTGAGAAGGATGCAGCTTTCGACAGGAAGTCTTGAAGAGAACCATTTACAGCAGCCTTACCTTCAGGAGCAGGTATTTGATCCATGACATTACGCATCTTGGTTGATGTTTGAGACAAAGCAAACAAAACAGCAGCAGCATCTGAAGCATTCTCTTCAGTGAACCCACCAAATGCATTCATAACAGCAGAATGCTCGTTAAGAGCCTCAGTACCTGAACCAAACATCTCAGGAGTCATGTTTTCTACAATGTGTTCAAATACACGGTTCAGAGCAATCCGAGCCGTAGGATCTAAATTCATATCAGACAACATGATACCATAGATGGCCTTGAAGGTTGACCTATCTTTGAAGTTGGCAAGGAAACCACCTTGACGAAGATCATTAATTACTTTGTCAGCATTTAATAAATCTTTACCTGTTTTTTGTTTTGGTGCTTCCCAATTTTCCATATTATTCATGTACTGGCGAAGGTTTTCAATCCAGTAATCAATGTGATTTTCAAAAGGAGGTGTTGTTTCATCTCCAGGATCATCTGGGGGAGGTGTGTTATTATTGCCACCATCATTGTTAGGTTCATTTAGTACACGAGTGTTGAACACCACATGATCAAACATGTTGGCAGGAACTCCACCTAAAATACGACGTGCTAAATCCATCACCTGCTTTGTAAACTTGGCAATCACATTTACTTGCTTCGTCTTCCGACGAACCTGACCATTGGCCAATACATACGCCATGAATTCATTCACAGCAGCAGCTTGATTGATCGGGTTATTTCGGGCCAAACGACGTGCAATGGCAGCCTGTGCTTCACGCATCTGCTTACCATCAGATTCAATGTCCATGAACTCGTTCATAAGTATTTCAAGGCGTGATACGGCAGGGTTCTTCTTTCCCTGGAAATGTTCCAGAACCTTACCGTATGTGGCAGCGTGAACCATCTCATGAAGAATCGATTCATTGGTGTCTTTTGACATAAAGATCACGTTGTTCTTGTGGTCATACTGGGATGGTGCTTTTAGAACCACACCATCATCAGGATAGTTTTCAGCACGAAATTCATTCAATTGATCAAGAGTTCCAAATTGAACAGTAACATCTCCCATCAGATTTTTCAGAAGATCAACAGTCTTCTTCTGTTCTGGTGTCATACCACGAAGGTTGTTCAGCACTGCCTTGGCACTAGATGTCTGAACCGGTGTTTTCACGTCGGTTTTCTTTTGTTCCGGTTTTCCTTTCATCTCGTTTTCGATACGTTGATTTACTTCTGTGAAACCAGCTTCAATACCATTACGAGAAAAACCAACAGCAGAACCTCCCATTTGATCGACAGAAACAGCCAGTTCTTTGAAAACCTTCTTACGAGCACGGTTCTCTTTTAAACGACTTTGAAGTTCATTCCGCAGATCTTCTGGTTTAGTAAAAGACTTCAAAGATTCTTTTTTATTCTCATCCATGTGCTCTTTCCAAGCAGCATTGAGAAGATCTAAATCCAGATCCTGTGTAATAAACCCTTCGAAGTTTTGAACAACCATACCCAACACATCACGATCCCAGGATTTGAGGACTGCCTCATTCATAGAAGGAGCATACTGTTGTATTTTTGCAACAGGAATGTCGATACCATCAAAAACATGCAGCACATCATTGGGAGCATTTGGTCCACCAAATATTAAGTTCATCATCATCGCATCACCTGTACCAATTACAGAGAACGGCAAGGCTTTTACACCTACAGGTTGAGGACGACGCATTCGTGCAGGTGTGGCCAATTGCTCATCAAAATTTGACGATAGACGAAGGTCAGTCAGTTCTTTATCGAACCCACCTACAGCCAGAGTCTGTTCATCTGACACAAAGATAGCACCCATCTGACCCAGACGGTCTTCCAATTCTTTGAATGCAGAACGAGGGATTTCACCTTTATTAGGAATTCCTTTTTTATTTCGACCAATTTTACCATCTTTGGCCAGTTGTTCAGCCATTTTATTCACTTCTTGATCAAACAGCTTCTGAAGATATGTGGTCTGAACATTGGTTGAGAGAACCAGCATATCATTCAGTTGTTCGATACGATGCCCCAGAGTTTGACGAGTTGCATTGGTCAGAACCTTACCCACGGTAAATTGAATATTCTTCCGAAAGTCATCTACCTGATCATTGCTGAACACAAAATTCTTGTTGATATGGGTTGGAATATTGAGACCCATAGTTTCCATGTCTTTCCGAACACCAGGATAGAAGTATGTGTCCCAGTTTGCATCAGCAGGCATATCCTGTAGCTTTTCATAAAATAATAGCAGCATATCATCAGCTACTCCGACAGCCACACCTTGTACACCAGAACCATAATTAACTTTAGTCATCGGGTTTTTTGCAGTGTTTCGGGTCATCCAAAATTCACCAGTTTCTGAATCCATCTCGAAGTTACCAAAACCAAGAGAACTAGACAGACGGCCTGATGCTAAACGCTGTTCTTTCTGCCATGGTTTCAGACGCTTGAGATCTCCAGTCATCATGGCATCACCTAATTGGGACACCATTTCGTATAGATCTTTATTCTTCTTCCCATCGAAGAAATCAGTCACAGTCTGTTTGGTTTTCCCAAGGAAATATCCGATCCGCTGGAAGTTGTTCCAGTCATCTGGAGTCAGTAAACCATGACCAAAGTTCACCATCATATTGGCTGCACCATTGGTCAAACCATCAAGCTCAAAGCTCAGTGCAGTTGTGAATTCGGACTCACCATTTTCAATGGCCAGTTCCCGTGTAGCCACAGCTTCAATAGCTGCCAGCAGTGCAGGGTCACCTTGTTCAATCTCCGCAAGAAATGCGTCAGAATCGAGAGGATTTCCCCGCATCATTTCTTTAACCATTTCCACAGCAGGACCATACTTCTCAGAAAAGTCTTCCATGGCATCACGAAGTGCTTCACCATGGTTGTTCTTCTCTGCTTTGAACAGGTCTGCTTGTTGGGTCACACCCAGCCAGAAGTTCGTTGTGTCCTGTTCATCAGTCGTCGAGAGAGTTGAGCTTTGTGGGGCCACCAGATACCGCATCAGCTTGTTGTTCTGGGGGTTTGGACCCTGCATCTGGTGACGACCAACCTTGGTAATTCCCACAGGGAAATACACAGTGTCAGACTGTTGACGCATCATGCCATCAGCCAGTTCAGTCACTTCAATCAAATCACGACGAATAGATGTATTCTTGCCCAGCACAGAGGCACGCAACACAGGATGAATGATGGACTCTGGATCACGGAACCCAAGGAACGTGGCCAGATTGTCTTCACCGATCTGTTCCAACAAACGAGCACGCATGTTTTGAAGTTTGAACGGAATGTCCTGCATCTTCTGCACAGCTTTACGCTCCAGATCAGACAAGATTCCAGTTCCACGACCTTTCGTGTTGCTGATTGTCGTCAGTTTGTTACCAATACTGTACGACTCTCGGGCGTCATTGAAGATTGCTTCCCGTGCGGAATTAACCACACCTTCACCTTTGCCCTCACCCAGACGTTTCTGAAGATCTTGAATTTTTTGAGTGTTCACCATAATCGTGAATGCATCACGTTGGTTCGTATTATCATTGGTCTTCACAGTCTCGATGTCGATGATGTCCATCTCTGCAAGAACAGTCAGCATCTCCTTGGCAAAGCCATGAGAAATACCTTCAAGGTCATCAACCTTCTGATCAACTTTCTCTTTTACATGCCATAGTCGTGTGAGGTCATTTACCAAAGAGTCAGCAACTTGGCTCGGAGGCAAACCAAACATAATTTTCTGAAGACTTTCTTCAGTCACATCCAGCTTGTTCAGACCCATCCGCTCCAGAGTGTCATCCAGTTTACGGGGATCAGACCCAGAAGCATTCACAATAAAGTCCATAACAGCCAGCATTGAGACTTCCAGCATCTGAGGATCATATTGTTCAGTCTCAGGATTCATCAGAGCAGCAGCTTTAAATCTACGGAAATTGATACGACCATCTTTGGCGTGCTGTGCAACAGTCTTAACAGCCTTACTATCTCGTACCTTCCTTTGAAGACGAGCATTCATAGCTGCTATATACTCAGGCAGAAATTCTTCAAGGATTTGAGCGTATTGAACGTTCAGACCATTAGGAAGATGTTTGACAAGGAATTCTTGAACAGAAGAAACAGGTGCATCACCACTACGCTCTTCGAAGTTCTCAGTAAATTTCTGAGTTACTCGAACGGCAGAATCTCCGGTGATTTCTCCAGTCTGTGATCTTCCGGTGTCATCGCTTCCGTCGGTGGACTCTTCAGCTTCACTTTCGGATACTTCAGAGGAAGTTCCAACTGCTTTGGTTCTGATTTGATCGCCATAAACGTGCTCCATTAATGCTACGGTTTCACCAAGGTCAGCATCAATGTCTTCAGTGGTGAAGGCCATCTCAGTGGCAACAGCAAAAAGTTCAGATGCAACAGTGGCAGGATTATCACGGCTGAACGCATAGTCCAATCGTTTGTTGAAGTACCCACTCATGTTTCCACGAAGAGTATTCATTTCATTGAATATTTTTCCACCCTTATAAAACGTGCGAGCACGACTATATGGAACACGATCAGAGTTCCCATGGTTATCGACCAAGTGAGCAGTCTCATGAACAACAATCGCACGTCCCAGAGCATTTAATGTACCATCTGGGTTCATCCCATCCTCACGGATTCGGATCTCCTGTTCATCAAACTTAACATATCCTATATCATTGACACGAATTGGTATGATCCGAATACGACGTACAAAGCGATTCATGTCAGGCATGACTGTTTTAATAAATGAACGAATGTTCTTCACACGTTCAGTATATCCCTCACGCATCTGTGCTTTTTCAGCATCAGTCAATTCAGCAACAAAATCATTCCATGAAAGATTGGTTTTAAGGATTTGCTCATCGGATGAAGATTCATCTCCTTCTTCATTTCTCTCCTCGGGTTCAGATTCGCTACGCTCATCAGAAGCCTTGTCGTTCAATTCATCACTCGATGATTCTCCATCCTCTTCGATAGGCGTTGCATTTTCTTCTTTTTCTTTTGTTTCTTGTTTTTGCTCCTTGGATTCATCTAGCGATGAATCCTCGTCGATACCCGTTGGATTAAATTCTTCATTTAATTTTATTTCTTTTTTAAGAACTTCAAACAAATAATCAGCCAACAGTTGTTGTGAACGGGTTGTTTGTTTTGGTGCTTTTTCTGCACCAGAAATAATTGCTCGTGTTACTTGTTTTACTGTTTCAATTTTGCCTTCACGATCTTGTCCTTGAGTTATAGAAATACCCCCTATATTTCCTTGATTTCCAAGACCTAGTTGTTCATTTAATAAATTTTCAGCAGTAATCCTTACATTTTGATTGGTTTCCTCTGTATAAGGGGAATCTAAATCATTTGTTTTAATTTCAATATCTTGTTCTGTTTGGTCTTCTTTCGGTATAGCCTCGTTATTCGTTAGATTCGAATCAGCTTCAACAAAAGAATCAACAGAAGTTAGTTTTACTTTCTCCATTTCAGGAAATGAACCAAAATAATCAGGAAACTCTGTACGCAAAGTGTTAAATGCATCTACTACAGCATTCTGATCTTCAGTAACCTGTTGTGCAAATGAAACACTATTGGCATCGTCAGGAGAATATCTAACACCTTCTCGACGTACCCCTCGTACAGGAGAAATAAAGTTTTTTAATTTACCTCCACGTTTACCAGTTTTTGATACATATCCATCAGCAATAGATTCATTCAGAGCCGTCACTTTGTTGATCATATGCTGGGCAAAGTTCTGCATATCCTGCATCACATCTGTTACAGGCTGTGTGACTCCTGTTTCTTGGTTGATTACGTTACCATCAGGTGACTGTATCCCAGTAAAGATCTCTCGGGCAAAATCATTGATCGACCGCAGCTTCTTTCCACCCTCAGTGACAAAGCCATCGGCAAAAATCTCACGTGAAACGGAATCTAGGTTTTTCTCCTTCCCAGGTTTCCGGTCAGAGGCTGTAAGATTAATATTTTTATCCTGAGAGATCTTTACTTTTGCTTCACTATGTCGATTTACAATACGAGCTAGTTTCGAAGCAGCTTTCATAAGCTTCGTATCTTCAGAAGAAATATCTTCTCCAGACTCTTCCAAGATCTGATCAGTAGTATCTGGATCTACAGCAGTAGGATTGATCTTCGCTACATTGCGAATGGTCTCCTTATCTTTGGGAGCACCTTCCTTATTCAAGTCCAGCTTTCTGGCTTTAGACATTACATTCTGAACCATCTTTGAAGAGATCATGGCACCGAATTGCTTCTTAGCTTCTTTGGGCATTGAACCAATCATGGAAGTAATCTTCAGAAGTTGAGACGCTGCATAGGCAGTATCTGCATCAGTTGGTTTAAAACCTTTGGACCCCATCTTGGTCACAATACCAGTCACGTTGTCAAAGACATTACGTGGACCACCTGCAACATCTATAAACCCACTTGTAGGTTGTTCTGTATCTGGAGTATCAAATGCAGTCTGGACCTCTTCACGGAGTTGTCCTTTTTCTGCTACAGTACGAAGAGATTCATTAGCAACCAAAGTAGTCTGAACAGATTGTTCAACTTCTTTATTAGTAGGCTTTTGTGTGTATTCCACTACAGCATCACCCAGACGCTGTGCAGCAGCTACAGTGGCCTTACTTACTGGGCGGGTTATATTACCCACTACAGTGGCAGCCTGCCTAGCTGGAGACGGTGTTGTAATTGTCTCACCAGTTGCAAAATCAGTTGTTGTACCTTCATTTAGAAGAGCATCACGAGCAGCTTTTGCTGTATCAATACTTGTTGTAACAGTGCCACGAGTCGTTGCAGGACCAGCAGCAATACCGGCTACACCTATACCAGCAATAGCTCCTAATGCTGCTTCTTCACCAACACCTTCAAATGTATCACGACCAATTTGAGCATAAGTCTCTACAGAAATATTCCGGTTAATTGTACCAGAAATACCCTGACCAGCTTCTTCAATACCTTCACCAGCAATTCGAAGTAGACCCCCGGCAATACCAACACCTCTGAATGAACCAATAGGCATAGCTTCAAATTTAGACGTAATAAAACCAAGAGCAACAGACGCAGGTACTTGCCTTAAAGCTGCTGTTTCAGCCGTAACACCAGCTAACATAATCTTTGCTTCTTCTTGGTTAAAACCTTCTGCTAAAAATCCTTGATATACTGGTGAAGTGTTTAATAGTAATTCTGAATTCATCGACATTACATCTTGAACAGTTTCAGCATATACACCTGAAACTTCTTGAGCTACTTCACCAGAAGCTAATGCACTTCGTTCAATAGTTTTACGAATAACTGTACCAACACGATTCTGTAAAATCCTAGCTGTCATTGTAGCAGTTAGACCTTTAGCTGCTAAACCAGTCAGACCCCCTAAAGGAGCAGATGTAGCTAAGTCACCAATACCTTCAGCAATAATTGATCCTGTAACATCAGGAGAGTTTATAGCTCTTTGAACAGAATCTAAAACATTTTTCCCTTCACGACGTAAAGATGTCATAAAAGGATCTGCTCCATTTTCAATTTCTCTACGTGCTTCTATTTCATTATCAAAAGCATCTAATTGACCTTCAATTTGAAATAGTTCTTTCTTTTCTTTAATTTTGGTACTTAAATTTTCTTGTAAAAAACCTTCAGCCCTAACATTTTGTCTCGCAAAATACTCTGCACGAGGGTTTTCAATTTTATCAAATCCAGTTTGATTTTCATTAGATTTATATTTATCAACACCTAAGCCAAGTAAACCAGCGATATTACCACCAGAACGGTAAATTCCTCTTACTACATCAACCATAGAATCTGTTGTAACTTCTGATCCAGTACGTTCAGTAGCATTTATTCTATCTATGTTATTGGAAGTATAGTATTGACCAAAAGTTGCTTGATAAGATTCATCGCCATATTTAGCTCTAAATTCTACATCATTAAGGTTTTGAGCGTCTTGAACTAATTCATCTTCATTACCTGTATTTCTAGTTTGAGAAACAGCAACAGATTTTTGAAATTCAGAATTTCTTAAACGTTCTGCAATTAAAGAAGATGCAAGAATTTCATCACGCTCAGACATATAAGACCTCATAAAGGATTTTTCATAAGATCTTATATGTCATAAGCTGATTGTGAATACTAGATATTATTTAGCAACTTGATCTAAATATCTTTGAATGTCTATCATGTTTTGTTCTTGAGATTCTGCATTAGAATTAGATCCTATAGTTGAATTTAAATCTACAAAATCAGAAGGTATTGAAGCTGTATTTGTATTTACAGTATCCTTATTAGTATTTACTGGGACATCATCTTCTTTTTTACGATATTTTTCAGACAATTTACCTGCTTGTTTTACTAATTTTTGAAGATCTTCTTCAAGTTTTTCTCGACGTGGATCCTGTAAAGGCATTCGATTTAAACGACTTTGAATTTCAATTTGCTTTTCACTATTAGCTTCTAAATTTGCTTCAATAATTAAAAGTTCAGACCTAGCACGATTAAATTGTTGTACCCTTTCAGGAGTCATCTGACCAACAATTTGTTTCATTTTATCCTTATCAAAACGATTTTCAATTCGATTAGGAGTTAAGTCTGGATCAAACCAAAAACTTTCATCTGACTCACCTGGATCTACTTTAAAACTTTCACGCATAGCTGCTGCAACCACCGCAGGCGTTACATCAAAACCTTGTGTTTTATACTCTTTAACCATTTTGTTTACAAAATTACGCAAAAACTCAGGATTATAATCTTTTCGAGTTTCAGGATCATTTGGAATACCTAATTCATTTTCCAACGTTTTAATTGGATCTGATTCATATTTAGGAAGTTCAGATAACAAACGATATTGATCTTGGCTTTGAAAGTTTTGGTTAAAACGTTTCATGCTATTATTTAAAGCTTCTTCAATAATTAAGGTTTGAGCTTCTGTTGTTTGTCCTTTATTTAAAGACTCCATTAAAACATCATTTGATTTTAAATCAGCAATTGCAGCTTTTGCAATTTCACTTGATTCAAAAGACCCATAATCTTCTTCTTGTAAACGATCTTGAATTCTTTTTTGAACTTCAGTTGTATCACCAGGAGTTAAATCATCAGCATTAACAATACTTTGTGTAATGTCTGTTATTAAATTAGCAGTAAATTCAGCTTCTTCTTGTGCAATTAAAGCATCACCTTGTTGAGCCGCAGAACGAAGAGGAGCTACATTTCCTAAAATTTCTTGAGGAGTAAATTGACCAGATTCAGCCATAGATGCAGTAAATGCATCACCACCAAAACCAGTTTGAGTAGATTGTCTAACAGATCTTTGTCCTTGATTTTGAGCAGCAGCAAGAATTGATTCTCGATTTACTTGAGGCATTGAACGAATTTCATCAATCATGACATCAAGTTCAGCATCAGAAAGATTTTTGAAACCTTCCCATTCTGCACGAAGACCTTCACGCATATTTTCAATTGACCTTGGTCCATTCACACGCTGTTGAGCTAAATAAAGACCCATCTGTTCTTGTACCGCAGGAGAGAAAGGGACATCATCAGGTAAATTAAGATTCTTTTGGATTTCACGAAGAGTAGTGCCAACAATTTGAAACTTACCCATTGGAGTAGCAATACGTCCTATTTCATTATTTACAGACTGAGCATATTCTCCATTAGGATCAGAAAACTCACTGGCTTGACCTAAAGTCATTTGAGAAACTTGAACCCCATTCTGTCGGTTCCTATGACCATATAATGTGTCATATTGATCAGCATTTTGACCACTTTCAGTTTGTCCTATGTAAGTTGAAAAAGAAGTCCCACCTGTTAAAGCATCACGTTCAGCGTCAAAGAATTGACCAGAGTTGTCTTCTAACCAGTCACGTTGATTTACCATACGACCATCTTCACGCATAGTAATACCATGAAGATCTTGAGCACGATTATCAGAGTTTTGAGCCAACACTAATCTACCATTACGATCTTTAATTGTAGAATCTGTATTAGCCCAACTTACTCGATTACCTTGTGCAGCATTTAACATGCTCACACCTTTATCCGACAGATTTAGTTTTTTAACTTCTTCAGAATTAACTAATTCAGTTAATTTTTCACGATCATTTGTAGATGCCAATAAACGTGCAAGTTCTTGATCACCTTTATTTTTCTGTCCTTGGTCATATCGATCAAGAATACCTGATGCACTGTCTACAGCACGTTGAAAAGCCAAACCAGAACCATTCATCAAACTTCCGACATTAGGTTGAGCTTGGTTAATTGGACGCCATTGTAATCTTGAATCTGCCATTACATGATCCTTTAAAGTCGATTTTTAGAAAGATACTCTTGAGTTTGGTTTTCATCTTTACCCGAGTATGCGTGACGAGATCTAATGCGATCTTCTAGAGCGGTATTATAAGTTTGTTTTTGATTGCTTAGATTTGTATTCCATTGGTTTTTAGCAAACTTTAATTGATCTTTTGCAATCTTCTGTTGTTGATAACTATTCCATAGATTACCTAAAACAGCAATACCACCTAGAGCAACATTAGCTCCACCATCTTGTGACCAAAAATTATTTCCACCAATTCCAGTATTTGTTCCAACTGATCCTGTTTGTGGACTCATAGTATTCTCTGTTTCTGGTTGTGTGGCTGCTTGTTTAGCTCCAACCCCTAAGAAATTGAAATTACCATTATTAGTGGCTTCACTAAAATTATTTAAAAATGGAAAATTCATAATTAATTCCTTGGTAAAGTTTGGTATATTTGAACAAAATCATACACCATTGAAAAAGTTAAATCTACTACTTCTGAACCTTTCATTGTAGTCCTTTGAATATACTCATCTAAGGTTTCTTTAACAAAAGTTGAACTTTGAAAAGTAGGGTTATCTTCAATTAACGATATTGGATTAAAATTTAAATCATTACCATTAAATTCTTTTAGTAATTCTTGAATCTTATCTATTTGTTTTTCATATTGTGTTTGTTCTATTTCAAATTCTTGACCAATTTCATTAATATCTTTTTGCGTTATAGAATTTAAAGCACTACCAGAAGCTTGTGTGATTTTTAAAAGATTCTCTGCTGAAAATAAAGAACCTTGAGTAATACCTACTGAATATGCAATCAACACTACTGTTGCAACTAGTGCTCCAAATTCATCACCAAAAATTTCAGAAGCAACAATAGTTAAGAACTGGCTAACAAATAATGCAGCAATGTAATTAGAAATTACACCTGCAATTAATGCAGAAATTCCAGTTAAACCTAATGATAAACCAACTGCTAAATTGCTTCCTAAAAGCCCTCCACCTCCTGCAAATAAGCCTGGATTTATGAGTACAGATGCTACAATTACAGCAATAACAATAACAATTGTAAAGAAACTTGATTGATACCATTTCTGTTTTGTTACTTCATAACTATTAAAAACTAAAAATACATTAGCTGTAGACATTTGGGTATAAGATACAATTCCTAATTCTTTAAAGGTTGGGTAGTGTAAAGGAATAATAAATCCAGAGTTTTCTGAATCAGCTAGAGCATCTTTTGCTGTAATTACAACTGCTTTACCTTTATAAATGTAATTTTGATGAACAAAGTTTTTAAGAGTTATTCGACGATAAATAGAATCAGTTTCTTGCCAATAAATATATACGTTCAAATCAGTAAATACTGTTGTTTGAATTCTATCTTCATCTCCTGCATATATAGTTTCTTCTACAGTATATGTTTCTGTAGGTCCGTTTACGACTTTATATTCATTAACACCTAGACCTACATTACCTGTAAGTTGATCAATTGTACATTGTTCCCAATTTAATCTCATATCAAAATCTAAATTTGAGTTTTTGATTTGAAATGTATTATTTCCTGGAATGATAAGTGAAGGAGTTGAAGGACGTGCAGGAATAGACTCTGATGGAGTATCACTCCAATCTGTTGAATCCCAGTCTTTAATAGCTTGTGAAGCGATCTTATAAGCTTCAATATCATCTAACACACTTTGTGCTGTTGATGATTTATTTACAGCATTATAAATAGCTGCTTTTTCTATAAACCTATAAATATAATTACGACAAACTGGTTCATCGACGTTCAAAGAAACACCGAATACAACATATGCATAATCAATATCATCCAAGTCTGGATTGTCTTCAACAGAATCAATAAAAGCATCAAATGAATTATTATTAAATGCTTTTTTATAAACTTTAGTCATTTCTTGATATAAAGTTGTATAGCTACTGTGTCTAATTGATTTATTATCAATTCGTACAGGAATAGAAGGAAAAAATTCTTCAAAATCAGAAGACAAAGCTGATACAACTAATGCGTCTAAAGTAACGTTTCCACTATTAAGTTCATAAATAAAAAACTGATCATCACCTACATTTTCATTATTTACATCTTTAGTAGCATATAGTGCAGTTAAATAAGTTTTTTCAGGATTAAATTCTCCCATGTTTAACCATGAATAAAAATCATTATTTGGGAATTCTACACTAAAAACTTCTGTGGTACTGTTATAGTCAGCAAGCCAATCTTCAAGATATCTTGAAGGATGATTTTCAAGAATCCATTTAGAAACAAAAGGTGTAATATCATTTGTACTAATATCTGTTTCTTTTACTTCCGCAGTTAATCCTATACCGACATCAATCTCACTTTCAATAACAGATTCATTAGCAATCACATCATTTGTAATTCTAAGTGAAGGTAAAGTAGAAACATTATTTCTTTTGCTATAATTAAAAAACTTTTGTTGATCTATTCCAGGGCCATTAAGATAATTTTTAATAAAACCATCTGTGAATGAATCTGAGTTTTTAATCATGTTTGAAAATAAGTTTCCTTTTAGAAAATTAGGACGAGCATCTTCATCTCCAGCTAAGTTATAAACTGTACTGGCAACACTAATAATTTTATTTGATGAAAATAAACCCATATCAAGTCTTTCTTACAAACTATTGTTTGTTCTTACTCCTGACAATACAGCATTAATATTTGTTTGAGTAAGTTCATCTGGAGCAGGTAAACCTTCATCTAATGTTTTCTGAGTAATGAAACCATCTAAATACATTTTAGCAGTCTTATGTTGTGCATCTTTAATAAAACTATCAATCTGTTGTGAATATAGATCTTTCTGTTTCCCAATAGAACCTACAACTGTTTGATTATCTGTTCGAGTATTTAAAGTTTTAGCTCGTTCAGATTCTTTTTGCTCTGCTGTCAGATCAATTTGTTGGTTAAGTAGTTCTAATTGTTTAGGAAGTTGATTTACAATATTATAATCTTTAATGGAAATATCTTTTTCAAGATTTAATTTTTGTAAACCAAGAACCCCACCAACAGGGGTCATACCATCAGTACGAGTGTCTAGTGTATTAGCTCGTTCTGTTTCTACTTTTTCAGCTACAAGACTAGTTTCAAGAGGTTGACGTTTATATAAAACATGTTGTGCTTGAGCAAATTCAATAGGTTGAATTTTATCTCTTTGAAATTGCTGAATCTTAGCTTCTGCATAAATACGATCATGATTTGCTTCTTCTGTAGCAATCTGTGTCTTAGTTAAAGCATATTGAGCCGCAGTAAGGTTAAGTTGAAAGTTTGCATTTGCAGCTTCTAATTTCGATTGTTCAAGTTTAACTAAAGCTTCAGTTGCTTGAATTTCAGCAATACGAGCTTGCATTTGAGTAGTTACAGCCGCCCATTTAGATTGATCTTTTTGAAGCGTAAATAAGACAGCTTGACTTAAAACCTGATTAGATACAGTTGTATATACTTCAGCATATTGAGAACCAGTAATTCGATTACCTTTAAATTCTCGATCCAAATGAGCATTCATTGCTTTCATAAAAACATCAAATACTCCAGATCCAGTAACAGACCCATCTCCTGCTGTTACTTCTGAAATTGTAGCACCATCAATATCTTGATAAAGACTACTATTAGTATCTGGTGTAAAATCATATTTTGCATCACTAAAATCAGGAGACGGGGGTATATTAACCCCCGTTGTTAGAGTATTGAACATAGCATTTGCTAATGTACTCGTATTGTCACTATTATCAAAAGTATTAGACATTACTCTCTCCTATTTTAATCACATCAACATATCTATATTAAGAAGATGTGTCGATAGCTCCACGAGCTTTTTGATCTTGAGCTAATCCTGCAATTTCTTCTTTACTTAAAGCATCAAGATACTCAACATTATATTTTGGAAGATGAACTGTTTTATACTGTTTCACCCCAAAAGAAGAAACTTGTCCACGTTGTTTTACTTCTTTTCGCATTGAATACTTTTCTTCTTTAAGCACATTCAAAAGAATTTCAGGAACATGCCAACCATGTTCATTTTCATCACCAAAAGGAATGTACTTTGTTACTTTTCCTGTGAACTTGTTATAAACTGTTTTAATTACACCTTCGAGAGCAGAATCATTAGGATCTAAATTGTGTACTTTTACTCGATGTAATCGCATTGCTTTAGCACGTACAATTGCTCGTTTTTCAAGAGTAGATAAATTTTCATTATGAGGATCCATAAGAGCCAATGCAGTACGAGGCATATCTAGAATTTTCTTTGATTTTTCTGTCTTTGGTTGAGTTTTTTGTGCTGCCAAAGCTGCTTGAATTGGATCTTCCATATCAAGCTCTTTTTCAGGTATTTCAGTTTTGTTCTGAAGAACTGGAATTAGTTTTTCTTTAAGAGTACCAATTCCAGTATTACCAGAAAACGATACTTCTAGTTCATTTGCAATATAACGAAGTACTTCTTTATCTTCAGTATTTTCAACCATAATCAAAAGTTCTTCTGGTGTTTTATTGGAGATGTCATCCATTGGGTTATTCCTTTTTAATTACCATGGTATTATTCGCTTAACATACCCTAAAGAGTATAGCAATAAAAAGGGCGACTCTAAGAGCCGCCCTAATCTTTATTACTCAACCCTAATATTATTCAGGGATTGGGCTGTAAGCGACAGCCATACGTTCACCACGAAGTTTAATAAAGCCGTAGAAGAACTTAATCGAAGAAAATCCGATTTTACCATATGGATCAGTACGATCCGCAGTCTTTTCACCTGGCTTCTTCACAATGATACGAAACTTAGCTTTACCTTTACCAGTCATACCTTGCAAACCAATAGTAGCAAATGCCTCATTACCAATCACTAGAAGAGGTGCAACGTCATAGCGACCACCGGTAGCCTGATAACCACCGTTAGTGCTTTCAGCAGCCCCTACACCCTGCCAACGCATCATTTGCGGAACTACAATAAGACGAATATGAGCAGTTGGGATTGCACCAATTTCTCCATTCATCAGAGTTGCAGCATCTGCATATTTTTCAACAGGAACAAAATCATTCCAATCTGAAAACATGATTTGAAGCTCAGAACCAATGTAACCAATACGAGAAGCAGAGATTACACGAGTGTCAGTCATGCGAGAACCTTTGATGATTGTAGTTTTCTTAGGCGTCCGGTTATCATCAAGAATGACACTCAAACGTTTCAAATCACCAACATCCAAAAGAGTAACTGCTCCTGATTCACCCGAAACTTCTGCAACAGAAGTTGCAGCGTCAGGGTAAATTTTTACATCAGCAGCGTTCAACAAGTCAGCCTGAAGCAAATCTTCGTAGATCTCATTTGCCCCACGAAGCATCTCACGAGAGAGATGTCCATAAAGCTCAGAGTCTGTATCGAACATCAACGAATCTTCAGTCCATTCCATGAAGAAACCATGCTCTTGGATTTCACCTTTACGTTCTAAACGAGTAAAACCAACACGGTTAACACGACCACCATTTTCTGTCAGAGTAGGCATTTTTCCTAAGATTGTACCTACGTCACGAGAACCACCATACAGTGAACCTACGTTTTCCTGTTTCACACCAGCACCAGCAGCAGTAATAGCTGCATCAGCGTCAGTTTCATCAGCATATTGAACAACATTGGTAGTCATTCCAATCAAAGTAAGACCAGAACCACCACTGTCATCCGCAGCATCAGATGCTACAACTTCAGCAGTACCAGTTGCAGAATTCACGTTATCGTTAATTGCAGTAACAGCAGCAGCCGATCCAGCATTAGCGACAGTGATACCAGTAACAGGAAATGTAACAGTAAAAGTTCCTGGTACACGAGCAACACCATTGGCGTCGATACCTTGGTCGTTTACGTTAAGTTCATCCAAAAGAGGAACATAGTAAAAGACTTTCAGTTCTTTACCAAAGTGTTTTGGCATAGATTTTGCGTCAGCCAATGGAGAGAAGTACATCTCTTCAGTAGCATCCATTAGAGATTTTCGATCCCAAAAATGGGTATTAAATTGAGGTCCAACACTCGATTGAGGAGAACCATCAACACCAACTTTTGGTGCGTTATAAATCTGAGCCATATTATGTTCC
This sequence comes from uncultured Flavobacteriaceae bacterium, assembly GCA_937136455.1. Classification (GTDB taxonomy): domain Bacteria; phylum Bacteroidota; class Bacteroidia; order Flavobacteriales; family Flavobacteriaceae; genus MAG-120531. The sequence continues at coordinate 70,730 of CAKZOO010000160.1, read as the reverse complement.
TTTCAAGATCTCAGAGTATCATTCGGGAGGAGCTAATTTAGCAAATTCCTCATCCGACATTTTATCAAAATCTACTGGTGCTGTTTGCATATTTCCAGATTGTTTTGAAGGCGGTGTCGAAGAAAGATGTGGATTGGCAGATGGTTTCTTCGGAGCCGTCTGCTTCCTTCCTCCCGTTGCAATTGGAGTGTTCTGAGGTTGGCTTTGTAAAGGAGCCATCGAACTTCCACCTGTAGCGGGATCTGGTGAGGATTCAAAAATACCAGCCTTTTTCATAGCTTCGCCAACTTGGTCAAATGCTTGTAAAAAAGGAACTCCTTGTAAATATCCAAGGTTTTGTTGATATTTTAATTCCTCAACTACTTTGTCGTACACCCCACTCGCTTTTAATTCTTGAAGATTGCCAATAATACTTGGATCTTCTCGAAGACTAGCTTTAGATTTTGAGTCCCAGTTACGTTGGATGTCAGTTACCAGAGCTTGGCCTTCCGGCGAAGTTAGTGCTACATCCAGCGCATCTCGGAACTCATTATCCTGTGGATTGCCCTGGTAGTTGTTTGCTTGATAACCTGAATCTTTTTCAATATCAAGGTCCATTGGATCAATATTGTGACTTTTTAGCAACTGTGTGATTGCTGATTTATCTCCTTTTGATAAATCAATTAAAAAATTAAGCTTATTAGGATCATTTAACTCTTGATCTGTAAGCATCCGATTAAGTTGTTTCATCGGTTTAATTTCTTGCATTCGTCGTGAATAGTTTACGCCTTGTTGCATTAATCGAATTGCATCTTCTGGATTTCGAACAGTAAAATCTTTACCATCAGCTTTAAAAGGTTTGGTAATTTGATTATAAAAACCAAGGGCAGAATCTACTGCTGCCGTATCCATGCCATCAGGTAATTTATAATAACCTGCTTTAGCTGGAGTATCAGCTTTTACTTTTTTATTTTCTTCTAAAGCAGGCCCGTCTCTGTACCCTTCTTCATTATTGGAAGTCTTTTCTTCTTCTTCGGTGTTTGTTTTGGGTTGCTCACCGGACGATAATTTTTCTTCATCTGAGTGTGGATTTTTTTGATCTGAATTTTCTTCTTCTTCATTTGAAGAGGAGAGATCATCATCAGTTTCGTCGTCGTCTTCAGATTTGTTGAATTCATTACTGTCATCATCTGAGTTAGAATCATCAGAAAGCTGTTCTTCATTTGAAACTTGAATTGATTCATCTTCATCTCTGTTGTTTGATAAAGTATTTTCTCCTTCTGGTACATTTCCAGAAAAATCCTCTTCATTCAACTTGAGAAAATCTTCATCACTCATGTTATCAAAATTTTGTTCTGTATTGTCTTTAGCCATGATATTTCTCCATCATTGGGCAAAATGTAATATTTATTTTACTTACCGACCCAATGGGTCGATATCTTCTCCAGCTTCTGCTTTAATTGCTTCATCTCTGGCTTCTTCTAAACTTTCAAGTTCATCATTAGCCATTTTAGCTTGTTCTATGATATTTTTCATAAAGTTTCGAAATTCAGCAACAGCTTGAATACTTTTAGTACAGTTTTCAAAAACTTTTTCATTAAGACGACCAGACGCCATTAATTCAGCCATACGATTAGGTTCATCAACAAAGTAACCTTGCAATACTAATAGTTTAAAATCACTATTTTCAGCCAGACGACGTGCAGATTCACCTTTTGCAATAATATCTGCAAAATGAGATTTTGCTTCTTCGTATTGCTCATGTGTTAGTTCAATAGTTTCAGGTTCTTCATTACCCAAAGAAGCGTTGTACAAGTCCATAATAGTACCTTTCAATAATTGACTAGAACCTTATCATTCAGGGTTCCTTCAGTCTTACTGAGAACTTAATGGACCAATTGGTGTTCTTTGTCCAGACAGTTCTGGAGGTGCTGATCCCGGAGCCATACCAGAACCAAGTGCAGGAGCACCTTCAGGCTGTCCTAAAGCAGAAGGTGCAGGACCACTATTAATAGGAGCTAAAGTGTCTCTATTATTTTCTACATCTTGCATTTTGTTATACCCTACAGCAGCTTCTATCATTCCCCCTGGAGTCTCTCCAGCTAGTAAAGCTTTTGTAACTTCAAGACTTCTATTTCCAGCAGCTTGAGCACCCATCTTTTCAACTTCACGTTCATGCTTCATTCCAGACATTATTTCATCTGTCTCTTCCAACAATTTTGCAGCCCGTGCACGGGCTTCTTCAGTACGAGCTTTATTTAGTTCTACTTCAGATTGTTTTTCAGCCAATTCAGCTTCTCTCATTGCAATTTGCAATGGATCAGGTTTTGGTTGATAAGTACGAATAGATTCTGCTAAATCAGGCATACGTTTAAGATCAGAGATTTTTGCAAGAATCATTCGACGAACATCTGGATCCTCATCTGGACCAATAGTTTGAAGCATAAAACCAAGATCTTGAGCACGTTGTTCATCGACAGATGCTGTTGAAATATCAACTTTTAAATCAAAATTACCTACTAATTCTTTACGAGATATTTCAACAAATTCTTGATTTGTAACACGAACAATTTCTTTTTCGCTCAAGAACTTAGCGTTCATAGCGATAATTTTTAATCCAATAGCTTGCATACCTTTCGCCAAACGACGAAGAATACTCATTTCACGTGTTGCAGCAGAATCAAGAGCACCACGTATACCAGTAGCTACAGAACCATAAGCATCACCAGAAATACCTCCAGAAAAACTTTTAACCCCTGTTAATGCTTCGGCATCTGCATTTTGCATTTGAATTGTTTCATGAGCACTTCTAGGAATTTCTGGATATTCCATTTGACGGATATTAGTTTTTGGATCTCCATTTGGATTAAACTCAAAATCTTCACCTTGGTTAAAACGACGTTTATTAATTGGATCTAAAAACCCTTTAGCATATCCAGTTTGAGCATTAGCAGATCGACCCATTAAATCAATTACACCACGAGTAACTGCACCAATAATACGTTGATTATCTTGCAATAACGAAGCATCTGCTTCACCAAAAACAGATTTTAAAATAGGCATATATGGTACAATAACAAATGGAGGACGTTTATCAGGAAACGGATTTTCACGCATTTCAATGATAGTTTCCCCAACCCAAGTTGTTACAATAGGAACCATAATTCCATTATCATAAATATCATATAAACCCCAATACTCATAAACTAAAACTTTTTGTTTATCAGTAGAACCTGTTCCTGATGTTCGCATATCATTAGCTGGAGTTAATGTTTCATGATCAGGATTACCCTGATTCGATTGAATCTTAGCATTTTCCCAATTTACATTATCCAAATTTTGATACGTTTCTTTTTTAGCCATTAGCTCTGATTTAGTAGCTTCGTAAGTATATATCATGTATTGAGATTGTTCCCAATCACCTTCACAAGAAGGATCTACAAATAGATTGGCTATATTTACAATACGAACAGATGGACAGTTTTTAACCATATGTTCCATAACTTCTTCAACAACACCATCAGGTTCAGCCGTAACTAACTGACCTAATTGAGTAGACATTTCAACAGAAGCTTTTAAAGACTCAGGAAGATTTTCCCAATCTTTTGTGGATCCTTGCATCTGCATAGCTTGTTCAACCATTTGAGCTTCTTGTTGGTTTTGAACAGGATAGTAATTAAAATTAGTTGTCTCTACAACTTCTTTACGAAATTCTTGTTCCCAACCAACACGAACTACAACAGAACCTTCATCAACAGCAGTACGAACATACCGGTCAACAAAATCAGTTTTGTTAATTTTAGTGTCAAATTGCCAGTTTAAGAGAACTTGATTTTGTTTTGCTTTTAAAGTGTCTTCATGTGTACGAGGAAGAACTTCAAACATCCTATCTGTATTTAAGAAAGGTTCTGTTAACGCAGGATATCGCCATTCATTATGTTTTCGAATTAATTTAGGCTGAACTGCACTTCTACCTGGTTTTGCTTTTTTAGGTGCCTCTGCTCCAGTAGCATTTCTAAGATCTAACCAACCAGAAACATTTGATTTTTGATCTTCAGTTTCTTGTCGTGCAAATTCTAGATCTTGTCTTAGATCTTCTAAAGTTGGTTCTTTTTTCCATTTAGTTAATTTAAAATTTCCACTTTTTTCTGTAGAAACTTCAATTGATTCATCGAGATTATCCGGGTCCACACCTTTATTTACCGCATCTTCATTACGGTTATTTGACTGTGTGTTATATTGATTCATCATTTCGTCCATCGGATTACCTCAAAATATTCGACAATTGTTCATAACCCTGTACAACAATTTCTTTTTCTTTACCACACTCAATCAATGCATCACCAAGTCGTCCTATACGAACTTCATCTGAACCAACAGATGTACCTTTTACAGTATTAATTATGTCCAAAGGATGTGGACATATTTCAGACACATTATCAGGGAGATTTTGAATCCTTAGACCATCTCCGCTCCAACCTGCGCAACCCGCCAGTAGTAGAGATACCACCAGCAGAAGCACCATTGGCATTAATTGCAGCTTGTTCAAGACCATCAATCAATCCTTCGCGTTCAATCTGTAGTGTCTGTATTTGAGCAGCTTTTACGTTAAGATCTGACTCAAGATCAACAACTTCTTCTTGAAGTTTTTGTTTTTCTGCTGCAAATTTTTCAATCTGACTTACAGTTCCTTTATAATAACCATAACCAAAAGCTCCCCCTAAAAGAGAGAGCGTTGTTATAAATATGATTATTTGTTTTTGACCTATCATGATGTCACCATTCGATCTCGTAAAATATCACCTACTATCCTTGGATCTTGAGCACGAGTATATCCAGGTAATACTTTGTAATCCCATTTCCATTTTTGACGAATTCCTAAATTTCCTTGAACTTCAGCATGACTAAGAGTTGTCCAAGGAGATACAGGAACATCATACTCTTCACAAAGATCCATAGTCCAATCTAACATTGCATCAATACCATCCCATGTCAGAGGATTAGTACCCCAATTTAAAGGAGATTCTTTTGCTCCAGCCATTGCGTCAACTGATAAACCAATCCAACCAGTATTCATTTTCCATGTGTGAGACGCGCCAATGCCGTTTTTCCAATCATAGTTGACTTGCTCTTGTACTGTGTGATTACCATCGTGTACGCTACCCACACGATCAAAAAGCCAGTTATAGTGATTACGTTCAAGCTCAATAATGCCATGAGCACCAGCAGTCCAATGCCACACAATCCCACGTACTCCGCGAGTGAATAGTTCTTTTGCATATCGTACTCCTTTAATTTTCATAGCTTCGTTAATACCAGAACGAGTTTTTGGACCCATCACGCCATCAACAGTTAAAATAGGACCACCCATGATCCCATTTACTCGACCTTGATATTCTCTTGCTGTAAACATTTATTTAATTCTCCTTTTTCATTTAAATCTAAAATATTTGGATATGGGTTATTTGGATCAAAAACTACAGAACAGTATTTTTCTGTTTGATCATCTACTCCAGAATCTCGGGCTATTACGTCATAACGTACACAAATTTTAAATGGTTTATTAGGTACTTCTGGAGAATCTACATTTTCTTCATTATCAAAAAATGCAGCCCAAGTCCAAATTTTTGGATCATCTTCTTTTTTATTATAAGAACCTAATCCTCGACGAGATGTAATTCTACTTTCATCTGCATAATATACACTAGCAATCCAAGTACCAGAAACATTTTGTGTCGCATCTGCATCATATAAAATTAAAGGTATATCTGAACCATCAACACTAACAATTGTTACAGTAGCTTTTACAAAAGGACGTTGAGCATAATATAGATCATAAAATTTAACAATAAAAGACTGCATCATAAGTATGAAAATACAAAGTAAAATACCTATAACCATAACTTTTACATCATCTTTAGATGTATGAGTTTTTTCTGATCTAAGTTTAAATAATTCCTTATTTATCATTTTGCATTTCCTCTTTTTTAAGAAGATAATTATCTCGTTTTGGTTTATTAGTTTCTCCAGAAATAAAACGTTCAACTAACGTTACAGCTACAAGACCAATTAAAAAAGAAGCAGCCGTTAAAGTACCCAGTGCTCCAGCCATTTCATCAGGTAAATCTCCGATCCATGGTTTCATTAATACAGGTCCAAGAACTCCTACACCAAATGCAACAGCACCTCCTACAAAGACGACACGAAGTCCTTCTTTCCATCCTGTTTTTAATACAGCAGCCCTTACTGACCCACCAAGCATTCCAAAAAAAGTTAGAATCCCAGCACGTTGATTAAAAACTTCTATAATGAGGTTAGGATCTTTTTCACTCATCATACAAACCCTCTATCTTGAAAGCGCGTGTCTTCATCTAAAACCTCAGAAGTTTGAGATTTATTTTCATCGACATCATCGCCCATCATTTTCAAATACAATCCATAATATGAATCACCTTTTGTAGTGTGCTCTTCACTACCCATATGAGACAAATACAACCCTGAGACGTATAAAGCCAGAGCTTCATACAAATGAGGTGGTAAATTTATAGTCCCATTGAGGTCTATCTTTGGATGTTTTGTTTGAAATTTAAGATCTACTGCTGGAGCATAATCTTTCATGAACTGATCTGTAAAACGTACCGAAGTCCACGATGGCATTGTAATTTGTGAATTAGTTTTAGGAATAAAAGTTTTTTCATTTTCTGGAATTATATCCAGATCTTTATAAACACCATGTACAGAAAGTAATCGAACATAATCTGTAAAAGCAGAATCAAAGTTTTCTGTTAAAGTATAAATGTTTTGATCATCTACAAAAGTTAATGCAAAAGTAGATTCTAATAACTTCATTTTTGTTGTTATATCAATAAGACCTTGATTAGTTAATTCTAACAATTGATTTTCATGATCTGAATCAACTGTACCTAGATCTTGATCAGAAATAGCACTTGTATTTTTAAGCTGACCATATGCTAGTTTTTTCAAAAAATCTGTAAATAACATGATTATATTCCTATACGACGTAAGCATCTAAGCCAGAATCTTCATTCATAGTATTTTCTATACCCCAAATAGTATCACCAGTCGAGACCTGTGGTGTTTCTTGTATTATTTCTGGATTTGGTTTCCATGGATTCATGACTGTTAACATTGAAATTGTATCTAAACAATCATCTTTACCCATTAAACCATCACGAGTAGCAAGACTTATTTGTTCCATAAACAAACCTAAAGTTTTTGTCTTACGCATTTCAGAAGCAAAATGAACTTTTCCAACTTTGAAATATGGAACGATAAGATTAAACCTAGACAATTTATCTGTCATAGGTCGAATTCCAGGTTTGTTTGTTTTTGAATCATGAGTTAAATTAAAGTAAATTCCTCTTCGATCCATTTCAGATTGGATCCAAGGAATAAAACCACCTTGTTGACCTGTAACTTCAATACCTACTCCTTGTGGTTCATATTCTTGAGCAAAAGTAAATAAATCATTAATTGTTTTTCCCATTTGTTGTCGTTCACATAAACCATCTACCCAAATCCAGTTTCCATCTTTATCATAAGCCCAAACAGAAATTACTGTATAATCAGCAGTTTGTTTTGATGAAGTAGCAAAATCAGTAGTAATATAAAAATTGTAGTTTTGTTTTTTCTGAAGAATTTCTTGACGAGACTTCCAACCAATTTCACTTTCTTGAATCAATCGAGATTCATCAGAAGTAATTCTAAGCATAAGTTCTTGACGAAATGATTTTTCTTTGCCTTCCATTACCGCAGAATCATACATTTCTTTTACATATTCATATGTAAATCTGTCTTCCCAAGCTCCAGAAAATTCAGCTTCATCACAAGGAAATTCTTTACAGACAGGCCAAACGTTAACTTCCCATGCACCAGATTCAATAGCTTGATATACAATATCTTCTTTGTTGAATGGTGTTCCATTTAAGATCATTTTATGTCGTGTAGGGTCGAGAGCATACTGAACACCAGAATAAACTGTGTCATTAATTGCTTCCATTGCAGTAGGTGATTTAGCATCAGCATCAGATATCAAGTCATCCATAACTGCAAGAACAGGACGACGGTTAAAGATTTTAGTTCCTCGAATACCTGATTTGGCCCCAAACATTTTTACACCAAATCTACCACCAGAACTATTAAAGAATTCCATGTAATTTTCAGTAAATCTAACATTTGATTCTGGCAGCCAATGCTGTAAAAACTCAGAACTATAGTATCGTGATTTAACAGATTCACGCATGGACTTTACACCGTTATCCATAGAATCTGAAATATACAGCATTCCTGGGACATGACCAAAACCAGGAATTTTATTAAACATTGCCAAATAGAGTATTAAGTATTCTGCCATCAATGTTGTCTTTGCAGTACCACGAGCACAAAGATTAGTAATTTTCTTTTTCTTGGTTGGTAGTTTATCAAGCATAGCAAGGTGCATAGTCGGAGTCTTATTATCTTCTCCTCGACCATCATTACACAATTTAATAAAATTCATAAATTCTAAAGCAAATTTAGATGGAGTATATCCACCATTATTTAACCAATCAAAATCTACTTCATTTAAATAATCATCTACTGTTTTATTTCCAAAAAACTTACTCATCAATAATTTCCGCTTCTGGAACATTTAAAGGTAAAGCCGCTACATCTTCTACAGACATTGCTTTACCTTCAATAGTATTTAATTGCATTTCAGCCATTTCACCAAGACGCTGTTCCAGTGCTTTCATACCATCATTCATAGCAACTTCTACTTTAAGCTCTGCTTTATTATTTTCTGGTTTTTTCAAATGAGTAAGAAGAGAGTTTGCAGCTTCAACTCGAACTTTATCAGATACAGTAGGATTCTGCATTATTTCATATTGAGTATTAATAGCTGATTGAAATACATCTTGATTCAATACCCATGTAGGAATCATAGATCTTTCATAAACTAAATTAACAAGTTTACCTTTGTTATATGCAGCAACATAAGATGCAATATCTTTACTACTTCTACCTTCACTGATCATATGAGTATAGCGATCAGGAAAAGTAGCTTTATATGAATCTAAATTAGATTTACCCATTACTTTATGAGAAACATACATAACTGCACGAACATAATCACCTAACTTAAATCTTCCTTCTGAAAGAATTTGAGTAAAAGTAATAAAATTTTCTCGAATATGTTTTGCTTCTTCAGGATCTTTAGACAAGTTATTTAGTTGATTAACCATTTGTTGATTGATTTGAGTCTTTTGTCCAGCAGGTAATGAATCCTGAACTTCTTGTAATGTAAGCATAAGACTTTCCTAAAAGTAATTAGATTATATATTAAATATAGTCTCTAAATTCATTACAATAAAAATTCAATACTTTAACTTAGTTTAGTTATGGCCATCCTGTATTAATATTAATAGCTGCTAAATCTATTTCAGTATTTGCTGCATTAATTAAATCAGTAAGAACCCGTTCGCGGGTAAAGCACGCCTGCACATGGGCCGCGACCGCATCCGATATGGCAATGATCTGCGCTTCGGTAAGTGTCGCAAAGACCCCGTTGGATACTTTCCAATCGGGAACGGAAAACGGTGTGTCAGTCACGGTCTTCAACCGAGCCGCTGTCAGCACAGTCCGTGTTTCTTTATCTGTCGGGATTGGTGTCTCTGAAACCACGATACCCCCATCACGGGCTTGAATGCGGCGGGCGCGTAGAGCCTCCAGCTTTTCAGCCTTTAGTGCGGCAAGGTCCAAGCCGCGCGTATACGTCCCTATTGTTTCCGCCCCTGTCAGGACATTGACCGTTTTGCGGCTCATCTGCGCCACCGTATGAAAGCGCTGCCGTTATCAAATGTAGTACCACTTGCGATAAGGGTCAGGCCATCAACCACGCCGCCCGCGTCTACATCACCACCGCCAGCCGCAAAGCCAATTGCGTGACAGGATACCCACGTATTCGTTCCCGGCTCTTTGAAAAACGTCATCACGCCAGAAGTATCCAGAGAAGCGGTGGAAGATGCCTCGATCACCATGCCTGTCGTCAGGCCGTTGGAAGCGCTGTTGCTGGCCGATTGACTGTAATACCCAGTCGTCACATCCGAGCCGCCAACCTGTACTTGCACTAGAAAATCAATACCTGTTGTCGCGCTAGCTCGTTTAATCACCAACTCCACTTGCCGCGCCCATGAGGGGATGCCGGTGAACGTCACAGATTCAGACCCGATCAAGCTGGTCACCGCGCTTTCATTCGCCAGCCATCGGGCGTCACCGTAGGCCGTTACCGATTGCTGCGATGGGGGCTGTGTTTCGCTGTCGGTTGCGAAGTCGTTTTCGTTCAGCACTTCGACCAACGCCGCCGTAAATGTGTTGTTAACTTGATCGAATGTACCAATATCAGCCCAAGCGTCATTAGCTTCAGATCTCATCTTTAAAATGTTATTTGCCGTATCGTACCAAAGCATACTTGCATAAGTTAAAGAAGGTTCTGTTCCTTTTGTTAAACCACTAACTGATGAAAATAATTCCCAATTACTTGCAGTAAGATCTGTGCTAAATACATCAGAAGTATGATCTACTAAACAAATATATAAAAAATCTTCATAAATAATAACATCATTTACTATATATGCAGTGCTTGTTACCCAATCATTTTTAAATTTAAGAAAAGTAGAACCATAAGATTGTAAATTTTGATACACAGTATTTGTATCAGTTAATACTTGATTAGCATCAGATAAAATAGCATTTGAAGATGTTACATTAGCATTTGTTGTAGAGATTCCTGAATTAACTGAATCTAAAACTGACAGAATTTGAGTATATACATCTAAAGAAGATGAAACACCTTCAACTGAAATAATTGTTAAATCTGAAAGTTGATATGTACCTTCTGCACTTAAAGAAAATACACCAATTGGTTCTCGAATCCATTCTGTACCATCAGTTCGACGATACTGGAGAAAACATTGATAATTGGTTACTTGTGATCCTGCACTATTTAAAACCAAATCAACAGAAAATTGTCCATTCTCATCTACAGGTACAATAATAGGACCAGATGCAATCAATCCTACATCATCAATACTATCCCAATGTGATAACTCAAATACAATTGACATTGAGATAAAATCAAATGTTTGAGATACACCATATACTGGACCTGTAATTGTCGCTGTTGGCATAATATAATATCCTTAGATATAGAAAAACATAAATATCATTTATAAAATTTACTTCTTGAAGTCAATTCAGAACAAAGCGTAGCACTTTTTTATTTTTAGTTTATAGGTTATTTATAGTATCTGTCATATGACCTAAGACAGTGTTTTATTCCTATAATTCTAACACATTTTTTCCATTTTTTATGCACCATAAAAGCACATAATGATTGGGGTTTATGATTTTTAAAAAATAATCTATGCAATTTAACAGAAATAGTACGATCAGCCCCATCAAAATTAATTCCAATCAACTCCAAAAAGTCTAACATAACTACATCTCACTCTTTCTTTTTGATGGTTCTTACTTCATTAATAGAATTGTTCATAAACAAAGGAAAGAAAAATGTCTGATCGTTTTTTCTATATTGCTGGTCCTATGACTGGAATTAAAGACTATAACCGTCCTGAGTTTGAGAAAGGTTTTAGTATCGTTACTCAAAACTGGAATATTCCTTTTTCAAATATCTTTAATCCAATTGACCAAGAAGCTTCTCTTTTGGTTCAAGAAGGAAAACTATCAAATTCAGATGCTTATCGTGTATGTCTTAAAAAAGATCTTGAATGGATCTGTGATTGGGCAACAGATATCTACATGTTAAAAGGTTGGGGACAATCTAAAGGAGCAAATACTGAACATGCTTTGGCAGTAGCTCTTAATCTTAATATTCACTATCAGTAAAGGGATACAATGATGCACAGAATAATTATTCTCCTTCTTGTTCTGTGCATCCCTGCACAAGCTGAAACAATTATAAGTGAAGAAATTAACTACGCATATTCGTATGCAGGGTCAGGATGTCACCATCCAGCAAATGATGATCGCTGGGGAATTCGTGAACCAAATCAATCAGAGATCTTAGAGTATGGTAATGGAATTTTAATTTTTGAATATTGGAACTCCAAAGAAAAATGCAGTGATGATGTTTATCTTGGAATAACGTTTAATAATTATAGATTTAAAATGGAAGTTGTAACTGGTGGTCAAGAAGATCCTCGTGAAAAAATTACACTTCAAACCATGGAAACACCATATTATTTACCGAAGGATAGACTCATTTTAGATGATGGGGAAAAACCAGGAAAACTTATTCTGTATCCTTTATTAATGTGATCTTTTTAACACTGTGCAATTATGAACATACCATTGTGCAAAAATATGGGGATTGACAGCCTCAGTTCAAAATAAGTACTACGAAGGGCGGCCTGCGGGTCGTTGGGGGCAAGCCAGGGTGAAATCCGTTACCACTAACGAGACTAACCATACCGGCCCAAACTGCCCCTCGCCCTTCAGTGGAATTCTTTACACTCTTCTACGGGTATGATGGAATGGTAGACATAAGAGACTTAAAATCTCTGGGCATTATGCCGTGTGGGTTCGAGTCCCACTACCCGTACCATTTTCTTACGCAACGCTTATCGACGAACAAGCCCCGGCTTGTGAGGAGCAATTCCAATGAAAAAACCAAACATAGAAGATCTTTTGGAACAGATTTATGAATGGCGTGAGAAAACCTGGCTTGAGTTAAAACTCCATGATCGTAAGCTTGAAGCTCAGAAAAGGGCTGCTGATATTTTTACAGAACACTAATCTATTGAGAACTGGTAGATTAGTTGCAGGTTTTAGGCATGAGTTCTCCTGAAGTTCAGAAAAAACCATGTCCCGATTTTTTCATATATAAAATTTTATTTAATTTTGCAGTGTAGATTTTAGGTTATACTGTCGAGGGTGGGGGGGTTTCTACACTGGGAGCTACACATGGCGACCCACCCCCCCTACCTCCAATTACACAGATTACACCTACCCCCCATTACACATCATTACACTCAGCCTCCGGCTGTCTTGGAGTATTATCACCCAGACACAGGAGTACATCACTATGGGAATCTTCAGCACAGTCCGCGACACCATCGTAGCCGTATGCCAACCAGTCATCAGCACTGCACAGGCAGCAGACGAAAGTCTCTCAATTGCAACCGAGTTTATCCACAACAGGGCAGTCAGTACCAAACTCACTGACAAACAAGCAGTTATGGTATCCACTGCCGAGACCATGAATGAACTGCAAGCCAAACTGGATGCAGACGAGGGCCTGAAAGCACAATACAAAGCTCTCGAAGAACACTTCGCATAACTCAACTCAAGCTCTGTCCTACAACCGTAGGGCAGGGCAGAGGGTTTCCTCAGATAGACAGCTTAGGATACTATATCTAACCTAAAGTATATCTCAGAAAACTCTCAACAGATTGACTCAACTATAAATCAAGGAGAAAACAATGAATACTATCACTTACAATGATTGGTCTATGAAAGCTACTCAAGCTTGGGACATGATACTAGACCTTAGTGATCAACAGTCCGAACTAGTATGTCATAACAATCAAGAAATTGCATTCTACGAAGAACTTCAAATGGAAATAAAAGAATGGCAACATGTTGCTGAGTTTGCTGAAATGATGATGCTAGAGATCGAAAAGTGTCTGAATTATAACTGTACTCCAGCACAACTTCTCTTCATCCCAGGAACACCTGAAGAAATCGTCCGTAACGAAGTATTCGGATAACTGATGATGTTCCAATACATCTTAATCGGTCTTCTCAGTGCCATGCTCGTGGTATTGGGAGGACCATTCATTACCAAAGCAATGAGCAATGCAATCGACATGCAGTTGAACATGCAAGCTCACCAACTGGAGAAACTCAAACATGGCAATCGTATTCCCTGAACTCACACCTGAACGTAAACAGGTAATGGCCAACGCCAAAGACATGGCAGAATCTATCATCGCTGAGATGAAGAAACGTGGCATGTCACCTGATGATTGGATGGAAATCCAATCAACCGTAGATCGTACAATCTACAACGAAACCAAAAGTGTATGGAAGGATAACTAAACCAATGACCGAATTCTTCTTTAAAAACCAGGTTGGTCTCAATCATCAACCAATCGAGTAACTGTGCATTCTATTCACTGTTACTCGAAAATGGCAGTGAGGTAAAACAACCATACACAGCCATCTACTTCTGGCAGCATCGTGTTATCCGTATACTCAATAACAGTCAAAGCTATATTGACTTCAAGGTGGATGATATACTTGCTTCCAGAGAACCACATGAGAACATTATCGAAGACCTGTGCAAGAGGGCTTTGATTGATCTCGCAATCCTCAAAGACCTTTGAAAGGAATGATCAATGTTTGATCCTTATATATCGTACTGGATTTACAGCGACTCCGCTTACCCAGATAATCCTGTAACAGGAGATTGTGGACCAATAACCAAAAACTACGTCCACCTTGCAACAGAAGTTTCAGATTGTGTGATGCTCATACCCACATGGGAAGCATTCGAAGCTGCATCATGAGTTGACTTTCTAATCATCAACGAAATCACCAACCACCAAAAAGGAAACTAACCAATGGAAATGTTTATCGCTATTTTTATCCTCTTTACTGCCGAAGGTAACGCTCATAACCGTACCATCATTCTTGAAGCACCATCTACTCAAGAATGTGAACAAGCTTTGAGTGTGGCTTCAAATTTCTTGATAGAAGATCAAAATACACCTTTTGTCTCTTCTATCTATGAATGTCAGTTGCTCAATGAAACACCCAATTACCCTTGGGAAGTGACTCAAGAATCCATTTAAGCTGCTAAACGCAGCAGGTACTCTCTTCCTTCGGTCATCTTTATGGTGACTGAAGTTGGAGAATTGCCTCCGGCAATCTTGGGAATGTTCCCATCACAACCATCATGAAGGAGAAAATCAGATGGCTTTCAAACTTGCAACGAAGAAAACCAACACAACCGCAGCCAAAGCAGACGAAGACGAATTCGCAGGTCTGTGGATCAACGTGGGTATTGCAACTGCTGTCGAAGGCAGTGAAGATGATGAATCAGCGGTGAAATTCAACCGTTTGCCACGTGGTATCGCAGTCAGTGATCTCCAGCCTCACCGCATCTATGCCAACACGCATGAGCGGAACCCTGAATGGGCTGAAGAAGCGGTGCTGGTCAACGCAGTGATCGAGAAGATCCGTGAAGCTGGTAGCACTCTGAAGGAAGGCGAATCAATGCCTTTGAATTTCAGCGTGCAACTTTATCGTCGTCAAGAACAGGTCGAATCTGTCCAGGATCCTGAAGTCGATATCGATCTCGACTCTTTGTTCGGTTAAGACCAACAACACCCTAAGCATGGTGTAAAACTGCTCACTTCATTTAACTGAAAACCCATGGAGAATACCAATGCCGACCAATCCTAATGTAACCCCATCAATGAAACCTCGAACTGCAAATCCAATCATTCCTGATCTTCAGGAACATATGAAAGAGATGTTGCAAGAAATTCTTCACATGAATGCTGATAAAGCACGTGTCTATGATACTGCTTTCACATGGGCAATGGTAAAAGAACTCCATTGAACTGACTAAACTTTAACCTCTCAACTTATGTTGGGAGGTTAGAACTTATTTTTTTCCAAAACAGATAGACTAAATACTACGTTTTTCTGCCTCCGGCAGTCTCGCGTTGCTCGTTGACCCTGTGTTCAACAGCTAAATACTAATAGTTCAGAATTGTATTACTTTTGACTAAAGCGAACTGAAACATAACCAAAGGAGAAACCCATGACAAACATGGTGGAAACTCAACGAAACTTAGAGGAAATCTTCAACAGGAATCAGTTGATGGATGTACTACGTGATCAGTTTAGTCCACTCTCAGATGATCCATTTGAGATTGACGTGCTGTGTCAGATATACCTGCACAAACAAGCTGATGTTCCAACCATGGTCGGGTTATTCAGTCCTAAATGGGGTGAACCACAGGATGTAGCAGACCTGCTAATCAATGTTGTAGAAGCTGACCTTGTGGACTTCGACATGGACTCCCGTAAGTTCATCATGAAGTATGAGATCACACAGGACGTTCAAGATCTACTGGATCGTTACCAGTTCCCTTTGCCAATGGTGGTAAGACCCAACAAAGTCACTAACAACAAATCAGGCTCTGGATACTTTGATACCAAGGGTCGTATTGTTCTGAATGGTTCAGATGTCTTCGATGAAGAGGATATGTGTCTTGATCACATAAACCGTGCAAACTCAGTTGGTTTGACTCTGAACACCAGTGTAGTGGCCTCAGAAGAAGGTAACATGATCCTTCCCAAACGAAAGAATGGTGAAGGTTTCGAAGAATTCCAGAAGCGTCAGAAACAAGCACAAGTATTCTATGAGACCTCTTATGAGGTCATGCAGGGACTGCTGACTCTGGGTAATGAGTTCTGGTTGACACATAAGTATGACCGTCGTGGTCGTACTTATGCAGTAGGTTATCACATCAACTCCCAAGGCACAGACTATAACAAAGCGGTTCTTGAACTATCACGAAAGGAAATAATCAATGGCTAATAAAATTACACCAAACGAGTTCTTTAAAACTCCAAAGGATTTTGAAGAACTGTTTCAATGGATCGAGAACCATCTACCTGAAGATCGTCCATATCTTTTGATGGCAGCTATGATGGCTTGGAACCTTGCTTGTAAAGAGGTTAACGATGAGTGATTTCAAAATCCTTCAAGAGATAGTAGAATACGACGAACCATCTGATGAAGATCTCAGAGACCATTGGTCAGGTGAAGGAGACCTCACATTCCATGTCTTGTCTCATAACAAAGACAAAAACTACTTACCTTATGAAATCGAATACGAATACTATTCAGGCTGCGTTGGTGGTCTCGATGAAACCCTTGGCATTGAATACTCAGTCAACGAGGGAATCCTCGATGTAGGTAAGCTCACTCTGGGCATAACCTACCATGTTTCAGGCATCACTGCTCACTTCACAAGAGGTGATGGCTGGACCACAGACGACGACGTTGATTACTACGTCGAAAATGTAACCAAGAGCATCAACCCACATCGCTTCATTGCAGCGTGGTGGTGGCATCTTATTGGATGGAGGATTCGTCAATGGCGGAACCAACGAAACGAGAAAAAATGAAAGCTTGGCAAGAGAACTACGACAAGCTCGGCTTCAGCAAGTTTCTATGTGGTGACGAAGCACTCGTTACTGTCATGGAGAATGACAAGATCGAAGTGAAGATTCGGAAACAGACATCTATGGATGTATCCCGGAACTATCGCTTCGTATTCGACACTCAATCGCAGTGTGAGCGTTTGCTCCCTGCTCTTTTGAAAGGATTCACTAAGTGATACTTAAAATGTATCGTAAACGTGTGATCTCTGACTTTTTGAAAAGAAGTCAAGTCTATGAAGACGAAGATTACACAAAACTCTATGCTAAGGCAGAAAAGATCAAATCCATTGCCAATCGGCACATGAGATCCGGGGAATTGCCAAATGGCATTCCAATTAAATCCAACGTCATTGTTCCTTACGAAGATCTTCTTCGAATCTGGGATATTGCTGACAAAATCAAATGGGGAGATTGAACCATGATCACTCAAGAAGACATCAACCGCTTCGAACAAATGCAAGAAGCAACACCAAAAAAACTGGTTGTCATTGACACCATGCAATATTTTGAAATCGAAATACCAACTGAAATACATTCGCAAGAATTCGTAGAATCTAAAGAATGTCGTAAAATTTGTGCTGATAAAATTCTTAGTCAGATGACTGATTTGAATCTACATCAAGTATTAGATGTTTATGACCCGAAGACAGAAACTTGGTCATAAAAAGGTTGATTAAATGTCAAATAAGGATGCACCAGTAACTGCTCAACAAGATAGACAGTATCTCTGCATGGATATCACGGAATACAAATACTTCGCTGAATGTCTGTCCCAAAATGGTTATCTCAACAGGCAGGGTCAAATTTGCCTGTTGAAAAATACCAAAACCAAAAAGCTGAAAAATATACGAGCCGGAATCCATAAGTCTCCATACCTGATGAAATCCCTCATCTGGAAAGAGCAATTTCGTCTCATTCTGCTTGAACTCAAGAAAAGGAGTAATGGATGATGAACAACAAGGAATCTTTTATCTGGTGGAGCGAAGCCAGACGAGCCAGAGATCTACTGGTTCCTATATATGCAACCAAAGCCGAAATTAAGAAAGACGAAGAAGGCTATTGGCTCAACGTCTGGTGGAAGTGTGGCACAATTGCACCACTCACATGCAACGAATTCATACAAGCTCAAGAAGGAGAAATCTGATGCTGAAGGTCCAAGAATTCCGTGAATTGACTGGCCTCGAATACCTTATGGCTGATATAGCGTGTAAACACGATAAAGCCTATGAGAAAGAACAATGGGATAAACGTCTTCTACATTTCTCAGAGATCAACTTCAAAGATCCTGATACCTTCAAATACGCCAGCAACCCAGTCGGGTTGAGAGCAGCCTATGTTGCATTGAAAGATGCAGCACAAGGTAAAAAGAGTGGCTACACCATCAGCCTGGATGCTGCATCATCTGGCCTGCAACTGCTCTCACTCTTGGTCTCATGTCCTCAGTCATGGAAGCTCTGTGGTGGTGACGAGAATATTCTCGACTCCTACATGCACATCTATATGTCCCTAGAAATGGACACGATCCTTGATCGCAAAGATGTAAAGCAGTGCATCATGACTGCTCTTTATGGTTCAACAGCACAACCCAAAACACTCTTTGGAGAAAATGTAGATATGTTCTATGATGCTATGGAACACCTTGCACCTGGAGCATGGGATCTGAACTTAGGTATCCAAGAACTATGGGATGAAATTGATGGTACAACTTATGATTGGTATTTGCCTGATAATTTCTACTGCTGTATCGAAACTCATGACAAAGAACTTGTGAATTTTAAGTTCCTCGATGAAGACTATCAAGTGGTGCAAAAAGTCAACGAACGTCCTCGCTTCCATAAAGGTCTGGGTCCAAACCTGATCCACAGCATCGACGGTATGATCGTTCGTGAGATGTATCGTCGTTGTCAGTATGACCCACTGATGATGACTCGTGTATTTGAATGTCTGAGTCAAGGACACAAAGGAACCACTGGCAAATCTGCAAAGATGGTTCAGACTCTTTGGGATTACTACCTGGAGACTGGGTTCCTTTCTGTTCGAATCCTTGACTATCTGTACCATGACACCATGGGACTGGTGGACACAGATGTGATCATCGCTCTAATCCAAACCATGCCAATGACACCATTTCAATTGGTAACAGTACATGACTGCTTTCGCTGTCATCCCAACTATGGTAACGATCTAAGACGCCAGTACAACACAATTTTGGCTGATATAAATGACAGTAACATACTTAGTTTTATTTGTTCACAAGTAGCTAAACAAGACGTTGGAGCACATAAAGTAGGATCTATTCCTCGTGATGTAATCCTTAACGCCAACTATACACTTTCATAAATGCAGATATGTTTACTTCCTTGAAGTAACCTACTGACAGACAAACCCTTTCCAGCTATATGCTGGGGAGGGTTTATTTTTTTATAAGGAAATTAATAATGGAATGGAGATATTATTACCTTGATGATCATTCAAAGACTGTTTTCTATACTCTTGATGAACAAGAAAATAGACATGATCTCATATTCGTTGGTATGAGCCAAAACCCAAATCCTAAAATGGCTGTCGCTGTGTTTACTCATAAAGATCGACTCCCTGGTGGATATAAAATCAGACCTTTACCGTGATCTTTTCTTCTTGGTTTTTTATTAAGGAGATACCACCATGTCTGCGAATGACGTACTAAAATTGTCACCTTCTGAAGTCTATGAATTCGTAACAAATGCTTTGAGTATCAAACAAGTACCATACATTGCTGGTCCACCTGCTATTGGTAAATCTCAAGTGATTCATCAAGTAGCCAAAGATGCTAATGCTCTAATGATTGACCTTCGTTTGAGCCAAATGCTCAGTGAAGATATGACTGGCCTGCCCGAAAAGGATACTGAACGCGGTAAAGCAGTGTACTTGCCGTTCGACACATTTCCTCTCGAAGGAGACACAATCCCAGATGGATATAGCGGCTGGTTACTTTTCCTAGATGAGCTATCAAGTGCAACGGAAGAGGTATTGGCTGCTGCATATAGCCTCATTCTTGACAGAACTGTTGGAGGTAAACGTCTTCATCCTAAATGTCTTGTTGTTGCTGCTGGTAACAGAGCTTCTGATAGTGCTATTGCACGCGAGCTACCAGACACTCTCATTACACGGATGCTGCCAGCAGAGATGAAAATCTCTTCCAAAGATTGGCTGTATTGGGCTGAAAACCAATGTAAGAATGTCAATGCTGCGGTAATCGACTTCATCCGTAAGGATCCAAAGATGCTGTACGCTCCAACCAAATCGAAAGAACGTGCTGAACTGGAGACCTATGCTACACCTCGTGGCTGGGAAAAAGTCTTCGCACAGGTTAACCTGCATGAAAAGATGACCCAGACCAATAAAGAAAGCGTCGATTCTGCTGGTATCCCTACCGGCAAAAAAGAAACCTCTGGACAGCCCATCTCTCCAATGTGCTTCAACATGATGGCTGCTGCTGTTGGTTCTATGGCTGCTCGCTCTTTCAAAGAAGAATATGACGAAAATATTCAGCTTCCTTATCCTTGGGAAATAGCTCAACAACCTGTATCTGCTCGTATACCAAGTGATGGTGTATCTAAAGCAACATTAATGACTAATTGTGCAGAGTATTTCTTAAAATCAGAAGATCAAACTCGTGACAATTTGTTGATTTATATTAACCGTGTAGGTGGAGAATATTCCGAACTCTTTTTATCTGAAATCAAAAACAAACTGGGTGATAACCCCAGTGACAAGCGTCTGCTTCAAGAAACCTCTGAGCGTCTGAATATCGACCCTTTGCTGGGTTCAGCACTACAACAAGGAGGTGGTTCCTCCGGGAACGGTCCCTTTTTATACCATAGATATCATTACACCTGACGTTGAAACACTGATTAATCAAATGCTTCAAAATAACGATATCGTAATTCATAAGAAAAACGGTAACGTTTTCCAAAATAAAGGAAAAAGTTATGCAGACCACGTTGACGGACCCGATGGATGGGGCCAACATGTCGCAGGTAAAACATATGACGACTCCTCCGAAGACTTCTACACAGCAGCAATCGTCGATCCCGAAAACAAATACGGGTGGTGATAATCTGGTTGCTGCTGATGCAACCTTGAAACACTATGTAGATGAAATGCTCCATCTAGACAAACGGTTCAAAGGCATGAGTCGTTATGTTTATGACATCAACTTCTACTTCACCACAATTATATCCACAGCATGTGCTGGTCATGGGTTCATTTTCTTTAACCCTAATTGGTGGGACAAGATGGATCATGAGGAACGAAAAACCGTAATCGCTCACGAAATCTGGCACCTCATCTGTAAGCATTTAGAACGAGGCATAGGTAAAGATCCTGAGTCATATAATATAGCCATTGACCATGTAGTAAACCACGCCTGTAATGATGATGGTTTTACTACCATACATTCTCCCGGAGGAGGTCCAACTGACTTTGGTGGTGCTGGTATGATTTGTGAAATGCGGTTTAAAGGAATGGGATCAGATGCTATCTACAAAATTATTCATGAAGAGCGAAAAGAAAATCCCCAATCTCATCCTAAATCTGGTGCTCCAAGTGCTGATCAAATTGAAGATCTTATAAAACAAGCTCTTGAAGGTACTGGTAAAGATCTTCAACAACAAACAGATGAACATGAACAAGCTCGTGCTCAAGCTGCTACTAAAGGTCTAGAACCTGGAACTGGTGCAGGTACTCAACATGAAATTCTTAAAACTGAAGGACTTCAGGTATTCATAAAAAAATTTTCTTATGAAGAAATTTTTGAACCATGGCTTACAGATCCTCTTTCAGGAGGTAAACGTACATTCATGCGTCCATCTCGTCGTCAAGTAAATAATAGTTTACGTTTAAAAGGAAAATACCCAAAACGTGGGCGTAAAAATAGACTAACTCATTTAGTTTATGCTTTAGATGTTTCTGGTTCTATTCGTGAATATGAAAAACGTCAGTTTCTTCGATCAGCTAAAACGCTAAAAGAAAAGCTAAATCCTGTATTAATGACTGTTATGCTTTGGGATGATGGTATTCGTTACGAAAAATTATATCGTGAAGATGAATTATTAGATAATATTCAAATTAAATCTGGTGGTGGAACCAATTTAAATCCTGTTTACAAACGTGTAGCTCAATTAAGACCAGAAGCTCTTGTTATTTTTACCGATCTTCAAGTAGATATTCCACCCCAACCAGATTGGGAAACTATATGGTTTGTTTCTACAGAAAAAGTAAATGATCATTTCTTACAAAAAGTTACTTATGGTGATGTTTATTTAATACCGGAGGAAAAATAATATGATCATCAATCGCAACCTGCTTTTCAACTTAGCACCCATCAAAAACATGACTCAAGAAAAGAAAAAATCCTGGGGTGTGTCGTATGGAATGAGCGAAGCTGGATATGATATTCGAATTGCTGAAGACATTATTTTTTCTCCTGGAGAACAAAAATGGTGGAAATTATGGGGAGTTGAACCCTTTATTATTCGCTATGATAAAAATGCAGAATGGCCTGATCCTAAAATTCCAGGTCGTTTCTGTTTGGCTTCAACTCTGGAGGAATTCCAGATGCCAACAAATCTCACAGGTATTGTTCATGACAAATCTACATGGGCAAGGCGTGGACTTTCTGTCTACAACACTGTGATTGAACCGGGATGGGCAGGATTCCTGACACTGGAACTTTCTTTTTCTGGTGAAGAACCTCTCACCATCCCAGCCGGTGCAGGTATTGCACAGGTTATTTTCCACCAAACTGCTAAACATGCTGCATACAATGGCAAGTACCAGAATGCAAAAGCAGGTCCACAGAAGGCTATCCTAGAATGACAAAAACCAAACCTCAACTGACCGAAGTTACAACGACTGAAGAATCCCCGTCTTTCAAGCGTCAGCGTATGAAGGAAGTTCGAACAATCGTTGCCCGTGCTGTCAAACAGAACAAACGTGTTGATCAAATTGGGTTTACTGGAAGTGATATTGTTCGCTCTCAGATTGCTTTGCAAGACCTTTTGTCAAAGAGCCAAGAGCGTCACAAGAAAGCCACAGAACGTTTGGCCTCGACCAATCAATGGGGTCTCGCCATTGCTGACGTAATCGAAAATGCTGCTGACAAGATGATTCGTGATCAGGAACGTATCGGTACTCTTAATAAGTTGCTGCATTGTGAACGTGAAGAGCACATGAAAACGGCTTCTCTGACCGAAGAGAAACTTCGTGAAATCGAAGGTCTCAAGCTGGCCCTCAAAGGAATCATGAATGAGTAAAAATAAACCCACCAACCCAAAAGATGCTGTCGGCGTCAAAAAATGGCGACAGTTTATGACTCTCCCAATGCAAGTTTTCTGGGAAGTAGGTGTAGCTATGCTTGAGGGAACTCTCAAGTATGGCCGCCACAATTATCGTGGAGCAGGTGTTCGTGCCTCAGTTTACATTGATGCAGCCCGTGGACACATTGAACAATGGGTCGAAGGAGAAGATATCGACAAAGATTCTGACATGAGCCATATCACCAAAGCTATCGCCTCTCTGGTGGTGCTTCGTGATGCCATGATGAATAACTACTGGGTTGATGACCGTCCACCTCCTATTAAGGATATAGATGGCCTTCGTGATCGCTTACAAAAAGCGGTTGAACGTAACTTCGAGATGTACGGTAATGTACATCCACATCATTGGACTCAAGCTGATGATGTAGAATACAATAAACCACTTCAATCTTTAAAAGAAGAGAATTTATGCCGTTGGTGTGGAGAATCTGCTATTTCTGGTGAATGTGATAATTGTTTAAAAGGACTTTCAGATGCAAACAAGTAACCTAGTTTATACTCATCCAGGTCAGGATCAGATGCAGGTAGAGGTCATTTTGGCCTCTGCCACTGATACTGGATCTCCACCAATATACACCATTCGAATGCGATATCCTCGTCCAATTCATGGTGAAATCATGACACACCGTGTTTTTGGTCGTAATGCTCGTTCATCTCGTGCTGTACCGGTTAAAACCATGCTCAACGAGGTTCGGACGATTCCTTATGTGCCTTGGCACTGGGGTAAGAATCAAAAAGGAATGCAGGCTGATGAAGAATGCAACGAGATTGTACCAATCCGTAATTTTCGTTCAGAAATGAAACTTGGTAAACTCACAGATCACACAGCTAAAGCTGCATGGCTTGCAGCCTCTGAACGTGCTGTAGAGATTGCTGAAGCTTTTATGGTGGCTGGGTATCACAAGCAGAATCCAAATCGACTTCTAGAACCTTTCTCCTGGATTGATACGTTGATAACAGCCACTGATTGGAAAAACTTTTTGTGGCTTCGTCAGCATGGTGCTGCTGAACCTCATCTTCAGGATCTGGCTAACCTTGTAGCCCAAGCCATAGATGAATCAAATATTCTACGTCTTACAGAGTATGAATGGCACTTGCCTTACATTACAGATCAAGAACGAGCGACAATGAACAATGAAGTCTTGCTGCAACTCTCTGCTGCTAGATGTGCTCGAATTAGTTACAAGCCTTTTAATGGTGAATCTTCTATTGAAGCTGAGATAAACCGATACAATCTGCTGGTCATGGATGAACGTGTTCATGCTTCTCCTCTGGAGCATCAAGCCATGCCTGATACATTTTGGTTTAAAGAATGGAATAATCCGCATCTCCATGGAAATCTAACAGGATGGATCCAGCATCGTAAGTTAATCCCAAATGAAGTTTACCTGAGTTAAACTAAATGGTAAGGGATTCCTAATCTTATAAAAAGGAATCCCTTTCATGAGCAAATATTATGATTATTGGATTGAAAATAACAAACCAAGTTACCGTTCTATTTCAAAAGAATTTAATGTACATGAATCTACGGTTCGAGAATCTATTAAAAGAAAAATTAAAAGACTAGAAAGTGCTGATCAGGCAGAACCTGGAGTTCTTGCTGGAATGAAAGCATTAGGTTTTGAAGGACAACCAGGAAGTGGATGGATTAAATCCCAAACTCCTGATGAAAATGGATTTACATATTCATTTCATTTTAGTTCTAAACAAGAACAAATTGAAGAAGAAGCAAAAATGGATTCCATTGCAGAACGCTTCATTGGAACATCTCCAATTAAATTTAAACCTTCTAAACCAACAAATAATAAAAGAATTCGTAAAGCTTTTATTTCTATTAATGATTTACACTCTGGTAGTCTCGCATGGGGTAAAGAGACAGGATACGGAGACTGGGATCTCGACATCGCTATGTCTCGTCTTAAAAAATGGCTTAGTCGTCTTTTAAACCAAGTGAAAGAAGCAAATGTAGATGAGATAATTCTTTACTACAATGGTGATACTCTTCATACAAATGGTCAAGTTCCAATGACAGCTACTCCTGGATCTGATCATATTCTTGATACAGATTCTCGTAATTTTAAAGTAGTAGATACTACTGGAGAAGAGATTATTTACTGTACTGATATTGCTGCACAAATTGCAAAAGTCAGACTGGTAATAAAACGAGGAAACCATGATGGAGATAGTTATCTTGCCCTTCTTCAAGGTGCTAAATGGCGATATTTCCAACAACCAAATGTTATAGTTGAAATGGAACCAAATAACTACTGGGCGCATATTTTTGGACGTGTTGCTCTCTTCGGACATCATGGTGACAAAATTAAACCTGATCGTCTTATTATGCAATTTCTTCAACGTTATCGAAAAGATATTGCTGAAGTTGATCACATTACTGTTTGGACAGGTGATAAACATCACCGTAAAGTTGAACAATTTCCTGGAGTAATGTGGGAACAAGCATCTAATTGGTGTGAACCAGATCAATATGGTTCAGATTATGGAGATACAGCAATGGCTCAAGCAGTTATTTATGATGAAATTGAAGGTGAAATTGAACGATATACTGTAAAAGCTTCACAAATTTTAACCAAGGATTAATATAATGAATTCAGATAAAACTCTAATTAAACTTCGTAAAGAAAAAGTAGATAAATTATTTCGGTATGATCATTTACCTCAACATTTACAGAATATTTCTATTCCTTTTTATAATCTTGCATTAGATATTACAAACAAAATACCTAATACGGCTGAATATACTCTTTTTCTTCGGTCTCTTTGGGAGGCTAAAAATTTAGCTGTTTATGCAGCCGTAGAGCTTCATGATAATAAATGAAAAAATCAACAATCTCGCGGCGCAGTACCGAAAACAACAATAAGGACCACCTCAAGCGCCGCTATGGCAATCGGTGGACTACACAAAAGGAGGATCAGGCTGATGGGCGATGAGCAGGAACAATACGAAAAAGCATACGAAGGACTGCACGGGAAGAAGCCCGTTATTCGGAGGTCTGGGTCGTGGCTTGCAATTGGCGACGGCCCTAATTGGATGGCGTTAAAGTGTCGCCGGTCTGACCTGCCATCAATGACAAAACAACTAGAGTTTAGAATTGCACAAAAGGAGATAGATGATGAGTGAGTATCACGGCTATGTGACGAACCTCGACGGGTCGCACGAACCACTGACCAAAGAGCAGGCGAGCGCCATTTGGGAAGCCTGTGAACGCAGCGCGGAAGAACGTGCGCGCCTCATGCCGACAAGCGATGATGCCATGCGAGTGATCCTTGATGCGCAGCAGAGGCTGAACGCGCTGGGGTGGTGGCAGGGCTTGGGTTTTCGTATCGGTCGCGGTTCACAGTGTGCTGTTCGCGAGTATGGTTCGACGGGCATATGGTCGGGTTGGGTCGATGACGAAGGCAAGTATGTCCACTACTGCGATGGGGTATCACAACCGCGCAGGCTATGGCTCAAGCCGCTGGAAGATCTGACCGAAGACGAGCGAACGCGCATGGCGGAATGCGATGCAAGCGAGCGGGATTTTAATGATCGGATGATCCAATCTCTTATTGCGCAGGACAAATATGAGGAGGGTCAGGCGGATGATTAACATCAATGACCACTTAGACAGGCGCGCAGTTTTGATTGCAGAGCGTGACGCGCTCATTGCTGCGAACGAAAAAGAGACCTCGTGGGGTGCCGCCGTTGGCGCAAGGGCAGCGCGTATCGCCGGAATTAATCGGGCCTTGGCATCCACACAAAAGGAGCAAAGAGAATGACATTCATCCCGTATATGAAGGGGGCTACCGCGCACGAAGGTCAGGTAGGCCGAATAGCTTGGCGGTTGCCTTTCTGGCGTTTTTTGCGAGTAGGGTGCAGGCCATGTGTCTACATCACCGATGAGGAGGGCGAAACGTGAGCCACGTCTACAGCTTCCCGCCGCAATGCAGCAATTGCAGAAAGTTCATGCCATACGCGAGATCAAAAATGGTCCGTGAGTATTCTGGAACGCAAATGAATCCAGATTGCGATGATATGGAAGTTGGTGTTTGCGCGAATTGCGAAGCATCTACACAAAAGGAGGGTCAGGCGGATGGCCTGATACCCCAGAAACAGAACAAAAACAAAACGTGAATCGGTAGAGAATTGGTAGACAATCAGTCTCTACCGATCTCGAAAACGCCCGTAACCTCGCGCCCGCGATCCTCATAATACTGGATAGCCTTGTCAGCTTCCCTTATCTTCTGACTGGCGCGGGGGGCGGTCATTAGGTGGTTTCCTCGGTTCAAATAATATCGGCGCCATCGACCTGGATGATACCCATGCCAACCAAGCGTGCCTGCGTGGCGTTCTGCGCCTTGAACATCTGCTCCCAGAATCCGTGCGGGTATTTCTCGCGGATATACCGGCCCTGCTGATTGCGCTCGTGGTCCAGAAGATCATGGCACGACGCACATGCAGCGATGATGGACAGGTCCGTAACCTTTGTGCTGGTGCCCTTTCCAAAAATAGGGGGGTGAGCTCCAACGACTGTATCAACTCCGCTGCACGGGATCCCGATAAAGGTGCCGATCATCAGGTCGCACGGCATACCGCGGATTGCCCGTGTCAGCTTTTCGGAGCGGATTTTTGGCAGCATGTGCGGGTTGGTGATGTGGTTCATCGCTTCCACCACTTAGCGGGCATGGTGCCGTTCTGGTTGCCGTCTTCGTCCCACTGATCTGTCTGCTTACGGACCCTGAACAAGAGGCCGACTATAGCGTTTTTGGGGGCGCCGTACCTTTCAGCAATCTCTAGGCAGGTTTTGCCCTCGTTGTCATGCATGTGCAGCATGGTTAGAACCTGCTCGTCGGTGTATGCAATGGCGCTCATGGCTTGCCCCCTATCCCGCAATATCCACGGTTTTCGAGAACCCCGTATCCTGTCGGATCGGCCGCAACATTTTTGACGGCCTGCTTGTGGTATTTCATCGGGTTCTTGCCGTCGTCCAGATCGGTGGCGAGGTTGGACATTTCCCTCTGCACTGCGGATATGAACAGCGGGTTGCTGTCCAAGACGGATTTCTTGCGCCATAGGATGCAGGCTTCACCTTGGCACTTACCCTTGGTGCCATCGCCCTTGGTGCCATCGCCCTTGATGCGAGCAACGGGGCAGTCCAGTTTGGCGGCTTCTTCGGGGGTTAAGAATGCGGTCATTAAAATGGCTCCTTGTCTTCTGGCTTTGGCTGCATCCGCATCATGTCGAGCGGCAACAACTCGTTGCCTGAAACCGGGATCACGCGGCATACGCAGACGCGGATCGGTCCTGACCGCTTCGCTCGATCTTGCGCCGCCTCAAAGCTGGAAAATTCGCCCTCGGTCTCCATAATCATTGGGGCTTGGTTCCTTCCTTCACGGATCACGACAAACAGCCCCTCGGTGTCATAGGTGTCAATTGTCTTAATGGTCACTGCCCGTCTCCCTTCACGTTATCCAAGGCAAAGCGGAACCCACCAAGCCAGTTGTTCCACTGTTCGGATCCCGGCTCGTGGGGGTTCATCTTCTCCTTCATGCCCGCGCTGTGAGCCTTCACCCCTTCGGTGTATTCATCCGAGAACGGATCGACCTTGCTTTCGTCCAGATCGGCATCCTGCGCTGGTTCGGCGTCCAGAACTTCCCCCGTCACCGCGTCGTGTGGTTCCTCGGGTCCGGATGCAATCTGCTGTGCTAGGTTTGGCCTGTCTTCGCGTTCTGGCGTCACATCGCGCAACTCAGGCGGCTCCTGCTCCTTCATGATCCGGTCAATGTCCTCAGTGGACATGGGCAAGCGCTTGGCAAGGTTTCGGATCACCGTTTTCTTGGCCATTTCCTCGTACCACTGCGCCCAAATGCCCGTTGGCTTTTCGCCCTTTTGTGTCGCACTGGCCCGCCGCCGCTTTTCAATCTCTGACTTTGACATGGGCTGAAAGTCGATCGTGCCGTCCTTCATCTTGGCAACAGCAAACGCGCCGCGCACTTCACCGCCTCGATCCATTGCGTCAATGCGCTTGCCGTCTGCTGTGCTGTGTGAAAAGCGGGGCTCGCCGTCCTCAATCCATGTGTCCAAGGTTTCCCCTTCGTACACAACGTCAGCCCAAAGAGCGGTGACTTTTCCGGAGTTGCGTGCGACCTTGATAAGCCCTGCGACCATAGGCATTGCCGTGGCCGTGGTGCCGTACTTGACGATAGCAGCTTCTCTGCCGTCTGGCATCAGCCCCGCCCCCGCAAGAACCCGGAGCGCTTTGAATATGCTTTCTGGCGTGCATTGATAGATACCGCCGTCCCCCTGGAAGGCGATGATAGCCGCGTTCCGGAAGGCGTTCGGGTCCACGGTGCTCGGAAGGGCGAACTCGCCGGCGTCAATGGACCTTTGCAGGTCGCGCTTAAATTGCACGAGAGGCGCTGGTTGCTGCGTGTTTGCTACTTGGTTCATGCTTATCTCACAATGCTTGGAAGGCGACCGTCCATTTGCATTTCGGCAAACCGTCCGGACATAGATGGTGGGTACGAATAGGTCGTGATTTGGGGTGATCGCATGGGCCACTCGCCAGTTTTGATCCCGTGGGCAATGCGGTCCAGCCCTTGCCGGTTAAGGCATCGAGCCCAGTACAGGCTGTCGTCGTCAATCTGGACCGGAATGACCTCGTGTGGCTCGGTGGTCTGGCAGAACACCAAAGCGCACCGCTCTGCCGTTGCTCCGAACACACGCTCGGCCCCCTCAATCGCCAGCGCCATTTGAAGTGCATAGCCGTGGTCGGTGATCGCTCTCATGCATGAAAGCAGAAGGTCGGATCCTTTGGGCGAAAAGGTTTTCAAATCGCCAACGTCATAACCGTTCGAGGGGATGCAGTCAGGACGTGACTTAACCCAAAGACCCGTCGCCTCGTCCTGCCATATCATGCTGATTTCGGTCAGATCGGAAGTCAGAACCTCGACGGCATCAGGGCAATCTTTCAGGTTGTCCGCCATGCGGAATATCTTTTCGACCTGTTCTTCTTTCAGCATCAGGCGTCCCGCTGCCTTTTTGTCAAAGGCTTCCCAAAACTTTGCGCCTTCTGCGGCCGCATCTGACCATTTCCCATCCCGCTCAAATGCCTTGATCTGCGTAGCGGTAGGCCGTCTTGGCGCATCCTTCGGCACGTAAATGAAGTGGTCGTCAAACACCTCGTCTCCAAGCAACAGAGAGTGTGCTGCACGGCCAAGGATCAGAGCGTCAGATACCGGCTTATCGGGATACCTGTTTGGATTGCCCGCGAAGGACTTCCAGAAGGCGTGAGGGCTTTCCAGCGCGGCCTTGCGTATTCCGGTAGAGCTCACTGACGGTCCCGGGCACACACGCTGGCTATGGTATAAGTCCATGCTCATTCTGTATGCGCCCGGTTCCACCACCTGCTCGTCGTCTGCTATCGTGCGGATTTCCATTATTCGTCCTCCAAGCCGAGTAGGCCGCCATTTGATACCCACTGGTCGTGGTGCTCTTTACTTCCCCAGCACCCAGAAGGAGCCTCCCAATAAAAAAACTGGACCCATTCCTTCATCCGCGCGCTGTTGATATCGTCTGCGCGCCTGAAAGCCTCCATCAGATCATTGCAAACCACTGCGGTGAAAAAAGACCCGCCCGGTATGCCCTTCTCGATGTAAAGGCGTGCGCCGTCCTGCATGTGCGATGGTAGTTTTGAATAGTCGATCATATGTGCATCCTCGCGCGCAAATCTCTCTCTTTGCGTTGTTCCAGATCGGTCAAAACCCAAGACGCCGGGCAGCATTCCGCAGCGCTGGCAGAAGTATTCTCCGGCCCTTCTGCGCGTAGGTTTGTTGTTTCCGCATTTTGGGCAGTGAGCCATGATAAATCCCTTGTGTTCGTCGGGTTACAGGAACGCGTGCTTCGACTTTTCAACCCCACGCGCTTTTCGTTCCTGTAACCCCGAACGCAGTAAGTACTTCACTTACAAGATGCTAAGATCACGCATGTGATCTTAGCTTGAGCCGCTTCTGTGGGGTCAGTCACCAGAGCACGGCTAATTCAATTATTCTGTTACGCTTCCGTCCTCGATCTTGGTGATCGTGAGCGCTTGAATGCTGTCCTCGTGATCGGCCATAAGGCTTTTCCGAAGTTCAGCTTTCTTGCGCTTGCGTTCAGCGGCCTGCACGGCGGTAATCGCTTCGGCCTCTTGGGCAAGGATCGTGTTGAAATAAGACGTGTCGATTTTCTGCACGACCCATTTCAGGTTCTTTGTCGTGTCAAAGTTGATATCAACATCAACTGCCGTGATCTGAACGGTGGTCATTTCGTGGCGCGTTGACGACTGAACCACGGCGTAATCGTCAACAGAAAGTGTTGGGTCAAATGTCTTGAAAACCGTCTTTGACCCACCTTCCTCGTAGACGCCTTCCACGGCGCGGCATTCGTCATTGATGAGTAGTACAATTGTTGAGTTATCCATGCGTCAGCATCCTTTTGTTGGACAGTCGGGGTGTTGCGGGGTGGCAAGATCAATGATGAAATCACCAATGTGTGCGGCTTCGATCAGATCGGCGTCTCTGATGCTGCCGATGATCCAGGCGCAAATGATGGAGTAGAACAGCGTGACACCGATAATAATCCACCAACTCAATCGAAACTGAGGCTTCTTGCGGGGCGGGTGCTTCCAAGTGCTCATATCTCACCTTCTGCGTTGCGATACCGTTGCGCTAAGTCGCGCTCAAATTCGGCGTCTGCTATTTCAAAACAATGGCGCGCGGGGGCCGGTAACTGGGGGGAGACAACAGCCCCCGCGCTATCTGCAACCGTATGACGATCAGGTGCAGAATTCGGTGTATAGGACGCCACAAAGGCGGCGATAACGGGGCGAAAGGGGCGGGGCATCAGAACATCGGCAGGGTAACGATGAATGTCACCGTTTCCCCGTCCTCTGCCCACGCCTCGGTTGGGATCGAGATAAAGCCATCACGCGGCTGGATTGCGGCGCGCTCTTTGTTGCCTTCGTCCCGGCTTCCGATATCAATCACCACGTCAACGATGATATTACCGATCTGGATTGTGATATTGCCCGGCGCGCTGTTCATGGCGGCGCTGTTGGTATAGCGTACCGTGGCCCTGTGTGGCCCATCAGCGACGATTTCGATGCTATCCCCGCCGAAGCCTATGGCCTCTATCCGTGACGGGTATTCAGCGGCAAAAGCGGGGGCTGCGATAAGTGCGGCAAGGTATGCAAGGCGGGTCATTGGCCACCTCTTTCCTGCGGTGACGGCGCGACCAGCACGGTGCGCGATCCTGTGCCTCGGCAGTAAAAGCACTCCTCGTCACCGTAAATTCCGGTGTTGAGGCACTTTCTGCAAAAGTCGCTGTGATCTACTATGTCGGTCATGTCGCCTCCGATTACTTTCGTGGACTATTCCATACCGGAAATCATATTGCAACGGAAAAATCCGGATAAGAACAAAAACAATTGCAAAAACTATTCTTGTGTGGAATGTGTTCATAGTGAAAGTGAGGCACAAATGAATCCAGCACAGAAAGTAATAAAAAAATTCGGCGGCGTAAGGGTGCTGGCCGAAGCGATCGGAATGCAAACGCCCGGTGTCTACAAGTGGACATATGAAAAGGAGCGGGGTGGCACTGGTGGCTTGATCCCCTCTGACAAGCAGGTCGAGGTTGTCGCGGCGGCGAAGCGTTTGAATGTTGACTTGAGCGCGTCTGACTTTTTTCCAGAAGACAGCTTTCAAGGGGCGGCGGAATAATCCGTCGCCCTTTTCCATACCCTCCCACAACTTTCACAGCCGCCCCGCGAGGCTGAGACGGTGACATGCAAGAGTGGGAACGGGTGCATAGGTGGAAAATGTCACCATCAGGGGCCCGCCGGAGCCAGATCCGGCACCCAAGCCACAAAGGAGATAACCATGGCTAAATCTGAGGGCGCAGCAGTGCGTGAGGCGTTTGACGGACCTTCCGTCGAGCATGACGATCTGATCCAGCAAATTCTTGACCGGGCCAAAGAACAGCACGCCCGTTCGTCCGATGCCAGCGAGAGCGCGGCTAAGGTCACTGAATTTCTTGAAGATACCGGCGTCAATTCAAAGGCGTACCAGTGGGCCAGCGTGATCGTGAAAACGATGGACAAGAAAGACGGCCAGCACAAGGCGATGGATATCATCCGGTCGATGGAGGTGCTGTTGCCGATGGTCAAGAACCATGTCGGTGGTCAGGGAACGGCTGAAATGGACCTTGGCGAGCCAGAAGAAGATGCCGGCGGTGTTGGCGAGGCTGATCCGGATGAAGAACTGGACGCGGACACCGAAGCCTTTGACGACGACGCTGCGGACTTGGACGACGAGAGCAATGTCGTGACGCCGCTGTCGTTCGGGGGTGAGGCGGGGTGAAGATCCTCGCCTTGGATATCGCAACTCAAACAGGGATTGCCGTTGGTTCGTCCAGCGGTGATCCCAAGGCATGGTCTGTCAATCTTGGTGAGGCACCTGAACGCGGGCGCCTTTCTCCGGCTGACAAGCAAGCGCTGGACAACAGGCGGTTTTCAAACGTCTTAAAACTGACGCACGGCCTGATAGTGACGCACAACCCGGATTTGATCGTCATAGAGGCACCCATAGGCGGGCAGAACGCCTCTGCCTACCTGATCGGGCTTGTCGCATGTGTCCGGGGCTGTGCGTTCAACAGGGGCGTCAAGATTCCGGGTGTCGTGTACCCAAGTACGGTACGAAAACATTTCATCGGCAAGGCTATGACGGCTCGGGACTTCCCCAAGATGAAGCCCGCCAAGGCCAAACTGGCAATCAAAGAAGTGGTGGCGGATCGCTGCCGTCTTCTGGGGTGGCAGGTCGATGATTTGGATTGTTCCGACGCCTTGGCGCTCTGGGATTGGGCGTGCGCAACGTATGCCCCGAAGTATCAAGCAAAAACAGTTGGAGGGTTGATCTGATGGCCGGGAATAGAACACGGAAACGGATTCTGGACTTGCTGCAAGATGGGTTCGGCGTCGAGGACATTGGGATCAAAATCAAAATGGAGGTCGAGGACGTGCGATTTCTTGTCAGGGGTATGAGAGCATCCGGCGAATTGGCACGTGTCTTTCCAGATGCCAGAGCAACCGTTTTTCCTGAAAGGGCGGCGGTATGAGCGCAATTGCATTGATATGGGCGGCGAACGTCAAGGGCCTCAAGCCGTCCACAAAGATCGTCCTGATCCAGCTTGCCGAACGGCACAATAAGGACACGGGGCAATGCAACCCTCGGCTGTCTTTGCTGGCTGACGACTGTGAAATGTCTCGGGCCTCTTTGCTTCGGCATTTGGGCTACCTTGAGGAAATGGGTTATGTCACGCGTGTCGCTCAGGGGCGTGATTTTGGGGGGCGCGCTCCGTCACAATATGACCTTCATATGGAGCAAAGGTCTCAAATTGAGACGGGGGGCAAAGGTCTCATTTCGGATGAGCAAAGGTCTCAAATTGGGGGGGGCAAAGGTCTCACGGATGAGACCCCCTATATAGAACCTGTTTTGAACCAAGAAGAACCTAGCGCGCAAGAATGCGCTTTGTCTCTTTTCTCAGAAAAAGAACAACAGGACTCAGAGACGGAAACCTCAGAGATTCCTTGTTCAAAAAAAGAAAACCAAAGCAAAGAAAAAGCTGACGCGGATTTTGATCGGTTTTGGCAAGCATACCCGAAAAAGGCAGGCAAGCCCGCTGCCCGAAAAGCATGGGACAAGGCGATCAAAAAGGATCTGCCGGAAAAGATCATTTCGGCGGCGGGTAGATACGCGACTTGGCTGAAAGAGCCATGCAAGCCGGGTGATTTCAGGCCACACGCCAAACACCCTCAAGGCTGGCTCAACGATGAGCGATGGAACGATCCGGAACTGCAAGAGGCAACTGAACGGCCCGTATCCGACATGGTTCGCCGTGCTCGCGCTATGACGGCGGGGTACTGACGTGGAGGCTCTTCGTGTTTTGGTGGCCTGCGAGCACTCCGGCGCGGTACGTGACGCTTTCACGGCGCTAGGTCACGACGCAATGTCTTGCGATTTGTTGCCTACCGAAGCCCCAGGTCAGCACTATCAAGGCGATGTAAGGGACGTTTTGGATTACCCTTGGGATTTGATGATTGCCCATCCACCGTGCACGCACTTGAGCGTTAGCGGGGCGCGTCACTTTGCGGCAAAGCGCATGGACGGAAGGCAGCAAGCGGCGGTCAGTTTTTTCATGACGTTGGCGAAGTCCGATATTCCTATGGTCGCCATAGAAAACCCGGTTTGTATCATGTCCAGCATGTGGCGAAAGCCGGATCAAACAATTCAGCCCTGGCAATACGGACACGGCGAAACCAAGGCGACGTGTTTATGGCTCAAGGGTCTGCCGCGCCTTACCCCCACAAAAGTTGTCGATGGCAGGGAGGCGCGAGTGCACAGAATGGCACCTGGCCCTGATCGGTGGAAAGAACGCAGTCGGACATTCGACGGCATAGCGAAAGCGATGGCACAGCAATGGGGCGGAACCATTGATTTGCTGGCAGAATTGAAAGGATAGAACATGCTTTACGACTCTGAAAAACTTGGACGGCCACCCGTTATGCGACCGCTGGTCAAGACAGAAACGGAACACGACCGCAGCGATGATAGCTGGAAGGGTGAACATCACTTGAAGATCGAAAACCCGATGAGAAACGGGTATGTCGTTTCCGTCAATCCGCCTAAGCACAAGCGTGAAACATTGGAGCGCCGCAAAAAGGTCGGGGAGCTGGCACAAGCCGGATTAACCGGGCGTGAAATAGCTGACCGGCTCAAAATATCACACAGCCTCGTGCGCCAAGACGCCAGCATGGTCGGCGTATCCCTGCAATTAGCGAGTGTCCGCAAGTGAACGAGATTACGTCCATTCAAGAGGCACCGCACAGTGTCGAGGCAGAGCAACAGTTGCTTGGCAATATCCTGCTGAACAATGATCTTTTTTCGAAAGTGTCGTTTTTCTTACGGGCAGATCACTTTGGCGATCCCGTTCATGCCAGAATTTTCAAAAACATCAGCGCAAGGATATCCCGCGATCACCTCGCATCGCCCGTCACGCTGCAAGAGGACATGGCCGCCGATGAAGGGCTGAAAGAACTTGGTGGACCGGCGTACTTGGTGCGGTTGGCCGGGGCGGCGGTGTCTGCGTTTGCCGTCGCTGATTATGCCCATATGATTGTCAGGCTGCACGGATCCCGGCAGTTGTTGGAAAAGTTGCAAGACATTCAGTCGCGCATCGGCGGTGAAGAAACGGCCGTTGATCTGTGCTCTGAGTTGGAACTGTTCCTGCACCAGCGAGAAGCGGTGTCTGAGGCACCTCGGAGCATGTCATTACTTGCCGCGCATACAAAAGCGGCTCAAGATTTGAACGAAAGATTTGAAACCGGCGCCGTTGGCCTTTCCACTGGGCTT
Organism: uncultured Flavobacteriaceae bacterium; assembly: GCA_937136455.1. GTDB lineage: Bacteria > Bacteroidota > Bacteroidia > Flavobacteriales > Flavobacteriaceae > MAG-120531. Next base: position 33,687 of record CAKZOO010000160.1, on the reverse strand, counting down.
ACCGATTTGGATGAAATGACGGGCGGTCTGCACCCGGGTGAGCTCACGCTGGTGGCTGGTTCAACGTCGATGGGTAAGACCGCCATGGGGATATGGCTATCCTATGCGGCGGCTCGGGGTAATAATCCGACAATGGTGGGCTTTGCGTCTCTGGAAATGAGCGAGACGGCGCTTTCCCAGCGCTTTGGGTCGATCGACAGCGAGATACCGTACCAGGCACTGCGCAAGGCGATATCTGAGGCAACATTCCGGGCGGTTTTGGAAGGCGTGAAGCGGCAAGAGGCGCTGCCAATCCACATTTACTCTGACCGCGTGAGAGATATTCCCGCGATATTGTCGGAAAGTCGAAGGTTGCAGCGGATGAACCCGCCCAGCGAAAAGGGGTTTAAAGGCTTCGGGCTTTTGGTGATTGACTACATCCAGTTGGTCAGGGGGAAGGGTTTCAACAAGGCTGAACAGCTTGGGCAGATCGCCGCCGATGCAAAGCAGGTCGCAAAGTCCCTCAACGTCCCTGTGGTGGCGCTTGCGCAGGTTGACAGGGCCTTGGCCAAGCGTGAAAGCCCGGTGCCGTTCCTGTCGGACCTGCGGGGCTCTGGTGACCTGGAATTTGCCGCTGACAATGTTATTTTCTGCCACCGTCCAGAATACTACCTAGAGCGTGATCTGTTGCAGAATCCCAGCATGGACATAGAAGACCGCGCGGATATCGAGGCGGCGCTGGCGGCTTGCAAAGGAACCATGGACCTGTTCGTCGCCAAGCAACGGATGGGGCCGATTGGGAAGTGCCGGGTCAAGGTTGATATGGGGCTGAACAGGTTTGCAGACCTAGCGCCGCCGCAAGAGGGCATGGACTTTTGAGCAATCTTGAAAAATACAGGGCAGGGCAGCCCGTCACGCTCTTGGATAAGGCCGCAAGTTGCGTAACATACGACGAACTAAAGGGTTTTTCGGATCAGTGCATCAAAGACGGTCAGGGCAGTAAAGAAGATCATGCCAAGATGGCGGAAATGAAGATTAAGTTGCAACAGGCAAAGGCTTAAATCATGGATACCAAGTTTCTGCGCGAGGTCCAGAAGGCGGGCTGGTTCATCGAAAAGGTGACGGATAGCTTTGTGATCGGCAAGTGCCCGTCGCAGGGTTGCCACATGCGCGCAAAGTTGTGTCACAAAATGCCCGTTCCCGCAGTTGATCCGTTGGACCGGCGCGCACAAAAGGACATTACCCTGACCGGGTACGATCCTGCCCGGCGGATATTGCGGGACCGGCGCGAAAAGTTGGCCTTGTCGATCAGGGAAATGGAAGAAATATCTGGCATTGTGGACGATCACCTCGCCAAAATGGAAAAGGACTCTTATACCAAAATACCAAACGCCCAAACATTTATTGAATGGGCGCAAGCTCTTGGTTTTGAAGTGGTTTTGCGTCCTGCCGGTCTAACGTTGCTTTCGCTCCGGACCATTATCGACACGCGCGAAAAGTTGCCTTCGCGTGAGGCCAGGTTCAAGGTTGAAGCGGCCCGCCGTGAATCGTCATAGCGGGCCGGATCCTAGACCGCATCGAGGGCGGCGCGTAGCTGCAAAGTTGCCTTACTGAACCGCTGACGTGCACAAGCGTCGTCCATAGCCTGCACCGCCCACACTGGGGCGCCTTTGTTGCTCCAAGCGGTGACGGTTTGCCGGGTTAGGCCGTAGCGCTCGCAGAAGGCGGTTTTCCAGCGGGTTGTTTCGAAAAACTCCGTTGCCAGATCGGTCAACAGATTGAACCTTTCAAGGGGCTCGGTTTGGGTGTAGTCTGTCACGGCTTTATCCTTTCATGGTTTGGCAAGTCCCGCGCGCCGTTCCGCCGTTGAAAGACGGGGCGCGCGGGGCAATACCTTCAAAACAAGTTGAGTTGCGTTGCCTTGGGGCTCGCGTTGCGCTCGCAACCGGGTATGACGTACTGTTCGCCCGTCTCGGTAAACTCGGTGCTTGGTGGCGTTCGGTCTGGTCTGATCTGCTCCCATTGCTTGCGCATTGCCCTGAAGTTTTCCAGCGACATTTTGCGCAGATCCTCTAGGCTCATGCCGGGCCCGTCGCGCTTTGCTGCTTCGTTGGCATGGCCGCACAAATAGTTTTCAATGTTCTGCGCAAGTTTGCCTTTCGGGTTGTTTGATGCTCTGCGAAATAAAGCGTGTGAAACGGCTTCGCCGTCATGGTTTTCAAAACAGCTATCTAAGCTGCGCGTGATCGGGCGACCGCTGGCGATATGGGCTGCGGCGATATCAACCCGGCGCTGAAACCCGGTTACGTGTCTTTGTTCGCGCTCCGCTTCGGTCATTGCTGCGCCTCCCGTTCCTGACGTGCTTCGCGCAAGATCCGCAACACGTCTTGTTTCGCTTCTTCGTTCGTTGGCTGGCGGCCTAGTTTCTCGGCCAGTGCGTCCCATATGGTCATTTTTCCGTTTCCTTTCGGGTTGGCGCCGGGTTCCGTCCGGCTTGTGGTTTGGTCCACAGTGACGCCCTAGACACGCTAGGGCGCTGCTCTGGATCATTCCGCCGCGATGGCCACGGGCTCCGCTTTCCCGCGCGCTAGTGCATACTCACAGGCCTTTTGCGCTGCACTGGCGGCCCGGAATATGAATCGCTTGTCTTGTTTCATAGCCTCAAGCCATCCCTTGAGATATGCGGCGCTGTTCGGCAAGTTTGTTTCCGCGCCAATGTGTGAGCAAAGAAAGCACGCGCCAAGCTCTGCAATCAATTCTTCGAATGCATAGTTTTCATTTCCAAACTTGGTTCCGAAAGTGCGGTCTAAGCGGTGCTTTGCCCCGGTCCAGTGAATAAGCTCATGGGCCAATGTCCCGTAATATTCCTGCGCACTGTGAAAGGCTTTGATCGGGGGCATGGTGATGCTGTCAGACGTAATCGAATAAAAAGCCCGGTTGCCACCATGTGAAATCGCCGCGCCGGTCGCGTCAAAGAATGCTTGCAAATCCTCAATAGGCCGCGTGCCTTCGTCTAGCTCGTCCGGCGCATTCCATTCCCATTGATCGGGCAAGCCGTCGATCTGCTCAACATTGAAAACAGTGTAAGACTTGAGAAAGCCAAATTTATGCTCTTGGCCGTCTGCGTCTTCTTTCTTCATGACAGAAAAGAACACAATGCCGGTTCCCTTCTCGCCTTTGCGCACACAGCCGCCAAGCTGCTTTGCCTGCTTAAATGTCATCCAGCTAGGGCAGGTATAGCCTGCATCTGCCGCCGCTCCCCACAAGAGCAACACGTTGATGCCTGCATATGGTTGACCGGTGACGCGCATGGGCAGGCCAGACATTCCGCCAGTCGCCTTTGTCCAGCCGCGTTTCCATGGGGCTGTTCCGGCCTCAAGCTCTTTTACTATCTTGTCTGTGATCTCTTGGTGAAGGTCGCGCTTTGCCATTGTCTAAATCCTTTCAAATTGGCGGGCCGTTCCGTGGCCCTGTGCATATCAATATAGACAAGAAAACATGCATTGCAATACACAAAACGACAAATAAACAAAGTAATGGGTACGGGTTCGGAACGCCCGGAAACATGAAAGGGAAAGAGAATGATTAGACAGTATGGCCCTACAGGCACAAGGTTTCGCAACGCCGATACACCGCGCGGCGCTATGCAATGCGGCGTTGTGCCTGTCGGCACGATCTGCCAGCCGCGTGACGGTGCAAAGATCATCGTAGAGGCGTGGATCCCGCGCGATTATGCAAAGTATTCGGGCGGCCAGTTTTCAACTGTTCGCATTCGGGGCGGACATATCGCAATGGTGCGGCGTTTGGACAATGGTAAGCGGTTCCCGCTCTCTGATGTGTGGTTGCTTGATAGCGAGGTGCCGTCATGATCTATTCAGACAATGGCGGCCAGATCGGCAATCGCACGCGCCTATTCCGTAACTGCATCGGATCCCATGGCGTTGAATGGATGTATGCAGTTGACTATGCCGGCGGATCCCGTCGCTGGCTGGGCTGGCTTTGCTATGAAGGCCAAACCATCGAGACAATGCAGCGCGACGGGAAGAACCTGACGCCGTTCAAGGAAGGGGTGCCGTCATGACCTACACGTATTCATGGGGGTATAAGACACGAGAGGACGCGCAACGCGCCATGTTTGATATGATGGCTGACGGGTCTGTGTCATACGGCGACCAGCCCGAGATTATCGCTTACAGGTCAACAGCGGACCGTATCCGCTACAAGGTCACGCTGCAACACTGACCGCAACACCATAGACACAACACGCAAGGGGGCTTTCGGGCCCTCTTTTCTATTGCAACGCCAGCACCAATGCAGGACCGACCACCAAAGCCCAAAGCAACGCCAAGGCTACCCCAGGATCATTGCGCCACACCTCAACAGCCCGTCGCCGCATCACCCACAAGATGTAGATAGCCGCAATCCCCGATAAAACCGTACCGAACATAGATCACACCCCCTTAACAGTGCATATAAGGGCGAAGCCCTCTCTTTGTAGGAATTGGTCATGGCACATCAAAAACAGAACCATAACTACCGAATATCGGCAAAACCCCGCCCACCGTCTAAAAAAATGATCCGCGCTCTAACCCTACGCATAAGAGAAGGTATGACCTGGCCCCAAGCTGCGCAGCAGGCAGGATTGGCAGAAAGCACCCTTTTCAAAGCCAGAAAGCAACCGCACATCATCGAGCTCTACCAGCGGTTAGAAAACGAATACATTCAAGACGTTGAAAAAATGCGCGCGCCCTACAAAGCTCAAGCATTCGAACACGCTAAGCACCTCATGAACAACGCTAAATCTGAACAGGTGCAGGCAAGGATGGTGGAGTTCCTCGCTGGAGAGCCCAAGGAAACAGGCGTTAACGTACAGATAAATAACACTATTTCGGGCGGTCAGGGGTATGAGTACGTCAAGCCGGGTCAACGTGTCGTGGTGATCGAGAACGAGCCAAGCAAGGGCAAGCAGGCACAAGATGTAGTGTTAGACGGGTCGGATGCAGACCCCGAATAGCTAAGCCATTGAAATCATTGAATGCGTAGTATGCTATAATCGTCATTATGTTAAATGCGTTCAAGTATGGCGACCACTGGCCCATGATCTGCCCGGCCATATAAACAAGGGGGGCGGGGTCAGTTTGGGGGCACCCGGGGGGCAAAATCGGGGCCGCGAATACTGGCAGTCCACCCTTCCCCTCGCTAGACTTCATATATCTTGTCTCCGAAAACACGGGGTTTTACTGAGTATATACCCTTTGTTTTATGGGTTTGTTGGTTTGGGTATATACTCTTTTTTGGTCTTACCGGCTGGATGGTATATACGATTTTTATATTTTGTGCTGATTGGGTATATACGTATATACGATTTTTGGTTATTGGGTATATACGATTTGAATAGGGTATATACGCTTTTGGAGGGTCTGACTGATGGCTGAGTACCCTGAAAAATTTTTACTGAAACTTCCTGCGGGTACGTTTGCTCGGATTGGCGCTGTCAGTTCGAACCGGAGTGAGTTTGTTCGTGCTGCTATTGAGGCGGCTTTGGGCGCTGGTCCTGAGAAAAAAAATTCGATTGTTGCGCGCGCGCCGAGCGACATTCTTGAGGATCTTCCGATGAAGCCTGCGCCTGATGGTCCGCATAAGGTTGATGTTCGGACGCCGCTTCCCTCTCTTTCGCCTCGTGACCGTGACAAGGCTTTGCTTCTGTCTTTGATCCGCGGGAAGTCTCTTACGTCTCGTTCTGCGCGGGATGCTATGGGTTTGCCTGGTCTTCGGTACGACAACGCTGAGAAGGCTTTGCTGACGGATGGCGTGATTGCTGTTCATGACGGCATTTTGGTGGCGCTATGAAGCCTTGGAATGTTGAAATAGTCCAGTTAGGTCAGCTTTTGTTGGAGCGGTCGGGGGAGTACACGCCCGCCTCAGACGGGGATGTTTATTTTTGCGGCGAAGGTATGGTGGTTTCCATGACGCCCGCATCGTTCGCCTATCATAGAGACATCAACCCGCGCGTGCGAATAGATGAGGAAAAAATGACATTCACCTTTATTGATTACGGAGAGGAAAAATGAAAAACAAAATAGTTTCTATGGACGGATCGAAGGTTAAAAATGGCGAACCTGACCTTGAAGTGGTCCGTCTTTTGGAACTTCTTTTAGAGCGTGCGCAATCTGGTAACGTGATCGGATGCTGCGTTGCCGTTGCGCATCCGAACGGGATTGTGGATTCTTTTGAGGCTGGCAACTACAACGATGTGACCATGGCGGGCGTTCTTGAAGTTTGTAAATTTGCAGTGATTGGGCGTTACGTTGGCTTGATGCGCAGGGAGTAACAGTCCGGCCTTATGTATCAAACGCACCAAGGTGTGAGCGATGATTAAGACTCCACAAATATTTTGCAATAAGCCAGTCTGGCGCTTATGGGCAAATTCCTTCGCAATATTGCAATTCTATTTATTTTCGCACCACTTTCTGCAATGCTTTCGGAACCATTCTACGCGGCGTTATTGGATTTCTTTGGGTGGGACACTGAAGATTTGGCGGGTCCGCTTGTGCGTTGGGTCACAAGCATGAATGCCGCGCCCGCCTTCTTAGCCATCTCAACTGGCATGATTGGGTTGGGACTAGGTATTTGGTTGCATTATTTAGCTGCGATGTTTGACCGAAAGCAAAAGCCGAATGCAGGACTTTTGTTTGGCGATATTTCGTTTAGCCTAAATACTATCCGAAAGCCGATTGACCGCTTCATTTCGCACCCTCAGCCCATATCAGCCAAAGTCAGGATCATAGACCCATCATTGCCGATCCAAATTCAAGCCAGGGTTAAATCCGTGTTCGTCCGATTACAGGAGTTAGGGATCAAAACACCCATAATCGGCGAGAAAGTTGGCGTTGACGACGCCCGTAATCTTATTGCTTATATTGATACGATTTACCCTTTTGTCGCAAATTCGCAAATTAACGAAGCCAAGAAGGAAGCCAGCGACTATCTCGCGAAGGCTAAAGGTTGAGGCTTTTTACTCCGATTGCCCCAAACGCTTGCAGCAAAAATGCGGCGCTAAATTTTCCGCGAGACAGCTTGTTGCGGATATTAACTTCTTTTTCCCCAATCATCTTAGACAGTTGAGCATAAGTTACTCCCTTTCGTTTCAACTCGGCTTTGAGGAGGTTTGCAGCCTTGGTTTCCCATTCGTTTTGATCTGGCATGTGTCACCTATGTAAGTAAAAGTATCATAAACATTACATAAGGTATTGCATTCGTTACGTCTACGTATTAAATTCATTACATAGGTAATGGATAAGACACAAAATGGCCCAACACTTCCTTCTTTCAGCGGCATCACGCACACTTAGCCTTCGCAGCATTTACAAAGCTGGTGAAGATGCGGCCTATGAGACGTTTTGCGAAATGCGCTGGCCTGAGACTAATGGCGAGGCGGTTTGCCCCTGCTGCGGCTTTGATGAAGCGTACAAGATCACCACGCGCCGCAAGTTCAAGTGCAAAGCATGTCACCACCAATTCAGCGTGACCAGCGGCACAATCTTTGCCAGCCGTAAGATGGACTTTGTGGACCTGCTTGCGGCGATCTGCATCATCGTGAACGCATCCAAGGGCGTGAGCATGGTTCAATTGTCTCGTGATCTGGATTGCCAGTACAAAACGGCTTTCGTTCTGGCCCACAAGCTGCGCGAAGCTATGGCGATGGAAGTCCACACGGGTGAAGTGCTTGAAGGTCACGTTGAAATCGACGGTGCATACTTTGGCGGTCACATTCGCCCAGAGAACGCCAAGACAGACCGTAAGGACCGTCGCTTAAAGCGTCACCAGACAGGCAAGCGCCGCGTTGTGATCGCCATGCGTGAGCGTGAGGGCCGCACGTTGCCCTTCGTGGGCCAATCTGAGGCAGAAGGCGTTGCGCTGGCGAATGAGAATGTCTCGCGCCTGTCCACCATGTCAGCGGATGAGGCAAGCCATTGGGATGAGTTGCACATGGGCTACCACGTTGACCGCGTGAACCATTCCGAGATTTACAGCGACCACGGCAAGCACACCAACTGGGTGGAAAGCTATTTCTCCCGCCTGCGCCGCATGGTGTCCGGTCAGCACCACCACGTAAGCCCACAGTACCTGTACCAGTATGCAAACCACGCTGCATGGCTGGAAGACAACCGCCGCACTGACAACGGTACGCTGGCGCAGATCGTGGTTAGTAACTCTATGGCCGCTCCGGTAAGTCGCCAGTGGAAAGGGTATTGGCAGCGGGCGGCTTAAACCACTTAGCAACAGAAATCTTGTATGCTGACTTGGAAAAGACTATGTTAAGTTGAGGAAATTAACAAAAAATCGAGGGGTGTACCGATGTCAGTTTCTGTTTCCGCTGCAGCCTATAGATTGTGTGAGGCGATGGATTGGAGCATTTCCCAGCTTTCCGCACAAAAGGGCATTTATTTGGCGCACATGATCCATTTGGGTGAGAATGATGGTAAACCGCTCGTATCAGAGGCATTCCAAGCTTGGGAATATGGGCCAGTCCTACCATCCTTGTATCAAGACCTAAAAATGTTCGGGCGCAAGCCAATCAAGAACGTTTTTTGGTCGAGCAAGGCAGAGGATGGGACAAGTGAAGCAAATGCTATTGATTCCGTTGTCGGTCAGATCAAAGGAATGTCCGCAGCAAGACTCGTACACATAACTCATCACCCCGATGGGGCGTGGGCAAAACACTACGCCGCCGCTAAGAAAGGTGTCGTAATTCCAAACACAGATATATTGGCCGAGTATGAGTGGCGAAGAAAAAAAGCCGCCTAAACCCTTAGAACTAGAAGGCTCTGGAGCCTTGATAATCTCCCCTCAAAATGGGGAGGTTACGACTGCTGACGAGCAGATAAATGAACTGCAGGAACAAATATCAGAGGTCAAAGACCAAGCGAATGAAGACAAGTTCTTGTTCTTCCTAATTGCTGTAATTGTATTTGACGTATTCGCGTTTAAATATCTTGGGTCTATCGGAATGGCTTTAATTGTTACGTTCTTTGAGGCTATATTGCTGGCAGTATTGTCGAAACGATTTGGCGTTGAGGAACCTCAGGTTTGGTTGAGCGCGTTAATGCGGGCATGTCTTGACCGGATTGGTAAAAAATAACCCCTAAGCAAGCCGCCACAAACACCCATCCGGCCCGAAGTCCTGCACCACATGCCCGTCTTTCTGCTGGCGCTGGATGGCGTCACGCACCCGCTTTAGCACATCGGGGTAGATGTCCTCGCCCCAGCCCTTAGCCGCCATGATCTGCGCCGCTATGGTTTCATCATCCGCAGGGGCTTCCCGCAGCATGTTGATAATCGTCAGCTTCAACTCATTGCGCCCGAATATCTGCTTGTACTTACCGCGCGCCGGAATGGCCTTGGGGTCGTCCTGATAGCCGCACAGCACCAGAGCGCGGTCTATGGCGTCCAGATCGGCCTTGAGGGCGTCAGCGGCCTTCATAGCGACCTTGTGCTGGCCTGCTATTTCGCCGCGCTTCTTGATTAGTCCGTGAATAACGATTGATTGCCCCATGCCACATTATGGATTCACGCGGCCCGATTGTTCAGCTATATTCTTGGTGCGTTTGATACATAAGGCCGTAACAGTCCCCGACCGTCAGTGCTTAGCGTGCATCTGAAATTTTTTTGTTTGCGCTGATGTTTTGAGGGTGTCTTTTGGAGGGCCCTTTGAATGTCAGACAGCAAGATCGTTTCCCTTGGCGGCGCTGAATTTGCCGATAGCCGAGAGCCAAACTCTCATTTGATAGAAGCCCTTGAAGGCGCGTTAGAGCGGGCGCGTTCTGGCGAGACTATTGGTTGCGCACTGGTTGAACTCTACAATGACCGCGCCGCTGGTTCTCGTGTCGCGGGCCGTTTCGGCGGGTACTCGATGCTCGGGGCTATGGAAATGGTCCGGATGGACATTATTGAAGCCAACCGGGATGAAGACTTCTGATGCTCAAGGTCACAGCAAAAGGCAATTTCGTTTATCAGCCCGATGGCGCCGTTCTTACGGACTTCTTTTGGAACCGGGATAAATTCTGCTGCGTGCAGGGTCCGATTGGATCCGGGACTTCGACTGCGAGCTGTCACAAGATATGGGCGCTGGCCTGCGATCAAGAGCCTGACTATGACGGTGTGCGCAGAACGCGCTGGATTGTATCTCGGGACACCTACAAGAGCCTGCGCGAGACAACCGTGAAGACGTGGCTTGAGTGGTTTCCAGAGGATTTGTGGGGGCCGTTCATCCGTTCCGAGCCCATGTATCACAATCTACGTCAGCGGAATGCCGGCGGATGGGAGTTGCGCGATCACCCGTCCGGCGATGGGACCAAGATCGACTGCGAGATTATCTTCCTTGCGATCCCCGATCCCGACGTGGCCGAGGCTGTTCTTGCGTCCTACGAAATCACCGGCTTCTTTTTGAACGAGGGCCAGTTTGCCGAAAAGGACGTGATTGACGAACTACTGTCCCGGTGTTCGCGGTATCCTTCGATGAAGAACGGTTCCGGTGCGACGTGGTTCGGCGGATGGATGGACATGAACGCGCCGATCGAGGGGCATTGGGTGCCATACATGCGCGGCGACGTTCCCCTGCCGCCCGAGACAACCGACGACGAGCGCGTTGCCTTCGACTGCCCCGATGATTGGACTTTCCTTGTGCAGCCGCCCGGATTGATCGAAACCGTGAAGGATGGGAAGCCCGTCTATTCGCACAATCCCTTGGCGGAAAATCAAAAGCACCTGCGTGAATCGTACCTCGAAAAGATCAAGGGCAAGCGAACCTCTTGGATCGACCGGCGGGTTCTGAACAAGGTCGGCCTCTACATGGACGGGGAAGCCGTCTACCCCACCTTCACCGAGAGCGATCACGTCAACGCAATAGACGAACCGGGCAATATTCGCCTGCCCATTGTCGTCGGTCTGGACTTCGGGCGGGAGCCGGCGGCCGCCTTCATGCAGAACGTGAACGGCACCTGGACGGTTCTTTCTGAACTTATCGGCAAAAATGAAAGTGCCAAGCTCTTTGCGCCAAAGGTCAAGCGTCACCTTGCTGAGAGATACCCCGGCCAGAAGGTGGAATTTTGGGGCGATCCCCGCGGCGGCGACGGAACGCAAGCCACAGAAGAAACCGCGTTCTCCGTCTTCGAAACGATGGGGATGCACGTTTTGCCCGCCACCAACGACAATGACCCAGAACTGCGCCGGTCCACATTCGAAAGCGTTCTTGAGCGCCGGAACGGGTTCAAGGTCAACCACTCGTGCATCGTTTCAAAGCGCGGGCTGGCAGGCGGATACCACTACCCCAAGATCAAAGGGCGGCCGGGTATGTATTCACCGCGCCCCCTAAAGAACCAATACTCCCATATCGTTGAGGCGATCGAGAACGGCCTTCTCGGCGGTGGAGAGGGGTTTGCCCTGATCGACAACCCGAACCGGGCAAGGCCAGAGCCCACATTTCACAAGAGACAGCGAGTGAGGTTGAGACGTGCAGGCCGTTGAGTATTATTTCGCTTTTCACCCCAAGACGCCGCTGCGCACGATTGGCCGCGGCGGATCACTTCTGACTGTGCTCGGCCACGTCGAGGCGTTTGGTTATACGCATGACGACACTTGGTTTTTCTTCAACCCCGACCGCAGGGAAACCAAACTCATCATCACCCACCACCACGATCAGGTAGAGGAAATGATGGCGCAAAAGTTTGCCGTAGCGGACACGATACTGAAAACGTCCTGCACGCAAGAATTCAGAAGGCCCATTCACTTGCCGATGAACTGCGTCACGCAATGCGCCGCCCTCATAGGAATGCGTGCATTTACGCCAGATGGCTTTCGCCGGAAGTTACTGCGGAACAACGCAGAGGTGATACATGGGCGCTCCAAAGGCTCCGAAGGAAGATCCGGAAGACGAGAAAGCGCGTGAACTTGAGCGGCAGAAGTCCCTCTGGGAACGCCGTCGCGCATCCGAAAAGAGCGCAACACGCCTGACAACCGACATGCAGAGTGTCTATGGGCTTCGCGGCATGTCCATGTTCGGAACGCCCGGCACCACCGTCGCGCCAGCGGCGAAAAAGGTGAGCAAGAAAGCGTCCAGCTACATTGCCAAAGACAACCAATCGGACGGGTTGTAATCCAGTGAATGCCACAACACAGCCATGCGCCGACTTCCAGACAAGGTATGCAAACGCAAAGCGGTGGCGGGATAACTCACGCACCGACCTCAAGGAAATTCTGTCGTTCATATGCCCCGGCCGGGAAAATGACTTCGACGTAAACACGACGATTCCCAAGAACAACGACGGCGAGCAAGACGAAACCCTGATCTCTTTGCCAGAAGATCTTGCCACGGACTTTGCTGCCGATCTGGTGACATACTTCACGCCGGCAGAGGCCATGTGGACGGAATACCTCGTTACCATGCCGATCCCGCAAGATCAGGCCGCCGCGGTCAAGCAGATCGTGGATACGCGGGAAGAAGACCTGTTCGACCTCATCACGTCGTCAAACTACAACGACGTGGCGCCGCAGGTCATGTTCGAAGCAAACCACGGCACGGTGGCGATGTGGGTTGAAAAATCGCACCTGACGCAGCCGATCTATGTTGAGACAGTGCCGCCAACCGAACTTCTGATTACGCCCGGCCACAACGGCATCCTTGACCGGTTCCGCGAAAAGTGGGTCATGGCATCGACGCTCAAAGCGCTGTTCGACGGCTGGGACGTGAGCCTTGACGACCACAACCTGAAAAGCAAAATGGGCAAGCCCAGTCAAACCGTGAAGGTATGCTGGGGGTTCTGGTTGGACTGGGAAGACCCCGGCAATCCCATGTGGCGCTGCGAGGTCGTCGTGGATGGGTTGCGCATCACACCCCCGACGCCGCTGACACTTGGACCTTACGCCGGTTCATGTCCGCTCTTGGTTGGCCGGTTCAACCCACAGGTCAACAAGCCGTGGGGCAGGGGTCCGGCATGGAAGGCACTTCCCGATATGCGCGTCTACAACGCGGTGGACGAAGGCGTTCTTGAGGCAATGGATCAAGCACTTCGAAACACGCTGATCTACGCAGATGATGGCTTCATCGACATGGCCAACGGCGTCATGCCTGGCGGTGCGTATCCTGCGGGTCGAGGCTTCACCCGCGATCAGGTCTATGAACTGGCAAAGGGCACAAACCTTGACGCGGGCTGGTTCTCAGAAGAACGGCTTGAAGACAGGCTGCGCGCCCGCTTCTATCAAGATGGCCCACGGCAGCGCGGCGATACCCCGCCAACAGCATCCCAATGGATTGACGAGCGCCGTCGTGTTCAACAGCGGCTCGGAAAGCCTTCTGCCCCGCTATGGCGCGAATTTTTCCTGCCTTTCATTCAGCGGGTCGAACAGCTTGGGGTGGAAGCCGGGAAGATCGACGGGGTTCTCACGCACAACGGGGATCAGATATCCGTCCTGCCCGTCTCGCCGCTGCAAAAAGCGCAGAACCAAGACAAGGTTATGACCACACGGGCCAACCTCGAACTTGGCGCGGGCGTCTTGGGAGAGACGTTCCCGCAAGTCGTCAACGGCATCGAGACATTCCGCAAAATCGTGGAAGTGTCTGGCGATGAGTTGACCGTCATAAACGAAGAACAGGAGCAAGTGCCGAATGCCACTCCCGCGCCGCAGGTCTGAACCCGGCCCTATTCTTGACTATATCAAAAATCTGCAAGCCACTCCCGAAGGCCCCAAGCACGTCAAGTCTCTGGTCATGGATATCAGGGGCGCGCTCGACACACCTCAAGGCAAGGCCCTCTTGGATTTGCTAGAGGTTTCAACGCTTTACAGGGCGATTTCACCCACTGGCGATGTTCGTGCATTGGAAGCAAACAACTCTCAGAGTTTTATCGCCCTCGATCTAAGGAGGATCTTGAGCGATGAATTTGATGGATTTTTGGAAGACAAAACTGCCGGTGTGGGAAGAACCCGGAGAGGCCGGAAGCGGAGCCCCTGACGGTGACGCGCCTGATGGTGCGCCAGCCGGTGATGCGCCAGAAACGGCAGCACCCGACTACAGCTTTTTGCCCGAGCAATACCGCAGCGGTGAGACGCCAGACATTGAAGGGTTCCGCACTCACTACGACGAAATGGCAGCGCGGATCGCCGTCATGGAAGAAACCGCCGGAGAGATTCCAGAAGATGCGTCCGGATATGAACTTGCAATTCCTGATGATCTTGATTTTGGCGACTTGGATCTTCCAGAGAATTTTTCCGTAGAACTCAAAACGGACGATCCCGCGATGGCACCGCTGTTTGGTGAGCTCGGTGGGTTTATGCACAAGCACGGGCTACCCAAGTCGGCCGCCGGTGATGTGATGGGGCTTCTGGCAAAATACGAAGCATCCAAATATTCGGAAAGCTACGCAGCGGCCAACACTGAAATGGCATCGCTCGGAGCCACAGCCGACTCCCGTATCGCAAACGTTGAACGCGCGCTGCAAACGCGCCTCCCTGAAAATCTGGTAGCGGGCCTCAAAGGCGCCGTCCAGACTGCCGATGGCGTCAAGGCTTTGGAAAAGCTGCTGTCGGTTCGCGGTCCTACCGCACCCACCCCGCAACCAATTCCGACCGCGGACGACGACGGGCTTTCTGCTCGATACAACTCATAAGCCAAAAGGAGAAAACAATTGGCTACCTTGACCCAAAGCTACCTTTCGATGGTGGACGCTCTCAAAGCAGACCCGACCACCAAGGGTAAGGCTGTCATTGCCGAAGTGCTGAACGACACTTCTCAGGACATTCTTACCGATTTCATGATGATGGAATGCAACAACGGCACCAAGCATACCCACTCGGTACGCACGGGCCTGCCTTCCGTTGCGTGGGGCGCGCTCTACGAAGGCGTTCCGCAGTCCAAGGCGATGATGCAACAGGTCGATGATACGACTGGCTTTGTCGAAGGTATGGCATCTGCCGATACCCGCCTCTTGAAACTTGCGAAAAAACCCGACCTTGTTCGCGCCAGTCAGGCAGAACCCTACGTCGAAGCAATGTCGCAGGAACTTGTCACGGCGCTGTTCTACCACAACCCGGCAACAAACGCGCGACTCCCCAAAGGACTTGGCGCTCGTTATGGCGCTCTGTCCACGTCCGGCATTGGCCGCCAGATTATCGACGGCGGCGGAACCGGATCGGACAACACGTCGATCTGGATGGTGACATGGGGCGATCAGGGCACATGCGCGATCTACCCCGATGGCGTAGCGGGCGGCATCCAGCAAGAGGACAAGGGCGAACAGCGCGTTCTCGATGCAAGCGGCAATCCCTACTATGTGAAGGAAGAACTCATCACCGCTCACATGGGTTTCTGCGTTACTGATTGGCGCCGGAATGTTCGTATCCCCAACATTGACGTGAGTGACCTCGCGGCGGGAACGGTCGATCTCTACGGGCTTCTGCGGAAGGCTTACTACCGCCTGCACGGGCGTCGTGTCGCAAAGATCAAGGATCAGGGCGATCGTGGCCGTACCGTGATCTACGCGAACACGGACGTGATGGAAGCCCTCGACGGTCTGGCGACAAATGCCGGCAGCACCGACAACTTCACGCGCCTGCGTCCGATGGAAGTCGAAGGCAAGGAAGTCCTGACATACCGCGGCCTTGTCATCCGTGAAACTGACGCGCTTCTGAATACCGAAGCCCGGATCGTGTAAGGAGCACAGAATATGATCCTCGACCTCAACCTTCTGTTCTGTGAAGATCAGGCCGTTACCGCGACCGCGATTTCCACGAACGTCATCCGCCTACAGGAAGCGGGCACACCTCACGGTGATGCTGCGGCCCTGACACGCAACCTTGGCGCCGGTGAGCACATTCCCTTGCTGATCCAAGTGACGGAGAGCTTCAACACTCTCACGTCGCTGACAATCACACTGGAAACCTCAGACAATGCGGACCTCTCGTCCAGCACTGTCATGGCGTCTTCTGGCGCGATCCCGCTGGCAAGCCTGCTCGCGGGCTTCCGTCCGGGCTTCACTCGCGTCCTGCCTGATGGGGAGAACCAAGACTATCTGGGACTTCGCTTCACCGTCGCGGGCACTAATCCGACAACCGGCAAAATCACTGCCGCGCTTGCCACGGAGGTCAACACCTGATGGCCGAAATGACCGACGACGAAAAGCAGGCGGAAGTCGCGCTCAAGGCCGTAAGAGCCAAGACGCTTGCCGAAGCCGATGCGGCGGTCAAAGCTGCGGAGGCGGAAGCAGCCGCCTCTGCGGCAGCGGCAAAAAAGGCGGCCGATGAAGCGGACAAGTACCTGATTGAAGTGCGAACCACGGCAGTAGGGGCCAACCCTGAAACGGGACTTGTTCCAATCGGCACCGTCATGAAACTGCCATACACGTCGTTTTCGAGCGCGTGGATGAAGCCATCGACGGTCGCGCAGAAGAACAAGCTGAAACGGCTGCAAGACCGCACAAAGAAAGACGCCTAAGTTAACGTCCTCCAGATCAAACTGGCGTCCTGGTTAGGGGTGGGTTTCGGCCCACCCTTTTCATTTGTGCATTTGTCGAATGTATCGCGGGCCAGATATTCCGCGCATGGCTACACAATTCTCAATGATCGGCATCATGAACGCCGCCCTTTTGGCCCAAGGCCAGCAGGAGATAACGACAGAGAACGATGGTTCTTTGGAGTTTCGCACCATGTTTCGGAACTGGCCCTCGATCGTTGAGGCCGAATTGGAAGATGGGAAATATTTTTTCACAAAGCAGCAAAGCCAACTGGTGACGCGATCCGACGGAAAGTTTGGGTTTTCAGATGCTTATCTGGTTCCGTCTGAGGCAATTCACGTTCGGAACCTTTGGCTGGTCGATGTGACCGGCGAAAGATACCAGACCGATTGGATACAGGATGGATCATACGTTCACCTGAACAACGCCGATGGGTGCTGGGTCGAATGGGTCAACGTGCCTGATATCGACATTTGGACGGCGACATTTGTGCTCGGGATCAAGATGAAGATGGAAGCGCTGATCCTGCGATCCGTAAAAGAGGAATACGCCGAAGCCTCAGACATGGACAGTGACGCCGACATGGTATTGCAGCGCGCCCGCACGAACTCGTCAAAGGCCAGATCAACGCGCCCCGCCTACCAAAAGGGCCCTATATCGCGGGCGCGTAGCAGGAATGGCTAGGGTAAAACAAAACATCGTTCAGCGCAGCTTTCAGCAAATGGAACTGCGGGAGGACTTCCTTGAATCGGATGACCTTGAGGTTCGGGGTCAATCTCTCAAGTCCGGTTTGAACATGAAATGCTTGGCGACAAGGGTTGTCGAGGCGCGGCCGGGCACGTTCTATGTGGCAGACTTTGAGGGCGCGGAGGACGTTGTTTCGCTGCGCCCGGAGACCGGCGTGGAGTTTGGCCTGAAACTCGAAGACAATGCTTTTCAGGTTGTGAACCGGGACGGCGCCGAGGTGTTCGTGCAGAACGTGGTGCCGTGGGATGATGCAACCCGGTTGTGGGTCAACCCGATGCGGGACGAAATCATGATAGGCGATCCGATCACGGGGATCAGCCTTTTGACATACTCGAAAGCAACCGGGTCATGGGACTTCAACCCGTTCGAGTTTGCCCCAGCGCCCGGTGGTGATCTGGCGCAGCCGTATTGGGTGCATGAAAAGAGCGCCACGATCAAGCCATCAGCCACCAGCGGCACAGTCACGATTGAGGCATCACTGCCAATCTGGGATCCGGGGTACGTTGGGCTGCGGATACGATATGGCGGGCGGGAAATCCTGATAACCGAACGGATCAGTGCGACAATCCTGCGCGGCAATGTCATCAACAGCCTTCCACCAAGTTACCGCGTGACAGTGCAGGACAGCCGGGAATACCGAGTGGGTGAAGCTGTCGTTGGTGCAGACACGAACTTCCAAGGGATCATCACGGCAATCTCGGGCACCAATTTGGAAATTGCGACACAGACCTTTTTCCAAGGCCCCAGTACAGGTGAGGAACTGTCGGGCCCGGCGGGATCATCAGAGGTGACGGCAAAGACTGAAATCAGCCCCGTATCCAGCCCCGTATGGGATGAACCGCTCATGTCCGATATGAGGGGATACCCGCGTTCCAGTTCGAACGTATCGGGCCGCGTGGTGTTTCTGGACTTCGAAAGCGTATCGGATCTGATCGTTCTTTCATCTTCCCGCGGCACTGATGATTTCAGCGTTGGGTCAAATGATGATGATGCGATTGTTCGTCAGGCAGGAGAAAGCGGGCAGAGGTGGATGCACGCGATCAACATGGGTGATCTGGTTCTGCTTTCCGACAACGGCGTGCATATAGTCCAATCCCGGCAAAACGGGGCGATTACCCCCACCAACTTCCAGACCGAGATTGTGGATGAAACGAGCTCTAGCACGGTAAAGCCGGTGCGTGTCGATGATGGCGTGGTGTTTGTCGAGGCATCAGGAGAGTCGGTTTCCGGGGTGTTTCTTGACGGGAACGTCTACCTTAAATGGTCCGTCCGCAGGCTTTCGACATTTCACTCGCACCTTATCAAGACCCCCAAGAGGCTATGCGGCCCGTCGCTTGGAAGCACGTCGGCGGAAAAATACATGTTTGTCGTCAACAACGACGGCACCTTGGCGGCAGTATCATGGCAGCAAAACCTCCGAGACGAAACGATTGGCTTCACGCCATGGACGACGACGGGGAACATTATCAATGTCGTTCCGATATTTGGCGGATATTACGCGATTGTAGAGCGGGCAGTGGGCGGAACGACCAAGCGGTTCTGGGAGCGCTTTTCTGACGACGCCTTTCTTGATTGCGCCGTTCAATCGCAAACCCTTTCCCAATTCGGCAACTGGACCGCAGACGGCGTGGAAATGTCAGTGAATGGCAACCCGCTGGTGCTCGTTAAGCCATTGGCGGGGCACCTTTCTGGTGAAGTGGCGTCTTATTACATGGAGGGATGGGACGCCGGCGACTTCCTCATTGGAGATCAGGGCGCGATCGAGGGCGAGCCGGTTGAAGCCGGGACGCGCCAGATTGGAATAAACTTCACGGCAGAGGTAGCGGTTTGGCCCGCTGAAATACAGGAAAGCACAAGAATTGGCAGCTTCAAGGCGCGCGTATTCGAAGCGACCATATCGGTGCAAAACACACTGGCCTATGAGGCAGTGATGAACGGGCACCGGCAAAAGGTCTCAGCCTACAAAGCCGGTGACGACCTGTCTGCCCCGCCAACACCGAAGACGGAAGTGCGCAGATTTACGATCTACGGGAACCGAGACCATCCCGACATCAGGTTTCAGAAAACTCGACCGGGCCCGTTCAGGGTTTTGGCAATTGGGCAAGGGGTGCAGGGATAATGGGTCCGGAAGTAGCGTTAGCAGCAACGGCGGGAAGCGCCTTACTTAAAGGCATGAGCGCTCGCGCCGCTGCCAAAGGTGAAAAAAAGCAGTCCGAAATCAATAGCTTCATTGGTCGGACGCGGGCAATCCAGACCGGCACGGCGGCAGCACAGACGCTAGAGGGCGATCTGGGATCATTCCGCGCAGCTCTTGGGGCAAACGGTCAGGCGCCCAACGTCGGGACCATGGAAGTCATGAACGACCTGAGAGAAGCCCGAGACAGGGAGTCCCGCATTAACGTGGGAAACCGAAACAGCGAAGCGGCAGACCAAAGAATGAGCGCCAAAAACGCAGGGTATCGCGGCAGGGCGGCCATGCTTGGCGGGATCATAAAAGCGGGACCGTCGCTCTTTGATATGTATGAACTCCGGAAAGGTCCGTAATGGCACAATTGAAGAAAATACTTCCATCCAATCCGGTTTCCAATTTTTCGCAGGTAGCGCCGGAAGGGGGGGCAGGCTTCAAGCTCCTGGCTGATGGCCTGAGCGAACTCTATGACCGGCTTGAACCGGCGGCCATGGATGAAATGGCAGAGCGCGGTTCTGAGTATGGCCGCGAAATGGCGCGCAAGGATATGGGCGGCCAGAACTCAAACTATACGTTTTCGACAAGCGGCGGCGGGGGCGAGGCCAATTCGCGGATATCCCAGAAGCTCGTTGATCGAGGGATGGCGCCGCACATCGCAGATGCCTTTGTCATGAACTTTGAAGATGAAAGCGGGCTCAACAGTGGCATAAACGAAATTGAGCCGCTGGTGGAGGGATCAAGGGGCGGGTTTGGCCTTGCGCAGTGGACGGGGCCACGCCGCCGGTCGCTGGAAGCGTTTGCGGCAGAGCGCGGCGTTGACGTTGCCAATGAAGACATGCAGCTTGATTTCCTTATGTCCGAGCTTGAGGGATCAGAGTCACGCGCGGGATCGGAGATCCTTGCATCCCAAGACACAGCGAGCGCAGCCACCGCCATTGTAAATCTCTTCCTTCGCCCATCGGAGGAACACCGCCAGCGCCGTACAGCAAAGTACCAAAACGCCACGACGAACCGTGAGCCGACTATCTCGACAAGTGGCGGCGGCGCGCAAATGACCAAGATCCGCAATGCCGATGGGAAGCTGGAAGGCCGCAAGTATTCCCCGTTTGCAGGGCCGATCCTTCGAGCTCACGATGCAGCCGCGAAGGTCGCCTATCAGGCCGAAGTGCTGAATAAGTCCACCGGCGATATCATGGAGCTATCATCGCAGTTTTTGACGGACCCAGAAGGGTTTGCACAGGCAGCGAGCGAGTACATCGACGGCATGGTTGAAAGCACGCCGGACTTCATGAAGGCAAGCGTTCGCGGCGTTCTGGAAAAGGAAGTGTCTCGCCGGCACCTTGGCGTGATGGATGCAAAGCAGCGTGAAATCCGCCAGCGTGCATCCAATGAAAGCGCGGCGCTCGTTGATCGCTGGTCGGCAAATCTGCAAGAGGCCATCGTGTCCGGTGATCCATACGAGGTAGCAGAAGCACAGGGGCGGTTGGATGATCTTCTGCAAGCGCGCGAAAGGCTTCCCGGTTTGGCTTGGACGCAGGCGCAGTCTGCCAATGTGTTCCTTGATATTGAACGGCGCTCGCAAACGGAAATGGCGAAGCGTCAGAAGGAGGTGATCACCGGATACAAAGATGATTTTCGCCTTATCACCGAAGCGGCCAAGCGCGGCCAGTATGCCGATGCGGAGGACTTGCTGAACAATCCAGAGGCCGTCGCAGCGCACCCCGAACTTGCGCGTGAAGCGGCTGCATTCGTCGCCATGCGGGACAACCTGCCCGAGTTTCTTGCAATGAAGCCTTCCGAGCAAATCGCCGCAATTGAGAGCATGGCAGCAGCCCCCGTTGAAAACGACCTACAGATGGACGTTCTGGATGCGGCGCGGAAGGTCGTGGCTGACAATGTAAAGGCGTGGAATGATGATCCCGTGAAGCACGACTTCGAAGTGGGGCAGCGTACAATGGAGGGGCCGCCACCAGAACTTCCAGACTTCAACACAGATAATCCAGAATCGTTCATCAAGGGGCTTAACGCTCGCCGTGAGCATATGAACATGCGGATTGACGAAGGGTATACTACCACGAGGCAGTATCTCTCAGAGGAAGAAGCCACGACGGTATCGGCAATGATGGGCAAAGAAGCCGAGCCGCAAATCCGAGCCGCCATTTCAGCAGCGATTGTCGCGGGCTTTGGAGAAGATGCTATCGCAGTCTTTGACCAACTAGAGATAGATCGGGTAACTGCGTTTGCAGGCAAGATGGGAGCGATTGGCGGCGATGTGAATATGGCCGCAAAAATGCTTCAAGGCCAAGCTGACATAGATGCCGGTCTTATTCAGCAACTTCCGGAAAAGGATACGATCAACGCATATAATACAAAAGTGGGCGCTGCCTTTGTCGGCATTCAAGGTCGAACGGAGGTAGAGGCCGACGTAATGGCGGCAGCGCGAGCGCTCTATGCCGTTGACGCAAAGGGCCTGCAATACGACTCGGATGCGGCGAAAAAGATCATGGAGGACTCGATACAAAAAGCCTTGGGGCAAGTGTCGAAGCAGAACGGCAAGATCGTCACGGGTGGCGTTCAGGAGATCATGGGCCACAACACCTTATTGCCCGTCAATGTTCGCGGAGATGAGGCAAACGCCGCCCTTCGATCTTCCCTTGGCGGGAACGTAGCGGACCCGTCTACGGTATCCGGCACATTCAAGGCAATCGGTCAGGCCGCTTTTGGGGGCGATCCAATTGACAACACAAACGTGTGGGACAGCATGACGCTGACGCGCACGGTAAACGGGAGGCCAACTGAGGTGCGAATGGGCCAGCCCCTTTTGTATGGCGAGCCGATCCCGCAAAAACTTGTAGACGGCGGCAATGTCCGGATCGTGCCATATCAAGGTTACTATCGAATGGAGGTCACGTCCGGAGAAACGGTGCTTAACGTCGAAAATGCCGAAGGGAAACTGTTTATCTTTGATTTACAGCAACTTATGGAGGCCGTGCGTTGACCTTTTTTTTAAAGCGCGGCGGCGATGAAGTCCCTGATATTCAGGTAAACAATCCGGGCGCTGGCATTCCAGATTGGACTGATGGGTTTTCGGCAGCTTCAACAGCGGCGTCACTGGAAAATGACGCAAACTTCCGCCTGCAACGCGAAACCGTCAGTGCCAAAGCCGCACGGGGATGGGAGATTGCAAACCGTCTTGGCGCCGATGCCGTCATGGAAAGAGCCCGTGAGGCGGGCTTCCCAGAGCAAAGCCTTACGTCATTCCCCGATATGGTTTCACGGCGTCCGTCAAACATGCCGCCTGAAATGGAACAGCTTTTGTCTGAAATGGCAGGAGAGGCCGCAGCGGAAAACCCCGAGGCATGGGCCGATCTGGACATGTCGGATGAAGCGATCGAACAGTCCGTTAACGCGCGATTGCAGGCTGAGTATCAAGATGCGCAGCAAATCCTAGAAATGATGCCGGGCGGGCGAACATCGGCGGGCCTTGCTGGCGCTATGGTCGGTATGACGGCAGACGTAAAAAACGTTCCTTTCCTATTGATGGGCGGCGGCGGCGGCTCGTTCGTCCGCGTGGTTGGCCGGGAAGCTGCGATCAACGTGGGGGCAGAGGCCGCGTTTCTGCCGTCGCAATTCAAGATGGCCGAAAGGCTGGATATACCGGATCCGAACGTAGTGACGCAACTCGCACTTGCAGCGGCGGCGGGCGGGATACTTGGCGGCGCTGTTGAGGGTGCTTCCCGCGGCTACACGTATTTCCGGGGTCGCAACACGGTCACTCCTTTTGCTGGTCGGGATGAATTTGAAACGCAAGTGCTGGTCGATCAGGCCGAGGACATACTTGCCAGCAACTCCACGACGCCCGTTCAGGATATTGCGAGGCTTGCAGAAGACTCCGCGCAAGCCCCTAAGCCCATTGTTCGCCCGTCAGAGCGTGTGTTTTCTCAGGAGGGAGCAAAGCCGTGGGAGCAACCGGACGATCCCGGCATTGAAGGCGGCAACCTTACCGATGAAGTTGACGCCACGGAGGAAGCGCTCACCGCCGCTATCAAAGAAGCCAAGGCCAGAGACCATAAGAACAAAAACCCACTGATCGACTTTCTCAGCAACGGACACCGCGCCAAGAGGGGCAGCGGTCAGCCGGATGGCGAAAGCCTACAGATTGACCCTGATGGCCCAGCCGGTCAGGAACTCGCCAATATGGGCATTACCCGCAAGACGGCCCCGCGCCTGTTCAAAAAAGGCGGGCGTACCGATCTGGACAATTTGGTCGCCTCTGAAATGGAGGACACCTTCCCCGGTATCACCGACGCGACCAATTCCCGCGATCCCTCTCTGAACGGATACCTTGATCCTCAAGGCATGATTGAAGTTATCGCACGCAGCGCGGAGGGCGACAGTCGATGGTTGCGCACCCGTGCTGACGTGATGGACCTAGAGGATGAACTTGCGGACCACATCCGGCGGCGGGCTGACAAAGCAGATCACATAGCGCCAATCTCTGACGACCTCACGCCCGAGCAAACTGTCGCTGAAATGGCGCGAGTGAGGCAGGTAGTGGATGATGAGATTAACCGACTGCAAGCCAGCGATTTCATTGGAGAGCAGCAACGCGACGACATGACCGAATATCTTTCACGAAATGGCGGTAGCGCCGAGGACATGATTTATGATATGAGGGATGCAGACCTCGACTTTGCAGAGGTTGATTTGGAGAGCGACGATGGCCGAGCCTTCGCAGAATACACCGCAGACGACTTTGACCGGCCTGCCGCCGAGGGTGAAGATGCAGTATCGGCGGGCAATGGCAGTGCTGGACGCGCCGAACAAGCGTCCGGAGCAGATAGCGGCAGCGCAACACGTTCTGGACCAGATCAAGGCGCAAGCGAGCGCACCGACGCAGGCGACCAAACCCTAATCGACGGGGTTTCCCCTATCACAGAGCGGGACAGGCTACAGGCGGCCCAGAATGCGCCTATGCGCGGCGGGAATGCGGCGGCCGACAATGGCCTGTTTGACACGGGCGCGCGCAACCAATCCGATATGTTCTCTGATCCCACCTCACCAGAGGCCCGTGTGATCCAAGACACGATCGCTGATGATATCCGGACCAGCGTTGAAGCCGATGGCGACATGATGCTGGACATGGGCGACGGCTTGGGCGAGCGCAATGTGTCCAAGGTTCTTGATGAACTGGATGATCTGGACGAATTTACCGAAATCATGGCGATGTGCGGACGGCCAGCGCCGAAAGGATAGAACACATGTCATTCTTTGAATGCATGGCGGAAGCCATGAAGGACGAGGGCACCAACAAGGAATGGGGTGCCAAGGCGCAACAGCAATGGAAAGACAAGGCCGACGAATACCAGCGGCAAGGCTACGAGCGCCAGAACGCGGAAGCCCTTGCTGCCGAAGATATCAAGGCCGCATGGAAAAAAGAGGCGGGCGAAAAGCGTCACGTCTACCTTGCCCGCATATCCAACGCGCGAAAGCAGCAATTGGAAATCAACAACTCGACGGAACTCGCAAAGGACCAGACGCGCAGGGTTGAAAAATTGGACATGGAGGCGCGGTCAATCACACGCCGGTTCAACGCTCGTCTTGGCGCATTCCTGAAAGAGCACCACCGCAATATTCTTGGCAGTGTCACCAAGCCCGCCCAGATGCGGAACATCGTCAGGGAAATGCACGGTGAGGCAACAGGAGACGCGGCAGCCAAGGCGCTGTCTGACGGGATCACCGATGCACTTGAGGATCTGCGCCTGATGCACAACGAGGCGGGCGGGATCATCGGCAAGCTGGAAAATTGGGGGATGCCGCACTCACACAACAGGCGAGCAATCACGCAGGCCAAATTTGACACTTGGTTCCAGGATATCCAACCCAAGATCAACTGGAAGAAGATGGAAGATGAGTTGACGGGCCGTCCGTTCCAAGCGGAAGGCGGAAGCCCGCCAAGCATGGATATTCAGCGCCGCTTCCTACAGGACATTTACGACAACATCGCTTACGGGAAGGGGACGCGCGATGCTGTCTATGGGCGGCCGCAGGGCGAGGCGATGTATAAGCGCCGGGCCAAAGAGCGTGTTTTGAAATTCAAAAGCGCCGACGACTGGATTGAATACAATAAGAAATTCGGTTCTGGCGATCCATTCAACAGCCTGATGGGGCACGTTCACGGAATGGCCCGCGATATCGTTGCCATGCGCGCATACGGGCCCAACCCCAATTTGGGCATAGACTACCGGCAGCAACTCGCCGTTCAGCGCGCCCGCAGTGAAGGCATGACGCCGGGTGACGTAGAGGGGAACGGCAATGTCGCGTCTCGCATGTTCAAGGTACAGAGCGGCGGCGGGCAACCCGAAACGCTCTGGCAGGATTATACGGCCACCTTCTTTTCGAGCGCCCGGCACATCATGACAGCAGCGTTCCTTGATCGAGCGGTTATTGCTTCCGTATCCGACTTGAACACAATGCGTCTTGCCGCGCAGTCGGTAGGCATGAACCCCGCCAATGTTATAGCGCGCCATGTTGACCTGATGAAATCGCAAATGTCGCGGGATGATGCCCTGCGTGCGGGATGGATAGCCGACACACTAGCCGATCCTGGCGCTGCCCTTGCGCGGTTCCAATCGGAGGTGCCGGCGTCCGAGGTGGCAGAAAGATTATCCAGCGCCTCGATGCGGGTGCAGGGCTTGGCGGGATGGACCGATCAGGGGCGAATAGCGTTCCAGATGGAAATGGCTGGCTACATGGCGAGCCAATCTGGCAAGAAACTCCGCGACGTAGATCCCGCACTGCGTGACCTCTTGCGCAAGAGCGGCGTGACGGAGGCGGAATGGGCGGCGTTCACCGATCCCAAGCACATGTTCACGGCGGGTAATGGTGCGACCTTCGCAAGCCCTATGTGGTGGCGGGAATCCACGGACATGCCAAAAGCGCAGGCCGAAGACTTGTTTTTCAAAATACAGTCCATGATCGAAGAACAGACGGAATTTGCCGTGCCAACACAAAACCTTCTGGCGCGAGGATACCTTGACCCCGCAGCGTTTGGCCTTCCACCCGGCTCGCTCCCATACGAGGTGATGAAGTCCGGCCTCATGTTCAAATCCTTTGCCATGACGTTCACCGTCAACCAATTTCGCCGCATGATGGCGCAGCCGACCTTGGCTGGTCGAGTGGGGTACGGGATGAACCTCGCGGCGGGCGCGACAGTCATGGGCGCCGTTGCGCTACAATTGGGCGAGCTCATCAAGGGTAACGATCCGCAGCCGATGGATACGCCGGATTTCTGGGGCAGGGCGACACTCAAGGGTGGCGGCTTTGGTATCGTTGGGGATATCGTCTCTACGGGAGAAGCATCTTGGGGTGGCGGCTTCCCGACATATGTGGCCGGTCCTGTTCCGCAGCTTTTGGGGGACGCATGGGCAATCAGCATAGGGAACGGGATCGAACTTGCCACAGGGGAAGACACAAACTTTGCCAGCGAGTTGTCCAGAATAGGTAAGCGCTACACCCCAATGGGTCAAACGCCGATGCTGGGCCCTGCACTGGACCGCCTGTTCTGGGACCAATTGCAGAATGTTCTGGACCCGGACGCCGGCAGGGACTTCCAGCGCAAGGCGACAGTGCAGGAAAACCGATATGGAAACGGCTCTTGGTGGATGCCGGGCTCACCGCTTCCGGATAGAGCACCAAGTCTCGGGCAGTAGTGCCTTTGTGCCGCGCCAGCTTATCGACATGTTGCTCATGTCAAATTGGAGACAGGTATGACAGAGATTAGCGACCTTACGGAACACTCAGCGGTCAGCATATCGAGCGCGGACAGACTGCCGATATGGAGCTCCACAGGTTCCGAACCCCTCACCAGGTACGTCACGGTTGGCAATTTGTTTGCCGACTATGCAGTGGACGGGGGGGATCACGACTTCGGCACCAGTCAGATCAATGACCTGACAGCGATTTCGGCAACGCTCAATCAGGTGGAAATAACAACCTCTCTTGAGTTTGACAGCGCTTCCACGATTGAAACGGCGCTGAATGTATCGGCAGCACTGACCACTTCTGATATTCTCGCAGGTGCGAGCGAGACGGTGACGGCGACCCTGACCGGCGCGCTGACGACTGACTATCTGCAATGTGACTTTGATGCGGCGTTGGCCGATGGACTTACGGCACAGGCTTGGATTTCTGCGTCCGATACCGTTTCTGTGAAATTCCACAACACGACCAGCGGAACGGTCTCAGGCTTCTCTGTCAACGCTAAATTGCACCTGCTGCGGTTCTCATAAGTCCGCGCGTGCATTTGGTGACAGTGCGGCTTTTGCAATCTCTTGCGCATGTCAACGCTGTCCACCACGCCCCGCACCCACACCGTCACGCTTGCATCGGCAAGTGCTGGCCCGTTCTCACTTCCGTATCGCCTCTTTGATACAGACGATGTTCTGGTCTATGTGGACGGGATCAAGAGCGAGGACTGGACGCTCTCTGCAACCTTCTCTGATGGCGTCAGCGATGATGCCGCAATCACATTTTCAGACGACCTACCCGCTGACAGCGTGATCGTCATTGATAGCGCATTGCAGCCGATCCGGTCGCAAGACATGTTGAACGGGCCCGGACTGGTCGATTTCTGGAACAATGAAGCTGGCCGGTTGTGGTCTACCGTGGCCGATATCAAGCGTGATGCGCGGCGGGCGGTTCGGTCATTTGATGAGGTCGAGCCCGCCGACTTCCCTGAAAACTCAGTTGTAAAGCGCAGCGCTACGGGCTTTGTGGCGGGTCCGACCACAACAGAACTTGAGGCGGCAGAAGCCAACGCTACAGCGGCGGCGGCGAGTGCGGCGGCGGCAGCTCAGAGCGCCACGGATGCGCAGGCCGCAGAGGAAAGCCTGATCGTCAACAGGGGTGATTGGGTTACTGCGACCGCATATTCACCATCGGATTTGGTTCAAGGCGTTGGGGCAGCATACCTTGGAAACACCTATGTCTGCATAGATGCCCACACGTCAGATGATTTTGCGACAGACCTATCAGAAAGCAGATGGGCAGTGTTTGCCGCGCGCGGAACGGCCGGTGCTGGAACGGGCGACTTGCTTGCCGCTAATAACTTGAGCGACATACCCAACAAGCCACAGGCGCGCACCAATCTGGGCGTCCCTGCCTTACTCCGAGAGGATGATATGGCGTCGGCCAGCGAGAATGCGGCCGCTTCGCAAGCATCCCTTATCGCATATGTGGCCGCTCAGATCGCAGCAAAGACGGCCATAGATAATGTTCTTGTGGACGATGCTTCCTATGTTACGGGATCAAAGGCGTTCGTTACCTTCAAGACATTTGAAATCACACAGCAATTTGCAGATAGCCGCCTTATTGTTGACGCTTCGCTTTATAGCCAAAGCACCGGGGGCAATGACAGTGATTCCGGATCATCCTACAATATTTACTGCGCCGATGAGTCTGATGTTTTGCAAGCCGATGGCGGTCAAGACCTGCAAAGCACATGGCAAACACTTGATACTCTCACGGGAAGCGGAACTGCCTCAAACCACCTACTTCAATCCACGATACTCCCCGTATTACCGCAGGCCGCAAAGATTGATTTGTCGCTTGTCGGAGGCACTGGAACGGGCTGGTACATCATGATGCAGCACGCAGAAATATACGGCAACTCAACGACCACTTCGCAGATCAGACTGCGATACCGAGAGATACCAACGGTCTGATGGATTGGAATACGCTCATACCTGCCGCGTTCGGGTGGCTGAAATCCGACCCAACCGTCGTGATCAGCGTTGCCCTTGCGTGGGGGTACTGGCGCAAGGATCAGCAGTTGGCGGCGTCTCAAGAGGCGCGCATAGAGATCACCAAAGGAGCCGTGGAGGTTGTCGAGAGACAGACCGCCACACAAGAGAAACTGGCGAATGTAGTAGCCTCTTTGACGGATGAAATCCGCCGGGGGAGCTAGAATGTTCTGGTCAAGGTCCAAAAAAATCCAACAGCAATCCGATCAAGTAGAGAGCGAATTGAAAGCTAAGGAGGTTCGCATGAGAGCCGCCGAGGACAAAACGAATGCAACCTTGGATGTGCTGACGGCACTTCTGGAAAAGAAAACACGGGGCGAGAGTCGGACGGATGGCTGAGACGGTATCATTTTTATCAGGCGTGGCGGTTATCTGGATGAGCGCCTTGGTGATCCGGGCCTATTGGGCCCGTGTTTGGGGCGCGAGGGACGGAGCGTATTTCTTGGCAATCGCCATTGTGGCGGGATTCTTTTCGCAAGCGCTGGACGCCGCTTGGTGGCAGGTGTTTGTGAACCGATATGCGCTGATGAACGAGGGCGACGTGGCGCAGTTGCGTCAATGGGGCCTTAAACTCGACGTTGCTTTGAAAGCCGTGGCGGTCTGGGCGGGGTATCTGCATTTAAAGGCACTCCACGAAAGCCTTGATCCGGATGAACAAAAGAATTGGCTCTGGATTGACATGCCTTGGTATCCGAAACGCCGCGCGTGCCTCTCAAGGCTTTCGCGTATTCTCAAAAAGAAAGGCTGAACCATGAAGATTGCTATCGTAGTAGGACACAACGCAAAGGCTCAGGGCGCTGTGCGCAAAACAGACGGCCGTACTGAATATGATTGGAATAGCGAACTTGCATCGCTGATTGCATTGCACGGGAAAGAGGTTCGGGTGTTTAACCGGGTTCCCGTTGGTGGGTATTCCGCCGAGATTGACCGGGTTTACGCAGAGACAGATCGCTGGGGCGCGGACGTTACCGTTGAATTGCACTTCAACAGTGTGGCGAACCCGACCGCGAGCGGATGCTTGATGCTGTCCAGCGGAACCTCGGGGTCGATGGCCTTGGCCGAAGAATTGCAGGCGCGGTGCGTTGCTGTCTTGGAGAACAGGGATCGCGGCATCCGAGCCTTAAAGCGTTCTGATCGCGGCGGGCGGTCGCTCTGGCAGGGTCGCGCACCGGCAGTCATGATCGAGCCATACTTCGGCAGCAACACGAACGACTGCATCTGCTCTCACAACCGGATCGACCAGTTGGCAGAGGCCATATACCGGGCCTGCATGACGCAAGAAAAGGTTTCTTCGTGAGGCTCACGGCCGCCATAGGTGTCGTCTTGGCGCTGATTGCCGCCGGTGGTCTGGGCGTCAATCGCTACGTTGTCGCGCCACTCAAGGAGAAGATCCGCTTCAAGGATGCGCAGATCGAGCAAGCACGGGAAGCCCAACGTGTTGCCGACGAATATGTTTTCGAAGCGAACAAGCGCGCTGCCGAACTCGACAGTCGTGTGGAGGCCGCCCTGACCGAAACCTACGGAGGATGCGCAGATGCGCCTATTGATCCTGCCCTTCTGCGCGCTGTTGGCGGGCTGTGAGGCCCCGCAGGTGCCCGTTTCGGTGCCTGGGACACTCTTGCAGCCCGTGCCTGTGCCGTCCCGCCCCCTGCGCACATACAGAGACGCAGTGATCCGAGACGCAGAGCGCGGTGCCGCTTTGTTCGAGGCAAACAAGAAACTGAAATCCATAGCGCAAATACTGGCGCCGAAATAAGGAGATCTGAAATGGCGACAACAACTTATGACACGACGGCCGAATGGTCTGCATCCGCGCGGTACACGGCCGCCGACGACACTGACGTGCTGATATCCAACCCGTCGGCCTTGACGCGGTTGTCGTTTACGATCACGGACAGCGACACGCTGCCAACAACCAGCGTTACTCGCGGGTCTTTGGTGGCGCGGGAAAGCAGCCAGGATATTGCTCTTGTCTCTGGCGAGCGGCTTTGGCTGGCATCCCCACAACCATCCAGCGCTGCGATCGAGGTCTGAACATGACCGTTCGCTTTTCCACAAACCGCTATAACCCCGCACGGTTCACGTCCTCGCGGTTTGATTTTGGATCAGCGAGCGCATCTATCCGCGCCGCCATTGAATACACACGTGGCGCGACGGACACGGTAAAATTAAAACTGGACAGCGCGCGCAATGGCCTGCCGGGCGATACGCTGACGTTGACCGCGTTGACGCTGGATGGCGTGGATGCGACCAGCGACGTGTCAGAGGCCTTGATCAGTCCTGAATTGGCTGACACAACCGCGCCGGGGGCTTTGACGGGGGCATCTGGCCAGAAGGTCACAGCTATGTCGAGCGTGTCCTCTGGGGTGCTATACCTGATATCCTATGAAGTCACCGCAGCGGATGAAGGCGTCACGCTGTTTTACCCATCCGCTGGACCGTTCGGCACGGGCAATCTGCCGACCTCTTTGGGCATCCAGAACGTGCTTGTGACCGCTGAAGATGGCGACACGGGCAACGCGATCAATAAAGGCGGCACCGGCGACATCACGATTAGTGCCATGAGCATCAAGCGCGCCGAATGGAATTACACCGCGACGGGTGCGAGCGCCGGTGAGGCGGTGGCGTTCACGATTACGCGCGGTGAAGTGACGACCAGCCGCAGCGTGACAGTGCCGGTTTCGGATGAGTTTTACGTGCATGGCACAGGCAGCGACACGACCGGCACAGGTTCGATTGCATCGCCATACCGCACCCCACAGTTTGCGCTGGAACAAGGCGTTGGGGCTGGGGATACCGTGTTTATGGGCGCGG
Organism: uncultured Flavobacteriaceae bacterium; assembly: GCA_937136455.1. GTDB lineage: Bacteria > Bacteroidota > Bacteroidia > Flavobacteriales > Flavobacteriaceae > MAG-120531. Next base: position 1,651 of record CAKZOO010000160.1, on the reverse strand, counting down.
GCGTTTACGATCCATTTGACATTGAGGCGTCAGGTACAAGCGGTAGCCCGATCCTCGTTACCGCAATTCCCGGACAGGAACACCAAGGCGTTATACGCGGCGAATTGCAGTCGCACGTCGCACAGGGCGGCAGTGTCGAAAGTACGCTACCGGAATCCAAGCGCGATGGGATTTACATCGACAGCCAGGACTGGATCATCGTTGAGAAGCTGACGATTGAATGGGTCTGGAGAACGGGCGTCTTTGTCGTCGGCACGGTAAGCGAGCAGCACGGCCACCACATCATCCGGGATAACGTGATCAGGGACGTGGGGCGGTCTGCGGTCTATGTGGGCGGCAACAATTCAAGCAGCGTCATTCCGTCCGGGGAAACGTCCAGCCTGCGCACCGTTGACGTGCTGGTCGAGGATAACGACATTACCCGCACTAATCTTGAGATTGACGTGCAGGGCCTTGGCAATGTTGAGTGTATTTCTGCGGCTGCATCCGCTTCGTCTATTGTGGCGAAAGGCAACACGATTTACAACTCAAGGCAGTACGGTATTGATTTCAAGGCCGGGGTGAACGGCTCTTATACGCCAGTTAGCGGTGATGTGAATTTTGCCTATGGCCCCGGCAATTTCATCGAAGAAAACGTTATCACAAACACAGAGCGGCACGGCATCTATATCGACGCCGGGCAGCGGTTCTGCGAAGATATCACCATCCGCAACAACACGGTCACGGGGTGCCGTCATGGCATCGTGCTGGCGCGTGAAAACGGCGCGGGCAGCAATGCGTTCTTGTCGCTGGATAGCATCGACATTTTCAACAACGTGATTGTGGATAGCGACCAGATCGGCATCTATTACCACAACCACCCCGGCGACACCGACACAGGTACGATCAGCAATATTCGCACCCGGTTCAACACGGTGGTCAACTCCAACCGCGAAGGCGGGTTCAAGGATTTGAACCTTGACGATTGGTCCGCGAATTTCAGCACGGCAACAATGACCGGCAACGATTTCAGCGGCAACTTGGTCTATTCGGATCAGCAACTGGATATGGCCGTGAACCTGACCGGCGGTTGGTCGCTTGCAGAAAACTTCAATGTTGTGGATGGCACCAGCACAGGCACAGACCCTGACTTCGTGGACGCGGACAACGGCGATTATACCCCGCAGACGGCAGCGGCATTGATTACTGTGACAACGGCCAGCCTGATCAACTCCCCGTTCAATGTGGACAGCGACGGCGAAACGCGCGTCCTTGGCCCGGTTGGTGCGGTATCAGCCACGCCTGCCCCCGTCACAATCAGCGCGGTCACGGTCGGCTCTATCACTGACGGAGATATGCCGGTATCTATCACCGCAAGCGGCGCGGCGACGGGCAACGCGATCTATTGGGTTCTTGTGGCAGACGGCGACACGGCACCGACTGCGGCGGAGATTGTGGCAGGGCAGGAGTCGGGCGGCGGCGCACCAGTGGATAGCGGCAGCGGCACATGGCCGTCACCGTTCACCGATACGCTGGTCGATGGTATAACCCTTGGCGACTATGTGCTGCACGTGGCAATCGTAAATGCGGGCGGAAACAGCAATGTCGGCACCAGTGCGGCGTTTGAGATAGACACCGTTGTTGCGGCCACTCTTACACGCGGCACGACAAC
>CAKZOO010000159.1 GCA_937136455.1 uncultured Flavobacteriaceae bacterium | reverse complement strand
GAATGAGCAAGGCTAAGTGTGAGATCACAGACCTTGAGAAGGTCATACGTTATGCACAGATGCGTATCAATCAACTGGAGGGTAAAGACAAGCTATGACTAAAGATGAGCTGAGGAAGATCGTAAGGACGCTAGAGAAGTGTCCAGACGTAAAAGCTGAGGAGGTCGCTTACCTTATCAGGCAACGTCAGATGTACCTAGAACAGGAGCCAGAGCATGAGTTTGCCTGATGATGAAATCATAAAGATGTGCAAGAGGTTGGCTTACAAGTACAACCGCATTGATTTAAAAGACGACCTCATCTCTGAAGGTGTGTTGGCAATATACGAAAGGCTAGAGGTAAACCCAGATGAATACCCTGCAAGCCTGTACAGACGCGCACACAGAGCCATGTACGACTATATCAACAGGAGGTCTAGAGTAGTGCATATACCTAACTCAAGGACGGTAGAGAGCCTCTCAAAGGGTGTTGAGTATAAGCACGGGTCTTATTCAAAGAAAGGCAAGGAGGAACTGGCAAAGGCACTGTCTACAACGTCTGTGAGTTTTGACGACAGCTTCTCTTTGTCCGTTAAAGACTGTTCTCAAAAGTATGAGACTGATGAGTTCATTGCGAAAGTTCTTAATTTACTGGACGACATAGACAGGGAGATTATATATAAGAGGTACTTTGAGGAATGTTCTCAAGGTGATTTGGCTGAGATATGTGGTGTTAGCCAACAGTCAATATCTAGGAGAGAAGAGGCAGCACTTTACAAAATGTCACAACTGTAACAATTCGTGAAGTGTGAAAGGCTGAAAAAGGTCTATATAAGTAAGTGTAGCCCTCTTAAGTTACCTCTAGAGTTGCTCAAGTGTTACTGGTCTGTGGTGGTGGCTTCAAAAAGGTTACTCTAGAGTTACTCTAGAGATACCACTTATTTAATCCACCACAGACCACCATAACTCTAGATAACTTAAACATAAGGAATATAATATGAGTGATAAAAGTAATCTGCCGTGTCCCTTTGTGTCGTGCGGTTCTTCAGATGCTTTTAGTTATAACAGTAATGGCTATGGAAAATGCCACTCCTGTAATACTAATTACCCGTCAAGACAGAAGACGTTTGATTGGGCATCTGAAAAATACCCTACGGTAGAAAGAGAAGGGTACTCGTTTACCCCTAAGAAGATTGAGCCGCCAATTCAACAAGACCCCAGCATTGGAAAACATGAAAGTATGCGAGGTATTGATGAGGGGGTTATGGCGGAATATGGTGTATTGACCTACCCTGACCGTCAAGAGTACACATACCCCAGCGGGGGAATTAAAGTAAGGAAGTTACCAGAGAAGGGCTTCTATGCTAAAGATGGGTTTAAATCCGATGAACTATTCGGAATGAACCTTTTTACCGCTGGGTCTAGTAACGCCGTGACAATTACTGAGGGTGAGATAGACGCCCTTTCTGTATATCAAATGGTGCAGAGTAAATTCAGTAATCCTGTTGTGTCGTTGCCATCTGCTACGCCATCTAAGAAGTTGTGGGAGAATTGCGCGGAGTGGCTTAACGCTTTCGACAAGATCATCCTGTCGGTTGATAACGATGAAGCTGGAAATAATCTTGCTGATAACATAGCAAAGTTATTCCCTAACAAAGTATATCGGGTTGACCATCGTCCATATAAAGATGCTAACGAGTTCTTACAGGCTGGCAAAGCATCAGAGTTCAAACAGGCTTGGTGGAACGCTCGTAAGTACACACCTGAGAATGTGATGAACAGCACACAGGACTTCTTGTCGTTGTATAAGGATACACCTGAGCATCAGTATGTGCCGACAGGTATCCAAGCCTTAGACGATAAAATCTTAGGTTTGATGCAAGGTCACTTCACGGTAATCAAAGCACCCACGGGTATCGGCAAGACGGAGATCATGCGTTATCTTGAATACAATATGTTGCAGAAGGGAATACCAATTGCTGCGTGGCACTTGGAGGAAACTAAGCTGCGATCTCTTCTAGGTCTAGTTAGTTACGAGTGTAATGACAATCTAACCCGCAGGGACTTGATTGATGAAAAGGGGGCAGAGGAAAAAGTCTTTGGCGCAATCGAAAGTCTCACTAAAGAAGAAAACTTCTACCAGTACAAACTAAATGATGGTCAAGAA
>CAKZOO010000158.1 GCA_937136455.1 uncultured Flavobacteriaceae bacterium | reverse complement strand
AGGAGCATTTCCTTCTTTCTACTACTCCCAAAATGACGCACTATTAACTGGAGCAGACGCCTCACTTTCTATAATGGTAACCGAACAATTTGAAATCAATATTAATGGATCCACCTTATGGGCTTATAATTTAGAGCGTAAGGATTATATCCCATTGATGCCTTCTGATCGAATAGGGGCTTTTTTAAAGTATAGTTTTAAATCTACGAACAAGGTTTTAGATCCCTATATTAAACTTTCAGGTGTTGGGGTTACAAGACAATGGAAGCATAGTATTGAAGACAATATTTATGGTGTTCCCACGGGCTATTTTTTGCTGAATTTTGAGTCAGCCGTCACCTTCATTCAGAAAAAAGGAAACTTGACTCTAGGGTTTGAAATTCAAAATATGTTAAACACCAGATACAGAGAATACATGAATCGATTTCGCTTTTATACAGATGATTTAGGTATAGGAGCAGTTATTAAAATAAGTTATACAATATAAAAATAAGCAAAATGAAAAATCAACTATTATTTCTTTTAAGCACTGCTTTTCTTTTCCTCGCAGGTTCTTGTGAAAAGGCAAAAGCTCCACATGCTGGACACAATCATGCAGTTATAACTACAGTAAGAATCAACTTTACGGATCAGGCGGATCAAAGTACTTTCTCATTTGAATATTCAGATCCCGATGGAGTGGGAGGAAATAATCCAAACATAGAGACAATCTTTTTAGATTCTGGCCATGTATATTCAGTTACAGTTGAATTCTGGGATGAATCGTCAAATCCTGCTGAGAGTGTGACTTCTGCCATACAAATAACAGGCTTCGAACATATTGTTTGCTATGAGGCATTAGGAAATTTGATGATTGATTTCAATATAACCGATGTTGATGGTAATGGGCTCCCGCTTGGATTAGAGTCGGAATGGACTGTAACATCCGCAAATGATGGCAACTTCAAATTGAATTTAAGACATCAACCTGGAGGGATCAAAGATGGCACATGTGCACCAGGTGAGTCTGATGTAGAAGCTATTTTTCCTGTAGGTGTTTTTTAGATCTTACAAGCCGAGAGGTGTACATAATTAGGATTAGGATACTAGGATAGTAAACAATACTGAAACGGTCTCCTTGCCAAAAGGAAATACCCCCTGTGAGTAGGGAATAGAGAACAAAGGATATCAGTATGAAGAATGAAAACTCTAAATTTCTAAAATACCTGATAACAAAGTAAATTAAATACATAATTAGAAGAGCAAATAGTATATTGTGTAAGCGAGATAAAATGAGAAATAAATGTTGAGTGTGGTGATAAATCTTTTCAGGACCTCTAATTGAGTGGGTTTCTATCGCATTACTTTTTGAGATGCTATTATGAAAAATATTTAACCCTAAATATTTAATTACAATAAAAGGGTGCTGAATTATTGTATTTTTTAAGTCGTCAGCACCTTTTTTTCTTATCTCTTTCCAACTATTTAATTGATGAATTTCTTTTGCTCTTTTTAGGATTACGCTATCTATATTTTCTTTATTTGTTTCAGCATAAACTTGTACACCTATGTATTTGTACCAAGTTAATGGTCCAATATTAGAAATGGATAGAGTTTTAAATTGGGAGTACATTCCATAACTTTGAAAACCCAGTAAAAGAATGGGTATCAAAAGTGGGAGCAAAAACTTTTTATGAATTAAGGTCTTTTTAAAACGTATAATACATACGAGCAAAAGACTAAGACCAAACTAAAGCACCCCTGGTCTAATCAAAGATGCTGTGAGGATAAACCCTAAGAAAAGCCCAATATTAGATGGCAAATGAGGCACTTTGATTAAAAAATACGCCCCCGATGTGAGCAATCCAATAAAGCAAATTTCTGTTAACGGTTGAAAAATCATTCCAGTAATCCCAAAACAGCTGCTTAAGATAAGTGTAGACCAAAAAGCGGCCTTTTTTGATTGTATGATTTCAATCGTTTTGTAAAGATAAAACAGGGTAAAGAACCATACTACAAGGTTGATGAAAACTGCAAAAAGTATTATTGATTCAGACGAATTGAATCCAAATATACTAGGAACCCCTATGATCAATGGATAAAGAAATGGTCGTATTGGGTCGATTTGAAACTCCCCATAAAAATTTTTACTCGCTTGGATATAAGAATAACTATCTGGCAAAAGATAGTTCAGATTCAATTGAAAAAAACTCCCGTCTATATTATTTCCAAAGATATAAATCAATAGAAATAGGAAGGAAAAAACAAATGTTTGCTTAAAAGAATATTTATGAATGGTCCAATTCAAAAGGTATAATTACAGAGCTGAAAAATACAAATTTCTATTTACTAAAACAGTTTTCGTATTTTTAGGTCATGAAAAATCTCTTATTTATCTCCTTAGTTATTGTATTTGCTTCTTGTACAAAGAAATCTACAAAGATCGACACCAATGATATTTACCAACATTATCGAATAGAATATCATGAGCATTTTTATCATACAAAAGTGCGTTGCAGATTACGTAAAAAAAAGGAATTAGGGGCAAATATTAATTTTATTGAGGGAGATCAAGTAAAGATAATGGATCTTCAAACAGAATATGGTGGAGCCGGATCATATACTTATGAAAGAGAGTTTACAAGCTTTCTTGATTCAGCTTATATTTCTGTTATTCATAATGGCACAAGTTTGAATAATTATGGGCTTTTTGATAATGTATTTACTTGTTCTATTCCAACCTCGCAGGATATTATTTATACAGGCTTTACTTGGTATTTTCAGTGGGATGGACCACCAATTCAAGGTGATTATGACCGAATTCATGTAGAAATATTAAATTCAGATGATGATGTAGTTTTCTCGAAATATAATTCAGATAATGATTATGACTATATGACAATCCCATCTAGTGATTTTAGTAGCTTAAGTGGTATTTATAAAATTAGGGTGACAAGATCCAGGGAGATGCCATTG